>NZ_JAWRWL010000002.1:0-977262 GCF_046535495.1 Bacillus sp. SIMBA_008 | reverse complement strand
TTGATAGGTCTGAGGTGGAAGTGTGGCGACACATGGAGCTGACAGATACTAATCGATCGAGGACTTAACCATATTTTTGAATGATGGCACACCTGTTATCTAGTTTTGAGAGAATAAGTTTTTTCAAAAAAACACTTGATTTTCTCAAGAATACATAGTATAATGTTAAATGTCACTGAAATTGTCTGGTGATGATGGCGAAGAGGTCACACCCGTTCCCATGCCGAACACGGAAGTTAAGCTCTTCAGCGCCGATGGTAGTCGGGGGTTTCCCCCTGTGAGAGTAGGACATCGCCAGGCAGACTTCATTCCGCAGTAGCTCAGTGGTAGAGCTATCGGCTGTTAACCGATCGGTCGTAGGTTCGAATCCTACCTGCGGAGCCATTATTGGAGAGCTGTCCGAGTGGTCGAAGGAGCACGATTGGAAATCGTGTAGGCGGTCAACTCCGCCTCAAGGGTTCGAATCCCTTGCTCTCCGCCACTGATACTTATACATAATTACAATTGAAAGTCTGGGCCCGTTGGTCAAGCGGTTAAGACACCGCCCTTTCACGGCGGTAACACGGGTTCGAATCCCGTACGGGTCATTATATGATGGAGGATTAGCTCAGCTGGGAGAGCATCTGCCTTACAAGCAGAGGGTCGGCGGTTCGAGCCCGTCATCCTCCACCATTATATCATCGCGGGGTGGAGCAGTTCGGTAGCTCGTCGGGCTCATAACCCGAAGGTCGCAGGTTCAAATCCTGCCCCCGCAACCAAATTTCAAAATGGTCCGGTAGTTCAGTTGGTTAGAATGCCTGCCTGTCACGCAGGAGGTCGCGGGTTCGAGTCCCGTCCGGACCGCCATTTAAATACTTAGGCTCGGTAGCTCAGTTGGTAGAGCAACGGACTGAAAATCCGTGTGTCGGCGGTTCGATTCCGTCCCGAGCCACCACCTATGCCGGTGTAGCTCAATTGGTAGAGCAACTGACTTGTAATCAGTAGGTTGGGGGTTCAAGTCCTCTTGCCGGCACTGTTTTTTCAAAAATTAATGTGGAGGGGTAGCGAAGTGGCTAAACGCGGCGGACTGTAAATCCGCTCCCTCAGGGTTCGGCAGTTCGAATCTGCCCCCCTCCACCATTTATAGGGGCATAGTTTAACGGTAGAACAGAGGTCTCCAAAACCTCCGGTGTGGGTTCGATTCCTACTGCCCCTGCCAAATTTATGACATCTTGAGATTATGGCGGTTGTGGCGAAGTGGTTAACGCACCAGATTGTGGCTCTGGCACTCGTGGGTTCGATTCCCATCAATCGCCCCATATTATCATTGGGCTATAGCCAAGCGGTAAGGCAACGGACTTTGACTCCGTCATGCGTTGGTTCGAATCCAGCTAGCCCAGTCTCACTTTTTATATCAACTGCATATAATGTATTAAGTCCATTTAAAATGCGGAAGTAGTTCAGTGGTAGAACACCACCTTGCCAAGGTGGGGGTCGCGGGTTCGAATCCCGTCTTCCGCTCCAATTACGGCGGCATAGCCAAGTGGTAAGGCAGAGGTCTGCAAAACCTTTATCCCCGGTTCGAATCCGGGTGTCGCCTTCTTATTGCCGGGGTGGTGGAATTGGCAGACACACAGGACTTAAAATCCTGCGGTAGGTGACTACCGTGCCGGTTCAAGTCCGGCCCTCGGCACCAATTTTACTTACATGGTAAGTTGAATTGGTGTTTGTGTTTTATCATTATAACTAATCATATTAATGATCTACATAAGTAGATCATTTTTTTAATGCTTTGATTTATCATAACAAGTTAAGTTCCGAGGCCTATTATAAAGCGGCTGTATAGCTAGTCTTTCAACACTTTTATTTTATATTTCCAAAAAAACTTTTTTGAAATACGTTGACACTTTATGAGATCCATGATATAGTTATATTCGTCGGTTAGATACGACGTAAAACTTGCCGGTGTGGCGGAATTGGCAGACGCGCACGACTCAAAATCGTGTTCCTTCTGGAGTGTCGGTTCGACCCCGACCACCGGTATACTGAAAAACCCGTTTCTTAATAGACACGGGTTTTTATTTTTTATTAAAGAAAAGGAGCCGAGGCTCCTTTTTATACTTACTCAGCGTATTGGTCTAAGATCTCTTCTAACACCTCTTCAAGCTCTTCTGCATCTTCAAGCTCTGATTGGCTGAAACGGACGCGTACAAGCTGTTCTCCGTCATTATACATCTCTTCCAGCCATCCTCGCAGTCCTCTTGCCCTGCGGTCGACTTCGAAAATGATTTCCAAACCGTCTTCGTCTAAAAGGAAAATGAGCTCTAATTCATCAAGCATTTGACGATAATATCCGGAAGTCGGAACGAATTCGAATTCTTGAACGAACGGAAGGCGGCGTCGGAAGTAGGGCGCTTGTTCACAGTCTGCTTCGTTAAGACGGAAGCCCAGGTTTTCGATTGCTTCCAGCACATTTTCAATCCAAGGGTGCGCTTCAACGAAAATGCGGTCATGATCGGATTTATCGATACCGCCTTGAATGTCAAGGTCTGTCACCACGGCAACCTCTACTTTCCCTACAGTCATCGGCGTATCTAGAGGCAGAGTGAATGTGAACGGAAATTGATGCTCTTCACCAGGCTGTATGGTAAATGAACCAGTGACCCGGAAAGAATGAATTGTAGCGTATTTCCGGTGCTCTTCATCGTCCTTTACAATGACATACCGTGTGCTAAGCTGTAAATCGATATAACGGATGTCCTGAGCAATTTTTCCGCCTTTGACATGTACCGTTCCCTGTACTTCTTCTCCTGGAAAATATGCGTCTTTTTCTAAAATTGTATCTACTTTTGCAGCTCCAATTCCGGCACTTGCCGCAAGTTTCTTAAAAAATGACATGTTAGATCTTCCCCTTTTTCTTTTTTCTCAACAGATATACGCAAGAAGGAGGAAAAAAGATTCGTTTGATTCATACTTTTTTCCTATTATTCGTCTCGGCCTAGGGACAGACTAAGAATAATATTGAAAATAAAGGAGTGGATGGAAGTGAATAAAGAAAGTTTGGTTGCAGATGAATTACACAGAATGTTTTTGGCTGGTGAGCTGCAAATCACAGTAGAGGAGGATATAAACAATATTTCCGAAAGGCTGAGAAACGGCGATCTCAGTTTAGACCGATTAAGCGGTGAAGACGCGTTTATAAAAGAAACGGTAAATGAGGCTTTAAGAAGAGTGGAGCAATAAAAAAGAGACGGCATCTCATCTTTGAGATCCCGTCTCTTTTTGTGGTCTTTGCTGTAAGATAAATCTAATCGATTTGATTTGGAATTGCTCACCCGAGCCATCCCTTTTCTAACAGAAGATCTGACAGTTCATCATGGAGATAAACAGTTGTATCTAATTGATCATGCAATGATCTTCTGATGTGGGGATTTTCGGCTTCTGTTATTGCGACAGTGTATTTGTTAATGCTGGTTTTTATTGTTGTTAACAAATCAAGAATATCTTTGGGACAAAAACTTTGTTCAATGGGAAACCACCTCCTTTGTTTTTTTAGCAGCTCCTGATAAGAAAGTATTTGGCTTTGTTTCTTGCTTCTATACAAAATGCTATAATAAGCAACAAATTTTGTTGGGGGGTGTGATGATGAAGCAGATTATTTCGATGGGGGGCGGGGGTTTTTCGATGGAGCCGGATAATTTGTCCCTCGATCAATATATCCTCAATCAATCAAAACGAGAGCAGCCTCGTATTTGTTTTTTGCCGACGGCGAGCGGAGATTCCCAAAACTATATTCAGCGGTTTTATCATGCATTTCAAACACTGGATTGTGTGCCGTCTCACTTATCTTTGTTTAAGCCGCCATCAACAGATTTAACTTCTTTTGTTATGGAAATGGACGTGATTTATGTTGGCGGGGGAAATACGCGGAATTTACTTGTGTTATGGAAAGAGTGGGGGCTTGACCAGATTCTCAGGGAAGCATGGAAGAACGGTGTGGTTTTAGCTGGATTAAGTGCCGGTGCGATCTGCTGGTTTGAAGAAGGGGTGACGGATTCAGCCGGACCGCTGACAAGTTTGAAAAGTTTAGGTTTTTTGCAAGGGAGCTTTTGTCCCCATTATGACGGGGAAAAGGATCGGAGACCGGCATACCACCAGCTGATATCTAACAAGTTCTTATGCAGTGGCTATGCAGCGGATGATGGGGCTGCTCTCCATTTCATAAATGATCAGCTGTTTCAGACTGTGAGTTCAAGGTCGGGTGGAAAGGCATATCGGGTGATGATGGCTGAACATGAAATAGCTGAAATCCCGTTGCCGGTCAAATATTTAGGGTGAAATTGGCTGAATATTATCTATATTCCTCTTTTTTTCAGATTGATTTTATGATAAGATGAGTGCGAAATCAATAGTTACTGGGGGTGCCCGCTTTCGGGCTGAGAGAGAAGGTAAGCTTCTTAACCCTTTGGACCTGATCTGGTTCGTACCAGCGTGGGGAAGTAGAGGAATTGTTTTTGTTATTGTCTTGCTGGGCAATAATATGTTTCTTTCTGACTGTAACCGGGTTCATTTATATGAATCCGGTTTTTTGTGCTGGTTATGGGCTTGATTTTGTCCTTTCAAACGTAGAGAGGGGAAGGAAAAGTAATGCAAAACAATTCAGTGCAGCAAGCCAACATTTCCATTATGTCAAGTTTTTCAGGCAGCAAGAAGGTATACGTGGAGGGTTCTTCTTCGGACATCCAAGTGCCGATGAGGGAGATCCTATTGAGTCCGACGACGGGATCGTTCGGCGAAGAGGAAAACGCGCCTGTGCGTGTCTATGATACAAGCGGACCGTATACGGACCCTGAAGTAACCATTAATATTCAAGAAGGATTAAAGCCGCTCCGCCAAAAATGGATCACAGAGCGCGGTGACGTGGAAGAGTATGAAGGTCGGGCTATAAAACCAGAAGATAACGGTTATAAAAAAGCAAATCCAAACGTAAGCTACCCAGGATTAAAGCGGAAACCGCTGAGGGCGAAGGCAGGTCAAAATGTCACACAAATGCACTATGCAAAAAAGGGGATCATTACACCTGAGATGGAATTTATCTCCATTCGTGAGCATGTGTCTCCTGAATTCGTCAGAGACGAGGTAGCTAGCGGCCGGGCGATTATTCCTTCAAACATTAATCACCCTGAAAGTGAGCCAATGATTATCGGCCGGAATTTTCATGTGAAGATTAATGCGAATATCGGGAATTCAGCGGTTACGTCATCCATTGAAGAAGAAGTGGAAAAAATGACGTGGGCCATCCGCTGGGGAGCGGATACGATGATGGATCTCTCTACCGGAAAAGATATTCATACGACGCGTGAATGGATTATCCGCAATTGCCCCGTGCCTGTGGGAACTGTTCCGATTTATCAGGCGCTTGAAAAAGTAAACGGCGTAGCGGAGGATTTAACGTGGGAGATTTATCGTGATACGCTAATCGAGCAGGCAGAGCAGGGAGTGGATTATTTTACGATTCACGCGGGTGTTTTGCTTAGGTATGTACCGCTGACTGCCAAACGGACAACTGGTATTGTGTCACGCGGGGGAGCGATTATGGCGCAGTGGTGTCTGGCTCATCATCAAGAAAGCTTTTTATACACACATTTTGAAGAAATATGTGAGATTATGAAAATGTATGATATTGCTTTCTCACTTGGGGATGGTTTGCGTCCCGGATCAATTGCTGATGCCAATGACGAAGCGCAGTTTGCTGAATTAGAGACGCTTGGAGAGCTGACGCAAATTGCCTGGAAGCATGATGTTCAGGTGATGATTGAGGGGCCTGGACATGTTCCGATGCATAAAATCAAAGAGAACGTCGATAAACAAATGGACATTTGTAAAGAAGCGCCTTTTTACACATTGGGGCCGTTGACAACGGATATTGCGCCGGGATATGACCATATTACTTCAGCGATCGGAGCGGCGATGATCGGTTGGTATGGGACAGCAATGCTTTGTTATGTAACGCCGAAGGAGCATTTGGGGCTGCCAAACCGTGATGATGTTCGTGAAGGAGTCATTACATATAAGATCGCTGCGCACGCTGCGGACCTTGCAAAAGGGCATCCCGGAGCGCAAATCCGGGATGATGCGTTATCGAAAGCCCGTTTTGAATTCCGCTGGCGGGATCAGTTTAATTTATCTCTTGATCCGGAGAGAGCCCTTGAATACCATGATGAAACCCTGCCTGCTGAAGGAGCAAAAACCGCTCACTTTTGTTCCATGTGCGGTCCGAAATTTTGCAGCATGAGAATTTCACAGGATATTCGGGATTATGCAAAGAAAAACGATCTCAGTGAAGCAGAAGCCATAAATAAAGGATTAAAAGAAAAAGCAAAAGAGTTTGTCGATACGGGAAGCAATTTATATCAATAAATAAGATGAAGATGGAGAATGCTCCATCTTCATTTTTTTTAGAAAAACAGAGAGCGTCGAAGCGGAGGAATACTCTGTTCAAAGCGGAAAACATTTTCTGGATCATATTTCGTTTTGACACGGCGGAGTCGTTCAACGTTTTCGCCGTAATATGTTCTTGGCCAGTTTCTGATTTCCGATATCTGGCCAATTTACGTAGTCTCCCATCGTTTAACTCGAAAGTCCGGATCATCCCGTGTCACGATACGTCCGGTCAATTTTGTCTTTTCCACACACCCACATCTCTTTCTCTCGTATTCTAGTTTCTCTAGCTTATGCGTCAGGGGATAAGAGTGTATAAGGAAAAAGCGGGGATGCAATCTGATACAGTATCAACACCCTCAAAAAAATAGTTGACAGGTCGGTATTGTATGAATTAACATGGTCAGTACAAATTTTTCAAATTTATCGCGCTGATCGGGACACCGAAGGCTCTTATCTTTTAGATAAGGGCCTTTTTTGTATGAAAAAGGAGGGATTATTGATGGGAGTCAAAAAAGAAAAGGGGAGAAAACGATTCAGGAAGCGAAAAACCTACGGGAATCAGATTTTGCCGCTTGAGCTGCTGATTGAAAAAAACAAACGAGAGATTATAAACAGCGCGGAACTCATGGAAGAAATTTATATGAAGATTGATGAGAAGCATACGCAATGTGTAACTAAATATAAAAAAACCCGCTGACTACAGCGGGTTTTTGCATTTCTCCATTAAGCATCTTTTTTAATCGGCAATCCAAGGCCTTCTGCCACGCGTTTTCCGTATTCAGGATCCGCTTTGTAGAGGTGCTCGATTTGGCGCAGCTTGATTTCTTCTTTTTCTACCGGCTTCATAGCATTAACGATATTTTCAACAAGGCGGGTACGTTCATCTTCACTCATTAAACGATACAGATCACCGGCTTGAGTGTAGTGATCGTTGTGATCGTAGCTTACGCTGTCAGCGATACCTTGTACCGGATATGCTGCTTGCTTATCCTCAGGTGACTCTTTTGGACCGCCGAAGCTGTTAGGCTCGTAATACACAGATCCGTCGCCGTTATCATCAAAACGCATTTGCCCATCACGCTGATAATTGTTTACTTTGTTGCGTGCGCGGTTGATTGGCAGCGCTTGATGGTTTGCACCGACACGGTAGCGGTGTGCATCATGATAAGCAAAAAGTCGGCCTTGAAGCATTTTATCCGGTGAAACATCAATACCAGGCACGAGGGTTCCAGGTGAAAATGTCGCTTGTTCTACCTCTGCAAAGTAGTTTTCCGGATTTCTGTCTAGAACCATGCGTCCGACCTCGATTAACGGGTAGTCTTTTTGAGACCAAACTTTTGTGACATCAAACGGATCGAAACGGTACGTATTTGCATCTTCTAAAGGCATGATTTGCACATATAGTTTCCATGCAGGATAATCACCGTTTTCGATTGCGTTGAAAAGGTCTTCTGTATGGTAATCAGGGTTTTCACCGGCAATTTTTGCTGCCGTATTGACATCAAGGTTTTTCACGCCTTGTTCTGTTTTAAAGTGATATTTAATCCATACGCCTTCGCCTTCGGCATTTGTCCATTTGAATGTATGGCTTCCGAAGCCGTGCATGTGGCGAAGTGTCGCAGGAATTCCGCGGTCAGACATCAGGATTGTCACTTGGTGCAGTGACTCTGGTGAAAGTGACCAGAAATCCCATACAGCCGTAGGGTTTTTCAGGTGTGTTTTTGGATCTCTTTTTTGTGTATGGATGAAATCAGGGAACTTAATCGCATCGCGGATAAAGAATACAGGCGTATTGTTGCCGACGATGTCGTAGTTTCCTTCTTCAGTATAAAATTTAACAGCAAATCCGCGCGGGTCGCGAACTGTGTCAGCAGAGCCAAGTTCACCGGCAACTGTTGAGAAACGGATGAACAACGGTGTGCGTTTGCCGACTTCAGAAAGGAAAGCGGCTTTCGTGTATTTTGTTACGTCGTTTGTCACTTCAAAATATCCGTGTGCGCCTGCTCCTTTGGCGTGAACAACACGTTCAGGAACACGTTCTCGGTTGAAATGGGCCAATTTTTCGAGTAAATGTACATCTTGAATTAAAGTTGGTCCGCGAGAACCGGCAGTCATTGAGTTTTGATTATCTCCAACCGGAGCGCCCCAGCTAGTTGTCAGTTTATTTGAACTCATGTTATCACCTCTTGGAATTTATAAGAACATAATATCATCTCTAAGTAAAAAGTCAATATTATTTTATAATTATTATAAAATAGTTATCTCTATTAATCGATATCTAGTATCGAAAGTGTTGAAAAGCCTTGTTGTAACAGCTTTTTATGACACTTAATAATTTTTGGAGAAATAATTTTTCCTTCTCTATTTGCGAAACAAGCAGAGTAAGTGATAAACAAGGATATCAAAAATCGTATTTAAAAAAGAGTTGACATATCGGAATAATTTGAATTAACATGTTATTCAAACAAAAAAACAATTGGGCAGCTGATCGGACCGCCGAAGGCTCTCATCTCTACAAGAACAGAGATGGGGGCCTTTTTGTTTTTTTGAAGGCGGGGTTGGCAGAAAGAGAGGGATAAAAGTGGCTGTGACCATCAGCATCAAAGAAAAGGCATTTGTTCAAGAGGGCCGCAAAAACACGGTCTTAGAGAACATAGAATTATCAATCGCACCAGGCGAATTTCTAACGCTTATCGGACCGAGCGGGTGTGGAAAAAGCACCCTGTTAAAGATTATTGCAGGGCTTGATTCTGAATATGACGGGAGTGTGGAAATTAACGGCCGCAGCGTAACAGCTCCGGGTATTCAGCAAGGATTTATTTTTCAGGAACACCGCCTCTTTCCTTGGCTGACTGTTGAGCAGAATATTGCAGCCGACTTGAATTTGAAGGACCCAAAAGTCAAACAAAAGGTGGATGAACTGATCGAGATTGTCAGATTGAAAGGATCGGAAAAAGCATATCCGCGCGAGCTGTCAGGCGGCATGTCACAAAGAGTAGCCATCGCCCGGGCCCTTCTGCGGGAGCCTGAGGTGCTACTTTTAGATGAACCGTTTGGTGCACTCGACGCTTTTACAAGAAAACACCTGCAGGACGTGCTGCTGGATATATGGAGGAGGAAAAAAACAACGATGATTCTCGTGACTCATGATATAGATGAATCTGTTTATTTAGGAAATGAGCTTGCGATCCTTAAGGCCAAACCGGGGAAAATCCATAAGCTGATGCCCATTCACCTGGCGTATCCGCGGAACCGGACGACTCCGGATTTCCAAGCGATCAGACAGAGAGTGCTGTCGGAATTCGAGAAAACAGAAGATTTGGAGTACGCAGAAGGATCAGGGATATAGAAAGGGCGGAAGCGGAAATGAAAAAAGGACTCATTGTATTGGTTGCCGTTATTTTTCTGCTCGCAGGCTGTGGAGCAAATGGAGCCAGCGGTGACCACAAACAATTGAAGGAAATTCGTATTGGTATTCAGCAAAGCTTAAGCCCGCTTTTGATCGCAAAAGAAAAAGGCTGGTTCGAAGATGCATTTGAAAAAGAAGGCATCAAAGTGAAATGGGTGGAGTTTCAAAGCGGTCCGCCCCAATTTGAAGGCCTTGCGGCAGACAAACTTGATTTTTCTCAAGTCGGTAATTCGCCTGTGATCGCTGGACAGGCGGCAGGCATTGACTTTAAAGAAATCGGTTTGTCTCAGGACGGCTTGAAAGCAAACGGCATCCTTGTCAATCAAAACAGCGGCATTCAAGACGTTAAGGACTTAAAGGGGAAGAAAATTGCAGTCGCCAAAGGCAGCAGCGGGTTTGATTTTTTGTATAAAGCGCTTGATCAAGTGGGGTTGTCAGCTAACGATGTGACAATTATTCAGCTTCAGCCTGATGAAGCAGCTTCCGCATTTGAAAACGGATCTGTTGATGCCTGGTCCATTTGGGAGCCGTACTTGTCCTTAGAAACAATGAAACACGGAGCAAAAATCCTTGTGAACGGAGAAAGCACAGATTTATATTCACCGGGTTTTACTTTAGTAAGAACAAAGTTTTCAGAAGAGCATCCAGACGAAGTGGTCCGTTTTCTGAAGGTATTTAATAAAGCCGTTGTATGGCAAAAGGAACATCTGGATGAAGCAGCGGACTTGTATTCTGACATTAAAGATCTCGATAAAAAGGTCGTCGAAAATGTGCTGAAAAATACTGAACCTCTGAATGAGGTCATCAGTGACGACATTGTGAAAGCGCAGCAGGAAACAGCAGATTTTCAATTTCGAACAAAGGCGATAGATAAGAAGATTGATGTGAAGGATGTTGTCGATAACACTTTTATCAAAAAAGCATTAGAGGAACATTCCTCAGGAGGTGATCAATGATGAAAGCAGAGGCTGCGGGCTCGCTGCCCAAAACGAATGCGGAAGCGGTGCGAAAAAAGCCCGGAAGGAAGAGATACGGCTGGATGAAGGGGCTTTTACTGCCCGCTGTCATCATTGCCATCTGGCAGATCATCGGCGGGCTGGGAGTTGTGTCCGCTACAGTGCTGCCTACACCTGTTACGATTGTTCTGACCTTTAAGGAGCTTATTTTGTCCGGCGAACTGTTCGGCCATCTGCAAATCAGCATTTATCGGGCGGCGCTTGGTTTTTTGCTTGGCGCAGGGCTTGGATTGATGATCGGGATTTTGGCCGGATTCTCCAAACGGACGGAGCTGTATCTTGATCCGTCGTTGCAAATGCTTAGAACCGTACCTCATCTGGCCGTCACGCCGCTGTTTATTTTATGGTTCGGATTTGACGAAGTATCTAAAATTTTGCTGATTGCGCTCGGTGCCTTCTTTCCTGTCTATATCAATACGTTTAACGGCATCCGCGGGGTTGACGCGAAGCTGTTTGAAGTCGCCCGGGTGCTTGAATTTAAATGGCATCAGCAGATATCCAAAGTGATATTGCCGGCAGCCCTGCCCAACATATTGCTAGGCATTCGCTTATCGCTCGGCATTGCATGGCTCGGGCTCGTTGTGGCAGAGCTGATGGGCTCAAGCTCGGGAGTCGGCTATATGATCATGGATGCGAGACAGTTTTCACAAACGAATAAAGTCTTTGCAGGGATTATCATTTTTGCAGTGGTTGGAAAGCTGACGGATTCCTTCGTCAGGCTGCTTGAACGAAAGCTGTTAAAGTGGAGAAACAGCTACGAAGGATAAAAGATATAAAGGGGAGATGAATATGGAAATTCTTTGGTTTATACCGACTCATGGAGACGCGAGATATTTAGGATCTGAAAGTGATGGACGGACTGCGGATCATCTTTACTTTAAACAAGTCGCGCAGGCGGCAGACAGGCTGGGATATACAGGAGTTCTTCTGCCAACGGGAAGATCGTGCGAGGACCCGTGGCTTACAGCGTCGGCACTGGCAGGAGAAACAAAGGACTTAAAGTTTTTAGTCGCGGTGAGACCTGGTTTAATGCAGCCTTCTCTGGCAGCCAGAATGACATCCACCCTAGACCGCATTTCAGACGGCCGGCTGCTGATCAACGTTGTGGCAGGGGGCGATCCGTATGAGCTGGCAGGCGATGGCCTGTTTATCAGCCATGATGAGCGCTACGAGGCAACAGACGAATTTTTAACCGTTTGGCGGAGACTTTTGCAGGGAGAAGCGGTTTCCTATGAAGGAAAGCATATAAAAGTGGAAAACAGCAATCTGCTTTTCCCGCCGCAGCAAGAGCCGCATCCGCCCATCTATTTCGGTGGTTCGTCACAGGCTGGGATTGAAGCTGCCGCAAAGCATACAGACGTATACTTGACATGGGGGGAGCCGCCTGAACAAGTAAAAGAAAAGATAGAAAGAGTCAAAAAGCAAGCGGCAAAAGAAGGGAGATCCGTTCGATTTGGCATTAGGCTGCATGTCATTGCCCGTGAAACTGAACAAGAGGCATGGGAAGCGGCAGAGCGCTTGATCAGCCACTTGGATGATGACACCATTGCCAAAGCGCAGGCAGCTTTGAGCCGTTACGACTCTACAGGCCAGCAGCGGATGGCCGTCCTTCATCAAGGCGATCGGACGAAGCTTGAAATCAGTCCGAATCTGTGGGCGGGGATCGGCCTAGTCAGAGGAGGGGCAGGAACAGCTCTTGTCGGTGATCCGCAGACGATTGCCGACCGGATAGCGGAGTACCAGGCACTCGGCATAGAATCGTTTATATTCTCAGGCTATCCGCATTTAGAAGAAGCGTATTATTTTGCAGAGCTTGTATTTCCGCTTTTGCCGTTTGAAAATGATCGGACGAGAAAGCTTCAGAACAAAAGGGGAGAAGCGGTAGGAAACACTTATTTTGTCAAAGAGAAAAATGCATGAGTTTAATAAAAATACAGCCCCCAAACATGGTATGATATTCAAAAAAAGGGGGCTTTTTTTCTGAAAACATTGAGAAGCGCGGCAGTCATTTGCCTCATAGCTATGCTGTCAGCATGCGGACATTCAAAACAGATGGAAATCAAAGCGGCGGACATATCAGAACTTGAAAAAAACAGAATGGATGTCGCAGCTTCACAGGCATTCACTGCCGAAGCCGTCAATATCGGTGAAGGTGTTTCTTCAGCTGACATGTACATCGAACATTATCAAAAGGGAAAGCTTGTTGAGAGGTTTGGACCGGCTAGTGCAGATTATTCAGAGGAAAAACCCGATACCATACAATTTGTTTATTTTGAGAAGGAAGAGGGGGAAGGAAAGAATAAACATACCACCATTCATTTTGGCATTGTGGATAAACAGGGAAATATAGCGGCTGATTCATCGGTGAAACGTGACGATAGCACAACACAGGAAATGACTCAGAATATTTCATCGCCGGAACCGATTACTTTCGAGAAGCCTGCTTTGATCGGCAGCAGTATTAGAGGGACTGACGAGACAATGCACACCTCTGAACATAAAAAAGAGCTCATTAAGCATCAAGATGCGTTACTGTATTATGTGGAATTGCATCATTAGAATGGGCGGCTTCAGGCCGTCTGTTTTACAAAGCGGTATGCTTGCTTTTTTGAATGGTGCATGATACATTTTAAATCGTAACAATTTCGATTTAAAGGGAGGCTATGTGACTTGGCTAAAAAATCAAAAGTGGCAAAAGAGTTAAAACGCCAACAGCTTGTTGAGCAATACGCTGGTATTAGACGCGAGTTGAAGGAAAAAGGAGATTACGAGGCACTCAGCAAGCTGCCAAGAGATTCAGCACCGGGAAGGCTTCACAACCGCTGCATGGTAACGGGGCGCCCGAGAGCATATATGAGGAAGTTTAAAATGTCCAGAATCGCTTTCAGGGAGCTGGCCCATAAAGGCCAGATTCCCGGTGTGAAAAAAGCAAGCTGGTAAGAAAAAACTCCGGCCGATTACAGCGCGCCGGAGTTTTTTTCGTTTTTCTTGAAAGAGATGACGTAGGAAAGGTGCTGGATGATCATGATGATAAACACAATAATAATAGGGAAAAACGGAATGCGCGATTGAAATAGCGGATAAAAAATGAGAAGAACCGCTGCGGCAGGCAGCGAGAAGTAGACAGCGATATATGACGCGCGACATGCTTTTGCCGTCATCATCTGCTCTCTTTCATCCTGCTCTTCAAACTCATCAGGCAGAAGTAGCTGCTTTCTGGCAGGGCGGCTTTTTTTCTGTAAGTACAAATAAACCGCAGACGCCGCAACAAACAGAATAAAGGGAGTGAGGTTTAAATCAAATACCATCCCGCCGCTCTTTGTGCCGAAAAAAGATGCTATGCCTTCTGAGGCTTCAAAGTATGAAATCAGCGCCCAGCATGCAAGGCCAAATAAAACAAGGTGAAAAGCTGCTTTTGTTTTCATGCTCATCTTAGTTTTCCTCCTCTAACCAAAAGACATCCTCCATTTTCATGGAGAAGGCTTTGCAGATTTTCAGTGCTAACAGCAGTGAGGGAACATAATCGCCTTTTTCAATCGCTGCCACAGTCTGTCTTGTGACGCCGACCGTTTCTCCGAGTTTTTCCTGAGAATAGCCGAAGCGTGCCCTCAGCTCTTTTACTTTATTTTTCATCATGACGTCTGTCCCCTTCACAATCTCGATTGATTATATTGTATAGTATACTTAACATTATGTAAATGGAACTTAACAACTTTACAAAAAGATAACTTTTTTTCGACAAAATTTTTATATTCCCTTGACGAAAAATAAATAAACATGTAATATAAAAAAAGTCAGAGCGGTACTGTTGCTGACAATCACAAATGCGGGTGTAGTTTAGTGGTAAAACCTCAGCCTTCCAAGCTGATGTCGTGAGTTCGATTCTCATCACCCGCTCCATACATACGTTATTAACGCAGTGTTTCGTTTCTCAGATAAACGAAGTATTGCGTTTTTTTATGTGAAAAAGAACACGGTATTCGTGTTCTTTTACGTAAGCCAATGTACTGTATGGGTGCCGCCGTGAATTTGTTCAAACATTTTCGTTAATGATGATAAGAGGTTAACAGCGCTGCTTTTCTCAATCGATGGCGGGAAAAAAATGATTTGCAGCATATTCTTAGTCTCGTTTGAAACGGGATAGTGGTTGACGCTGTTTTTGAAATCGCCAAAAATGCCGTTTTCATCAGAGAAAAGCAGTATGTTTTCTTTTTCTCCCAATGAGATCCGGACCGGCTCATGAAGCTTTCCGGCATCATAAATCATAATAGGCAGAGAATATTTTAATGCGAAAAAATCGATTGTGTCATGGGCCGAGTCTTTACTTTCCATGAATTGTTCCTTGGATATCGGGACCAGCATGTCCTCCATTGGGGTTGTTTCTCCCTCAAATGAAGGGTTAAGCTGTTTAAAGAGTTTCTGCCATTCCTTGACGAAGGATTCATCGGATATACCGCCGTCCGCATAGTCGAAAAACAAGGATTCTTGAAACAGGCGGAGTCTGCCTTTCAGCATTTGCGGTGAGGAGCCGACTTCGATATTCTCATAAATGACAGCAGCTGCATGTAAGCCGGCCGCACGTTCAGTAATAACAGAATCAAGTTTGATATTCACTAGCATTCACTCCAGTTACGTGATATCAACCTATTATAAACGCTGTATCGTTTTATCACAAAGAAAGGAGGCTGTGCAAAACATGAACGTTTATCAGCTCAAAGAAGAATTAATTGAATACGCGAAAAGCATTGGCGTGGACAAGATTGGTTTTACGACCGCTGATACTTTTGACAGTTTAAAAGACCGTTTGATTCTTCAAGAATCGCTCGGCTATCTCTCCGGCTTTGAAGAGCCAGATATCGAAAAAAGGGTGACGCCGAAGCTTCTTTTGCCGAAAGCGAAATCTATAGTTGCAATTGCTCTCGCATATCCTTCCAGAATGAAGGATGCGCCGAGAAGCACGAGAACTGAGCGCAGGGGCATTTTTTGCAGAGCTTCCTGGGGAAAAGACTATCATGATGTGCTGAGAGAAAAGCTTGATCTGCTGGAGGATTTTCTAAAAAGCAAGCATGAGGATATCAGAACGAAGTCAATGGTTGATACAGGTGAATTGTCTGATCGCGCCGTTGCGGAACGTGCCGGAATCGGATTCAGTGCGAAAAACTGTATGATCACAACACCCGAGTATGGCTCTTATGTGTATTTGGCGGAAATGATCACAAATATCCCTTTTGAGCCTGATGTGCCGATTGAAGATATGTGCGGGTCCTGCACGAAATGTTTGGACGCCTGTCCGACGGGAGCACTGGTTAATCCCGGGCAGCTTAATGCGCAGCGCTGCATCTCTTTTCTGACCCAGACAAAAGGATTTTTGCCTGATGAATTCCGGACAAAAATCGGAAACCGCCTGTACGGGTGCGATACGTGCCAAACGGTATGCCCTCTCAATAAAGGGAAGGATTTTCATCTACATCCGGAAATGGAGCCTGATCCTGAGATTGCCAAACCGTTATTGAAGCCGCTTTTGACCATCAGTAATCGGGAATTTAAGGAGAAATTCGGGCATGTCTCAGGTTCTTGGCGCGGGAAAAAACCGATTCAGCGAAACGCCATTCTCGCGCTTGCGCATTTTAAGGATGCTTCCGCACTGCCTGAATTGACGGAACTGATGCACAAGGATCCGCGTCCTGTCATCAGGGGGACAGCCGCATGGGCAATCGGAAAAATCGGAGACCCCGCCTACGCGGAAGAGCTTGAAAAAGCGCTGGAAAAAGAGAAGGATGAAGAGGCAAAGCTGGAAATTGAAAAAGGAATTGAGTTGCTAAAAGCTTCAGGCATGACTAAACAAGGCCTGTCCTGACATACGTATAGAGCAGAAGGAAAAAACACTTGAGATCATCCAAGTGTTTTTTCTCTATAAAAAAGTATGGCGGGTGGGGTGAGCTTGAAGTACATTTTAGAACAATTAGCGGAGGAGCGGCTGGGCTTTCTGGTTAACGGGCATGCTATGAGACAGGAGTCTCAAGTCGGAGACCTTAAAGTCATGGAGCGTAAGAAAAAGCTTCTGGAAAAACGTAAAGTTGACATCATAAAAGCGAAAGCAAAGGCCGTGATTAATCATGTGCGGGTTGAGGATGACGGAACGACCTGCCTTTCGTATACCATCCATTACGAATACGTGTGTAAGGAACAAGATGACAGCTTGTATATAGAAGAGCACATAGAGGAGCGGCTGGCTTTCCTGTATGATCACATTTTGATTAGTGATCAGGAAATTGCGAAAAAGCCGGCTGGATTTCATGAAGGGACCAGTATTATTGACTATTCTGAAGCTGAAGAGGAAAGAGAAGCGTTTGGCAGGGCTTTTCAATACGATCGTCTCGGCGCTGTCCAATATGCCGAGAAATTTTGGAACAAGCGCAATCCTGCTTATAAAAATTTCAGCGATAACTGTACAAATTTTATTTCTCAGTGTCTTCATGCAGGAGGCGCGCCGATGCGCGGTCATCCGAACAGGGGATCAGGCTGGTGGATGAAACAAAGCTCATGGAGCTACAGCTGGACGGTGGCGCACTCTATGAAAATGTATTTGTCGAATTCAAAGGCCGGACTGCGTGCGGTGCGGGTGAAATCAGCGGAAGAACTGATGCCGGGCGATGTGATTTGCTATGACTTCGAAGGAGACGGCCGCTTTAATCATACAACGATTGTCGTGGCAAAGGACAAAGGCAATATGCCGCTTGTCAACGCCCAGACCTATGACAGCCGGATGAGATATTGGTCATATGAGGATTCTACGGCATACACGCAGTCAATACGATATGCCTTTTTTCATATCGTTGATGATACGACAAAAGAGTAATTAATGTTATAATGATGGGCGGATAAGAAAAACAGAGGTGAACATTGTGGCATTACATGTCGTTTTATATCAACCAGAAATTCCCGCTAACACAGGGAATATTGCACGTACTTGTGCAGCAACCAATACAACGCTACACCTGATTCGTCCGCTCGGCTTTTCAACTGATGATAAAATGCTGAAGCGTGCCGGACTAGATTATTGGGAGTTTGTTAACGTTGTGTATCATGATTCGTTAGAAGAATTGTTTGAGGCATATAAAAAAGGCAAGTTTTTCTTTATTACAAAATTTGGCCAGCAGCCTCATACATCATTTGATTACACTGATCTTGACGAGGATTATTTCTTCGTGTTCGGAAGAGAAACAAGCGGTTTGCCAAAGGATTTAATTCAAAATAATATGGACCGCTGCCTGCGTCTTCCGATGACAGAGCATGTCAGATCGTTAAATCTGTCCAATACTGTCGCGATTCTTGTTTATGAAGCGCTGCGCCAGCAAAATTACCGTGATTTAAAATAGTGAAAAAACCCGCTCATCGATGATGGGCGGGTTTTTTTGCGGATGTTGAAATGCTTTGTTTCGTTTTTGGGCTTAACAACGTAACAGTGTTATGTTACAATGTACCCATCAAAGGAGCTGGACTTATGGAAGAACAATTAATCTCTAAAAAAGAATTACTTGAAAGAACATCGATTTCATACGGTCAGCTGTATCGATGGAAGCGGAAAAACTTAATACCTGAGGAATGGTTTATTCGTAAATCCACATTTACAGGGCAAGAGACGTTTTTTCCGAGAGAGGAGATTTTAAAACGTATATCAATGATTCAAAAGATGAAAGAAAATTTGTCTTTGGATGAAATGAGGGAAATGCTGTCGCCGAAAATGAAGGATGTCAGCATGACCGCTGATGAATTGCTTCATAAAGGTTTGGTTTCAAGGCCTGCTCTTGAAGCCTATTCAGAAGACGGAGGAAATCCGGTTTTTTCATCCAGCGATTTGCTTTCGCTGTATGTGCTTGAGGGACTGCTGCAGTCTGGAAATGTCAGCCTTGCAGAAGCAAAAATGGCTGCAGAGTTATTAAAGAAGCATGATACTGAAGAGATTGAAAAACAGACGGAGCTGATTGTGCTCCGCAAGCTCGGTGTCACAACTTGTTTTATAGCGGCTGCGGCGGACAGCATTTTGTTTGAATCATCCGTAAAGGTTGTGGAACGGGTAGATTTATTAAAAGCTTCAGAAGAATTAAAAACAACATTTATGCAGGAGGGCCATCAATGGATGTAGTGGAAAAGCTGGTGATAAACGGATCAGGAAGTTCAAAGGGAGGAACATTTCAATCTGTTGAGATTAATGGCAGCGGGACAGTGGCCGGGGACGTGGAGTGTGATACTTTTTCTTTTAATGGAAACGGAAAAGCTGACGGCAGCGTTAAAGCGAAAGCGGTAACCATCAGCGGTTCAGGAAAGATAAATGGAGACGTTGAAGCAGAATCTATCCGGATTAATGGCACTGGTTTTATCCAAGGAGAGGTATCTGCAAAACAATTGAAAATCGCTGGATCATCAACATTTGGCGGCACTGTCAAGGCTGATGGCATTGACATTAGCGGAAAAGCTGTCATGGAAGCAGATTGTGAAACGGAAACCTTTCAATCAGAAGGGAAATGCAAAATCAGCGGGCTTTTAAATGCAGACCAGGTGATCATTAAGCTTTCTGCAGGGGAAAGCTATGCGCGGGAGATCGGCTGCCGCCATCTTCAAGTGACCTGCAGAAAAGGAATGCTGACATTGCTCAGATTGATGCCGCAGCCTGTTCTAACAGCAGGGCTGATCGAAGGTGACGTGATTGAATTGACAAATACAAAGGCAAAAACCGTGCGCGGAAATAAAGTGATCATCGGCCCGGATTGCCAGATTGAAACTGTCGAATACAGCGGGGACTATACCTGTGATCCAAGCGCATCGGTTGAAACATCCACAAAGTTGTAAGGAGGATCGTAATGGAGACAACAAAACTGGGAAATTTAAAATTATATGGCGCTGGGCATGCCGCAGGAGGCGCGTATCACAATGTCAGCATCAAAGGAGAAGGTGTAGTTGGAGAAGGGCTGTCTGCTGTAGGCTGCCGCATATACGGAACGGGCCTTTTTCTCGGAAAAGCAGAGACTGAGCGGCTGCGTGTGCTCGGAGAAAGTGAATGTAAAGGCGATCTGACAGCCGGCAAAATCAATATATATGGGACAATGAAAGTCAGCGGCTCACTTCAATTTGATCGATTCAATCTGAAAGGCCAGACTGAAATTGGCGGGAATATGACTGGAGAATCCTGCGGTGTGAAAGGGAAGCTTAGCGTAAAAGGTGATTGTGAAACAGAAATGTTCCATGTCACAGGCTGTGTTGATGTATCGGGGTTATTAAATTCGGGTGAGATCAAGCTGGGATTGAGCCATGATATAAGCCATGTGCAGGAAATCGGCGGAACAACAATTACAGTGAAAAGACGCGCGAGTTTTTTTAGCCGGAAGAAAGGGAAGCTGATCGCCGATGTCATAGAAGGAGATCGGGTTTATTTGGAGAATACCGAAGCGGCAGTTGTCAGGGGAAAAGAAGTGATCATCGGGCCGGGATGCAGCATCGGAACGATTGAGTACGAAAACAAATGTGAATGCGATCCGCATTCACAGATTAAAGAAAAAACAAAACTGTAAAACATTGTTCTGTTATACAAAAAGGTGCTCTTTCAGGAGCACCCTTTTTTATTCTTTTCCAGGCTTGCTATCGTATCCTGCGGTAAAAATTGATACTAAAAAAGTGACAATGACACCCATCATGATGATTGTTTTCACCGTCTCTCCCCCTCTTCAATTTTTCCGTGCTGTCCGAGTCTGGATGATTCTGTATTTTTCTTTATTATGAACGGTCGCGGTCTGCCTTGTCAACGATGTATAAGTATCTTTATTTTTAAGAAACCAAAGCATGTATCACGGGATGGCGGCATAGATTGTATCAAAGTACCTTATTTGCATAGTGTATCAAACATGATAGAGGAGGTCCTTATGGATATATTAAAGAAAATTGAACAGTACAGAGAGGAAGAGCAGCGGCTGAAATGGGAAGGAACTTTCGCCGATTATTTGGAGATTATTAAAGAAAATCCGATGGTCGCGCAATCTGCTCATTCTCGAGTTTTTAATATGATAAAAGACAGCGGGATAGAGGAGATTGACGGACGCAAGAAGTACAGTTTTTTTGACCGCGAGCTGTTCGGGCTTGAAGAATCTCTGGAGCGTCTTGTGGAAGAGTATTTTCATCCGGCTGCCAAACGTCTAGATGTCAGAAAGCGGATTCTATTGCTGATGGGGCCTGTGAGCGGCGGTAAATCCACGCTGGTCACAATGCTTAAAAAAGGTCTCGAAGCGTACACGCTGACAGATAATGGCGCTGTATATGCGATTAAAGGCTGCCCGATGCACGAGGACCCTCTACATTTAATCCCCCATCATTTACGCGATGACTTTTACAGGGAATACGGCATTAGAATAGAAGGAAGTCTTTCTCCTTTAAATGTCATGAGGCTGGAGGAAGAGTACGGAGGAAGAATTGAGGATGTGAAGGTGGAGCGCATCTTCTTTTCAGAAGATAAGCGTACGGGAATTGGAACATTCAGTCCCTCTGATCCGAAATCTCAGGATATTGCCGATTTGACGGGGAGTATTGATTTCTCAACAATCGCCGAGTACGGTTCAGAATCAGATCCGCGTGCTTACCGGTTTGACGGAGAGCTGAATAAAGCGAACCGCGGGATGATGGAGTTTCAGGAGATGCTGAAATGTGATGAGAAATTTCTCTGGCATTTGCTTTCCTTGACACAGGAAGGGAATTTTAAAGCTGGGCGGTTTGCGTTAATTTCTGCTGATGAGCTGATCGTGGCTCACACGAATGAAACGGAGTATCGCTCATTTATTTCTAATAAAAAGAATGAAGCCCTGCACTCAAGAATCATCGTGATGCCAGTTCCTTATAATTTAAAAGTGTCTGAGGAAGAGAGAATTTATGAAAAAATGATCGCAGAAAGCGATGTGGCGGATGTTCATATTGCCCCGCATACGTTGAAGGTCGCCGCGATGTTCTCAATCCTTACCCGGTTAAAAGAGCCGAAACGGTCGGATATTGATCTGGTCAAGAAAATGAGACTGTATGATGGAGAAAGTGTGGAAGGATATAATTCTGTCGACGTTGAGGATATGAAAAAAGAATATAATGATGAAGGTATGAGCGGCATTGATCCGAGGTACGTGATCAACCGGATTTCTTCAACGATTATCAGAAAAAATATGGAATCGATTAATTCTCTCGATGTCCTTCGTTCCTTAAAAGAAGGTCTTGATCAGCACCCATCAATTTCAAGCGAGGACAGAGAGCGGTATTTGAATTTTATTTCTGCCGCTCGCAAGGAATATGACGACATTGCGAAAAAGGAAGTTCAAAAAGCGTTTGTGTATTCGTATGAAGAATCAGCAAAAACACTTATGGACAATTACCTCGATAACGTAGAGGCTTATTGCAATAAAAATAAGCTTCGTGATCCTTTGACAGGAGAGGAAATGAACCCTGACGAAAAGCTGATGAGATCCATCGAAGAGCAGATCGGCATTTCGGAAAACGCCAAAAAAGCGTTCCGCGAAGAAATTTTAATCCGCATCTCGGCCTATGCGAGAAAAGGCAAGCGGTTTGATTACAATTCCCATGAAAGACTGCGTGAAGCTATTCAGAAAAAGCTGTTTGCTGATCTGAAGGATGTCGTTAAAATTACGACCTCAACAAAAACGCCGGATGAGCAGCAGCTGAAAAAGGTAAATGAAGTCGTGGCCCGTTTAATTGATGAGCACGGCTACAACTCGACGAGCGCCAATGAGCTGCTGAAATATGTCGGCAGCCTGCTGAACCGATAAGCAACGTGACCCGTCCGAATAGGGCGGGTTATTTTGTCCCATTTTCTAAATAGTTTGTCAATTAAATGTGCTTTTATGCATATGATGAATATAAATCTTTTCGAAAGACTTGTTTCATAATCTGGCACAAGCCGGAATACGTATGTATCACGACCACAAATGGTTAAGGAGGGGAATTCATGTCCCAAAATGACAGCGGCCATTTTTTGATTTCTGAGGAAAACTGGTCCCTCCATCGCAAAGGCTTCGATGACCAGCAGCGCCACCAGAAAAAAGTGCAGGAAGCGATCAAAAACAATCTTCCGGACCTCGTAACTGAGGAAAGCATTATTATGTCTAATGGAAAAGATGTAGTGAAGATCCCAATCCGTTCACTTGATGAGTATAAAATCCGTTATAACTATGATAAAAATAAACATGTAGGGCAAGGAGACGGCGAGAGCCAGGTTGGAGATGTTGTGGCCCGGGATGGATCAGACAAAAAACAAGGGCCTGGAAAAGGGCAGGGTGCCGGTGATCAGGCAGGCGAGGATTATTATGAAGCGGAAGTTTCATTAATGGATTTAGAAGAAGCGCTTTTTAAAGAATTAGAGCTTCCGAATCTCCAACAAAAAGAGCGGGACAATATCATTCATACAGATATCGAGTTTAATGATATCCGTAAAACAGGGTTAACCGGTAATATTGATAAGAAAAGAACGATGATGTCAGCCTTTAAACGAAACGCAATGTCAGGAAAACCGTCGTTCTACCCAATTTATCCGGAGGACCTGAAATATAAGACGTGGAATGACATCACAAAGCCCGAATCAAAAGCCGTCGTTTTAGCCATGATGGATACAAGCGGCAGTATGGGGGTTTGGGAAAAATACATGGCCAGAAGCTTCTTTTTCTGGATGACCCGTTTTTTGCGGACAAAATACGAGACTGTGGAAATTGAATTTATTGCCCATCATACAGAAGCAAGAGTGGTCTCGGAGGAGGATTTTTTCTCAAAGGGAGAAAGCGGCGGAACAATTTGTTCTTCCGTATATCGGAAGTCGCTTGAGCTTATTGATGAAAAGTACAATCCCGCCCGCTATAACATTTACCCGTTTCATTTTTCTGACGGTGACAACCTAACATCTGATAACGCGCGCTGTGTGAAACTGGTCAATGATATTATGAAGAAGGCCAATCTATTCTGTTACGGCGAGGTCAATCAGTACAACAGGCATTCAACGTTAATGTCTGCATATAAAAATGTAAAAGATGAGAAATTTAAGTACTATATTTTAAAACAGAAATCTGATGTTTTTCAGGCTCTAAAGAACTTTTTCAGAAATGAAGAGTCTGGTGTAAGCCATCAATTTTCGTAATGAAAAGCCCATTTCAGGGCTTTTTTTTATTTAATAAAAGCAAGAAAACGCTTGCGAAAAAAATACGGGAGAAAAAGAAATTTTTCCTTTGACAAATCTTCTTTCATTTATTAATATTTTATCTTGTGAACTATTATTGAGGAATGAGGTGAAAAGGAGTTGACTGAATCAGAACGTGCTTTGCTCACTTTTGAACAGCTCTTCGATACGTCTCGGGCGATATATAAAAAACAGAAGAAGATATTGGAGATTGTGCTTGAGCCTTTTGATATTACAGTCCTTCAATATTTGCTGATGTTTAAAATTCATCAAAGCGGAAGCACCCCGCTAAGCAAGCTGGCAATGTCGCTTGATCTTAAGCCTGCTTCTGTGACGCGGATGACAGATATTCTGTATAAGCGCCAATTGATGAATCGATATGACAGTCCGGATGACCGCCGTATCGTCATGATTCAGTTAACCGAAGAGGGGGAAGAACTGATAGAAAAAGCCGCTGTGCAATATGCAAAAATGGGTGCGGGCTTGTACCAAAAGCTTGATACCTCCCAGCTGCAGTATTTGCGCAAACTAGCCGGAAGCTTAACGAAGCTTGCTGAAGGCTGTTCAGAAAAAAGCGGTAATTAAAAACTTCTCACATATTTTCACCAGCTTTCCGCAAAATGATAGAGGATGAAACGAAAGGAGAAAACAAAATGAACAGAGGACGTTTAATTCTGACCAACATTATCGGTTTGATTGTTGTTCTTGCAATTATAGCTGGAGGTGCTTACTACTATTATCAAAGCACAAACTACGTAAAAACAGATGAAGCAAAAGTAGCGGGCGATATGGCTGCTATTACTGCTCCAGCAGCAGGTAAAGTATCTGACTGGGATCTGGATGAAGGAAAAACAGTGAAAAAAGGCGATACAGTTGCAAAAATCAAAGGCGAACAAACTGTTGACGTAAAATCCATTATGGATGGAACAATTGTGAAAAACGAAGTGAAAAACGGACAAACCGTACAAGCTGGTACAACAATTGCACAAACGATTGACATGGATAACCTATACATCACAGCAAATATTAAAGAAACAGATATTGCGGATATTGAAGTAGGAAATAGTGTAGACGTAGTAGTTGACGGAGACCCTGATACAACATTTGACGGTACTGTAGAAGAAATTGGCTATGCGACTAACTCAACTTTTGATATGCTTCCTTCTACAAATTCAAGCGGAAACTACACAAAAGTAACACAAAAAATTCCTGTGAAAATTTCAATCAAAAACCCATCTGATAAGGTGCTTCCTGGAATGAATGCATCTGTTAAAATTTCTGAGTAAAACAGATCAGTCATCAAACCATGAAAGGAGGTTGTCTTAGATGGCTACAGGCAAAGAAAAAAATGCAAAAAACCCTATGTCATTGCTGATTGTGCTAATGGCGGGTTTATTTTTGGCAATCCTAAACCAAACACTGCTTAATGTTGCAATGCCGCACTTAATGACTGAATTTGGCGTAAGTGCAACGACGATTCAGTGGCTGACAACAGGTTACATGCTTGTTAACGGTGTATTGATTCCGTTATCTGCTTTCCTGATTACACGATTTGGCCAGCGGAGTCTCTTTCTCGTCGCGATGTTTTGTTTTACGCTCGGTACGTTAGTCTGCGGTATCGCACCTAACTTCTCTACAATGCTGATCGGCCGTTTGATTCAGGCCGTGGGCGGAGGTATCTTGCAGCCGCTCGTTATGACAACCATTCTGTTAATTTTCCCGCCTGAAAGCAGGGGGAAAGGAATGGGGATTTTCGGGCTAGCGATGATGTTTGCTCCAGCGGTCGGCCCGACTCTTTCCGGGTGGATTATTGAGCATTATACATGGCGCATTATGTTTTACGGACTTGTGCCGATCGGCGCAATTGTTATCATTGTGGCTTTCTTCATCTTTAAAAATATGGTGGAGCCGCAAAAAATCAAACTCGATACTCTTGGCGCAATCCTCTCGATTGTCGGATTCGCTTCCTTATTATACGGAGTCAGTGAAGCCGGATCTGACGGCTGGACCGACCCGATTGTATTGTCTACAGTTATTATCGGAGCCATTGCAATTGTTGCTTTTGTGGTTCAGCAATTGCGTCATGATGATCCGATGCTTGATTTCAGAGTGTTTAAATATGACATTTTCTCACTCTCGAGTGTCATTAATATCATTATTACAGTGGCACTTTACACTGGTATGTTCCTTTTACCGATTTATCTGCAAAACCTGGTCGGCTTTACGGCGCTTCAATCCGGTCTGCTTCTGCTTCCGGGTGCGATCGTTATGCTGATTATGTCACCGATCTCAGGTATTTTGTTCGATAAATTCGGACCGAGACCGCTTGCGATTATCGGGCTTCTCGTGACAGTGGTAACAACGTATCAATACACGCAATTGACAATTGATACACCATATACACACATCATGCTGATCTATTCAATTCGTGCATTTGGTATGTCTCTCTTAATGATGCCAGTCATGACAGCCGGGATGAACCAGCTTCCTGCCCGTCTGAACAGCCACGGAACGGCGATGAGCAACACGCTTCGCCAAATCAGCGGATCAATCGGAACAAGTTTAATTACGACGATTTATACAAACCGGACGACATTCCATTATTCACAAATTGCAGATAAAACAAGCACGGCGGACCCGAACTTCCTCCATGCGTTCCAAAATGCAGTTTCGAATTTAATGGTGAATATGAATGTGTCTTATGATACGGCGAAAACATATGTGTACTCACATATTTATAAACACGCATCACTCGATTCCAATGTCATGGGGATAAATGATGCCTTTATGTGGGCAACCTTATTCTGTGTAGCAGGTTTGATTTTAAGTATCTTCCTGCGTGACGTCAGAAAAGATAAATTGCGTAAGAAGAAAAAAGAGGAGCTTTCATTACTTCCTGCTCCAAAAGAAGCTAAGGAATCTTAATCTGTAAAGGGAGGTTTCCTGAATGAAAATTTATGTAGTGTATGATAGTGAAGGCGAACATACTAAAGTGCTTGCAGAAGCGATTGCTGAAGGCGCGAGAGAAAACGACACGGCTGAAGTGTTCATCGACCATGTAGATCAGGCTGATATCCGCAAGCTTAAAGATATGGATGCGATTATTTGGGGATGCCCAGGGCATTTCGGAACAATCAGCTCCGGTCTTAAAACTTGGATCGACAGACTTGGCTACTTGTGGGCTGAAGGCGAGCTGATCAACAAAGTCGGTGCTGTCTTCTGCACAACGGCAACGACACACGGCGGCTTGGAAATGACAATGCACAATTTAATCACGCCGATGTTCCACCAAGGCATGATCGTTGTCGGACTGCCTGGCAACGTGCCTGAAAACGCACTTTATGGCTCTTATTACGGAGCAGGTGTCACTTGTCCGGTAGACAGTGATGAGTTAATGTCTGAGGAAGGTATTCAGCTTGGACGCGCGTTGGGAAGACGTGTCAGCCAAGTCACAGGAAACCTAACAGCAGGACAGTAAGGAGAGGTTGAAATGGCCATTATTATAGCAATAATTGCTGCTGTCATTGTCATTGCGGCCCTTATTACATTTAACGTCCGCAACGCCTCACCTGGACCTGAGAAGCAAGAAGCAACCGATAGAATCGCACCTCCAGAAGAGGAAAAAAACGAAGCGCATTACCCTGCTGAAGCAAGGGCTGCCGAGCATACGCCATCCGTTGTCAAAAACGATTCTCCAAAAGAGAAGCGTGACACAATGGGTGATGATATTTACAGGCAGGCGCTGCAAAAGTTTAAGCATTCTGATGAAGTTCATGCAGAAGAAGAGGTCACTGAGGAAAGTGACAAAATGCAGGACCGCAGCTATCGTGATGCGCTGCTCTCTATGAAAAATAAGAAAAAGTAATGAAAAAGGCAAATCCGTTTACTCATGCGGGTTTGCCTTTTTTGCTGTTTCCATCAATTATGTTTTTATCAAATAAATCCATGGAATATGTTGTATTCCACCTTGATCTAGTGTACTATGTTACTCATACACCGAGGATTTTTTCCGGGAGGTAAAGACATGAATTCTTTTTTAGGTTTATTAAAGAAAGATATCAAGCTTTCAAGAATGTGGCTGCTAGTATGGATATGCGGAATCATTTTCTTATTGGGAACAGGCCATATTATAGCTTCTCGCACGAAAGAACCTCTAGTCATTTTTGGTTTTTTTGTTGCAGTTGCTTTTTTTCTGCTTTTCTTATCTCCTGTTTTTGTGTTTTATCACCTTCGCAAGGAAGGGAAATCACAGCTTTGGCTGTACAATCCAAATGGCGGCTTATGGCTGTTTTCTTCTAAATTGGCAGCATCTTTGCTCTATCAATTTGTGATTCAGTTGGCATTAACAGCCTATGGCATATGGATGTATCATATGCTCTCTGTAAAAAATCTGCTGGAGCATCAAGTTGATATAACGAGTACAGTGGCTTTGCTGAATATGTATGGGCTTATTTCTTCGTTAGATATGTCAGTAACAGTCATTGTGTTTTGGACTGTTTTTCACTCTCTCAGAAATTGGCGCGGAATGCGGTGGGCTGCGATGGTTCTGTTGGTTGCAGTGTGGTTATTCTTCGATGAATACATCATAAGCCCTTTGGTTGAATCTCAAAAGCATTTCTGGCCTGTAACAGTCTATTGCAATTTTGATTTCCACTTCCACAATGTTTGGAGATTGGAATTAAAACCTATCCATCTGTCTGTGCTAGGGTTGCCTATTACTTTAGTCATCACATTCTTGCTGCTCATTATGGCTTCAAAACTGCTTGATCGTAAAGTAGAGGTGTAAATATGGACAATCAATTCCAATCCTCGAAACCGATTTATCTGCAGATCGCTGATCAGATCTTTTATAGGCTGGTCAGGAAGGAGCTGCTCCCAGGAGACAAGCTTCCTTCAGTAAGAGAAATGGCGATTCAAACTAAGGTAAATCCCAATACAATTCAAAGAACTTACAGTGAGATGGAAAGGCTGGGTATTGTGGAGACAAGAAGAGGTCAAGGGACGTTTATTGCGGAAAAAGCAGAAATCGTAGACGAGCTGAAAGACAAGCTGACACGAGAGGTGCTGGAAGGCTTTGTCAAGCAAATGAAAGAGCTGGGGCTAACGAAAGAGGAAATGGTAGAAGGGATTAAAACATTCACAGAGGGAGGCTAAAATGGAAATCAAGCTAGAACATGTATCAAAAAAATACGGCCGCCATACGGCCGTCAATGATGTGTCAATCACCCTATCATCCGGACGGATTTATGGCCTGATCGGACCGAACGGCAGCGGCAAGTCAACGACCCTGAAAATGATGGCTGGCCTTCTGTTTCCGACTTCAGGATTTGTGAAAGTTGATGAAGAGCAGGTTACGAGAGAAATGGTGCGTCAAACGGCTTATCTTACTGAGCTTGATATGTTTTATCCGCATTTCACTGTTAAAGATATGGTGAATTTTTATCAGTCGCAGTTTCCTGATTTTCAAACAGAACAGGCTTATAAGCTATTGAATGAGATGCAGCTGAATCCGGAAAAAAAGATCAAAAAGCTATCAAAAGGAAATCGGGGCAGGCTGAAAATCGTTCTTGCTTTAGCGAGACGGGCAGACGTCATCTTGCTTGATGAACCTTTTTCCGGGCTTGATCCGATGGTCAGGGACTCCATCGTAAACAGCCTTGTGTCGTACATTGATTTTGAGCAGCAGATTGTCGTGATCGCGACACATGAAATTGATGAAATTGAGACTTTGTTAGACGAAGTAATCATCCTCGCCAATGGAGAAAAAGTTGCGCAGCGTGAAGTAGAAGATATTCGTGAACAGGAAGGCATGTCTGTTTTGCAATGGTTTAAATCAAAAATGGAAGTTTGCTAGAAAGAGGAGGAATATGATGAAAACAGTGTTGGAATTGAAAAACGTGACTAAAAACATCAGAGGCCGAACGATCATTGATGATCTCAGTTTTACGATTCGTGAAGGCGAGGTATTCGGTTTTTTGGGACCAAATGGAGCTGGGAAAACGACAACCATCCGGATGATAGTGGGGTTAATGAAGCTGTCGAAAGGTGATGTCCTCATTTGCGGCCAATCAATTACGAAAGAATATGCCAAGGCGATTAAGCATATCGGAGCGATCGTTGAGAATCCCGAGCTGTATAAATTTTTGAGCGGATATAAAAATCTCCAGCAATACGCAAGGATGGTCAAGGGTGTCACGAAGGAAAAAATTGATGAAGTTGTTGAACTGGTCGGTTTAACAGACAGAATCCACGACAAGGTGAAAACATATTCTCTGGGGATGAGACAGCGTCTTGGCTTGGCACAATGCCTTTTGCATGATCCGAAAGTGCTAATTCTGGATGAACCGACAAACGGCCTTGATCCGGCGGGGATCAGAGAAATCAGAGATCATTTAAAGAAGCTGACCCGAGAAAGAGGAATGGCTGTCATCGTTTCAAGCCACCTGCTGTCAGAAATGGAACTGATGTGTGATCGAATTGCGATTCTGCAAAAAGGAAAGCTGATCGATATTCAAAATGTAAAAGATGAAAACATTGATGAGAATGATACATATTTCTTCCAGGTTGAGCAGCCGAGTGAAGCCGCTGCTGTTTTAAATCAGTACGATTTGCTGAGTAAGACAAATGGTGTAGAAATCAAACTGGCTAAAGAGGAAGTCCCTGCGGTTATTGAATTGCTGGTGATGCAGCAAATCCGTATTTATGAGGTCAAGGTCATAACAAAATCATTAGAGGACCGTTTCTTAGAAATGACAGGTGAAACAAAAGAGGAGGTTCAGCATGCTTAATTTGATTTATAATGAGTGGCTCAAAATTTTCAGCCGTGCCGGAACATGGGTGATGATCGGAATTCTGGGGCTGACAATGGTTGGATTTGCATTTTTGGCGAATCATTTTTCTGCTGGTGAATCAAATTCCCATTGGAAACAAGAGCTTCAAGCACAAAACGCCGAATTAAAGAAAGAAATCAAAGAAGATCCTTCACTGAAAGATGGGTATAAAGAAACAATCACACTCAACGACTATCGCATCGAGCATAATATCCCTAGTGACACGGGCTATACGGCATGGTCTTATGTAACGGATTCGGCAAACTTTACCATCCTTACCGGTCTGTTTACTATTATCATCGCGGCCGGAATTGTCGCTAACGAATTTAATTGGGGAACGATTAAGCTATTAATGATTCGGCCGCTCAGCCGTTTTCAAATTTTGATGTCCAAATATATTACAGTTCTCCTGTTTGGGCTCCTGTTGCTGTTGATTTTATTTATCGGTTCTACTTTATTAGGGTTGATCTTCTTCGGGACGGGTGGTGAAACCGCCGCGAACATTCATTTAATCTATAAGGATGGCCATGTCATTGAGCAAAACATGATGGGGCATTTGGCCACAACGTATCTTTCTGAATCCGTCTCGGCTTTAATGGTGGCGACGATGGCGTTTATGCTGTCTGCGGTATTCAGAAACAGCTCTCTTGCGGTTGGTTTTTCCATCTTCTTGTTGGTTGCCGGTACGACTGCAACTGCATTTATTGCAGCGAAATTTGACTGGGCAAAATATATATTGTTTGCTAATGTCGACTTGACTCAGTATGTGGATGGCACACCGTTAATAAAAGGGATGACTATGACGTTTTCTCTCGTCATGCTGGCGATCTACTTTATCATCTTCCTGTTGCTTGCTTTCGGAATCTTCATGAAGCGGGATATTGCAAACTAATAAAGAAAGCTGTTTTGCTTATGCAAAACAGCTTTTTTGTCAAAATAAAAACTGCAGGTTTGCACCTGCAGTTTTTCATATCAATTTATGCTTACGCTTCTTTAGTAACGTTAGCAGCTTGTGGTCCGCGGTTTCCTTCAACGATTTCAAAAGAAACAGCTTGGCCTTCTTCTAAAGTTTTGAAGCCTTCGCCTTGAATAGCAGAGAAATGAACGAATACATCGTCTTGACCTTCTACTTCGATGAATCCGAAACCTTTTTCAGAGTTGAACCATTTTACTTTACCTTCTAACATGAAATTTCCTCCTAAAGCGATCATAACGCTTAAATTCACTATTCTTGCTCTTAACAAACTTTCAAGACGAAAACTCTTACAAAACTTTCTTCTTAAAGATAGTTCGAACAAAAATAATTACCTTTACTCTACCAGTAATCTTCAGAAAAAACAACTGCTTATTGAAATTTTTTTCGGAAAATACCATATTTATTTTTCAATTTGATATTTATTTACGGAAATTCATCTGTTTTCTCGATATGTGATCATACGTTTGCCTTAGTATTCCTTCATTTTGGGAAGATAAGTAATAGGAATTGACAACCTTATTGGATATGAGTAAGGTAAAAGTTAATCAATATTACAAATGACAACGTTTATCAACTAAGAGAGCGTATGATTTTTATGTCTGATATTGCTTGCATGCTCTAATACATAGATAGGAGTATGGTCACAATGAAAAAGTGGCTTATATGCAGTTTCGTCCTTGTTCTTCTCGTTTCATTTACTGCATGTTCACCGTCTGCAGAACATGAATCGATAAAAATCGGGATTGCTGAGTCTGACGGGGCAATATGGAACTATATTGCTCAAAAGGCTGAAGAGGCAGGGCTGGATATTCAGCTGATCCCTTTTTCTGATTATGCGGAGTCTGATATCGCACTTGCTAACAAAGAAATTGATGCCAACGCCTTTCAAACCATTTCATATTTTCAGTCGTTCACTGAAAAATACAAACTTAATTTGGCACCGCTCGGGACGACATACATAACGCCCATGGGCATTTATTCAAAACGATATGAACGAATCCGAGATATATCGCGGGGAGCTGTCGTTTCTGTTCCGGATAAAGCGTTCGATTTTGGCAGGGCGCTTACGGTGCTCCAGGAAGCGGGTTTGCTAACGCTGAAAAACGGATTTAACGGAACAGGTTCAGTTGATATGATTAAAGATAATCCGAGACACCTGAAATTAAAAGCTGTCCGGCAACAGGATGCAGTGAGCGGTGCCGACGTGTTTGTCATGAAACCATCAGAAGCAAAAAAAGCGGGCTTGAACCCGAAAAAGCATACGCTAAAGAGCGGCGGACTCATGTCTGAGGAAGAGATGAATTTGATTGTTGTCAGAGCGGAGGATCAAGATCGGGAAGCGCTGCAAACCATTCTTGAGCTTTATCAAGCTGATGATACAGCGGCATTTATAGAAAAAGAATATCAGGGAGATCTTGTCCCGGCTTTTCTGCCTTTGAAACGTCTTTCAGATTGGAAGAATGAATTCGAACATTGAATTCATTCTTTTTTTTCTGAAAAACACACTCTGTTCCGTCCCGTTTCTTTCGCTTTGTAAAGCATTTGATCGGCAAGAATGGGCAAGGATCCTGGCTGTTCCGTATTATTGGGGTAATGAGCGGCCCCTAGTGATATCGTAACTGAAAGCTCGTCGCCGTTTGTTAATACAATCGGTGCATCACTTACAGTGCTCCTGATCCGTTCAGCGATCCGGGCTGCTTTATCAAGAGAACAGTTCGGCAGGAGCACGGCAAATTCTTCACCGCCGATCCGAGCGGCAGGATCAGTATTTCGGATGCTCTGCTTCAGACGTAACCCTAGCTCTTTGAGCACCTGATCTCCTTCATGATGGCCATATTGGTCATTGATGGTCTTAAAATGATCGATATCCATATAAATCAGTGCAAATTGAAAATGCGGGGTATCGGCCGCCTGCTGATACAGAGCTTTTGTGGTTTCTTCAAACTTTCTTCGGTTATACACGCCTGTTAAAAAGTCAAAGTGCGCCTGAAACTTATATTGTTTAAAAAGAAGATGTGCATTTGTTTCATGATCAATAATATATAAACTGAGCATGCCGCCCGCTATTGATATGATCCAAAAATACAAATGAAGTTCGTATGAATGTAAATCTATAAGAAAATAAAAGGAAAAGGAGATCAAGCTATTTGTGATTATTAAAAGATAGAAAGCATGTTTTAGTTGAACTTTTTTTCTTCTAGAAACAATGAGTGACGGGATGGCAGCGATACAAATGATAATAACCGAGTATAGTGCAGATGTGTTCATTGTAATCAGCAAGCGGCCTGCAGTGATCATGGCCAGGGCCGTTGCCGTTGAAACCCAGCCTCCATAAAGAGCGGCAATCATAATAGGGATATTTCGAAGATCAATAATTGAATGCTGATAGGTAAATCCAAAAACCATCAGAATAACCCCGAGTAAACCGCAGGCCAGTCCCTTAACAGCTTGAAAAGATATGCTGTCTTTTTTATGTACTAACCTTTCTTTAAACAGGTGGGTGAAGAGATAATTAAATGTGATTAAAATGGTCAAATTTACAAACAGTTCTTTCAGCAATATTATCACCCTTATATAAGGTACTAAAGATGGAAGGGAAAGAAAAGAACAAAAAAGGCATTATATAAGGTTTTTTTACTTGAATTGATAAGTTAAAATAATTCGCACTTGACCCATCGGAATTAGTGTAATATAGTAAATGAGAAAATTTGAAGGGAGAGTTTACCTGCTTTGGAGACTTTACTGGTTGTATTACATGTATTTATTTTATTTTTACTTATCTTAGGGCTCTTTGTTATGCAGAAAAAACATGTTTCCTTCTCTAAACGTGTATTTACTGCGCTGGGGCTGGGAATTGTATTCGGATTTGCGCTTCAGCTGATTTACGGCCCGACTTCAAATATAGTCATTCAAACAGCCGACTGGTTTAATATTGCCGGGGGCGGATATGTCAAATTGCTTCAGATGGTTGTCATGCCGCTCGTCTTTATTTCGATTCTCGGCGCATTTACAAAGCTGAAGCTGACAAAAAATCTTGGGAAAATCAGCGGTTTGATTATCGGGATTTTAGTAGCAACAACAGCAGTTGCTGCAGCTGTCGGTATCGCGTCCGCGCTTTCATTTGATCTGCAGGCGATTCAGGTTGACCAAGGAAGTACAGAGCTTTCACGGGGGCAGGAGCTTCAGCAGAAATCAGAGGATATGACAGCGAAAACGCTGCCGCAGCAGATTGTTGAACTGCTGCCTGGAAACCCGTTTTTAGATTTCACGGGAGCTAGACCGACTTCAACAATCGCTGTCGTTATTTTTGCCGCTTTCCTTGGAGTGGCATTCCTCGGCGTCAAACACAAACAGCCGGAACAGGCAGAAACATTTAAAAAACTGGTTGATGCCGTTTATGCCATTGTCATGCGTGTTGTCACACTCATTTTGAGACTGACGCCTTATGGGGTGCTGGCAATCATGACAAAAACAATTGCCACGAGTGATCTTGACAGCATTTTAAAACTGGGCATGTTCGTGATTGCTTCATATGCCGCGTTAATCACTATGTTTATCATTCATTTGCTGCTGCTGACGTTCAGCGGCTTGAATCCGGTGATTTATTTGAAAAAAGCGGTGCCTGTACTTGTATTTGCATTTACGTCAAGATCTAGCGCAGGTGCTTTACCGCTGAATATTAAAACACAGAGAAGCATGGGTGTACCGGAGGGAATCGCAAACTTTGCCGGTTCGTTCGGTCTTTCGATCGGCCAGAATGGATGTGCCGGGATTTATCCTGCGATGCTGGCGATGATGATTGCTCCGACTGTCGGCCAAAATCCATTTGACCCGGTGTTTATTATCACTGTTATCGCAGTCGTTGCCATCAGCTCCTTCGGTGTTGCCGGAGTCGGCGGCGGAGCGACATTCGCGGCGCTTCTTGTTTTATCATCATTAAACATGCCTGTCGCGCTCGCTGGTTTGTTAATCTCAATTGAACCGTTAATCGACATGGGGCGTACTGCTTTGAATGTCAGCGGAAGCATGACATCCGGTCTTATTACAAGTAAGGTCACAAAGGAAATTGATCAAGGGGCATTTCATGATCAATCCAGAGTGATTGAAGCTGAAGAAGCGTAATATATGAAAACGTGTAATCCCAACAGGATTACACGTTTTTTTAACGGCCGGGTTCTAAGTCCTCCAGCATTTCCATCATCGTGTTGTCGTCCATGACATTCATTGCGCTTTGTTCAAAATGAATGGGTTCAGCATAATGCGGCTGTCTTTTTTTCGCGGGTGTCTCAGTTTGCCTAGTTTGAGACTGTGTATGCTGATGCTGTGGTTGCTGCTGTCCTGCGTGCTGGTGCTGACGGCCATTTTGCCGCTGGCTTTGATGTTGCGAACGGTCTTGGTTATCACCGCTGCTTCTGCTAAATGCTTGTTTGACCATGTTTCCTACATTAGAAGCATCAAACGTGTTATTTTCTGAATTTCGTCTGTTCATTTGTCCTGTGATAAACCCGCTGATTCTTTGGCGGATCTGAGGTGATAATGCAGCAATAAGCATAGTTGATCCTATGATCAATGCTGCGGGGCTGATTCCTCTTCGCTGGTTGAACAACATGATCCCTCCTTTGCAGTGTATTCATATTTTCCCCCTCGTTAGACAAATTAACCGTTATATTTCCCGGGAAAGCATTTCCTCCAGATTTGCATGCATAATTAAAGCCAGTTAGAAAAACCTATAAGTAAAGTGATAAAGGAGGAATTCACATGTTTGGAAAAAAACAAGTCCTTGCGTCTGTGCTTCTTATCCCTTTGCTTATGACTGGCTGCGGTGTAGCCGACCAAGGTGAGGGCAGACGTGATAATAATGATGTAAGAAACGTAAATTATCGAAATCCGGCCAATGACGATATGCGGAATGTAAACAATCGGGATAACGTTGACAACAATGTTAATGATAATGTCAATAACAATCGTGTAAATGACGATAATAACAACGACCGAAAACTTGAGGTTGCTGATGAAGCAGCTAATAAAGTAACAGACCTAAAAGAAGTAAAGCATGCCGATATCATTGTGGCTGGAAATCAAGCCTACGTTGCAGTCGTTTTAACCAATGGAAATAAAGGTGCAGTAGAAAACAATCTGAAGAAAAAAATAGCCAAAAAGGTAAGATCTACTGACAAAAACATTGATAATGTTTACGTTTCAGCTAACCCTGATTTTGTAGAGCGTATGCAAGGATATGGAAAACGTATTCAAAATGGTGACCCAATCGCCGGATTATTTGATGAATTTACACAAACTGTACAGCGCGTATTCCCTAACGCTGAATAAATAAAAAAAGCCGCACAATTTGTGCGGCTTTTTCTTTGCGTTAATGACACACTGCGAACTCAGGCTGCATAGAGTAAAAATAAAAAGGTACAAGACGGACCGGCTCAGGGAGGGAGACGTTTGCGGGATGGCATAGGAAAGCGTGCGGCATCCGCTCTATTCCTGTGCGGAGTCCTTGTGATGCTGGCTGTGAGCTCAGCCATCGTATCAAGCGCGATGTATATCCTGTCTTTTCCAGGTCAGGCATCTGGAATAACAAAAGAACAAGTGACGAAGCACATGAAGAAAGAGTCATTCAAACAGGCCGATATTTATTACACTTCTAAGGAAAAGTCCTTACTGCCATTGACGAAAGAAACGCTTGAATATGCGGTCAGTATTAATCAGATTATGATTGGATATTCGAATCAAAAGCCTATTGACATTATTTTTTTTCCTAATGAAAAACAGATGGAGGCTTACTCCGGTTTATTGGATGTAGTTGGTTTTTATTCTGAACGGGAGCAGCTGATCGGATTGTTGCCTGAAGAGAAAAAGAAACTGTTAGAAGGGGACGAGGTAGCGGTTTATTTGTACCAGAGATTGTTGATTCATGAATACTCGCACCATGCGTTTCACCAGAAATTGAAGGAGCTTGAGACGGATCCCGATGAGTTTCCGTTATGGTTTCATGAAGGGTTAAGCGAGTGGATTGCGAACTATGAATTGCTCATAGATCCGATCACGTTTTCTGTCGTGCCCTTTGACCGTTTGCAGACTGATCGAGACTGGCAGGAAGCCAGAGCCGAATATGACACTGATGTCTATTTGCAAAGCTTTTATATGATCGATGAGCTGACGGACAAATACGGGAAAGACATTATTTCAGAAATAATTAAGGAAACGGCAAAAAAAGGGGACTTTGAAAAAGGGTTTAAATCAGCAACAAAGGAAAGTCTTGATCAATTTGAAAAAGATTTCAAGAAAAAATTTGAAAAAAACAGTGCGGCATTGGATAGTATCTATCCAATGCCTTTGTTATTAGTGAAGTCCTTGCTGACCCATTCCGCCTTGTGTCGGAGGCATTTGTCCTTGGGCAGGGGCGAATGAATTTCTCAGCTGTTCCATATCCTGCGCATCAAGCTGAGGAACCTGGTAATAGCCGTGTTTGTTTTGGTATAGGAAAATTTCAAATGCCATTTCAACATACTCCTGAATTTGCGCAGACAGTACGCGTCTTACGGCCGGATTTGTCATTTCCAGAGAAGCCATCGTCAGCATAGAAGCTTGTGCTTTAATCGCGCAAAGCATTTGTCGGCTGATGATGCTGTCATCAATATCATTCATGGATTGAACAGGTTTTTTAGGCTGTGACGGCTGCATGCCGTAAACAGTCTGGTTGTCCTCCTTCATCATATAAGTTGCTGTTTTTTGTGAAGGTTCGCTTCCTGTTTTGAAGCATTCTGCAGTTATATTGTATTGAGATGTAATGAATTGATGTTGACGATCAAGGATGTTTAGTAATTCTTGATCCTTACAGAATTGTCTCAGCATCATAAACTGATCTAGCACAGTAAGTGTTCCGGAAAGCACCTCATGCATATCAAACATTTCATGTCCGCCGTGGTTTTTATGCGGTTTGCCAGGAATACCTTTGTTCATTTGGGATTGTTGCTGCTGATTGAACTGATCCAAACCGAATTCCTCCTTTTTTTTCAGATCAGCTGTATTTTGTGTCAGTCTGCCGTGTATTATGCAGAAGCCTGAAAGGATTTATATGCTGTCTGTCGAAATGATAAGCAGACAAAATCGTTGTCATTATGTGTATAAGGGAGGAAATATGATGAGGCGTATTCTGCATATTGTGTTGATCACGGCATTGATGTTCTTAAATGTAATGTACACGTTCGAAGCTGTAAAGGCAGCTGAACCGCAACAGCCTATATCGATTGAGAAGGCAATACAGCAAAAAGAAGGACAGGCGCTTGTCGAAGGATATGCAGTCGGCCAGGCTGTTTCCCCACAGCATTATAAGCTGACAAGCCCTTTTTCAAATGATTATAATGTTGCGCTGGCAGACCGTAAAAACGAGACATCGCCCGAACACATCCTTCCTGTGCAAATCCCCTCCGCCTTCAGAAGCCAATTTGGGCTGCAAACCAATCCGCTTCTTCTTGGGAAAAAGATAACGGTTCAAGGAAAGCTTGAAAATTACTTTAACACGACAGGACTTAAAAACGTTCAGTCGATGAACGTAACCGATGACACGAAAACTCCGCCGGCTGAACAGCAAGTGACCATAAATGAAGCACGGGGAAGGCTGAATGAAGAAGTAACGATAAAAGGGATCATTACAGCTGATCAAAACGCAATCGGAGGCGGGAAGCTGTCGACCTTTTTGCAAGATGAAACCGGAGGCATTAACATTTATTCGCCATCCCCTGAACAATTTCCCGAATTAAAAGAGGGTATGGATGTCACGGTGACAGGGAAAATCATGTCTTACCAGGGGCTGAAAGAAATCGTTCCAAGCTCATCAGGCATCAAAATCAACCAGTCAAATCAATCCCTCCCCGCCCCCAAACACTTAACAATCAATGAACTTATTAACGGCAGCCTAGGTGATCAGTATGAAGGACGCCTTGTGAAACTAACCGCTTTTGTTTCCTCAATTCCAAGTTCTCCTGCCGGCGGCGGTTACAATGTAACAATGATTGATGACGACCATCATGCAATGACGCTCCGGGTTATGAATGAAACAGGGGTGATAGACGAGCTTGATGAGGGCAAATGGTATGAATTTACCGGTGTGTTAAGCAGATACCAAACCTTTCAGCTGCTTCCGCGAAAATCGGCTGACCTGAAGCTGCTTGAAGAGCAGCCTGCACCTCCGTCTGCGGAGGGAGAATATGAAGGGATTGTTGACCGGGTAGTTGACGGCGATACCATTCATCTCAAATCTCCGGTGCTTGGAACGACAAAAATCCGGTTTGTAAATGTAGATACACCCGAAACATATCACACACCAAAAAATGACGCAGATGAAAATCAATTAAGATTTGGCAAAAAAGCATCTGACTATCTAAAAACGGTTCTGTCCCCGGGTGATAAAATTACTGTCAAGGTCGGGAGTGAAGCCAAGGACAGCTATGGCAGATTGCTTGGACAAGTCATAACCGAATCAGGTTCCAACGTAAACTTAGAGCTTGTAAAAAATGGCTATGCTCCGACGTATTTTATTTGGCCGGTTGACAATGAAGAGGATTATCAGCAATTTCAGGCCGCAGTAGCCGCTGCAAAAAAAGATCAAAAAGGAATTTGGAATGAAAACGATCCCCTCATGGAAATGCCGTTTGAATTCAGAGCCAGAGAGCAAGGGAAAGGCTTAACAAGATATGTGGGGGACTCGTCGAATAAAACATATGTGCAGCCAGCTGACTGGAAGAAGGTAGCTGTGGAAAACAGAATTTTCTTCGCTTCAGCAAGTGAAGCGGAGAGCGCGGGATATAAAAAAAGGCAAACGGCACCTCAAGAACATGTGCCGCTTAGAATTCTCAGCATGAATGATTTGCATGGCAAAATCGATCAGCAATATGAGCTTGATCTTGATGGAAATGGAATTGCAGACGGCACGTTTGGACGCATGGATTATGCCGCCGCATATTTAAAAGAAAAAAAGGCTGAAAAGAAAAACTCGCTGATTGTGCACGCGGGAGATATGATCGGCGGAAGCTCTCCAGTTTCCTCTCTTCTTCAAGATGAACCGACTGTAGAACTGATGGAGGACATCGGATTTGATGTCGGAACCGTGGGAAACCATGAATTTGATGAAGGCACGGATGAACTTCTGAGGATCTTAAATGGCGGTGATCATCCGAAAGGCACAAGCGGATATGATGGACAGAACTTTCCCCTTGTATGTGCCAATTGTAAAATGAAATCAACTGGAGAGCCCTTTTTGCCGGCTTATGACATCATAAATGTGGAGGGCGTACCCGTTGCTTTTATCGGGGTTGTCACACAGTCGGCAGCTGGCATGGTTATGCCTGAAGGAATAAAAAATATCGAGTTTACAGATGAAGCAACAGCGGTGAATAAGGCGGCCGAAGAGCTCAAGAAAAAAGGCGTGAAGGCCATCGCGGTTCTCGCACATATGTCAGCTGAACAAAACAGCAACGCCATTACCGGTGAGTCTGCTGATCTTGCAAACAAAACAGATTCTGAAATTGACGTGATTTTTGCCGCGCATAATCATCAGGTTGTTAACGGTGAAGTGAATGGAAAACTGATTGTTCAAGCGTTTGAATATGGAAAAGCGATAGGTGTCGTTGATGTAGAGATCGATAAAACGACAAAAGACATTGTCAAAAAGTCCGCGGAAATCGTATATGTTGATCAAAGTAAAATCGAACCGGATGTCAGCGCGTCAGCCATTTTAAAGAAATACGAAACAATTGCGGAACCGATTATCAGCGAGGTAGTCGGCGAAGCCGCTGTTGATATGGAAGGGGGGTATTCAAATGACGGCGATACACCTCTTGGAAACCTGATTGCGGATGGCATGAGAGCTGCCATGAAAACGGATTTTGCCCTTATGAATGGCGGCGGCATACGTGAAGCGTTGAAGAAGGGCCCGATTACGTGGGGAGATCTTTACAATATTCAGCCGTTTGGAAATGTGTTAACGAAGCTTGAGATTAAAGGAAAAGATTTAAGAGAGATTATCAATGCTCAAATCTCGCCGGTTTTTGGGCCTGACTACAGCATCAGCGGGTTTACGTATACGTGGGATAAAGAAACCGGAAAAGCAGTTGATTTGAAAATGGCAGATGGCACCGAGATCCAGCCCGATGCCACATATACATTGACCGTCAACAACTTTATGGCGACGGCGACAGGAGCCAAATATCAGCCAATCGGACTGCTGGGAAAAAATCCGGTGACAGGGCCTGAGGATTTGGAAGCGACAGTTGAGTACGTGAAGAGTTTTGATGAGCCAATTGCGTATACAAAAGAGGGAAGAATTAAGCTTGCTGAAGCCAGTGATATTGAAGACCCTGTAACAGAAGACCCGATTACGGAAGAGCCTGGAGATGATCCGGGGACGGAAGATCCGATTAAAGAGGATCCAAGGCCAGATGAAGATTTGCCTGATATAAAAGAAACTCCGGGAACAGCACCGGTTCATCAGCTTCCGCCTTCAGCCATTTCGAGATTCAATGAAATACCAATCAACAACACAAAAACCGCTGATACTGCTAATAGCATCAGCACATTGCCGTTACAAACCGAGACTGCGGAAAGCGGGTCTGATCATCAGCTTCCGGATACGTCAGCGGGCTACTATAACTTTATGGTAATCGGTGCTGCGGTGACATTGTCAGGAACTTATCTATATGTCAGAAGAAAAAGGAGCGCCTCCAGAACGTGAAAAAAGTTATTCCACTATTCATCATTGCTGCCGGCCTAGTGATCGCAGGCTATGGAGGCTTTAAATTAATCGATACGAATATGAAAACGGAACAGACATTAAAAGAAGCAAAACTGGCGGCAGAAAAGCCGCAGGAACTTTTGGGGACGAAAAATAGCACAGATCAAGCAAAGAACAAAGCATCATTTAAGCCTGAGACCGGCCAAGCGAGCGGCATTTTGGAAATACCGAAAATCAATGCAGAGCTTCCAATCGTGGAGGGCACCGATGCTGATGATTTAGAAAAAGGTGTCGGGCATTACAAGGACAGCTATTATCCTGATGAAAACGGACAAATTGTGCTGTCGGGGCATCGGGATACCGTGTTTCGCCGGACGGGAGAGCTGGAAAAGGGGGATCGGCTCCGCATTCTCCTGTCATATGGAGAATTCACATATGAAATTGTAAAAACAAAAATTGTCGATAAGGATGACACATCTATTATCACGCTCCAGCATGAAAAGGAAGAGCTGATTCTGACGACCTGTTATCCGTTTTCATACGTCGGAAATGCCCCGAAGCGCTATATTATATATGGAAAACGAGTGACTTAAAAAGCCGAGGCAGTGCCTGCGGCTTTTCTTCATGAAAAATATGTGCGACAAAGGTTTTTCATATCAGCAGGGAAAGGGGCTTCAGCAACTATGAGCTCGTCTGTTATCGGGTGAACCGCTTGTACTTTATTGGCGTGCAGTGCCTGCCTGTTTAGCAGCTTGCTCCCGCCTCCGTAAAGCGAGTCTCCTGTCAACGGATGGCCGAGGCTCGCCAGATGAACACGGATTTGGTGTGTTCTGCCTGTTTCCAGCTCTAATTCAACGAGCGACAGCCGTTCTTTCGCATTGCTGGCCATTACCTTGAAATGAGTGACGGCTGTTTGCCCGCCTGGTGAAACCCGGCGTCTTGTCGGGTGTGATCGGTCTCTGCCGATTGGTGAATTAATTGTCCCTTTTTTCGTCCGTAGCTTACCTTCAGCGATGGCGGTATACGTACGCTTCAGCGTCTTTTTCTCTAACTGCTGGTCTAAGATGGCGTGTGCCAAACGATGCTTGGCAAAAACGATAGCGCCAGATGTATCCTGATCAAGACGATGGACGTGGCGCACCTTACATGTTTCGCCATTTATCTGATAATGATACGCGATCAAATTAGCCAGTGTGCCGGTCTGCCCATCCTCATTCGGATGCGTCGCGATGCCAGCGGGTTTATTGACGATGAGCATATGATTGTCCTCATATAAAATATCAAGCTCGCCATACTCCGGAATGACCGAAGATGCTTCACTTTCCTGAAGATCAATGAACACACGGTCTCCCTTTTTTACAATCATATTGTTTAAGACGGATTCGTGATTGACCTTTATCTGTTGATGGGACATCCAGTCTTGTATCACTGGTTTAGAAGCTTTGAGCGCTGTTTTGAGTACGGAAAACAGCCATTGGCCGTCCTGTTTTTCATTGATGAGGATCTCAAGCCCTCTGCCTTTTTGGTTCATGTTAAATGGCTCCTTTTCGAAGCGGAAGGCTGCTGTTTCTCATAGGAAACACTTACCTTAGCTTTCGCGTTTTTTTCTGTGCTATTCTTGAGTAAGACTTAGGATATTCGATGGCAAGAAAGGTGATTGACGTGAGAATTGTGAACGCAGCAACTGCAGAACAGGAGAGCTTTATCAAGGAGCTGTCTATGGAGCTGATCCATGATGTATTTCCTCTTTATTTCTCCGAACTGGACATTCAGCGCTTTAAAAAGAAAGGCGTTCTGTCTTTAAATAACCATTATTACCAAGGAACATTAAAAGAAGCATTTCAAATTATGGCTTGTCTGCAAATGATACATATTATCCTGACCAAGCCTTCGCCGCACTCTGATTTGAGTGATCAGGCGATTTTTGAAAAAAACAGCAAGATGCTGAATGATTTTGGGATTTATTTTCCGTTTGCTTTTTCTGACTTTCAAAAGAAGACTAACAAAGCCTTTTTCGGTCAAAGAAGGCTGATATAATCATGTGGCAAGAGCTTTTCTATTTTTAGAAAAGCTCTTTTTGTATCAGAGAAATCATATCATAAAACCTTTCCTCTAACTCCCTTTTTAAACGGCTCGTGTCTGAACATACTAATGATTGAAAGGGGTGCTGACAATGAGTTCAGTTAAAGATACAATGACAACGCAGGTGGCAACCGTTTCTCCGAATCAAACGATTCAGGAAGCGGCTTCTCTAATGAAACAGCATAACGTCGGGGCGATCCCCGTTGTAGAGCAAGGTGTTTTAAAAGGAATGCTGACTGACCGTGACATTGCATTAAGAACTACAGCTCAGGGCCGTGATGGCCAGACACCCGTTTCAGAAGTGATGTCAACAGAACTCGTATCAGGAAACCCTAATATGAGTCTGGAAGACGCGTCGCAGCTGATGGCCCAGCACCAAATCCGCCGCCTTCCTATTGTAGATCAAAACAATCTAGTCGGGATCGTTGCGCTTGGAGACCTGGCAGTCAATCAGATGTCGAACGAGTCTGCGGGATCAGCGCTGACAAACATTTCTCACCAAAACATTCATTAATAAGAAAGAGCTTGCAGTGTGCAGGCTCTTTCTTCACATAAAACCTTACTTTTTGAAAGCAGACTTGTTTCGGGGTATAGTTGAGTGTATACATATGTCTCAATTCGGACTAAAGGAGTTGTACCCAGTGATTAAAGCGTTAATTTTTGATTTTGACGGGCTTATTCTAGATACAGAAACACACGAATATGAGGTTCTTCAGGAAATATTTGAAGAGCACGGCTCAGTGCTGCCGCTATCTGTCTGGGGGAAGGTCATCGGAACTGCTGCGGGTTTCCGGCCATTTGACTATTTAGAAGAGCAGATCGGGAAAAAGCTGAACCATGAAGAGCTCACACAATTGAGAAGAGAGCGGTTCGCCAAACGCATGGAAACAGAAAAAGCGAGACCTGGTGTCGAAGCGTATTTGAATGCGGCAAAGGATTTAGGCTTAAAAATAGGCCTTGCCTCCAGCTCTGATTATAAATGGGTTTCCGGCCATTTGAAGCAAATCGGCCTGTTTGATGATTTTGAAGTTATTCAAACGGCTGATGATGTGGAAGAGGTGAAGCCGAATCCTGAACTCTATTTATTGGCGGCAAAGAACCTCGGGGTATCGCCAGCGGAATGTCTCGCGTTTGAGGATTCTGTCAATGGTTCGATTGCTGCGAAACGTGCAGGCATGAAGTGTGTCATTGTCCCGAATAAAGTAACGGGTACCTTGATGTTTGAAGACTATGATCACAGGCTTGAATCAATGGCGGAGATGGAGCTCGCCCTATTGCTTGATCATCTGAACTCACAAAACTAGAAAGGAGCGAGTAGGTTGTCTGAGAAATTAGATTTGACCCGGTTTGAAAAGAAAATGGTTATCCGCAATATCGAAGAGAAAGACATCGACAAGATTATCGATCTTCAAAAGGACTGCTTTCCAGGAATGGAGCCTTGGAAGCGGGAGCATTTAATCAGCCATTTGGAGCATTTTCCAGAAGGGCAGTTTTGTGCAGAATTCGAAGGTGAAATTATCGGTTCGTGCTCAAGTCTCCTGATTAACTTTGATGAATATGATGACCGTCATACATGGCAGGACATTACAGATGACGGTTATATCACCAACCATAATCCTGACGGCTTGAATATGTATGGAATTGAAGTCATGGTGGACCCGAAGTACAGACGAATGAAGATTGGCCACCGTTTGTACGAGGCGAGAAAGGACTTAGCCAGACGCTTAAACCTGAAAAGCATCATCATAGGCGGACGGATTCCAAACTATCACAAATATGCAGAGGAAATGACAGCGAGAGAGTATGTTGAACAGGTGACACGCCACCAAATTTACGATCCGGTTCTTTCTTTTCAGCTGATGAACGGCTTTACCCTTATGCGAATTAACCCGAACTATCTCCCGGATGATACAGCTTCGATCAAGTATGCGACGTTGATGGAATGGAATAATGTGGATTATCTACCGCAGCAGACAAAACGCTATTATAAATCGGCGTTCCCTGTTAGAATTTGTGTGATCCAATACGAAATGAAGAAAATTTATTCCTTTGAGGAATTTGCGAATCAAGTAGAATACTATGTCGATGTTGCTTCCGACGCAAGATCTGATTTTGCGGTGTTCCCGGAAATTTTTACAACCCAGCTGATGTCCTTCCTTGAGGAACGGTCACCGAGCTTGGCGGTGCAGAGAATTACCGAGTATACAGAAGATTACATCAGCCTGTTTACTGACTTGGCTGTGAAGTATAACGTCAACATTATCGGCGGATCTCATTTCGTCGAAGAGGAAGGCAAGATCTATAATATCGCTTACCTGTTCAGACGGGACGGAACGATCGAGAAGCAATACAAACTCCATATTACGCCGAATGAACGCAAATGGTGGGGGATCAGCGCAGGAGACCAAGTTCGCGTGTTTGATACGGACTGCGGGAAAATCGCGATCCAGATCTGTTATGACATTGAATTTCCTGAGCTTGCCCGGATTGCGGCTGATAAAGGAGCCAAAATCATCTTTACGCCATTTTGTACAGAAGACCGTCAAGGCTATCTGCGTGTCAGATACTGTTCGCAGGCTAGAGCGGTTGAAAATCAAATTTATACGGTTATCTCTGGAACGGTCGGAAACCTTCCGCAAACGGAAAACATGGATATCCAATACGCCCAGTCAGGCATCTTTGCCCCGTCTGATTTTGAATTCGCTCGTGACGGCATTGTCGGCGAAACAAACCCGAATATTGAAATGGTCGTCATCGGCGATGTTGACCTGGAAATTCTCAGAAGACAGCGCCAAAACGGTACAGTGCGCCAGCTAAAAGACAGACGGCGTGATATTTTTCATATTCAATATAAAAAATAATTCCCAAAAAACCCGCCTGAATTGGCGGGTTTTTTAAAACAAAAGCGTAATTGTTTAGGTGCTATCTTTAAAATAAAAGTAGGTATAGTGGAGGTGCCTTATGGAGTTTCTGTATTTTCGCCATTTCCTATATCATACAGAAAACGGCTAGGCTTCACATTGCTATTGCAATGGCTGTCCAAGTTGTTTCGAGTGCGACCTTTATCAGTACGATGCTGAGCATTGTCACTTTGCCTGTTTTGCTTTGGAAGCTGCATCCTCTTTCTTCTTGAGAAAGGGGATGTTTTATTATTTACGCGGTTTATTGACTCTGACCCGGTCTGGCTTTATATTGAAGGCAGGGAAATCATCACCAAGACATCACATAAAGAGAAGGTCTGTTTCAATTGAATTGGCATTATAGGGAACGCTAATGAAATGGAGATGATGGGGATGGAAAACATTCAGCAAAATCAGGGATTAAAGCAAAAAGATGAGCAATTTGTGTGGCATGCCATGAAGGGAGCGCATCAAGCGGACAGCCTGATAGCCCAGAAGGCTGAGGGGGCCTGGGTAACCGACATAGACGGACGCCGCTATTTGGATGCGATGTCCGGTTTGTGGTGCGTCAACATTGGTTACGGCAGAAAGGAGCTTGCGGAGGCTGCCTATGAGCAACTAAAGGAGCTGCCTTACTACCCGTTAACGCAAAGTCACGCACCCGCAATCCAACTGGCGGAAAAGCTGAATGAATGGCTTGGCGGCGATTATGTTATCTTTTTTTCCAACAGCGGATCGGAAGCAAACGAAACTGCTTTTAAAATTGCCCGCCAGTACCATCTGCAAAACGGCGACCACAGCCGTTATAAATTCATCTCAAGATATCGGGCATACCACGGCAATACATTGGGAGCGCTCTCAGCTACCGGACAGGCGCAGCGGAAATATAAATACGAGCCTTTGAGCCAAGGGTTCCTGCATGCAGCTCCGCCAGATATATACCGGAATCCTGATGATGCAGACACGCTTGAAAGCGCAAATGAAATCGACCGCATCATGACATGGGAATTAAGCGAAACGATTGCCGGGGTCATTATGGAGCCCATCATTACAGGCGGAGGCATCCTAATGCCGCCGGACGGATATATGAAGAAGGTGGAGGACATTTGCCGGCGCCACGGAGCCCTTTTGATTTGCGATGAAGTGATCTGCGGGTTTGGACGGACCGGCGAGCCGTTCGGGTTTATGCACTACGGTGTGAAGCCTGATATCATTACGATGGCAAAGGGAATCACAAGCGCGTATCTGCCATTGTCAGCGACTGCTGTGAAACGGGACATTTTCGAAGCGTATCAGGGGGAAGCTCCTTATGACCGTTTCCGCCACGTAAACACGTTCGGCGGAAGCCCGGCTGCCTGTGCTTTGGCGTTGAAAAACCTGCAAATTATGGAGGACGAACAGTTGATTCAGCGATCCCGCGATCTTGGAGCAAAGCTTTTAGGTGAGCTTCAAGCTCTGAGAGAACACCCGGCAGTCGGGGATGTTAGAGGAAAAGGGCTGCTGATCGGAATCGAACTCGTCAAAGACAAATTGACTAAAGAGCCGGCTGATGCCGCCAAAGTAAACCAAGTGGTTGCGGCGTGCAAAGAAAAAGGGCTGATCATCGGCAAAAACGGCGATACAGTCGCCGGCTACAACAATGTCATCCAGCTTGCGCCGCCATTTTGCCTGACAGAAGAGGACCTTTCCTTTATCGTGAAAACGGTGAAAGAAAGCTTTCAAACGATATAATATAAAAGTGAATTATTAAAGGAGCACATGATGAGTTTTCACAACCAGCCGATCTTACCGGCTATTCGCAATATGAAGCAATTTGATGAGTTTTTGAACAGTTCGTTCTCTTACGGTGTTATTCTTGATATTCATCTCGGCCAGCTGAAGGGCGTGATCAAAGAAGCGCAAAAGCACGGAAAGAACATGATGGTGCACGTCGATCTCATTCAAGGGATTAAGCATGACGAATACGGTGCGGAATTTATATGCCAGGATATCAAGCCCGCTGGGATTATTTCCACAAGATCGAATGTGATTGCCAAAGCGAAGCAGAAGAAAATTTATGCCATTCAGCGCCTGTTTTTGCTTGATACAAGCGCGATGGAGAAAAGCATGGAGTTTATCGGCAAGCATAAGCCTGACTTCATCGAAGTGCTTCCCGGCATCGTTCCGTCACTCATTCAGGAAATAAAAGAGAAAACAGGGATTCCCATCTTTGCCGGGGGTTTCATCCGTACGGAAGAGGATGTAGAGCAGGCATTGAAAGCGGGGGCTGTAGCTGTCACAACGTCTAATACCAAATTGTGGAAAAAATATGAAAACTTTTTGACGGAAAGTGATTGACACCGCTTTCATGCACTGATACAATTGCACTAGGTTAATACATTGTGATGGAGAACTCGGAGACCACAGCAGCTCTTTACGGCAAATGTTTATGCACCCGTAAAGCGGTTTGTTGTGGTTTTTTTATTCTCTTCTTCTCTATCATGCTTTTTAATCGTGACTTTAGGAGGAATGTGCTATGACAGCATTTTGGGGAGAAGTCATCGGTACGATGCTGCTTATCATTTTTGGTGCAGGTGTTTGTGCAGGTGTCAATTTAAAGAAATCGCTTTCATTCCAGTCTGGCTGGATTGTTGTTGTATTTGGATGGGGATTGGGTGTTGCCATGGCGGCATACGCGGTTGGCGGCATCAGCGGTGCCCATTTGAATCCGGCGCTAACGATAGCGCTTGCATTTGTAGGAGATTTTCCTTGGAAAGAGGTTCCGGTTTATATTGCGGCGCAAATGATCGGAGCGATCATCGGTGCGGTGATTATTTATCTGCATTACCTCCCGCACTGGAAGTCAACGGATGATCCCGCTGCCAAGCTGGGTGTTTTCTCAACAGGGCCCAGCATTCCGCATACATTTGCAAACGTTTTAAGCGAAGTGATTGGGACATTTGTCCTTGTACTTGGAATCTTGGCCATTGGGGCAAATCAATTTACAGAAGGACTTAATCCTTTAATCGTCGGTTTCCTCATTGTAGCAATCGGTATTTCTCTGGGAGGCACCACCGGCTATGCTATCAATCCTGCACGTGACTTAGGTCCGCGGATAGCCCACGCTTTTCTTCCGATTCCGGGGAAGGGCTCATCAAACTGGAAATACGCATGGGTTCCGGTAGTCGGCCCGATTTTAGGCGGATCATTCGGCGGCGTATTTTACAACGCTGCATTTAAAGGGCACATCACAAGCAGCTTCTGGATTGTAAGCGTTATATTGGTTGTGGTATTGTTAGGACTCTATGTTTATACGAAATCACATTCTGCTAAAACATTATCAAATTCAAAATATATTTAATCAAAGGGGAGACATCTTATGGAAACGTACATTTTATCCTTAGATCAGGGGACGACAAGTTCAAGAGCGATTCTGTTTAATAAAGAAGGCAAAATCGTTCACTCTGCTCAAAAGGAATTTACACAATACTTCCCGCATCCTGGCTGGGTTGAGCATAATGCCAATGAAATTTGGGGCTCTGTCCTCGCGGTTATCGCCTCAGTCATCTCTGAATCAGGAATCAGCGCTTCTCAAATTGCCGGCATCGGCATCACGAACCAGCGCGAGACGACGGTTGTGTGGGATAAAGATACAGGAAGTCCTGTCTATAATGCAATCGTTTGGCAGTCCAGACAGACGTCCGGCATTTGTGAGGAACTTCGTGAAAAAGGATATAATGATAAATTCAGAGAAAAAACTGGGCTTTTAATCGATCCATACTTCTCCGGCACGAAGGTGAAGTGGATTTTAGACAATGTGGAAGGCGCAAGAGAAAAAGCGGAAAAAGGCGAGCTGCTGTTTGGAACGATTGATACGTGGCTCATTTGGAAAATGTCAGGCGGAAAAGCGCATGTGACCGATTACTCCAATGCCTCAAGAACACTGATGTTTAATATTTACGATTTAAAATGGGACGATGAACTGCTCGACATTCTAGGCGTACCGAAATCCATGCTCCCTGAAGTGAAGCCGTCCTCTCATGTGTATGCGGAGACTGTTGATTATCACTTCTTCGGAAAAAATATCCCGATTGCTGGAGCGGCAGGCGACCAGCAGTCCGCATTGTTCGGCCAGGCATGCTTTGAAGAAGGCATGGGGAAAAACACTTACGGCACAGGATGTTTCATGCTGATGAATACCGGGGAAAAAGCAATTAAGTCCGAACATGGGCTTTTGACAACAATCGCTTGGGGCATTGACGGAAAAGTGAACTATGCGTTAGAAGGAAGCATTTTTGTCGCAGGCTCTGCCATCCAGTGGCTTAGAGACGGTTTGAGAATGTTCCAGGATTCATCGCTAAGCGAATCTTATGCAGAAAAAGTGGATTCAACTGACGGCGTGTATGTTGTTCCAGCATTTGTCGGACTGGGAACGCCTTACTGGGACAGCGATGTGCGCGGTTCGGTTTTCGGCCTGACAAGAGGGACAACAAAAGAGCACTTTATCCGTGCGACACTGGAGTCATTGGCTTATCAGACCAAAGATGTGCTTGACGCAATGGAAGCAGATTCAAACATTTCATTAAAGACGCTTCGTGTAGACGGAGGAGCTGTAAAAAACAATTTCCTAATGCAGTTCCAAGGAGACCTGTTGAATGTTCCTGTGGAGCGCCCGGAAATTAATGAAACGACTGCACTTGGCGCGGCTTATTTGGCAGGTATCGCTGTGGGATTCTGGAAGGACCGTTCTGAAATCGCGAACCAGTGGAATCTGGATAAACGGTTTGAACCTGAATTAGAAGAAGAAAAACGAAATGAGCTGTATAAAGGCTGGCAAAAAGCCGTAAAAGCAGCTATGGCTTTCAAATAAAGTAATACTATGGTATAATGATTACAAGTTAATAAGAACGGTCCTGAGATGAGGAGAGACCACAGCACCAAAGTGTAAGCATGCACTTTGGCTGTTGTGGTCTCTTTTTCTATTTACCGTGACAACAAGGAGGAAACGTAATGATGAAACATCAATTTTCAAGTCTTGAAAGAGATCGCATGCTGACAGACATGACGAAAAAAACATATGACCTATTTATTATCGGAGGAGGAATTACAGGAGCCGGAACAGCTCTTGACGCGGCATCAAGGGGAATGAAGGTCGCACTAAGCGAAATGCAGGACTTTGCGGCGGGAACATCAAGCCGATCAACGAAGCTGGTACATGGCGGCTTGCGCTATTTAAAACAATTTGAAGTGAAAATGGTCGCTGAGGTAGGAAAAGAGCGGGCGATTGTGTATGAAAACGGCCCGCATGTCACTACACCGGAATGGATGCTGCTTCCGTTTCATAAAGGCGGCACATTCGGTTCATTTACAACATCTATCGGGTTAAGAGTTTATGACTTCCTTGCAGGTGTGAAAAAGTCAGAACGAAGAAGCATGCTTTCAGCAAAAGAAACGCTGCAAAAAGAGCCTTTGGTGAAAAAAGACGGCTTAAAAGGCGGCGGGTACTATGTGGAATACCGCACTGACGATGCGAGACTGACCATCGAAGTCATGAAGGAAGCGGTGAAATTCGGGGCAGAGCCTGTGAATTACTCCAAAGTGAAGGAGCTTCTTTACGAAAAAGGCAAAGCCGTCGGCGTATTAATTGAAGATGTGCTGACAAAGAAAGAATATAAAGTGTATGCGAAAAAAATTGTCAATGCTACAGGCCCTTGGGTCGATCAGCTCAGAGAAAAAGACCATTCGAAAAACGGAAAGCATTTGCAGCATACAAAAGGCATTCACCTTGTATTTGACCAGTCTGTCTTTCCGCTGAAACAGGCTGTATATTTCGATACACCTGATGGCCGGATGGTATTTGCGATTCCTCGTGAAGGCAAAACATACGTGGGAACAACAGACACTGTTTACAAAGAGGCGCTGGAGCATCCGCGGATGACAACGGAGGATCGTGATTATGTCATCAAATCAATCAATTACATGTTCCCGGAACTGAATATTACTGCGAATGACATCGAATCCAGCTGGGCGGGGCTGCGTCCGCTGATTCATGAAGAAGGCAAAGATCCTTCTGAAATTTCACGGAAAGACGAGATTTGGACATCTGACTCAGGCCTGATCACCATTGCCGGCGGAAAACTGACTGGATACAGAAAAATGGCGGAGCACATCGTTGATCTTGTCCGTGATCGCTTAAAAGAAGAGGGCGAAAAGGATTTTGGACCATGTAAAACGAAAAACATGCCAATCTCTGGCGGGCACGTCGGCGGTTCGAAAAATCTTATGTCCTTCGTTACCGCGAAAACAAAAGAAGGAATTGCAGCTGGTTTATCAGAAAAAGACGCAAAACAGCTTGCGATCAGATACGGCTCTAACGTAGATCGCGTCTTTGACCGGGTAGAAGCGCTGAAAGATGAGGCCGCGAAACGCAACATTCCGGTTCATATTCTTGCTGAGGCAGAATACAGTATAGAAGAAGAGATGACTGCAACCCCTGCTGACTTCTTTGTCCGCAGAACGGGACGTTTATTTTTTGATATCAATTGGGTAAGAACATATAAAGATGCCGTTATTGATTTTATGAGCGAGCGATTCCAATGGGATGAGCAGGCGAAAAACAAACATACAGAAAACCTCAACAAGCTTTTACACGATGCGGTCGTACCGCTTGAGCAATAAATCATAACGGGCTGTCTGCAGCCCGTTATTTCTTTTTACGTGCCGAAAGGGCCAGATCTCAGGTTATCAAGTGACAGAGGCACCCGCTTCATATAAAATAATGGCATAAGCTGATACATAGGAGGACGAATATGACTTGGAGAAAGAGCTATGAACGCTGGAAACAGACAGAACATTTAGATCCGGAATTAAAAGAGCGCCTTATTGAATTAGAGGGGGATGAACAGGCCCTTGAGGACTGTTTCTATAAAGACCTTGAATTCGGTACCGGCGGAATGCGCGGGGAAATCGGCGCCGGGACAAATCGGATGAATATTTACACTGTGCGCAAAGCATCGGCCGGGTTTGCGGCATACATCTCGAAGCAAGGTGAGGAAGCGAAAAAACGGGGCGTTGTCATTGCTTATGATTCCCGCCATAAATCTCCGGAGTTCGCGATGGAAGCGGCAAAAACACTTGCGACACAAGGCATTCAAACATACGTGTTTGATGAGCTTCGCCCGACGCCAGAGCTGTCATTCGCTGTCAGACAGCTGAACGCTTATGGGGGAATTGTGGTAACGGCAAGCCATAACCCGCCTGAATATAACGGCTACAAAGTATACGGGGATGATGGCGGCCAGCTGCCTCCAAAGGAAGCGGACATCGTCATTGAGCAGGTAAACGCGATTGAAAATGAGCTGACGATCACAGTGGACGAAGAAAATAAGTTAAAAGAAAAAGGCTTAATCAAAATCATCGGTGAAGATATTGATAAAGTTTATACAGAAAAACTGACGTCGATTTCTGTACATCCTGAATTATCGGAAGAAGTAGATGTAAAGGTTGTTTTCACACCGTTGCATGGAACTGCAAATAAACCGGTCAGACGCGGACTTGAAGCACTCGGCTACAAAAATGTAACGGTTGTCAAAGAACAGGAACTGCCGGATTCAAACTTCTCCACTGTTACATCGCCGAACCCGGAAGAGCATGCGGCATTCGAATATGCCATTAAGCTTGGGGAGGAGCAGAATGCAGATATTCTCATCGCGACAGATCCTGATGCTGACCGCCTCGGCATCGCGGTGAAAAACGATCAAGGCAAATATACAGTGCTGACAGGAAACCAAACCGGAGCGCTGCTGCTTCATTACCTTCTTTCTGAAAAGAAAAAACAAGGCATCCTGCCTGATAATGGTGTTGTTCTCAAAACGATCGTCACAAGCGAAATCGGCCGTGCTGTAGCTTCTTCATTCGGCCTTGATACGATTGATACGCTGACAGGCTTTAAGTTTATCGGTGAAAAGATTAAGGAATACGAGGCATCAGGCCAGTATACCTTCCAATTCGGTTATGAAGAGAGCTACGGTTATTTAATCGGGGATTTTGCCCGCGATAAGGACGCCATTCAGGCTGCGCTTTTGGCAGTTGAAGTTTGCGCGTTCTATAAAAAACTGGGAATGTCTTTGTATGAGGCGCTCATCAATCTCTTTAACGAGTATGGTTTTTATCGTGAAGGGCTGAAATCCCTGACGCTGAAAGGCAAACAAGGAGCAGAGCAAATTGAAGCGATTCTTGCTTCCTTCAGACAAAATCCGCCGCAGAAAATGGCGGGCAAACAGGTTGTCACAGCAGAAGATTACGCTGTAAGCAAACGGACGCTTCTGACTGAAAACAAAGAAGAAGCTATCGACTTGCCAAAATCAAATGTACTGAAATACTTCCTGGAAGACGGGTCTTGGTTCTGTCTTCGTCCTTCTGGAACTGAGCCGAAGGTGAAATTTTATTTCGCCGTAAAAGGGTCATCTTTGGAAGACAGTGAAAAGCGACTTGCCGTCCTTTCTGAAGATGTAATGAAGACGGTTGATGAAATTGTTGAGTCGACGGCAAAATAATTCAAGTATGAGCTGGGTCATTGTAAATGATCCAGCTTTTTCTTTTTCTCATCCAAAAGTCTGAAAGAAAATCATCCCATCAGTGAAGTAATGAAATACAAAAAACTGGTATAATCTTAAATACAAGATCAATGCCGGAGTGAGAAACGTGAGCAAAACGAGGATGGAAAAATTAAAAACGCTGAAAACGATTGCGGAAACCTTAAATCAAGGGCACGATATCAAAGCAACACTGGATGAGGTTTTAAAAGAGTTGCTGAGTCTGACAAACCTTCAATCCGGATGGATTTTTCTGATCGAAGAAGATGGGTCTTATACGTTAGCGGCCGACGCTTATCTGCCCCCGGCTTTAAGCCGCAAGGAAAAAGTGCTGATGTGCGAAGGGGAGTGTTACTGCCTGACGAAATTCAATAACGGAGGGCTTAGAAAGGCTGCAAATATCATGAACTGCAAACGCATCGAATCAGCAGAAAACCTGCATTGTTTTGACACAGAAGGGATTACGCATCATGCAACTGTGCCTTTAGAAGACGGGGACAGAAGATTCGGATTGTTAAATGTAGCGGCGGCCGGAAAAACCATGTTTGATGAGGAAGAGCTGCATTTACTCGAGTCTGTCGCCTTTCAGATCGGAACGGCAATCCAGCGTATGAGGCTTTCTGAATATCAACAAAAAAATGCTCTTTTAATGGAGCGTAACCGCCTCGCTCAGGAGCTTCACGATTCAGTCAATCAAATGCTGTTTTCCGTCAGTTTAACTGCCAAAGCTGCGAAGACACTAACAAAAGATGAGAATTTACAGCAGATGATTGATTTCATCCAAAACCTATCACAGGACGCGCTCGCAGAAATGAAAGCGTTAATTTGGCAGCTTCGCCCCGGAGGATTGGAAAAAGGGCTGGCTGAAGCCATTAAAAGCTATGGTGCGCTCATTGGATTGAAGATCATTTTTACACAAAAAGGCTGTCCTGTTCTGACTGATGAGCAGGAGCATATGCTATGGCGTGTCGTACAGGAAGCTTTAAGTAACTGCAAAAAGCATGCCGGAACGGATACGGCGTATGTTAGTCTGACTGCTTCTTTGTGCCATGCGGAGCTGGATATCATTGATCATGGGGCAGGATTTCGCTATGAAGCGCATGCCGATCTGCCTTCACTTGGCATCAAGGGTATGAAAGAACGAGCGGAAAAAGCCGGAGCTAAGTTTTGGATTGAGTCAGCGCTTGGAACAGGAACAAAGCTATCCATCAGGCTTCCGCTAACAAGCCGAAAAGGAGGGGCGGTATGAAAATTGTCATTGCTGATGATCATCATGTTGTCAGAAAGGGTCTGCGTTTTTTCTTTGCCACCCAGGATGATATTGAAGTTGTCGGAGAAGCTGCAACTGGATTAGAAGCTCTCCGTGTCATCGAAGAGACAAAGCCGGATCTTGTGCTAATGGATCTGTCTATGCCCGAGATGGACGGCATTCAAGCCATTAAAAAAGCAATACAGCAATTTCCGGATACGAATATCATTGTGCTGACGAGCTACTCTGATCAGGAGCACGTCATCCCCGCGCTTCAGGCGGGCGCGAAGGCGTATCAATTAAAGGATACGGAGCCCGAGGAATTGGTGAAAACACTAAGACAAGTGCATGCTGGCGAATACAAGCTTTCTACAGCTATTATGCCCCATGTGCTGACACATATGAAAAATCAGCACGACCCGGAAAAAGAAAAATACTATCAATTAACAAGAAGGGAAAAAGACGTTCTGACTGAAATAGCGAACGGGAAAAGCAATAAAGAAATCGCAGCAGCCTTGTTTATTTCAGAAAAAACAGTAAAAACCCATGTATCGAATCTTTTAGCAAAACTTGAAGTGGCCGATCGCACGCAAGCAGCGCTTTTCGCAGTGAAATATAACCTGAATGGAGAGATCTTAAAATGAACATGTTAGTCATAAATGGCACGCCTAGAAAACATGGCAGAACAAGAATTGCAGCATCCTATATTGCAGCTCTGTATCACACGGATTTGATTGATCTAAGCGAGTTTGTATTGCCGGTTTTTAACGGTGAAGCGGATCAATCTGAACTGTTGAAGGTACAGGAGCTTAAGCAACGCGTTACGAAAGCGGATGCGATTGTATTATTATCGCCTGAATATCACAGCGGCATGAGCGGCGCTTTAAAAAATGCCTTGGATTTTCTAAGCAACGAACATTTCAAATATAAGCCCGTTGCATTATTGGCAGTAGCGGGAGGCGGAAAAGGCGGCATCAATGCGCTGAACAATATGAGAACTGTGATGCGGGGTGTCTACGCCAATGTCATCCCAAAGCAGCTGGTGCTTGATCCGGTGCATATTGATGTTGAAAATGCTACAGTGGCTGAAAACATTAAGGAAAGCATAAAAGAGCTTGTCGAAGAACTCAGCATGTTCGCAAAAACAGGAAATCCCGGCGTCTAAACGCCGGGATTTGTTTATGTGAGAAGGGCTATTTGATCTTCATAAGTCAGCTCTGTGGCATGATCAATATAACGGAGAAGGGAATACAGCATCTTTTCTAAAACGGCGTAATCCTGTTCAAAATGATACGCATGCAGAAAATGCTCAATTCGTTTTGATAACAAATCGTCCTCTGTACGCACCATTAAAATTAATAAATTATCCCATTGAGAACGATGGGTGTAATAAAGCGCTTTATCGTAATCGGCATAATCCATGAATCGCTTCTCCTTTCTTGGGTGAGAAGTTCATGATTAGTTTATGCCGCATCCTCTGTTATTGACGGGGCAAAACTTGGCGTCTGCGTCAGTAAAGGGGTAGCAATATGAGGGAGACATAAAATCAAAATGCCTGAATGAAGATATCGCTTTTGGTAAACCTATGAGGGAACATATTCTGGGTACAGGAGACTGAAAAAATGAAATCTCTGCCGTATACCATTGCGCTTCTTTTTTGCGGATTGATTATCGTGTCAATGGCTGCAAAAGGTCATTCAACGGACACAAACGAGTCCGTTCAAAAGTGGGAACAGCTTGCCTGGAGCAAAATTCAGGATGAATATAAGGGTGCTTCATTTTCTGATTATGCTTATATGGGGCGTACAGAGGTGAATGATCAGCAGACGAAAGATGTCTTTCGGGTGACAGTCAGACAAAAAGATGACACTTTTTCTGTTCGGGCCGAAGTCTATTTTCATCCGGTGACAAATCATATGATCAGCATCAACGTCTTTAGGCTCTAATAAAAAACTGTACAGCCGTTAAGGCCGCACAGTTTCTGTTTTTAGAAATATCGTTTTGCACCGAGATAGCGCTGTTTCCAGTAAGAGTTATTCATATTGGAAATGACAACTCCGGAATCGTTGGCATTTATGAATTCCCCGTTGCCTAGGTAAATTCCGACGTGGGAAGGGCCGGCTTTATATGTTGTAAAGAAAACAAAATCTCCGACAGCAGGCTGGCTAACTGATTTCATTGTGTTCCAATATCCCGCTGCCGTTAATCTAGATACGGATGTGACTTTGTTCAGTACATAGTAAATGAATCCGCTGCAGTCAAACCCGGACGGTGTCGTGCCTCCCCAGCGATACGGAACCCCAAGCTGCGCTTTAGCGGCCGAAATCATTGTGTTAATCTTCGCACTCGTTGAGCTGGTGGTGTTTGAAGAACCGGATGAAGACGATGATGAAGCTTTTCCGGAAATGACCAGCTTTTGGCCAACCTGCAAGACATCCGTTTTTAAATTGTTTTTCTCACGAATCTGCTGAGCTGTTACATTAAATTTTTGAGCAATCACCCATAAGGAATCACCGCTTTTCACCGTGTATGTAGTCGTCGTGCCGGAGCTTGCATTTGACGAAGAAGACGACGATGATGAAGAGCCTGAAGATGCTTTACCTGTCAGCTTCAATACTTGTCCAACGTAAAGCACATCTGATTTCAGATTGTTGATATTTCGGATTTGCTGTACAGTCAGGTTATAGTTGTTTGCGATTTTCCAAAGTGAATCACCGCTTTTAACGGTATATTTAGTTGTTGCTGAAGTTTGGTTCGATTTGGATGAATTGTCTTTAGAAGACGTATCAGAGCCGCTTGATTTTGTTTTCAACACCTGATTCACGTAAATGGTGTCTGATTTTAAGTTGTTCAAGACCTTCAATTCAGCGATGGACATATTGACTTTGTTTGCAATTTTCCAAAGTGAATCTCCAAGCTGCACCTTATATGTTCCCGTAGAAGATGAAGAACTTGAACTCTTATTAGAACTGCTTTTTGAACTGGAGCTTGAACTCTTATTAGAGTTGCTTTTTTTACTGGAACTAGAGCTTGAAGAAACAGTACCGGACACCTTTAATTTCTGCCCAGCACGAATTAAATCGCTGCTTAGTCCGTTTAATTTTTTCAGTTCCTGCACCGTCATTTTAAACTCATTTGCGATCAGCCAAAGTGAATCTCCGCTTTTCACTGTGTAAACAGAACTTCCGCTCTTCTTGGTTGTTGAGCTTGAAGTAGATGAAGAAGTGCTGGATTTGCTGCCTGGAATAGTAAGCGTCTGGCCGATCGACAGAACAGTAGTCGAAAGATGATTGGCGGATGTGAGGGCCGCCACACTTGTGTTATAGGTTTGGGCCAGTTTCCATAAAGAATCTCCGCTTTTGACCTTAATCGTTGCTGCTTCAGCTGGTGTCACTACTAAAGTTGTGCCGACAATCGCAGATGCTGTCAGCCCTGCTGCTAATTTCTTTTTCATCTTAGCTCTCCTTTTTCCCCCAATGATTTTGCATTTGCTGTTTCTTTTTTATATCGGCACATTTGTCTCATCGTTTTGCCTTTTTATAAAAATAGCCAAATTATCTTAACAATAAGGGGGAAAAAGGGCATAAAAAAAGAAGGAATCTTAATCTATTCCTTCATTTTTAAAAGCTTCATGATATCTTCTTTGTTTTTGACGAGGTCGCGCAGTGTGTATTTGTCTAAAACTGCGAGGTAGGCTAAAAGCGCTTCATTCAGCACATGTTTTAAGCCGCAAACCGGGGAAATAACACAGAGATTCTTGTTCGCATCAAAACATTCAACAATATTAAAATCGTCCTCCGTTTTTCTGACAACCTCACCGATGTTGATGTCTTCAGGGTCCATGCCTAATCGTATGCCGCCGCCCCGTCCGCGTATCGTTTCTACGTAGCCGAGCTGGCCGAGCCTGTATATGACTTTCATGAGATGATTTTTTGAAATAGAATACGTTTCGGCAATCTGTTTTATATTTGAAAGTTCTCCGGGACGCTCTGCAGCCAGAAAAATCAACACTCTTAATGAATAATCTGTATAATTGGTTAACTTCATAATAAGACCTCAGAATAAGACATTTTCTATATCTTATCATAATCGATTGAAAAATGAAAAAAAAGGAATTAAAAAACATGCACCCAGCTGGGTGCATGTTTTTTGCTTACATGTCATTCGGCGGATTTTGGTTTTTACGGTTTTTTTCGATTTCTGTGTTTTGCATTTTGCGTTCAAATGTAGACAGATAACGTGATGCAAAATCCTTACCGCCAAGGCCGAAGGATAAACCAAAAGCAAGTGCGAAGCCGCTAAGAACGATGATGAACGCGGAATTGACGATTGTCGCAGCGACACCCAGCTGATCCAGGGCCATAAAGAAAGCAAGTGCGATAATCGTATATTTAGCAATAGGCGCTAAAGACTTGAATTCCTGACCTTTTATCATGCTTGCGAGCACTTTTCTCACCAATTCTCCTGCGTAAAGGCCGAGTCCGAGAATGAATACTGCGACAAGGACATTCGGCAGATACGCGATGATGCCGGTGGCAATTTCTACGAGGAAGTGCAGCCGAACAATTTGAAGCGCCTCAGCTGTAAAGAGCAGAATGACAATGATTTGCGCAATCATACCGACAACTTGAGACAAGGACAGCTTTGCAGGCGTTCCGGCTTCCATGCCCATTTTCCCTAAGACAGAATCAAAGCCTGCGCGATGGAGCAGTCCGGACACCATGGATTTCACCCATTTTCCTGCCCAGATACCCGCTAATACAAGCACGATGGCAATCATGATGTTCGGAAGCATGTTTAAAATCGTATTCAGCATAGAGACAGCTGGTTTTGAAATGCCGGCGACATCCAGCTGATCAAGCGCTGAAATGACCACCGGAATCATAATGAGCACATAAGCGATTGTTCCGATGACTGCTGAAAGGCTTGTGTCTTTTAAGTAAATTGATAAACCCATACGTGCCGCGAATCTTTCGGTGCCGATGCTTGCAAGGAAATTCGTAATGATATCACGGACAAGGCGGGCAACAAGCCATCCGATTAATACGATAAGCGCCGCTGCAAATAATTTCGGCAGAAAAGCGAGCACGCTTTCCATCATATTTGTAAAAGGACCTGAAATGCCGCTGATTTTCAAAGAAGATAAGACCCCTGGCAGAAAAACAAGCAGCACGAGATAAAAGACAATTTGTGAAGCGGTATTGACAGCCTGGTGAATATCTTTTCCTTCAGACACCAAATTCCACTTGCGCAGTTTGTCACTCGTGTTCAGCTTCATCCCGATTTTTTTGACAAGGAAGCTCAAAACAGAAGCTGCAGCCCATCCTAACAGCAGAATGAGTCCGGCTTTCAGCACGCTTGGGATCGCAGCTGCAATCGCCGAAAGCATACTGACAAACGGCGATGCCACTGTTGTCAGGTGCAAAATGTTAAAGAATAAAATAAAGACGATGATCAGTGCGATAAAATAAACGACCTTGCTTATGACTTTTTCCGAGGAATAGCGTGAAGGCTTTTTCCCAGCAAAGAGCTTGTCGTCGATTTTTGTTTTGCTGAGTCCTTTGTATACCGCTTTTTCAATGATTTTAGCAATAGCCCAGCCGATTAATAAGACGAGTAAAGCAATGATTACGTTTGGCAGCTTACTGAGATAAGAAGAAAACACGTCTGCTACATTCAATTGGTATCGCTCCTTTTTCGTAGTATGGTGTGTGTTTACCCACTTATCCAATAAGCAAACAGATGAATGTGCCGGGGGAATTTTTTCTTGCCCGAGTGAGACTATCATCTTTTGTCTGGCGGGCTCATACATTATAGATAAGTCCAAGTAGGGGGGATTCGGTTGAACGCGGAGGAGAAGAAGGGATTACAGCGGGCAATTGAGGAAATTACCGAAATTGCAAAAGGATTCGGCCTTGATTTCTACCCGATGAGATATGAAATCTGCCCGGCTGAAATTATTTATACATTTGGCGCGTACGGGATGCCGACAAGATTCAGCCACTGGAGCTTCGGCAAGCAGTTTCACAAGATGAAGCTGCACTATGATCTAGGGTTAAGTAAGATCTATGAGCTGGTCATTAACTCAGATCCATGCTACGCTTTTTTGCTGGACAGCAACTCACTGATCCAAAATAAATTGATTGTCGCACACGTTCTTGCTCATTGCGATTTCTTCAAAAACAACTGCCGTTTCCAAAACACGAAGCGCGATATGGTGGAAAGCATGGCGGCAACAGCTGAACGGATAAAACACTATGAACAGGTTCACGGGATAAAAGAAGTCGAATCTTTTTTAGATGCAATCCTTTCGATTCAGGAGCATATCGATCCGTCGTTGGTCCGACCAAAGCTCCAATGGAGTGTGGATGATGAGGAAGAGGAGATTGAAGAGGCAGCCACGCCTTACGATGATCTATGGTCTTTAGATGAAAAGAAACCGAAAAAACAAGTGAAAAAATCGAAAAAACCGTTCCCGCCGCGGCCTGAAAAAGATATCCTGCTTTTTATCGAGGAGCATTCCCGGGAGCTGGAGCCATGGCAGCGTGATATATTAACGATGATGAGAGAGGAAATGCTTTATTTCTGGCCTCAGCTGGAAACCAAGATTATGAATGAGGGCTGGGCTTCCTATTGGCACCAGAGAATTATACGTGAGCTTGATTTAACCTCTGATGAAGCGATCGAGTTCGCCAAGCTGAATGCAGGTGTCGTTCAGCCGTCCAAAACAGGCATTAATCCTTATTATTTAGGGCTGAAAATATTTGAAGACATTGAAAAGAGGTACAACAACCCGACGGAGGAAATGAAGAAAATGGGCGTGCAGCCTGACTCCGGCCGGGAGAAAATGTTTGAGGTCAGGGAGATTGAATCCGATATCTCTTTCATCCGCAATTATTTAACCAAAGAATTAGTCATGCGCGAGGATCTTTATTTATTTCAAAAACAGGGCCGAGATTATAAAATCATCGATAAACAGTGGAAGTCGGTGCGCGACCAGCTCGTAAGCATGCGGGTAAATGGCGGTTTTCCATATTTGACAGTAAACGACGGCGATTATATGAAAAATAACGAACTCTATATTAAGCATTGGTATGAGGGCATAGAGTTGGATTTGAAATATTTGGAGAAAGTGCTTCCTTATTTATTCCAGCTTTGGGGAAGAAGCGTGCACATTGAGTCTGTGCTTGAGGATAAGGAAGTCATGTTTTCGTACGACGGAAAAGGTGTTCACCGCAGATATTTATAAAAAAGAGGATGCAGCGTTCTGCATCCTTTTTATTTTCCAGTTTTTAAAATCTTAAATATGATGTTTGCCTGGTCCGTATTGTTAATCAATCCGCGGAATTTTTCTTTTCCGGGGCCGTACGCGTATACCGGTACTTCTTCGCCGGTATGATCGGTACTCGTCCATCCGCTGTTGGAGCGGGTATTAAAAATCTTGATGATGGCTTTGGAGGCCCCTTTGCTTTTGTCAGCCTGTGCAGCTGCTTCAACGCTTTTGATTTCTTCAGATGTGACTTTCAGATTGGCATAGCGGGCGAGCACATCTTTAACCGGCTTGCCTTCACTGATTTTTTTGGCCATGAATTCAGGTGTTTTCTTAGCGGAGAGAATCGGTTCTGCGTGCCAATTCTTTTCCCCGTTTGCGCCAATGGTAAAGCCGCCGGTTGTATGGTCAGCAGTTGCAATCACAAGTGTATGTTTGTCTTTTTTCGCAAATTCAATCGCGGCTTTATAGGCCTGTTCAAAATCTTTAACCTCGCTCATGGCTCCTACTGTATCATTGTCATGGGCCGCCCAGTCAATCTGGCTCCCTTCGACCATCAAGAAAAATCCTTTTTTATTTTGGTTCAGGCGATCAATTGCTGAAACCGTCATGTCTTTGAGAGACGGTGTTTTACTGTCACGGTCGAGCGCTTTAGCAAGCCCTCCATCTGCGAAAAGCCCGAGCACCTGCTGATCTTTATTTTTTTTCAATGCTTGTTTAGTTGTCACATAGCTGTAGCCGGCTTGTTTGAATTCCTTTGTCAAGTTTCTGTCCTTGCGGTTAAAATAAGATTTTCCGCCGCCGAGCAGCACGTCTATTTTATGTTTGCCTTTTATCTTGTCATCCATATAGCTGTTGGCGATTTGGTCCATGTTTTTCCGTGATTCATTGTGGGCGCCATATGCGGCTGGAGTGGCGTGGTTAATTTCAGACGTGGCGACAAGCCCTGTTGACTTGCCTTGCTGTTTGGCCTCTTCAAGTACAGATTTCACTTTTTTTCCGTTTTTATCGACGCCAATTGCATTGTTATATGTCTTAACGCCTGTCGCTAATGCTGTTCCGGCTGCTGCTGAATCTGTAATATTATAGTCAGGGTCATCCGGATGCGTCATCATCATGCCTGTCAGGTTCCGGTCAAATTCTGTTAACTTCGGGTTATTCGGTGTGTCACCGTTATTTTTCATGGAACGGTAGGCTCTTATGTAAGGCGTCCCCATGCCGTCGCCTATCATCACAATGACATTTCTGATCTCAGCTTTGTCTTGTTTTTTGGCGCTGGCCTTTTCTGTTTGCTGAAGCTCAGCTCCGGCAAAGATTCCAGCTGTAAGGACAGAAACAGCGGCGATTGGCAGAAGTTTTGATTTCATATTTTGAAACAAACTCATTTTTTTCATGCCTCCTTTAATGTATTCCGTTTATCATGTTAGGGAAACTTTGTTAAATGCGGCTGTTGATCATGTAAACAATAAGTAAAGCCTTGTAAGGAAATGAAAAAACGCTTTTCGTTATCTTGCCTTATTTGATGTAAAGCATTCATTTTTCAGAAAAATCTTTACCTCTCTGTCTTTGCATGATATGTTTGTTTAAATAAAAAAACTGCGGATAACCACAGCTCTCCTCGAATATACTTTATCACTCATTTTTCCGATATATGAGCCGACCCCGAAAGTTTTTCATTTATTTCCTTTATGTTGAAAAACATCCCATAAAACATGACAAAAGCACTCGTTTTTTGTCACCTTTGCAATGAAAATGAAATATTTAATACCCTTAAAAACTTTTTTTTAGAACGAATAATTAAGAAATTTGTCACATGAAGTCAAGACTATTTCTGATGGGAATCTATCCTTATAATAGAAATCAATAAGATTAATTTAAAAAAAGAGATACATATATATAGAGTTAACATTTGGGGAGGAAAATATGAAAAAGCAAATCATTACAGCTACGACAGCAGTTGTTTTAGGATCGACGTTATTTGCAGGAGCGGCATCTGCACAAAGCATTAAGGTGAAAAAAGGCGACACGTTATGGGATCTTTCAAGAAAATACGACACAACGATCAGTAAAATTAAATCAGAGAACCACCTTCGTTCAGACATTATTTATGTGGGACAAACTTTATCGATTAACGGCAAATCTACAAGTTCAAAAAGCAGCAGTTCTTCTTCCTCTTCTTCTACATACAAAGTAAAGAGCGGGGACAGCCTTTGGAAAATTTCAAAAAAATACGGCATGACAATCAATGAACTGAAGAAGCTGAATGGCTTAAAATCAGATTTGCTTCGTGTTGGACAAGTCCTGAAACTGAAAGGTTCAACTAGTTCAAGCAGCTCCAGCTCATCAAAAGTGTCATCGTCTTCAACTTCTACTTATAAAGTGAAGAGCGGAGACAGCCTTTCTAAAATTGCGAGCAAATACGGCACTACGGTTAGCAAATTAAAAAGCTTAAACGGCTTAAAATCAGATGTAATCTATGTCAACCAAGTATTGAAGGTGAAAGGAACAAGCACAAGCAGCTCAAAACCTGCTTCATCTTCATCGTCTTCAAGCAGCAAAACGTCATCTACATCACTTAATGTGAGCAAGCTGGTTTCTGATGCAAAAGCGTTAGTCGGAACGCCATATAAATGGGGCGGAACGACAACTTCAGGCTTTGACTGCAGCGGATTCATTTGGTACGTACTGAATAAACAAACAAGTGTGGGCAGAACAAGCACTGCAGGATACTGGAGTTCTATGAAGAGCATTGCCAGCCCGTCTGTTGGTGATTTCGTCTTCTTCACAACATATAAATCCGGCCCTTCTCACATGGGGATTTACATTGGAAACAACAGTTTCATTCATGCAGGATCTGACGGCGTACAAATCAGCAGCCTGAACAACAGCTACTGGAAGCCTCGTTACCTCGGTGCGAAAAGATTCTAATTTTTAGAGAAAACCCGTTCATTGGAACGGGTTTTTTTCATTAGACGGAGCACAGGCGTTTTGGTTGCTCCTAAAAATGAAAATGTGATAAAAAATCCAAGAACTTTTTTTCTTTCTTATTTTCATAAAGGGCAATCGCGTAAGCGCCGGCATAGGGCAGCTGTACAGACTGATAAGGAATTCTGATCATCTGTTTCTCTGCTAACTCACGCTTTACTGTAGATAAAGGCAGAAATGAAACTCCGAGTCCTTCCTTGATAAACCGTTTCGTTATATGTGTTTGAGTGACCTTCATTGTTCTCACAAATGGAAAAGTCATTCTGACTTGACGGAGCAAGTCGTCCCAGTAATCAGGGTGATTGTGGGTCAAAAGCAGGTATTGTTCGAGCACCTCTTTGGCATCAATTTCGTTGTCTTCTATGAAACGCTTATCGGGCGGGGCAACAAGGACGACAGGGTCTTTGTATAGGCAGTGGCAGCTTAAAGATGAAGACTGTACCTTTAAACCGCTTAGTCCGATATCTGCTTCCCCGGCTTTAATCAGTGACGCGATTTCCGCTGATTCGAAAATTGTAACCGCCATTTCTGTTTCCGTATTCATTGCTGTGTACCGTTTCATGACAGAAGGAAGCACAGTATCTGCAATAAGCGGAGAAACCGCGAGCTGTAAGGTTTGAGAGTAGCCTTGTCTCACTCTGTGAAGCTCTGCCATGCTGTTTTCATAATCATCAAGAAGCCTGAGCGCATACGGCAAATACGCCCTGCCTTCATCAGTCAGCTGGATTTGCCTGCCTTTACGCTCGAACAGCTTGCAGCTGATTTCTTTTTCTAATTGCTTGATATGTACGGTCACAGTAGGCTGAGATAAGAAAAGCGTTTCCGCCGTTTTTCGGAAGTTCTCATATTTTGCAGCGGTCACAAAGGTGTGAAGCCATTTGAAATCCATTTCTATTCTCCCTCTGATTAATATTTTTAATTAATTCCCTTTAAAATATTCATTATTTTTTAAATATTATATTTACTATAATAACAGAAAAGGATAGGGGGAATACAAATGGTACATTACGGATTAAAGGGAATTACATGTGTAGAAACATCCATCAGCCATATTGATGGTGAAAAAGGGCGTCTGATTTACAGAGGACATCATGCAAAAGACATCGCACTGAATCATAGCTTTGAAGAAGCGGCTTATTTGATTTTATTTGGAAAACTGCCTTCAACTGAAGAATTGCAGGTATTTAAAGATAAGCTGGCTGCGGAACGGAATCTTCCGGAACACATTGAGCGCTTGATTCAATCACTGCCAAACAACATGGACGATATGTCGGTGCTGAGAACGGTTGTTTCAGCATTGGGGGTAAATACGTACATATTCCATCCGAAAACAGAGGAAGCAATCCGGCTGATTGCAATCACGCCTTCCATCATCGCATACAGAAAAAGATGGACGCGCGGTGAACAAGCAATTGCACCTTCTTCCCAGTACGGACATGTCGAAAACTACTATTATATGCTCACAGGTGAACAACCTTCAGAGGCAAAAAAGAAAGCGCTTGAAACCTATATGATTCTGGCCATGGAACACGGCATGAACGCATCCACTTTTTCGGCACGAGTCACGTTATCAACAGAGAGTGATTTAGTGTCAGCCGTCACGTCTGCTCTCGGCACGATGAAAGGTCCGCTGCACGGAGGCGCTCCTTCTGCGGTGACAAAAATGCTTGAAGACATTGGAGAAAAAGAACATGCTGAAGCATATCTGAAAGAAAAACTCGAAAAAGGAGAGCGCTTGATGGGATTCGGCCACAGGGTGTACAAAACAAAAGACCCGCGGGCAGAAGCTTTAAGACAGAAAGCAGAAGAGGTGGCCGGCAATGACCGTGATCTTGATCTTGCGCTGCATGTAGAAGCAGAAGCGATTCGTTTGCTTGAAATCTACAAACCGGGACGAAAGCTGTACACAAATGTTGAATTTTACGCAGCTGCAGTGATGAAGGCCATCGATTTTGACGATGAATTGTTTACTCCGACCTTTTCAGCAAGCCGAATGGTAGGGTGGTGCGCCCATGTGCTGGAACAGGCAGAAAACAACATGATTTTCCGCCCGTCAGCGAAATATACTGGTGCCATTCCCGAGGAAGTTCTTTCATAACATATTTTGGCGTTTATTCATTTCTGTCGTGTGGTAACGTTCAGTATCAACCACATGTCTAGGAGTGATGAATGTGAACCCAATGGACAGACAAACAGAAGGACAAGAACCGCAGCATCAGGACAGACAGCCGGGCATTGAATCAAAAATGAACCCGCTGCCGCTGTCAGAGGACGAGGATTATCGAGGAAGCGGAAAACTGAAAGGAAAAGTCGCGATCATTACTGGAGGCGACAGCGGAATAGGGAGAGCAGCAGCTATTGCCTTTGCTAAAGAGGGGGCTGATATCTCCATTCTATACTTAGACGAGCATTCGGACGCAGAGGAAACACGTAAACGGATCGAAAAGGAGAATGTCCGCTGCCTGCTTATCCCGGGAGATGTCGGGGACGAGAACCATTGTGAACAAGCTGTGCAGCAAACAGTGGACCATTTTGGTAAACTTGATATCTTAGTGAATAACGCCGCTGAACAGCATCCGCAGGACAGCATTCTCAAAATTTCAACAGAACAGCTGGAAAAAACCTTTCGCACAAATATTTTTTCCATGTTTCATATGACGAAGAAAGCTTTGCCTCACCTGGAAGAGGGGAGTGCCATTATTAATACGACATCGATTACCGCTTATGAAGGGGATACGGCGTTAATTGATTATTCCAGCACAAAGGGTGCGATTGTCTCCTTTACGCGTTCCATGGCGAAGTCGCTTGCAGATAAAGGCATCAGAGTGAATGCGGTGGCGCCCGGTCCGATTTGGACACCGCTTATTCCGGCGACATTCCCTGAGGAAAAAGTGAAACAGCACGGCTTGGATACCCCAATGGGAAGACCGGGACAGCCGGTTGAGCATGCAGGCGCCTATGTTCTGCTGGCGTCTGACGAATCTTCCTATATGACAGGGCAGACCATTCATGTGAATGGCGGCCGTTTTATTTCAACGTAATCAACGAAAAACCAGCTCTAGAGCTGGTTTTTTTGTGCGGTAAAAAATTAAAAATAAAAAATTTGTCGATTTTTCTAACAATTTTGTTTTCATTTTTGCAATTTTATATATAATATTGAGTAGGAGAAAGGAATGATTCGCGACCAGTACAAATATAGTAGAAAAAAAGAAAAATGACCATTGTTGCTCATGAATTCAGAAAATTCAAATAAAATATATAAAAATAGATGATCGGGAGTTGAAGGGGAATGAAAGGGAGCGTTTTTAGGAAGAAAAGCATTCAGGATTTAATCGCTGCGACGAGCGGTGAAAAGTCTTTAAAAAGAGAATTAGGGGCATTTGATTTAACGTTGCTTGGAATCGGCGCCATTATTGGCACAGGGATTTTTGTTCTGACGGGAACAGGTGCAGTCACGGCCGGTCCCGGGCTGACGATTTCATTTGTTGTGGCGGCGCTGGCTTGTTTATTCGCCGCCCTGTCTTACGCGGAATTTGCGTCAAGTGTGCCTGTTTCAGGTTCGGTGTATACATTCACTTATGCGACATTGGGAGAGCTTATGGCCTTTATTATCGGGTGGGATTTAATTTTAGAATACATGCTGGCGGTAAGTGCAGTGTCGGTCGGCTGGTCTGGTTATTTCCAATCGTTTTTATCAGGGCTCGGCATTCATATTCCGGTTGCTTTAACAGCGGCACCGGGCGCAGTGAAAGGCACCTTTACCCTGTTTAATCTTCCTGCATTCGTCATTGTAATGGCGATAACATATTTGCTTTATTTAGGCATCAAAGAATCAAAAAGAGTCAACAATATCATGGTTATCTTGAAGATACTGGTTGTTCTGCTGTTTATCGCGGTGGCAGCCGTTTACGTGAAGCCGCACAACTGGCAGCCGTTTATGCCAATGGGCTTTGGCGGCGTGTTCAGTGCAGCGGCGCTCGTATTCTTTGCTTTTATCGGATTTGACGCTGTATCCTCTGCTGCGGAAGAAACGAAAAATCCCGCGAAGGATCTGCCTAAAGGCATTATTTTCTCTTTATTGGTTTGCACGATTTTATATGTCACCGTATCAGCGATCATGACTGGGGTTATCCCGTTTGCTCAATTTGCGGGTGTAGATCATCCGGTTTCTCTAGTTCTTCAAAGCGCAGGGCAAAATTGGGTGGCAGGCATCATTGATATTGGCGCCGTGTTGGGAATGACAACAGTTATGCTCGTGATGCTTTACGGGCAGACACGCGTCATGTTTGCCATGTCGCGTGACGGACTTGTGCCGGGCTCACTTTCTAAAGTGCATCCAAAGCACAAAACACCTTATGTAGCCACTTGGTTTTTCGGAACGATGTCGGCGCTTCTCGGCTCACTTGTTCCGCTGGATGAACTTGCAAAGCTGGTAAACATCGGAACGTTGTCGGCATTTGTCCTGATTTCTGTGGCAGTTATCGTTTTGAGAAAGAAACAGCCTGATCTTCCGAGAGCTTTTAAATGCCCGGGAGTTCCCGTGATCCCAGGCCTGGCGATTCTGTTCTGCCTGTTCTTGATTTTAAATCTGGGATGGGTGACGATTGTCCGCTTCCTAGTGTGGCTGTTAATCGGCTTGGTAATCTATTTTCTGTATTCAAGAAAGCATTCAAAATTAAATCAATAACCTTTTGATAAAGAGAGCGTCCATACAGGCCGCTCTCTTTTCTGTTCTTGGCAAATGAATCTATAGAAATGAAGACAAAAATAAGAGATAATATAGGCTGGAAAGGAAGTGACGTTTATTGTCTGAGCAAAAACCAGTCCAATGGGCTTCGAAAATCGGTTTCGTCATGGCAGCGGCCGGCTCGGCTATCGGCTTGGGCGCGATTTGGAAGTTCCCTTACGTAGCGGGGACCAATGGGGGAGGAGCCTTTTTTCTTATCTTCGTGTTATTTACCATCCTCTTAGGCTATCCGCTTTTGGTGGGGGAATTTATTTTTGGAAGACGGAACCAGACGAATGCCATTGATGCATATAAAAAAGAAGCGCCGCGATCAGCTTGGTTTCTTACGGGGTGGATCGGCGTAGCCGCGTGTTTCTTAGTGCTGTCGTTTTACAGTGTAATTGGGGGATGGATTTTGCTGTATATCGTAAAAACGGCGTCAGGCTCACTGTCCGGGCTTTCTCAAGCACAGTATGGCGCTCTTTTTGCTTCTATTATCCAAAATCCGGTGCAGACGCTCGCGGCTCAGCTTGTCTTTATGGTACTTACTGTCATCGTTGTCGCAAGAGGGGTTCAAAAAGGGATTGAACGGGTAAGCGCGGTGATGATGCCGATTTTGTTTTTATTGTTTATTCTGCTCGTTCTTCGGTCTCTTACGCTTAATGGTGCAATGGAAGGCGTAAAGTTTCTGCTTGTGCCTCATTTCGGCGATCTGACTCCGGAATCCATATTATTCGCGCTGGGACAGGCCTTCTTTACGTTAACACTGGGGGTTTCGGTGATGGTGACCTACAGCTCCTATTTGCCGAAAACACAAAATATCCCTCGTTCGGCAGCCTCCATTGTCTTGATGAATATCATTGTGACACTCTTGGCAGGTTTGGCTATTTTTCCGGCGGTTTTCTCATTCGGTTTTCAGCCAAATGAAGGACCGACATTGCTGTTTACAGTGCTTCCGGCCGTTTTTGAACAGCTTCCGTTCGGCACGTTGTTTTTTATCGGCTTTCTCGTTGCATTTTTATTTGCAGCCTTAACCTCAGCATTTTCTATGGTTGAAATTATCGTTGCCACAATCGGAAAAGGGGACGAAAAGAAGAGAAAAAAACTGTCATGGACGAGCGGGCTTTTGATCTTTTTGGTCGGAATCCCATGCTGCTTGTCTTATGGCGTTTTGAGTGATGTGCACCTATTTGGCAAAACATTTTTTGATATTGCCGACTTTACCGTCAGCAATGTTTTGATGCCTTCAGGCGCTCTGTTAATTTCTCTATTTATCCCGCTGAAAATTTCGAAAAGCGAACTCTTGGCTGAAATGCGAAATGGATCAAATGCAGGTAAAGCATTCTTTTACACGTGGTTTTATTTGCTTCGTTTTATCGTGCCGCTTGCCATTATTATCGTGTTCTTAAATTTAATCGGAATTTTATCATTTTAAAAAAACAGGCTCCGTTTCCGGGGCCTGTTTTTTATTTAATAAGATGATATCAACGGTGCCCATGCCGTTTTCAGTTTTTGGATGCCGAGCCTGATGTCCTCTTCTAACAAACCGCCATAACCGATTAAGACAGAAGTAAAAGCCGTCTGTTCTATATATAAGGGAGACACGGGATAGATGGTTACACCGTGGTCTGCAGCTGCTTGTATTGCTTCTTCCTCACTTGCTGGAAACAAAAGGCGCAGCAGGATGTGAAGCCCCGAGTTCTTACCGAGAATCTCAACGGTGTTTCCCAGTTCAGAGCGGATGGTTTCTAACAGGATAGCGTGTTTTTTTCGGTATAAGCTTCTCATTCTATTTATGTGTTTTTGCCACTCTCCGGTTTCGATGAAGTCTGCCAGTGTCAATTGCGAGTGGACAGAGACGGTCTGCTTCATTAACTGAGCACTGTTTTTGATCGGTTCCATGAGTTCAGGGGGCACAATCATGAAGCTGAGCCGCAAGGAAGGCAGAAGTGACTTTGAAAAAGTGCCCAGATATATGACTCTGCCATTCGGATCAAGCCCCTGTAAAGACGGAATGGGATGGCCGCTGTAGCGAAATTCTCCATCGTAATCATCTTCTATAATGAATGAATTTGTTTCTGCCGCCCATGCCAGCAGCTCCTGTCTGCGGGTAATCGTCATAATGGTCCCAATCGGAAACTGATGCGAAGGAGTCGTATACATGAGATAAGGATTCTGACGGTAGAGCTCATCCGGCAGGACGCCTTCTGCATCAGAACAAATCGGAGTGACATCCATGTGATTTGCTTCAAACATCCTTCTTGAACGGTGAAAGCCCGGTTCTTCAAAGCCGATTTTTGTACCTGGCTTTAGCGAAAGGCAAAGAATTTGCAGAAGCACGGTGGTTCCTGCGCCGATGATAATCTGGCCGGGTTCACAATTTACTCCCCGAGACAGCCTGACGAATCGGGCAATCATGTGCCTGAGTTCGTATTCTCCTTGAGGGTCGCCAGAGGTGTGAAACGATCTGGAATAGCGATCAAGACTTTTTACTATGCTTTTTCTCCATGCGTTAAAGGGAAAGAGGGTCGGATCAACGTTGCCCTGATGGAAGTCAATAGTAGGTGCGTTTTTTTCATGTAATCCCGGCTGTACAGACTGCTGAAAATGGTCAGGAGCTGTCGGGAATCCTGGTTCTACTTCCGCCGCGAACCAGCCGATTTTCGGCTTGCTTTTGACATAGCCCTCAGCAGTTAATTGCTCATAAGCTCGTTCTATAGTTGCCGTGCTGACATCGAGCAAGCTGGAGAGCCTGCGTTTTGACGGAAGTCTTGTTCCCTTTGTGATTCGCGCATGTGAAATTTCTTGTTTAAAAAAGGTATAAAGCTGCTCATACAGCGGTGTTTTGCTCTTTTTATCAAGAAACGGCGTAATATCCATCTCATGTCTCCTTTGTAGCTGGCATGGTCATTTTTTCTGATATTGGCTATTTGGCAAATGCCATTTATTAGCTATGATCATTGTAACGAAAGGAAAGGGGATTGAGAAGATGATCCATATGAAACAATTAACCTCGAAAGAAGAATGGGCTGAGTCGTATCCGATTATGAGTGAATTGAGAACAGAACTGGATATAGAGACGTATTTACAAAGGCTTGAAGCCTGTGTGCAGAAAGAATCGTATATGCTGTTTGCCTTATATGAAAATACAGCAATCAGAGCGCTGTGCGGGGCTCTGCCGAGAGTTTCCATTCATAAAGGAGAGCACTTATGGATTGCGGATCTTGTTACAACGGCACCTTGCCGATCAAAGGGATACGGCAAAATGCTTTTGGATTATGCCTCAGACTGGGCGAGAAAAGCCGGACTCGGTTTTGTCAGTCTATCATCTGGCCTTCAGCGTAAAGACGCACATCGATTTTATACAGATAAAATGGGTTTTACTATAGAAAGTTATTTGTTCCGAAAACCGGTATAAAAAAGACGCCTGAAAAGGCGTCTTTTTTAAAAGCCAAACTGTAAATTCGTATCTACAGATACAATGGTATACACACAAATAATCACAAAGAGATTAAGGATGACGCCGAGCAGGCCGGGGCCTGTGCGCCCTCTCTTGATGAAGAGTTCAACAACGCCGAACGGAACGGCAGCCATGGCGAATGGAAGCATTTGATAGGAATAAAACGTGACATTGCTGATAATGGCCAAATTCAGCAACAGCAGGGACAGAACCGCTGTCCCGACAGAGATCCAGCCGAATACATTGTGTTCTTTAAAAATTCTTACCAGTTCCATAATTCCACCTCACCGACATTCGCTGATTTTACAGATTTATTTTTCAGCATGCGCTGGATTTCCTTGGTTGGCCCTGTAACGACCGAACCGTATACATTGACACCGTTTTTTTCTACATAATCTAATCGGTTATCTACATTCAGGTCTTTCCGTTTTGAAATGACCTGAGCCCATTTTTCGTGTTTGGACATGAATTTCAAGGCGTTGATAAACTGATCGCCATTCGACTTGCCTTTTGTATTAAGGGCGGCCAAGAACTTTGAATCCTTTCCAGGATAGCCAAGAGGTTCTGTGGAAGCTGTCTTATTTGTGTTTTTCTCTGTTTCGATTGCGTTCCACAAAAAGCTCACATCATAGCCTTTGAATTTGTTATACACGTCTTTTGTCGGATATGCACGGTCATATGAAAGGTAGACCTCTGATACCGTTCCTTCAGGCAATGTGCTTAACGTTTTTTCTGCTTTTGCGGTCGTTTGTTCAGACTTGTTTGAAGGATGTGTAAAGTAATGGCCGGTTTTATTCACTTCTAAGTCATAGTAGTTTACTGCCGGCGCTTTTACTTTGTTATAAAACATTTCAACCCGTTCATTCCCTACGGCAGCCGTCTTCGTGCCAATCTGCTTTTGCAGCGGGAATTCCGTATTCATTCCAAATAGCTTCACTTGGCTTTTCAGTCCGGAAGTATCAACAAGAACATTCGGCATGGTCAGGGCTACAGTGACTGCGGCAGTTTCCATAAACTCATTGCCGGTGCTGTGTTTCCCACCCATTCCGTAATAGAGGTAGCTTCCCAGCGTACAAAGCGGCAAAATCATCAATGTCGAAATGACGGCAAGCACAGAAATTCGCAAATAAGACTTGCGTTTGCCGTAGGCTAAAATCGCTTTTTGTTTTTCAGGACTGATGCTGAGATCCCAATCGTTATCGTCCTCTAGTTCGCTGTCAATCAGTTCCTGATATACTTCGAGCTTCTCAAGTTCTTCCTCAAATGCAGTCATTTCCTGGTCGCTCATTTCCCCATTTTTATATTGATCAAAACGCTTTTTAAATTCTTCATTCATCATTAACACCTCTATTATAAAGTGCTTTCAGCCGCTGTCTGGCACGAAATAAAACACTTTTAAAATTCGCCTCTGAAATATTCATAATATGGGATGCTTCTTTGTAGTTTAACTCTTTTAAATAATATAGCGTTAAGGCCTCCCGATAATTATCGGGGAGCTCGGACATATAACCAGTCAGCACTTCCTTTATCTCTACCTGATGGGCAGGACTTTGAACAGCATTTTGAAAGAGGCTTCCGATTAAGTCATCAGAAATGGTTACTTCTTTCTTATGCTTTCTGACGTAATCAATGAAGGCGTTTCGCGCCACTTGAAAAAGCCAGGGCTTTACTTTGCTGTGATCATAGGAGTGAATGTGTATGTATGCCCGCATAAAGGTTTCCTGCAGCAAGTCTTCAGCAAGATGCTTGTCTTTTGTCATGGAGAGCAGGAACCTGTAAACATCATTCATGTACATTTGGTAAATTTCATCGATCGTCACTGCCTTTTCTCCCCTCTATGTTATACACGCATAAGAAAGGTTTAAAGTTGCACATTACATGCAAACGGCTTTTTTATACCTAATCAAACACCATTACTATATAGTACCCAAAAATGGCCGCAAAAGATAGTGCGGAGAAATGTTTAACATTTTTTCCAGAGGGGAAAAGATAGTGAAAAAGTGAAGGAGTGGCACAATGGAATATACCAGTATAGCAGATACAGGAATAGAAGCCTCCAGAATCGGCCTCGGCACATGGGCCATTGGCGGAACGATGTGGGGAGGCACTGACGAAAAAACATCGATTGAAACAATCCGCGCCGCTCTTGATCAGGGGATTACACTGATTGACACCGCGCCGGCTTACGGCTTCGGGCAGTCCGAGGAAATCGTCGGAAAGGCAATCAAAGAGTACGGCAAAAGAGACCAGGTGATTCTCGCAACGAAAACGGCTCTGGACTGGAAGAACAACCAGCTGTTCCGCCATGCGAACAGAGCGAGAATTGTAGAGGAAGTTGAGAATTCTTTGAAGCGGCTTCAAACAGACTATATTGATCTTTATCAGGTGCATTGGCCCGATCCGCTTGTGCCAATTGAAGAAACGGCTGAAGTCATGAAGGAATTATATGATGCGGGAAAAATCCGGGCGATTGGCGTCAGCAATTTTTCAATTGAGCAAATGGATACATTTCGCGCCGTCGCACCTCTCCATACGATTCAGCCTCCATATAATCTGTTTGAAAGAGAGATGGAAGAGAGTGTCCTTCCTTATGCGAAAGATAACAAGATAACAACATTATTATACGGCAGTTTATGCAGAGGGCTGTTAACAGGCAAAATGACTGAAGAATATACATTTGAGGGCGATGATCTGCGTAATCACGATCCAAAATTCCAGAAGCCCCGCTTTAAAGAGTATCTTTCTGCTGTCAATCAATTGGATAAGCTGGCGAAGACACGTTATGGAAAATCAGTGATTCACTTGGCTGTCAGATGGATCTTAGATCAGCCGGGAGCGGATATCGCTCTTTGGGGAGCAAGAAAGCCTGGGCAGCTTGAGGCCCTATCTGAGATTACAGGCTGGACGCTGAACAGTGAAGATCAGAAAGATATCAATACTATATTGGAAAATACGATATCAGACCCTGTCGGACCGGAGTTTATGGCCCCGCCGACCAGAGAGGAAATATAACAAAAGCTGAGGGCGAATCCTCAGCTTTCAGCGTGGCGACAAACCCTCGCATTCGTTGTCAGGCCTGCGCGTCGGTGCTCACGAATGATGAAGGAACAGCGGCTAAATGCTTAGGCGTCCTGCCCAAACACCGCTGTCATCACATCCTGTGAAAGTCTCGTCCATGCTCGCCTTTCCTAGACTCAAGGGTTTTCAATCACGCTGAATAGATGACAAAATCATAAAATGAAAAACATTTTATGATTTTATCAACAATCTAAAAGCTGAGGGCGAATCCTCAGCTTTTTGGCGTTTTAACGGGAGAAATCTTAAAAATTAGTACCAGGTAATAAAAAATATTGTTATAATAGATGACAGAAAGAATCATTGATTACGACAAAGGAAGTGCGATATGTATAAGTTTTGTGCAAATGCTTTAAAAGTTATTCTTTCTCTTCGCGGAGGAGTGAAGGTGTATAACAAAGAAAACCTTCCGGCCGATTCAGGTTTTGTCATCGCGTGTACACATTCCGGCTGGGTTGATGTGATTACACTCGGAGTCGGGATTCTTCCTTATCAAATACACTACATGGCGAAAAAAGAGCTTTTTCAAAATAAATGGATCGGTTCGTTTCTGAAGAAAATTCATGCCTTTCCGGTAGATCGGGAAAATCCCGGGCCAAGCAGTATTAAAACGCCGATTAAGCTGCTGAAAGAAGGAGAGATCGTCGGTATCTTCCCAAGCGGAACAAGAACCTCTGAGGATGTGCCTTTGAAAAGAGGTGCGGTGACGATTGCGCAAATGGGGAAAGCGCCGCTTGTCCCCGCTGCATATCAGGGCCCTTCAAGCGGAAAAGAGTTATTCAAAAAAGGAAAAATGAAGCTGATTATCGGTGAGCCTCTTCACCAGGCTGATTTTGCCCACCTGCCTTCAAAGGAAAGACTTGCAGCAATGACAGAGGCTTTGAATCAGCGGATTAAAGAACTAGAGAATAAACTTGATCAGCTATAAGGCGTTCTGAGAGATTGCCCTGAAACTGTGAAAATAAGAAAAGCACCTTATACAAGGTGCTTTTCTTATTATGCTTCCTGCTGGTTAGCTGTCTCCAGAAGTTCTTCTTCTTGAAGCTTTTTCACTTCAATATATGCGACGTGGTGGCCGTCAATTTCATTAATGATGAATTCGCAGCCCTCTTCGATGATGGAATCATCTTTTTCAACATCGTATTTTTGAGTAAGGAACCAGCCGCCGATTGTATCGACTTCTTCGTTCTCTAAATGGATGCCTAGCAGGTCGTTTACTTGGTCAATTAACACTTTTCCGTCAAGAATATAATGGCCTTCGCCGATTTTGCGGATTTCGCTAATTTCATCAATATCAAATTCGTCGCGGATTTCACCGACAATTTCCTCAATGATGTCCTCAACCGTCACAAGCCCGGCAGTACCGCCGTATTCATCAGACAAAATGGCCATGTGGACCCTCTCTTTTTGCATTTTGACAAGCAGGTCTTGGATCGGCGCAGATTCAATGACATGAATGATCGGGTTGACGAATTGAGAAATGGTGGAATCAACAGATACCTCACCGCTGATGCAGGCGGTCAGCACTTCTTTAATGTTAATAACCCCGATAATGTTATCTTTATCGCCCTCTTCCACAGGGTAGCGGGTATATTTTTCAATCTGAATGATGTCCATCATTTCAGAAATCTTGATATCATGCGGAAGGCTGACAATTTCGGTCCGCGGAATCATAATTTCTTTCGCGAGCCTGTCGTCAAATTCAAAGATTTTATTTACATATTTAAACTCTGATTGGTTGATTTCACCGCTTTTATAGCTTTCAGACAAAATGATTCGCAGCTCTTCTTCTGAGTGAGCCAGTTCGTTTTCTGAAACGGTCTCCAGGCCAAATGCTTTGGTCAATAACCGTGCAGAATTGTTCAAAAGCCAAATGAATGGGAACGCGATGCGGTAAAACCAAATCAGCGGTTTCGCAAACAGCATAGACACTGCTTCCGCCTTTTGGATAGCGACTGTCTTAGGTGCAAGTTCTCCGACAACAACGTGTAAGAACGTGATAATGGCATACGCAAAAATAAACGATATGACATGTGAAAGGGAACCTGGTACGTTCATTTGTACGAAAAGCGGGTGAAGCAGCCTTTCGATCGTTGATTCACCTAAAACCCCTAATCCGATGGAAGTCAATGTAATTCCGAGCTGACACGCAGATAAATATTCATCAAGATGCGTGGTCACTTTTTTTACGGCTATTGCTGCTTTATTTCCTTCCGCGATCAGCTGATCGATCCGTGAGCCTCTGATTCTGATAATGGCAAACTCAGATGCCACGAAAAATGCCGTCAGGGCGATTAAAACAGCAACTAAAATCAAATTCACTATGTCCAATTAGAACCTTCACTCTAGCAATGAGAATGAAGGTAACACCTCCTGTTAGATAAAATGGTTTTAACTTAACAGCAGCATAAATGATTGGAACACGGCGAGCTTTTCAGGCGGGAGTTTGCTTTTCAGCTTGTCACGATCCTCGGGCTTCAGCCGTTCAAACCGATGCAAGATTCCGGAGATGTTTTGATTCATATGATCAATTTCTAATGCCAGATTTCCAATTTCATCATCAAGTTTAGCTGAAGAGGGAAACTGGTTCTCCAGTCGATCTTTAATATCGGACAGGGCCAATCGCTGCTTCTTGCAATCTACAATAAATATAAGTCGTTTGAGTGCATTTTCGTCGTAGTAACGGTAATTTGAACAGGATCTGGCCGGCGTAAGCAGACCGAGATTCGTATAATAATCAACTGTCCGTTTCGTTACTCCGGCGAGTGCCGCTAGTTCACTGATGCGATAAGTCTCAGCCCCATCTATATCCCTCCCAACCATCACGTTATAGTTATGAGAATAGTTTAATATATGAACGGTGTCTTGCACAAGTTTATTGTTTTTTTTAGACCGGAATTGGAAGTTGTGGAATTCATCATCTGATTGAAGTAACATAGGAAGATAGAATTTTCAAATTTTTATATGCGGAAGGGACAGATGAAATTGGCTGGGTTATCCCGGGAAGTTGAAGAAAATTTAAATAAAGGATCATGGATTCGCAAGCTGTTTGATGAAGGTGCAAGGCTGAAGAAGGAGTTCGGGGAAGACCAGGTATTTGATTTTTCACTCGGCAACCCGATTGTTGAACCGCCTGAAGCTTTTAAGAGAGCGTTAATAGAGGAAGCTGAAAAAGGCAGCCACGGATACATACAAAATCAAGGGCTTCCTGCAGCGAGAGAAAAAGTCGCGCAATTTCTGGGGTCACGTTTTGAAGCTGATTTCTCAGCGGAGCGTATCGTCATGACGGTGGGTGCGGGAGGCGCTTTGAATGTTGCGTTAAAAAGCATCGTAAACCCTGGGGAAGAGGTCATTATTCTCGCACCTTATTTTGCCGAATATAAGTTGTATATTGAGAACTACGGGGGAAAGGCCGTCAGCTGCCCGTTGACAAGCCGGTTTGAGATCGACATTGAAGCGGTAAGGCAATCGATCACTCCACAGACGAAAGGGCTGATTCTCAATACACCGCATAACCCCACAGGCACTGTTCTCAGCCAGAAAAATATAGACGATTTAGGCGCTTTATTAAAAGAAATAGAAGAGAAGAGCGGCCAGACGATTTATGTGCTGTTTGATGAACCGTACAGTCAATTAATCTATGATGAAGAGCTAGCAAATCCGTTTCAATCGTACCATCGTGTGATATTGGCCAGCTCATTCAGTAAAGATCTCGGCATAGCCGGAGAGCGGCTCGGGTATATCGGATTGGACAGCCGAATGCCGGATGCGGACCTTTTGATCAACGCTTTTGTGTATTGTAATCGAACGCTTGGATTTGTGAATGCCCCTGTCATGATGCAGCGGGCTGTGGCACGAATGGATGATTTAAGAGTAGACGCGAGCGCTTATAAAGAGCGCCGGGATTTAATGGTAGACATTTTAAAAGAAGCCGGTTTTGAATTTGAAATGCCAAAGGGAGGTTTCTTTGTTTTTCCGAAATCGCCGATTGAAGATGAAGTTGCATTTTGCGTGCATGCCGCCCAAAAATACAAATTATTAATTGTGCCGAGCAGCGGTTTTGGAATGAGCGGGCATTTCCGATTATCCTTCAGTGTGCCGATCGAGCAGATTAAAAACTCACGGGACATTTTCATTTCTTTATATAAAGATTTTGCTTAAGAAGGCAAAGAAAAGAAAACAGTTTTCAAGGCTGTTTTCTTTTTATATCCGCAAAATCCTTCCTCTTCCAATCCAGACAGGCGCAGAATTAACAAGCAGGCATGCAGTTAAGGCTTTCTTCATGATAAAAGTCTAAAAATTAAAAATCATTTTTGGAATGAGTTGTGTTACAATAAAATATACAATTTATAATCAAACTTTGACTTTTGGAGGTGGTATGATGGGGCCCTCTGCTTAGGCAACAATACACCGCGTACCTCAATGTTAAGGAAAAATGATTATATCAGGAGGTGACTCCTTATCCTTTGTTGAGAGGATAGGGTTAAATGGACGATATTGACAGTCTGATTTTAATTGGCGTGCTCATTGCTTTAACCGCGTTTTTCGTTGCAAGCGAGTTTGCGATTGTTAGAGTGAGGAGATCCAGAATAGATCAGCTTATCACAGAAGGAAACAAACGGGCGATACTCGCAAGGCGTGTCATTACAGATTTGGATGAATATTTATCCGCATCCCAGCTGGGCATTACATTGACATCAATCGGGCTTGGCGTACTGGGTGAGCCGGCCTTTGAACGGCTGCTGCATCCACTGTTTGAACCGCTCGGCTTGCCGGACTCGGTTTCACATGCAGCCTCTTTTGCAGTCGCGTACGGCTTGATCACGTTCCTGCACGTTGTTGTAGGTGAACTGGCCCCGAAAACGGTCGCGATTCAAAAGGCAGAACAGCTGACTTTACTGATAGCGGGCCCTTTGCGTTTATTTTATTTGCTCCTGTTTCCGTTTATTTGGATCCTCAATGGATCGGCGCGGCTTTTATGCGGGATGTTCGGTTTGAAGCCTGCGTCAGAACATGATGGTTCCCATTCTGAGGAAGAACTCAGGATGCTGTTATCTGAGAGTTTAAAAAACGGAGAGATTAATCCGTCTGAATATAAATATGTGAATAAGATTTTTGAATTTGATAATCGGATCGCCAAAGAAATTATGATACCGCGGAAGGAAATGGCTGCTGTGTCAACTGAGATGACGATGGCCGAGATGCTCGAAGTCATGCTGAAGGAAAAATACACGCGCTGGCCAGTCACAGATGGAGACAAAGACAGTGTGATCGGTTTGGTCAATACGAAGCATTTGTTTTCTGATTTGCTGTTTATGACAGAAGAAGAACGAATGAAGATGACGATCCATCCGTATGTGAGGCCGGTCATCGAAGTGATTGAAACGATCCCGGTTCATGACTTGCTGATTAAAATGCAGCGCGAGCGCATTCATATGGCTATATTGTCGGATGAATACGGAGGAACCTCGGGACTTGTGACGACAGAGGATATTCTTGAGGAAATTGTCGGAGAGATCAGAGATGAATTTGATGAAGATGAACAGCCGCTGATCCAAAAGCTTGGCGACGGCCATTATGTGATGGATGGAAAGGTTCGGATCGATCAGGTGAACAGCCTTCTTGGCGCATCGATTCAAGAAGACGTCGATACGATCGGCGGGCTGATATTAAAAGAAAACATCGATATTGAGGCTGGTGAATCCATTCGCATCGGTTCATATACGATAAAGGTGCTGAAGATGGACGGCCGATTAATCAAGCAAATCGATATAAAAGAAGAAGCCGGCAACACAACCGGGATTATGGCGCACCACAAGCTGCCGCTGCCTGAGCCTGTGATGCTGAACAGTGCAACCTTGAGCGAGAAATAAGCTCAAGGTTTTTTTATATTGTGATTGTCCAGCCGCACCAAAATGCCAAAAGCGACCCGCAAAGTGTCAGGGCGATGTACAAGATGCTTTCTATTACACGTTTGGCCATAAGGAGTTGAATACTTTCAACGCTGAAAGTGGAAAAGGTCGTAAAGGCGCCAAAAAACCCCGTGCCGATGATAAGCGAGACCGAAGCATTTGCAACGTGAAGTCCTGTAAATATTCCGAGCCCGAGAGCTCCGAGAATATTGACTGTCAGTATGCCAATGGGCAGGCTCAGACCTTTGGTTTTGGCGGTTATGACATTGCCAAGCCAGAACCGAAGCATTGCGCCAAGTCCGCCCCCTATGAAAATACCCGCTAGTGTCATCTTTCCTGCAGCCCCTTTCTTTGCTGAATGCCTGCTATGCGCCGTCCCGCAAAAACACCAATCAGTGCAAATATGATCCCTGATATCAATGAGGCTGCCACATATAAAAGAGCCAATGAGGGTTGTCCTTGCAAAAGCATCACCGTTTCCTTAGAAAACGTGGACATTGTTGTGAAGCCTCCGCAAAAGCCGGTGCCTAAAAAAGCCGACAGCAGAGGCCGTTTTGCCCCGATCATAAAAAATCCGGTCAAAATGCCTAATAGAAGGCTGCCTGCCGCATTTTCCAGCCAGGTTGCCGCCGGGAACTGACCGGTGTGTATCCATAAGTTTAATCCGTATCGGAGGCAGGCGCCAAGCGCGCCTCCGATAAAAACCGCGCTATATATTTTCATGTTTGCCATCCTTTATGATGAAATCCGGGTAATCTGTAACGATGCCGTCCACGCCCATGGCTTGTAATTTTGCCGCTGTCTTTTGATTGTTGACAGTCCATGCAAATATGTTTAAGCCATTTTTATGGACGGAGCCGATCATCAGACGGTTGAGCCGTGTGTATTTTATATTGACATAGTTTGCAAAAGAGCGGAAGGCCTTCATCTGATTTCTGGACAGCATGCCAAAGTTGGGCCTTGTAATGACCGCTGTCGGAATCGAAGGATAAAGCTCGCGGAACCTTTGGACGGAGCGGAACTGAAAGGATTGAACAATATTATTGATAGAAAAAGAAAATTGCCCTAATAGCTGTCCCACCTCTTCTTCAATTCCGACTTGAGACGGATGGCCTTTTAGTTCAATTAAAAGGCCGATTTTTTTGTGGTAGCGCTTGAGCACCGCTTCCAGGGTCGGAATACGCTCTCCTTGAAAAGCGGGACCGTACCAGCTTCCTGCATCGAGTTTTTGCAATTCCTCCAAGGTAAAATCCTTAACAAAGCCCGATCCGTTTGTTGTTCGGTCAACCCTGTCATCGTGTATCACAACAATCTGCCTGTCTTTTGTAAGCTGGACATCCAGTTCGATCATATCTGCATTCATTTTCACCGCAAGGTCAAATGCGGCAATCGTATTTTCCGGAGCGTAGCCGGATGCTCCGCGATGGGCAATGATGTACAAGCTAAGTCAGCTCCTCGTATGGGCATTTCTGTTATTGTATCAAATCCATATATGCACCGCGATACAAACTGGTGAATTTTTTCTGCCATATCGGAATGGTCCGGGCTGAGGAATGCGTATAACTAAAAAAAGACACTCAGCGTATCAGAACACATTTCGTCAGAAAATTAGGTCTTTCGACATGTTCACAACAAAATATGATCCTTTATAATAGCAAAAAAGGAGGCGAGATCATGGGAAAAGGGAGAATCAGAGTGGAGGAAAGAATTAAAGCCGAAACGGATGCTGAAATGCAAAAAGCAACTCTCCTTGATCAGACACAAACGAAAAAAGGTAAGTGACTGTCCCTATTGAATCTGGCTGATAGATGAATTGAGAAATGACCCCGGCGTTTCGCCGGGGTTTTGTGCTGCAAAAGACATTTAAATGAACATCTTTACGAATATTTTAGTATAATAAACAATTGATTGGGATAGAGGGGAGACAGTCATGCCGGATTATCTGCAGCAGTATTTTACGCTTGATATCATCATTCAAATCGGCATCAGCTTGGCGATTTTGCTGGTGTTTCTTATACTTAGAAAATTATTCACAAGATATTTCTTTAACCTGCTTTTTAATTTGACAAACCGGCCGAAAACAGAAATTTTTAAACAGGTGGTTCTGGCGTTTGATAAGCCGGCCAGATGGTTTTTTGTTGCCCTTGGGCTGTTTTTAGCGATCCGGTATTCACCGTTTTTAGATGAGCAAATGCCGGTCATCAGCAAAATATACCGCTCACTGATTGTGGCGCTCTTGTGCTGGGGTCTTTGTAATTTGACCGCAACATCGTCGTTTATCTTCCATAAGGTGAATCAGCGCTTTGAGCTTGACATGGATGACATTCTGGCCCCGTTTTTATCCAAATTGCTCCGTTTTGTGATCATTGCGCTCAGTGTCAGTGTGATCGCTCAGGAATTCAATTATGATGTCAACGGATTTGTAGCGGGCCTTGGTCTTGGCGGACTGGCTTTTGCGCTTGCCGCGAAGGATACCATCAGCAACTTCTTCGGCGGTATTATTATTATTACTGAAAAGCCGTTTACAATTGGTGACTGGGTGGAGACGTCGACAGTAACAGGATCAGTCGAGGATATTACCTTTAGGAGCACGAGATTCAGAACAGCACAGGGGGCGCTTGTAACGGTGCCGAACTCTACGCTGTCGATGGAAGCGATCACGAACTGGACAAGAATGACCAAACGCCAGATTACGTTTTCCATCCATGTGTCCTACGCTACGCCGATTGAGAATCTTGAACGCTCCATTCATTCTCTCAGAACAATGCTCTTAGAGCATGAGGGCGTTGATAATGAAACAATCATGGTCAACTTTGATACGTTTGCCGACAGCTACTACAATTTATTTTTTAACTTCTATACAAAAACGACAGTTTGGGCTGAAAACCTTAATATTAGAGAGGATATCAACTATAAAATTATTGAGATTTTAGGTGCAGAAGGTGTCCAGTTTGCATATCCCGGCCAAATGGTTGTTGTCAAGCAAAAGCACGAAAGCGACCCATTCCAGGTGAATCTAAATAAAGAGGAAAAGGAACGGGCTTAAAAGAGAGACTTCGTCTGACAGAGGCGGAGTCTTTTTCATGGTAAAATAAGAGAAAAAGGCGGTGTTGAGTTGGAAGCATTCAAAAGTATTCTACATGAAGCACAGCGAATTGTTGTGCTGACCGGAGCGGGAATGAGCACAGAATCAGGGATTCCCGACTTTCGTTCAGCAGGGGGCATTTGGACGGAAGATGCCTCAAGAATGGAAGCGATGAGCCTTGATTATTTCTCAAGTCATCCGCGTCTGTTTTGGCCCAAATTCAAAGAATTGTTCCAGATGAAAATGAGCGGCAGCTTTGAACCGAATGAAGGACACTTGCTTTTAGCTGAGTTGGAGAAGCAAGGGAAGCAGGTCGATATTTTCACGCAAAACATTGACGGTCTTCATAAAAAAGCGGGGAGCAGGCATGTATACGAACTGCATGGTTCTATCCAGACAGCAGCTTGTCCGGCATGCGGCGCCCGATATGATCTTCCCCATTTGCTGGAGCGGGAGGTGCCGGAGTGCACGGCGGCCGGAAACAATGGGGACATTTGCGGAACGGTATTAAAAACCGATGTTGTTCTCTTTGGCGACGCCGTCATGCACTTTGACACCCTTTATGAAAAGCTGGATCAAGCAGATCTTTTATTGGTTATCGGCACGTCTCTCGAAGTGGCTCCGGCTAGATTTGTGCCTGAGGATGCAAGTCTGATTCCCGGCATGAAGAAAGTCATCATAAACCTTGAACCAACGTATTGCGACAGCTTGTTTGACATGGTCATCCATCAAAAAATCGGCGAGTTTGCCCGAAGTTTGGGAATAAAAAAGTGAGCCGCCTTATGCGCCTCACTTTTTTATTCATGAACAGGAACCATTGTGTCCTCTAACACTCCGAAGGAATAGCCTTTTTCTTTTAATTTATTGATTAGTACCGGCAGCGCGTTTACGGTAGCGGGAAGATCATGCATGAGAATCACATTCGGGCGGCCTGAAGAGCTGTGTTCCATATTTTCAAGCTGCTCTAACACGGCCGTCACATACTTTGAATTTCGGTATTTCCAGTCCATGCTGTCAATCGTCCAATCCCAGTACACAAAACCGTCTTTCTCAAGATTGCGGATTTGTGAGGGGGTTAGTGACGGTTTGCTTCCGTAGGGCGTTCTGACAAGAGCGGTTTTATATCCTGTAATGTCCTGCAGCGTGTCACGCGCCTCCTGCATTTCTTTTAGCGGAGATGTCGGTGTTTGATAGAACAATCTGTTATTGTGGGTAACGCCATGTAAACCGAGTGCGTGGCCTTCCTTTTCTGCTCTTTTCACAGCTTGTTTGAATTCGTTCATCCGCGGTGACAGCATAAAAAACGTCGCTTTTACATCAGCGCTTTTCAGTACATCGAGCAAGCGGTTTGTAAAGGCTGACGGGCCGTCATCGAAGGTTAAGTAAACCGTTTTATCTCCCATGTCCTGCTTTGTCTGCAGATGTTTTATCAGCAGATCGGGGGAGTCGTTTTTCAGCTTAAGGCTTTCCTTCTCATCTCGAAGCTGTCCGTTAGTTGTGACAGTGACTTCCTTTGCTTTCGTTGAACTGTTAGAATAACCCAAAATCACCATAAGCAAAAGCAGCACACATAAAACTGCTAAACTTGCAAATTTAAAAGCAAGCGAAACTGCAGAAGGAGAAGCCTCTCCTCTCGTTTGTCGCATAACAATCTCTCCATTGGCATAAAATCTCTACATAATGCTGTACAGCAGGCAGCTTATGAAGATGCCTTATGTTTACAACCTATGTATTACCAGTCAAGTATACAGGAATAAAACTGGAAAGCACATAGAAAATTTGTCGAAATGTCAGATTTTAAGGAAAAAATAAACTCCTTTCCGCTATAGATCTCTTGATCTTTCTGTTTTTCAGCTTGTCCAATATGGTAGAATTAGTGATAATGACAGCTTGAATGACATCAGGGACATCTCGAAAAGGGAGGGCTTTTATGAAGGTTTTAGTCAATGGCCGGCTGATTGGGCGCAGTGAAGCATCAATCGATTTGGAAGATCGCGGTTATCAGTTTGGTGACGGCATCTATGAAGTGATCAGGGTGTACAAAGGAGTATTGTTCGGCTTACGTGAGCATGCAGAGCGTTTTTTCAGAAGTGCTGCTGAAATCGGAATTTCACTGCCATTCAGTATAGAAGATCTCGAGTGGGACCTGCAAAAGCTTGTACAGGAAAATGCGGTCAGTGAGGGAGCGGTATACATTCAGACAACAAGAGGTGTGGCCCCGCGAAAACACCAGTATGAAGCCGGCCTCGAGCCGCAGACTACTGCTTATACGTTTACGGTGAAAAAACCGGAGCAAGAGCAGGCATACGGAGTGGCGGCCATTACAGATGAGGATCTTCGCTGGTTAAGATGTGATATCAAAAGTCTGAATTTACTGTATAATGTCATGACGAAGCAAAGGGCCTATGAAGCCGGAGCATTTGAAGCCATTTTACTTAGGGACGGCGTTGTTACGGAGGGTACATCCTCTAACGTTTATGCCGTTATCAACGGCACAGTGCGAACACATCCGGCTAATCGGCTCATTCTCAATGGAATTACACGGATGAATATTTTAGGACTGATTGAGAAGAATGGGATCAAACTGGATGAGACTCCTGTCAGTGAAGAAGAGTTGAAACAGGCGGAAGAGATCTTTATTTCGTCAACGACGGCAGAAATTATTCCGGTCGTGACGCTCGATGGACAATCGGTCGGAAGCGGGAAACCCGGACCGGTGACCAAACAGCTTCAGGCTGCTTTTCAAGAAAGCATTCAACAGGCTGCTAGCATTTCATAAATGAACGAAGAAAAGAGCCCGCTTTTTACAGCGGGGCTCTTTTTATTTTTTAACAAATCCAATCAAAATGGAGATCATTGGCGATATATAGAGGAAGAACGTAAACGGGATGTAGTCTATGACTGGAACACCAAGTGCGCTCGCCATAAATGCGCCGCTGACGCCCCAAGGAATCAATGGGTTAATTAATGTTCCGCCGTCCTCTAATGATCTTGTCAGAAATTTTCGCTGGATGTTTCGTTTGTCATATAAAGATTTAAATGATTGTCCCGGTATTAATATCGATAAATACTGTTCGCCCGTTGCCAAGTTGACGCCGATGCTTGAGCAGACAGTTGCTGCAACAAGACGGCCTTTTGAGCGGATGCCTTTCATGACGCCTTCCAATAGTGCAGAAATCAATCCGATTTTCTCCATCAATCCGCCGAGTGCAAAAGCAATCATAATGAGAGAGACAGAGCCCATCATGGATTGCAGTCCGCCTCTGTTAATAATTTTAGCGGCTGCCTCATTGTCAGTTTCGAAAGTTGTGCCATTTTGCAAAGCTGTCATAAACGCCTGCAGGCTGCTGTCGGGTACAAAAATAGCAGTCAAAATTCCCGAGGAAATAATTCCGGCAGTCAGAACGGGGATTACTGATACCCGTTTTATTGCCAGCAAAACGACTAAGAGCGGAGAAAGAAGGGCCCACGGTGTCACGTTTGCGGCATCTTTTATTCCGGTTATGACCTGCTGAATATTCTCGGTTGAAGCAGCGTCCGCTGACACTGATGAACCGAGAAAGTAAAACAGAACGACAGTGATGAGCAAAGCTGGAATGGTTGTGCCCATCATATGGCGAATGTGTTCAAAGATCGGTATTTCGCCTATTCCGGCTGCAAAGTTGGTTGTGTCCGACATCGGCGACATTTTATCCCCAAAACAAGCGCCGCATATGACTGCGCCTGCTGTCCATTCAAGCGGAACGCTAGCCGCGCTCGCCACGCCGATCAGCGCTACTCCGATTGTGCTTACAGTTGTTAGGCTTGAGCCAACAAGTGTGCTGATGATCATACATGAAAACAAAGCAGTCAACAGAAGGTGGCTTGGTTCAATAAAGGATAGGGCATAAACTGTCACAGTCGGTATTGCGCCGCTGTACATCCAGGCGCCGATTAAGATGCCGATCAGCGCTAGAACAATAATCGGCTGTACGCCGTTTTTGATCCCGTCTACAATCCCTTTTTCAATACTCTTCCAGGAAATTCCAAACCATAAAGCTGCTGCTGAAAGCATGACAACACTTAAAAACAGCGGGATATGAGGTTCTACATGAAGCAAGAATAAGCAAGAAATAATAATGCATAACATCAATATAAATAAACCGACGGCTAACGGAAACGTCAGCTTTTTTTGAGAATCCAAAATAACACCCCATATTTATCTTTAATGCTTTTGTGCTTTTGGGCACGAAAGCATTATAACAGAAAAAAACGAAAATCTATGTTTTTTCACAATTATGAATATAAAAGAAGTGAGCACAGGGCGTGCTCACTTTACAATCAGGACGGGTATATCCGATTTCGCTGAAAGCTTTTCACTTACACTTCCGAATATTAGCTTTTTCAGCCTGTTTTGGTCTCTGCTTCCGGTTACGATCATATCGGCAGAAATGCGGTTTGCATGCTCGATAATTGATTCAGCCGGATCGCCTTCTAATATATCGATATCTCCATCTGCCTGCTGTTCATTCAGCATCATTCTTGCTTCGGCGATGACTTCTTCCGTACGGTCTTCATAGATCATTGGCTCAGGTGATGTTACATCCGATATCAGCGGATCAGGAACACTTGTCATGCCTCCGCTGATATAGCTTGCCTCAGCTGCGGGTCTGGGCGGGTCGATGACGGTCTGATTGTCTTTCATATCATGTGAATGGGCGACGGTAATAGCGGCATTTACGGTTTTAGCAAGATCAATGGCTGTCTGAAGCGCTTTCTTACTATTTTCACTTCCGTCAAACGCAACAATGATACGGTCAGCATGGAACATCCTTCTCACCCTTTCAAAGCGTCTTACAACACTACTACCCGAATTTGAGCACCATTAACCTTTTCCTATTCAAGTAATGATTGACAATAAAAGGTTTTGTTTATATGATGATAAAAAGATGAAATCAGAATGGAAGGAGGGTTTGCTATGCCAAGGAATTTGCGTGTTTATCAAACAGTTTCATATTGGCGCGGCAAACCTTTTGTTCTGTTTTCGTGAACGGTTTTTTAGGTCGGACCGCGCGCTGAAAAGCGCTGTGCGTAACATATCGTAAAAAAGGCATGGAGCTGACGCTTCATGCTTTTTTTATATACAAAATCTAAGGAAAGACAGGTGTATGGGATGTGAAGACCAATACAGAGGCGAGGGCTGTTCGTGCCAAATTGGATGAAAAAAGCTGCAAGGAAAAAATAGAAGGCGGCTGATGAGGAGATGGGGATAGATGTTTTCAGTTTTGAAAAAGCTTGGCTGGTTTTTTAAGGCGTACTGGCTGCGCTATACGATTGCGATTGTCCTTTTATTAGCAGTCAATGTCATTGAAATGTTTCCGCCTAAGCTCTTGGGGAACGCCATAGATGATATGAAAGCAGGGGCATTTACTGCGGAAGGGCTGCTGTTTTATATCGGTATCTTTTTTGTGCTGACGGCGGCCGTGTATATCATGTCTTATTTTTGGATGCATCAGCTGTTTGGCGGAGCGAATCTGATGGAGAAAATTCTTCGTACGAAGCTGATGGGGCATTTGCTGACTATGGCGCCGCCGTTTTATGAAAAAAACCGAACAGGCGATTTAATGGCACGAGGGACAAATGATCTTCAGGCCGTCAGTTTAACCACAGGGTTTGGCATCTTGACGTTAGTTGATTCTACGATGTTTATGATGACGATCTTTTTGACAATGGGGTTTTTGATCAGCTGGAAGCTGACCTTTGCCGCCATTATCCCGCTTCCAGTCATGGCGATTGCAATCAGTCTATATGGAAGTAAAATTCATGAGCGGTTTACTGAGGCCCAAAACGCGTTCGGGGCGCTGAATGACAGAGTGCTGGAATCTGTTTCAGGCGTGCGGGTGATTCGCGCGTATGTTCAGGAAACAAACGATGTTCGCCGGTTTAATGAAATGACCGCTGATGTTTATCAGAAAAATATGAAAGTGGCTTTTATTGATTCACTGTTTGAGCCGACGGTGAAACTGCTTGTCGGCGCAAGCTATCTGATTGGGCTCGGCTACGGAGCGTTTCTTGTATTCCGGAACGAGCTGACGCTTGGAGAGTTAGTGTCCTTTAACGTTTATCTCGGCATGATGATTTGGCCGATGTTTGCAATCGGTGAACTCATTAACGTGATGCAGCGCGGCAATGCGTCATTAGACCGGGTAAATGAAACTCTTTCTTATGAAACGGATGTGACAGATCCAAAACAGCCCGCTGATCTTAAAGAGCCTGGAGATATCGTTTTCAGTCATGTCAGCTTTACATATCCAAGCTCAACAAGTGACAATCTTCAGGATATTTCATTTACGGTGCGAAAAGGGCAGACTGTCGGGATTGCAGGTAAAACCGGGAGCGGAAAAACGACAATTATTAAGCAGCTTTTGCGCCAGTATCCTCTAGGTGAAGGGAGCATTACATTTTCAGGTGTACCGATTCAGCAAATCCCTCTTGACCGTCTCCGCGGATGGATCGGATATGTGCCTCAGGATCATTTACTGTTTTCACGGACTGTAAAAGAAAATATTTTATACGGAAAACAGGATGCAACTGATAAAGAGGTTCAGCAAGCCATTGCCGAAGCACATTTTGAAAAAGATTTGCACATGCTTCCGTCCGGTCTGGAGACAATGGTCGGTGAAAAAGGCGTGGCACTGTCAGGCGGACAGAAACAAAGAATTTCGATTGCGAGAGCACTCATGGCGAATCCGGAAATCTTGATTCTGGATGATTCACTTTCCGCTGTAGATGCCAAAACAGAGGCTGCAATTATCAAGAACATCAGAGAAAACCGCAAAGGAAAAACGACATTTATTTTGACGCACCGATTATCCGCGGTTGAGCACGCTGACCTGATCCTTGTGATGGACGGCGGCGTCATTGTTGAGAGAGGCACGCATCAAGAACTGCTGGCCAATAATGGGTGGTACCGGGAACAATATGAAAGACAGCAGCTGTTCACTGCGGAAGAAGGGGGAGCAGGGGCATGAAAATAGGAAAAACGTTATGGAGATACGCACTTCTTTATCGAAAATTGCTGATCACAGCCGTCCTTTTGCTAGCTGTCGCCGTCGGTGCAGAACTGACCGGGCCGTTTATTGGCAAGAAAATGATAGATGACCATATCCTCGGTATTGAGAAAACATGGTATGAAGCTGCGGAAAAAGATAAAAATGCCGTTCAGTTTCACGGCGTCTCATATGTCAGAGAGGACCGAATGCAGGAACCTGTTTCAAAAGCAAAAGAAGCGCATATTTATCAAGTGGGAATGGCGTTCTATTTTGTTGATCAGGCTGTCAGCTTCGACGGGAATAGAAGGGTTTCTGACGGGAAGCTGACGATCACAAACGGAGACAAGAGCCGGGCATATGCTGCCGAAAAGCTGACTAAGCAGGAACTTTTCCAGTTCTATCAGCCGGAAATAAAGGGAATGGTGTTTCTGATCTGCCTGTATGGGGGCTTGCTTGTGTTTTCGGTATTCTTTCAATACGGACAGCATTATCTGCTGCAGATGAGCGCCAATCGGATTATTCAAAAGATGAGGCAGGACGTGTTTTCGCACATACAGAGTATGCCGATTCGCTATTTTGACAACCTTCCGGCCGGAAAAGTCGTTGCGCGGATTACCAATGATACGGAGGCTATCAGGGATTTATATGTCACAGTGCTTTCAACATTTGTGACAAGCGGAATCTATATGTTCGGGATATTCACGGCTTTGTTTCTGCTTGATGTGAAGCTTGCGTTTGTATGTCAGGCAATTGTGCCGATTATCTGGCTGTGGTCTGTCATATACCGGAGATATGCGTCATATTACAACCAAAAAATCCGCTCGATCAACAGTGACATTAACGCAAAAATGAATGAGTCAATTCAAGGCATGACCATTATCCAGGCTTTCCGCCATCAAAAGGAAACAATGAGAGAATTTGAGGAATTAAATGAATCACATTTTTATTTCCAAAACAGGATGCTGAATTTAAACTCCTTAATGTCCCATAATTTGGTCAATGTCATCCGCAATCTTGCGTTCGTCTGTCTGATCTGGCATTTTGGCGGTGCGAGCCTGAATGCGGCCGGGATTGTTTCTATCGGTGTGCTGTACGCGTTTGTCGATTATTTGAACCGGTTATTTCAGCCGATCACAGGCATCGTCAATCAGTTTTCAAAGCTGGAGCTTGCAAGGGTCTCCGCCGGGCGTGTTTTTGAACTGCTTGAAGAAAAGAATACGGAAGAAGCGGGTGAACCGGCGAAGGAGCGCGCGCTGGGGCGGGTTGAATTTCGTGATGTGTCATTTGCGTATCAAGAAGGTGAAGAGGTATTAAAGCATATTTCCTTTACTGCGCAAAAAGGCGAAACCGTAGCGCTCGTCGGCCATACCGGATCAGGAAAAAGCTCGATTTTGAATCTTCTGTTTCGTTTTTATGATGCGCAAAAAGGTGATGTCTTAATTGATGGAAAAAGCATTTACAACATGTCAAGACAGGAACTCAGATCCCATATGGGCATTGTGCTTCAGGACCCGTACTTATTCTCGGGTACAATCGGATCTAACGTAAGTCTGGATGACGAAAGAATGACTGAAGAAGAAATAAAAAATGCACTGCGGCAAGTCGGTGCTGAGCCTCTTCTTAAGAAGCTTCCTAAAGGCATTAATGAGCCCGTGATTGAAAAAGGCAGCACGCTATCCTCTGGAGAGCGGCAGTTAATTTCTTTCGCAAGAGCTTTGGCGTTTGATCCCGCGATCTTGATTTTAGATGAGGCAACGGCGCATATTGATACAGAGACAGAGGCCGTGATCCAGAAGGCGCTTGATGTCGTCAAACAAGGACGCACCACCTTCGTCATCGCTCACCGGCTTTCAACAATCAGAAATGCTGATCAGATTTTGGTTCTTGATAAGGGAGAAATTGTTGAGAGAGGGAACCACGAGGAACTGATGGCATTAGAAGGCCAATATTATCAAATGTATGAACTGCAAAAGGGACAGAAACATTCCATTGCATAACGCTCAAAAACCCAAAACAATCGTGTTTTGGGTTTTTGGTTTATGTAGTCAATAAGCCAGTCCGACACGGTATCCGACATACTCACCTGTAACGAGCTCACGATATAAAAAGTCCGCAGTATCGCCGACCGAAATGCTTGTGCCGCCCTCAGGCAAAACGTTACGCTCCGTACGATAAACGCCGGTTGCTGTTCCGTCCGGGAGGTAAGTGGGGCAGATGATTGTCCAGTCTAATGATGATTCTTTAAGCATTTCGTATACTTTTGCATGCTCCTTGGCTGCGCGGGTCTGCTTTCGTTTCGATTCATTTGTTTCAAACCGGTATTTCCCCGGTTCATATCGGGAATCTAGGATCCCTGCGGTGCCGATCGTAATAAGCCGTTTGATATGCTGTTCCTCCATAGCGGAGAGAATGTGTGCCATAGCAGTTGACAAGGTATCATCACCATCTGTGCCTAGACAGCTGATCACGATTTCAGCATTCTCCATTATTTTTTTCACATCTTCTAAGCGGCGGGCGTTCCCCATGATGGTTCTGTCTTTTGAAAGGGGAAAATCAGCATGTTGAGATCTGATCAGAGCGAAAATATCAAATCTTTCATCTGCTGCAGCTTGTGTTAAAAAGGCTTGTCCGACGCGGCCGCTGGCTCCTAATAAAGCGATTTTCATCAAAAAACCTCCTCGCCTTTCATTATAAAAGGATGTTCTCAGTTTGAACAGCGCGGGAAAGAATACCTGTACAAATAAACAGAACGATGGGAAACATATTCATGAATCATGGATACACTTACGAACTGAACCAGCTCCCAATTCACAATGGTGATGAATGACACCCCGATTCCCTCCCTTTTTTTCTAGGATATGTGGAGCAGGAAAAAAGGGTGACAAAATAAAGAGAGCGCGGAAACCGCGCCCTCTATAGCCATATATTGAATTGTTATTGAACTCTGCCGCCCATTTGCTGCTGAGCGAAAGATACTAAACGTTTTGTGATTTCTCCTCCGACAGAACCGTTAGCGCGAGAAGTTGTGTCCGCTCCAAGGTTAACGCCGAATTCAGAAGCGATTTCAAGTTTCATTTGATCGATAGCCTGAGCTGCGCCAGGAACTAGCAAGTCATTTGAAGAGTTTTGGTTAGCCATGTGTAAAATCTCCTTTTTATTTAGTATGGTTGGGTTAACTGGAGTTGCACCAATCTGTGAACCCTTCTCGGGTGTCACTGCCGCCTCGGCGTAACCCAATGCTTTGCCGGCTTGTTACTACGTATTATGTTAAAATGGCCGGAAACTCATGCGGAGAATTGTGTGGTAAATCTTGAGAAAGCAAAAAAAGCTTAGCCGTTTAGGCTAAGCTAGTCATAAATATGAAAAAGCATCAGTTCATGTATCTCGTTTGTAAGAGCAGGCTCGTCAGCGCGGGCGGGAAACAAGTCTCCCCATTCAATCTCACCGCTCTTATGATAGATGCCTTCATAATGGGTCCCTTTATAATAAAATGAAATTTTCCATCCGGGCAGCTTTTCTTTTGGGAACAAAGGTTTCCAGCTGAAATGAGAAATCATTACGGCCACGCTCCTTACATTTGGTATCAATTGACCTGAATAAAAACGGCTTATGTTCATTGTATCATTGTTTCAGAACATCATTGAAGAGGCCTTAATATGCAGATTGTCCCAGCTTTGGATAAAGATAAGCCCGCTTTATTAAAAAAGCGGACAGGTTACGAAGGCCACAATGCTTCAGGAGATGTGATTGCCTTCTCAGATAAATATGACGCGTATTCAAAGCTTCTTCGTTTTGTAAGAGAATCAACATGATGCAAATTTGGATGAGAAAAAATGCTTCGGCCTGGGCGCGAATTCGCTTCAAACATCCATACTTTACCGTTCTGATCAATGCCAAAATCGAAACCAATCTCCCCGATAAACCCCTCGATATGATCATGAAGGACATGGCTTGCCGTCAGTGCCGCTGCAGAAAGCTTTTTTATGACCTCAACTCTTTCAGTGGGATCATCGTATACTTCCGCAAGTGTCTTTACAGTGCCGCCGTTAGAAAGATGTGTTGTAATGCTGTTCTTTCCGGAAATTTTTACGGCGATTGCTGTCACTGTCCATTTTCCTTTTCTGTTTTTATTGGTATGGACACGGAAATCCGCTGGTTTGCCTTGAAATTCGATGAGATCAACACCTTGCTGAATGAGAAAGTCGGACGTGTTGTGCTGTTTTTGAAATTCTGCAAGGAATGAGGCGGCATCGGAATAATCAATCGAAGTAAATGTTTTGGCGTCATTCGTATGCTTTACCGTCAGGCCGCCATCTGTTCTTTTCAGCTGATAAATGCCGGTGCCGAGTGCTCCATTTGCCGGTTTGATATAGACTTTTTTGTATGCGCCACAGAGCTCATCTATCAGCTCCACAGACGGTGTCAGCTCGGATCTAGGCAAAAAGGGTGCCGTTCTCGGATCTTTTTCGAGCAATTGATGAACGTTCCATTTATTGAAAAACGTTTTATTAAACCATGGGATCTGATATTCATCGATCAGCCTCTTTTTTGTATGTTGCAAGAGAAGTGAATCTTCAATTTTTCGGTTCGGCAAACGGTCATAAACGACGTTCGGCAATGGAACAATTTTTTTCTCCCAGCCGTTTTCCCTGTAAAGGAGGCCTTCAATTGTGCCTTCCTCCCAATTGATTTGGTGCGCGCCAAAAACGAAGCAGTAGCCTCCGGCTTGCTCGTGTAACGTGACAAGTTTAGAAAAAAAGAGGGAACGATCCTTAAATGGACGTTCAAGAGATACAGTAAACCCTGCCGTAAAGATGCCGACTAACGGCCCGATATGCACTGTATGATCATGAATCAGTATATCAGCCCTGCTTCGGTGGGGGAGCAAAAGCTCATGAAACAGATTTTCAGAGAGTAGCACGGTTTGTTCCAGATGCCGTCTGTAAGCAACGTGGCATCTGACAACCTTCGTTCCGAATGCGGCATGCAAAAGTCCGTCTCGCTTCAGCGAAGAGGGCAGAAACAGGGTGTTTTCACTGGTTTTGTCTATGCCGATCAAAAACCGTTTAGGATTCACGCGGAAGAACTCCTTTCTGGCTTTGCTCAGAAAACAGATATTGGCAGCGCTTTAGGGGACAAGTGTACAGCTGTTCTTTTTGCTCGGGAGAGACACGCAGGATTGACTTCCTGCCCGGTTTTGAATTGATATCTAAAATCCAAATTCTCCCGTCCTTAGCAAGACATATATCAAGACCGAGTTCAAACAACGGTCCATAGCGCTCGTCAAGATAATACGGAACCGATTGGGTAATCGAAAACACATCATCTAGTAAAACCACTTGCTGTTTTTTCGGTATATCTTCAAACCAGGAGTCAAATGTCAGCGCATCAGATCCGCCTGACAAATTGGCCAGCAGCCCGTGTTTGTATCCGCGTCTTACTGCCTTTCCGACTGTATTCCATTCACCTGCTTCGTTTTTTTCCATAAACAGACGAATATCACAAGGGTATTGTTCCTTATCTTGAATGTTTAAGTAAGGCTGAAGCAAATATTGATGCTGAAGCACTTTTTTGCACCATGTTTTAAAAGAAGTCTGGTTGGAAAACGTTTTTGTCTGCTTATCCTTTCCGATGTGATAAGTAGCTGTGATGTTTTTCTTGCCCAGCTTCAATAGAATCACGCCTCTGCCTCCCGCGCCGAATGCCGGTTTAAGGATGCAGGCTTTTTCTTTGGATAAAAAGGAGTGAATTTGTTCGTAGCGGCTCACCTTTATCGTTTCCGGAATATAGGGATTGATTACAGAGTGCTGCTGCAAATCGTGAAGGACGGTCCACTTATCGGGAAGACCCCGCCCGATAAATTCCGTTTTCGGATATTTTTTGAGCCACTCAACGATTGGTTTTGCTTTTTGGGAATGTGAATCCTTGCCGTAAAAACAGCGATCATAAATATAATCTGGAATCGCCATTTCAGTTTCGTTCCATGTGCTGCTGGCCGAATGATAGACCGATGCTTTGACACGCAAAGTGTCAGGTAAAATATCAAATGGTGTAAACCGGATGAAACGTATGCCGAATTCGGGTGCTCTTTTGGCCAGTTCTGCGGAATAATCCGCTTCATGCTGGCGGGATAAGGACATAAAACCGAGTGTTATCATGGTGAGACTCCCCCTTTTATTCAAAAGCTGCCGGCGGGTGTCCGCAGCTTTACACTAAATACATGTAAGACGAACGCAGCTGACGGTATTCTACTTTACAGAATACGATTCTTCACCTTGCCCTATTCCAAAAGAACAAGCTGATTTTCTAAGAACAGGAATTTGTCTCCTCGTTTGCTAAGTGATTGCATGAGCCTCTATAATACGTATAGGTACATAATCTATATGAAAAAAGCTGAAGCACAGATGGAGGAAGATGAATAGGAATGGGTATTGCAGGAACCTTTATTTTTATGATCGTGATCGGCGCTGCCATTGGAGCGGTGACCAATCATTTAGCAATTCAAATGCTGTTTAGGCCGTATAAAGCGTACTATTTGTTTGGGAAGCGAGTTCCTTTTACGCCCGGGCTGATTCCAAGACGGCGAGATGAACTTGCAAAACAAATGGGACTGATGGTAGTCAATCATCTCTTAACCCCTGAAGGCATTAAAAAGCGGCTCGTCTCTGATGCAGCCAAAACGCAGGCTCTTCGAGTGGGGGAACAGCTGATTCAAAAGCTGTCACTTTCTGAAGTGACAGTAAAAGAAGCGCTTGAAAAAGCCGGGATGAAGCGCCCCGAAAAAGCTGCTGATGCATGGATCAGCAGCTGGACCGATGATAAGCTGAATGAGCTTTTCCGCCAATACGGGGACCAATCGTTAAAAGAGCTGGTGCCTATAGAGGTGCAGGAAAAGCTTGAGGAAAAAATTCCGATGATTTCAGGATATATATTGTCACGGAGTGTCCGTTATTTTGAAAGTGATGAAGGAAAAATCCGTCTTGGCAATATGATTGATGACTTTTTAAAAGAGCGCGGCATGCTTGGAAGCATGGTGCAAATGTTTCTTGGCAATTCAAGCCTTGCGGATCGCGTGCTGCCGGAGCTGCTGAAATTCTTGCGGAATGAGGAAACAAATAAATTGCTTTCTGATCTCTTAAAAAACGAATGGGGCAAGCTGAGGGAGTATACGTTTAATGAAGCAGACGAAAAATGGAATGCAAAGGCGCTCATTTTCAGTTTGAAACGAAGAATGCTGCAAGTATTTTCGACTGCCCCTTTCTTCAACAATACGATTGGCACGCTTACCGTCCGCTATGAATCTGAGCTGACCCAGCAAATGCTGCCGGCACTGTTAGACAAATTGCTTGAAGGGATTTCGTCCAACCTTGAAAGTGTCTTAAAACGGTTGCGTCTTGAGGAAATCGTCAAGGAGCAGGTGGATCAGTTCCCGGTGGAGCGTCTTGAAGAAATGGTGCTGTCCATTTCAAAAAAAGAATTTAAAATGATTACCTATTTGGGGGGCCTTCTCGGCGGAATTATAGGCGCGATTCAAGCACTGTTTGTCATCCTTTTTTAAGAAGAAATGGGTTTTGATTAATGAAAGGATCTCCATAGTCTGTTATAGTGGAGTGGTATGTCAAACGGCAATGATGAAAGGAGCTATTTACAATGGCTGTTAATTTTTATGATGTAGCGTATGATCTGGAAAATGCATTACGCGGGAGCGAAGAGTTCACCCGTTTAAAAAACCTTTACGACGAAGTTAACGCAGATGAATCAGCGAAGCGCATGTTCGAAAACTTCCGTGATGTACAGCTTAGACTCCAGCAAAAACAAATGGCAGGAGAAGAGATTACACAAGAAGAAGTGACGCAGGCTCAAAAAACAGTTGCGCTTGTACAGCAGCACGAAAAAATTTCTCAGCTGATGGAAGCGGAGCAGCGCATGAGCATGCTGATTGGTGAATTGAACAAAATCATTATGAAGCCTTTAGAAGAGCTTTACGGCAGTGTTGAAGGCTAATCAGCAAAATCCCTTCTTGGATAAGAAGGGATTTTTTATTCATTCAGCAAACTTGGAAATCCAATGAATCTTTTACCTCTCCATTGATGATGACTGATAATGTATGAATTCCTTTGTAATGCTTTCTGGTGGTTAAATCCTTAAAGGATTGGATTCTTGTGTATGACTTCGTTTCGTTTTTTCGTATATTTGTTTCTGTTATTTTAAATACTTTCTGATGACGCTGGCCTCTTGCTTTTACAAAATCAATTGCGTACTCAATTCTTACTTTTTGATCCCTGTCTGAATGAATATAGAAAGAAAATTCAAGGCTTTCGCCAATAACTATACGTTTGGGCTGGCATGTTAAATCATGTAGTTGTATCGAATCAGCATTTTCATAACCAAAAAGCGCTAAGGCCTGTTTATCACCCTTTTTTAATAAGGTCCGATAGGCGTGTTTGATAATCCAGTCTGTATGGGGATGTGTTCCGTACCATTGATCTGCGACTTTTCTCAGTAAATGAGGATGCGTTTTTGATATATCATTAAGGTTGTTGGCCACGCTTTTCCTTACATATAAGGACTCGTCCTGCATCAGCTTCTCAAGGATCGGCAATACGGGGGAAGGGTCCGATTTCAAAGCCGGTATCGATTTTCCCCATGGCAGGCGGGGCCTGCTGCCTTCGCTCGCAAGTCTTCTCACGTGTTCATTTTTATGCTCAGACCATGCAAGCAATTGTGCAATCATCTTTTCTTGATCTAACAGCAAAAAAGGCCTTACAGCAAATTCTGAGGTCGAATATTGCGTAAAGTATTCCAATGCCTTTATTGATTCTTCCCAATGCGCTAACCCGTACTGTTCCACATAATCTGGAAATAAAATTCCGCTGAGTCCTTTAAAATGAGGGGCTGTATCCCGTAAAATTGTGAGCGCTTCAACGTATTGTTTTGGCAAAGTTTCGTATAAAGAAACTGTCACGCGGCGCATCCGCTCTTTTAAAGTGAGTTCAGGCCAGTCCTCCAGCCGTAATGTACCCAAGAATCTGTTTTTGTTAAAATCAGGATAGGATGACCTTACATGATGGATCAACTGAGATATCAGTTCTTCATTATATATTTCTTTTAAATCAGCCATATAAACACCGCTTTTTCGTTTATTATTTATATTGTATGGGAATGTACGTTCTGGATCAAGTGTATAGTCCTAAAAATTAACAACTGATCCTACCACGGATATACAAAAGTTGGTTACTTTTTTTAGTTAAAAAAACCCTTGTCATCGGAAAGGAAAACTGAGATAATAACATTGAAAGCGCCTACACTTACCTATTTCAAATGGATACGGTCGCATATCATGCCGTTATATAGAGGGGATAAGCAACAGAGAGTAAGTGTTCGGAGCGCATCATTGGTCAAACAAGGGGTTCCTGATACATGATTTTTCGTAAATCGAAATAACGATATTAGGGAGAATGGCTGCTTCGATCGTATCCTATCAACAAGCCATACATAAAGTCTGCTGAGCCAGGCTTTTTTTGCTTTAAGAAAAGGTTGTTCTAAACACAGAGACAGGGTCATATCCTATACACAAGTACAGTCATCAAGGAGGGGGACATCTCTGTGTCAAAACAATTGCTTGCCTTAAATATAGATGGAGCGCTGCTTCGGTCGAACGGGAAGATTCATCAGGCAACGAAAGACGCGATTGAATATGTAAAGAAAAAAGGGATTTACGTCACACTTGTGACCAACCGTCATTTTCGCTCAGCACAGAAAATAGCGAAATCGCTAAAGCTTGATGCCAAGCTGATCACCCATAGCGGGGCATATATCGCTGAGAAAATTGACGCCCCGTTTTTTGAAAAAAGAATTTCTGATGATCATACCTTTAACATTGTTCAAGTGCTGGAGAGCTATCAATGTAATATTCGGCTTCTTCACGAAAAGTATTCCATCGGAAACAAGAAAAAGGTGAATTCGAATTTATTGGGGAAAGCACTCATTCATCCGTCTGACCCGATCTTTTATCCAGTCCAGTTCGTTGAATCATTAAGCGATCTCCTCATGGATGAGCCGGTGAGTGCACCCGTCATCGAGGTGTACACGGAGCACGACATTCAGCATGACATTACAGAAACGATTACAAAAGCCTTCCCTGCGGTGGACGTGATTCGCGTAAACGATGAGAAGCTGAATATCGTCCCGAAAGGTGTCTCGAAGGAAGCGGGTTTGGCCCTCGTCGCTTCAGAGCTGGGCCTGAGTATGGATGATGTCGTGGCCATTGGGCATCAGTATGACGATCTGCCGATGATCGAACTTGCCGGTCTTGGGGTAGCGATGGGGAATGCCGTTCCGGAAATTAAGAGAAAGGCAGATTGGGTTACAAGGTCCAATGACGAGCAAGGTGTCGCTTATATGATGAAGGAATATTTCCGAATGCAGCAGCGAAAAGGATTTCTTGATAAGTTCCACATGAAACGTGTGTAAAAAAGCCGCTCGCGCCCTGACAGGTGCGGCGGCTTTTTTGCCGGATTGATTTTAGCAGTTTATTTCTGTACACTAAAGAAAGTTTTGAATCTGATAAATTAGGTGATGAAGTTGCAAATTAAAATAGAAGGCATACATGATGACCGCCTGCATCGGCCTCTGCAAAATATTGCAAATTTGTTTTATGAAGAGTGCGAGCTTGCGTATGGCGGAGAGGAGCCCGCAGATTTTGTCATTTCTTTAGCGTTGTCACAAACGGATGAGCATGTGACGGTTTCGGGAGAAGTGAAGGGTACTGGCATAAAGGAACAGCATACAAAATTCTTTTCTCCCGGCATGAATGAAAAAGAAGCTTTTAAGCAAGTGAAAAACACAATTTCTTATGTGTATCTCAATCTTCTTCAGGCGCATACGGGCATTACGCAGAAGTGGGGAATCCTCACAGGAATCCGGCCCACAAAGCTGCTTCATAAAAAACTGCAAAGCGGAATGTCCAAGGAGCAAGCGCATGCTGAGTTGAAAAAAGACTATTTAATTCATGATGAAAAAATCATGCTAATGCAGGAAATTGTTGACCGTCAGCTGGCGGCAGTGCCGGATTTGTACCGAGTAAAGGATGAAGTCAGCATTTATATCGGCATTCCGTTCTGCCCGACAAAATGCGCGTATTGCACATTCCCTGCGTATGCCATCCAGGGACAGGCAGGCAGAGTCGGCTCATTCCTATGGGGACTGCATTACGAAATGCAGAAGATCGGTGAATGGCTGAAGGAGCATGATGTTAAGGTTACAACCATTTACTTTGGCGGCGGGACGCCGACAAGCATTACAGCGGAGGAGATGGATCTGCTGTATGAAGAAATGGTCCGCTCCTTCCCGGATGTGAAAAACATTCGTGAGATTACGGTGGAGGCCGGTCGTCCTGATACGATTACAGAAGAAAAACTCGCCGTTTTAAACAAATATGACATTGATCGGATCAGCATCAATCCGCAATCCTATGAAAACGAAACGCTAAAGGCGATCGGGCGGCACCATACGGTTGAAGAGACCATTGAGAAATATCATCTGTCACGCCAGCATGGCATGAATAATATCAACATGGACTTGATTATTGGTTTGCCTGGGGAAGGCGTGAAGGAGTTCAGGCACAGTCTTTCAGAAACAGAAAAACTGATGCCGGAATCCCTTACCGTTCATACTCTTTCATTTAAACGGGCGTCAGAAATGACGAGAAACAAACATAAGTACAAAGTTGCCGGCAGGGAAGAGGTTTCTCAAATGATGGAAGACGCGGTAGCCTGGACGAAAGAGCATGGGTACGTGCCTTATTATTTATACCGCCAGAAAAACATTCTTGGAAACCTTGAAAACGTCGGATACTCTTTGCCGGGACAAGAAAGCATCTACAACATTATGATTATGGAAGAGGTGCAGACGATTATTGGCATCGGCTGCGGCGCTGCTAGTAAATTTATTGATCGGGATACAGGGAAAATTACGCATTTTGCGAATCCGAAAGATCCGAAATCGTACAATGACCGCTTCGAGCACTACACGGACGAAAAAATCAAATATTTAGAGCAGATTTTTGAAAAAACGACAAAGCAGCACTGATTACAGTGCTGCTTTTTTTATCCCTGTTTTTTTGCGGGCTGAACCTCAGGCTTCCATTTAAATACCTTGTTCAGCAAGCGGTAAATTCGTTTTGATTCCTTTGTGACAAGCGGTCCCAAAATCGCCAGAATGAGGACATATAATGCGGCAAACGGCTTTAATGTGGCCGACAGTCCGCCGGCTATTCCGAGATTCGCAACGATAATCGAAAATTCTCCCCGCGATACGATCGTCAGCCCGATATTCGATGAAGCCTTATGAGAAAGCCCTGCGCGTCGTCCTGCCACCATTCCGGCGATAAAATTTCCCAGAATGGTCAAAATCACTGCACCCAACGCAAGCCAAACCGCTTCACCAAGCGAAAACGGATCGATACTGAGGCCGAAGCTGAAAAAGAACATCGCACCGAAGAAGTCGCGAAACGGAACAACGAGGTGTTCAATCCTATCGGAATGCTCTGTTTCTGAAAAGACCAAACCGAGCAGCAGCGCGCCGATTGCTTCTGCTACATGAATCGTCTCGGAAAACCCGGCGATAAAAAAGAGCGCTGCGAAAATGACGATAATAAACACTTCGTTTGAGCGAATGTCCAACAGTTTGTTCAACAGCGGCGGGAGTTTTCTTGCTGCGATAAAAAACAGCAGCATATAACCGAAGGCGATCAAAATGGACAAGAGTGCACTCCCTACGGATGTCGCATCACCTAGTATAAGGCCGGAAACAACGGACAGATATACGGCAAGGAAAATATCTTCAAACATGATGATGCCGAGAATCAATTCGGTTTCCGGGTTGGCGGTTCTTTTTAAATCAACGAGCACTTTTGCGACAATCGCACTTGACGAGATTGTGATGACTCCTGCGAGGATGAGGACTTCCAGAAAGGAAAATCCAGTGATAAACCCGTAAAGCAGTCCGAGGCTGAAGTTAATCAAAATATAAATCGTCCCGCCGACCGCGATTGATTTTCCTGATTTGATTAACTTCCCGACAGAGAATTCGAGTCCGAGATAGAAGAGGAGGAACAGTACGCCCATTCGCCCGAAAAACTCGATGATTTCACTGCTTTGAATAAATGTTAGATCAATAATCCCCATTTTCGGCGCGTGCGGTCCAACAAGCATCCCCAGCACAATCAGAAACGGAATAATCGAAAATTTAATTTTATTGGCGATCACACTGGCGATTGCCACAAGCACAAGTGCAGTTCCGACTTCAAATACAAGATGGTCCATCGGGGCTCACACGCCCTCTCCAGAAAGAAAATCGTGAATCAGTTTCTTCAGATGCTTTCTCTCACCTGAGAGGACAAGGGTGTCATTTTCTTCAATAATCGAATCGGCTCCGGGATTTAGGAGCTTTTCCTGGTTGTGTTTGATAATGGCAATCACAGTGACATCGTAATTCTGGCGAACATCAAGCTCTCCGAGTGTGCGCCCGATCGATTTGGCGCCTTTTTCGACCTTAAACCATTCAATAATAAGATCGCTGAAGGCCATTTCGATGGACTCCAGAGCTTGCGGTTTATAGACCATGCCCCCGAGAATAGCTGCAATTTGCCTTGCTTCAGAATCATCCAATGAAATATTTGAAAGAAGCTCATCCGGGTCCCGGTCATTAAACCGGTAAATTTCCCTTCTTCCGTCATCATGAATGATAATCGTCATTTTTTCGTGGCTTCTTGTTTCGATTTCAAACTTTTTGCCGATGCCCGGCAGATCGTTTTCTTTAATATTCAATGAAAATCCCTCCGAATGTAGTGTTGGCAGTATGGGGTGAGTAACAAATAAAACTTGAGCAAATTATATTCGGAGGTAATTAGACTGGTATTTGACAGGGACGGCCAAAGCCTTTTCCAGCCTGTTTATTAGCGGTTCGTCAAGTGGTTTGACAGAGAGCTGCCTGACAGACTGCGCCAGCGGGCTGTACTCTTTGATCAGCTCATCCGGGTGCATGCTGCCCGGCGACGGCGTTTTTGCCGATTGTGTTTCCTGCGGATATGAAGTCATAGGCACATAGCTGTCAGTGCTTGCTTCAAACTGGGAAGGCAGAACCACGTCCGAAGGGGGAAAGTACACCATAAATAAACTTAACAGAAAACCGATCAGCAATTTATCCATGTTCCTTTCCTCCCTTCTCATCAAGATATCCCTTCTTTTTCACTATATAAAACTTTATGTTTCCATTCAAACAATATGCATTTTTCAGTATCTATTGACCTTGAAAAATAAAAAGGTTTATTTGAGGATGGCGGGGAATGTATAGGAGAAAGAAAAAAAGTAAGCGCATACATTGAGGTGCTTTATATGGAGTTTGTTCAATATGCATGTAATGGGGCTGTTGCAGAGATTATCCTGAATCGGCCTGATGCCCATCACGCCCTGAATGAACAGATGCTGTCTGAATTGAAGGAGGCAGTCGAAATGGCGGCTGCAAGCGAGGCGCTCATCGTTCTCCTGAGAGGAAGCGGAAAAGGCTTTTCGGCCGGCGGTGATATCAAGATGATGACATCAGAGCATGACCCTAACCAATTTAAACGGCTGATGGATACGATTGAGGCTCTCACCCTGAATTTATATCAGATGAAGAAAGTGACAATTGCAGCCATTCATGGCGCTGCTGCGGGACTGGGCCTGAGTTTGGCGCTTTGTGCGGACATTGTGCTCGCTGAAAAAAACGCCGTCCTCGCGATGAATTTTATCGGCATTGGGCTTGTTCCGGATGGCGGAGGACATTATTTGCTGAAGAAAAGAATCGGTGAAGCAAAAGCGAAAAAACTGATTTGGAGCGGAAAAAAACTATCTGCCTCAGAAGCTGCCGATATGGGGCTTCTTGATGGGACATTTGCCGGAGACCCTGCCGAAGGCGCAAGACCCATTATCGAAACCCTGTTGGCCTCCCCTCTTTTGGCGATGATCGAAACGAAAGCTATTTTTCAAAGCCTCCAGATTGAAGAACTGAAAAAAGTGCTATCCCTTGAGCGCAGCGCCCAAGAGAGAATGAGAAGGACCAAGGATCACCAAGAAGGAATCCGTGCCTTTTTAGAAAAACGGGAGCCGAAGTTTCAAGCGTAACAGATCAGCCGGAAAGCTGATCATCTGTGAAACAAAATCAGCTTTCCGGCTGCATTGACTAAACGATGAGTATGACTATGAAGCTCTTTTTCTTTTAAGAGGGCTTCACCATGCGTTTTTGCCGCTTCTTCATGTTCTGCCTCGAATCGCTCGTTTACCAGCGTGTTCCCCGAAGGATCAAATACGGTAAGGAAATAATCAGCCATCAGGTTTCTCCTCCATTTTAAGGTTTATCAGTCTTTCTTCATTTATATTCTAAAAAGGAAATCAAAATCCTTTATTATGCTTTATCCAAAATTAGTATATAATGGGTCAGGGAAGGAGGAGATTCAGTGCTTACAATTGATCACGTAACGAAGACATTTGGAGATTATAAAGCCGTTGACGGATTGGACTTAGATATTCCGGAACAGCAAATGTTCGGTCTGTTAGGCGCAAATGGAGCGGGAAAAACGACGACGTTTCGCATGATCCTAGGATTATTAAGCATTACGGAGGGCTCAATCAGCTGGAAGGGCCGACCTGTGAATTATCATATCAGCAACAAAATCGGTTATTTGCCGGAAGAGCGGGGCCTTTATCCGAAAATGAAGGTAAAGGATCAGCTTGTCTATCTCGCCAGATTAAAAGGGATGGAGAAGCGGGAGGCTGTAAAAGAGCTCGGGACATGGCTTGAACGCTTCAATATTACAGATTACGAGAATAAGAAGGTGGAAGAGCTTTCAAAGGGGAATCAGCAAAAAATCCAATTCATTTCGGCAGTTTTGCATAAGCCGGAGCTGCTTATTCTCGATGAACCTTTCAGCGGCCTGGACCCTGTCAATGTTGAGCTGCTAAAAGAGGCTGTGATCTCGCTGAAAAACAGCGGCGTTTCTATTTTATTTTCAAGCCACCGGATGGAACATGTGGAGGAGCTTTGTGAGAACCTTTGCATATTGCAGAAAGGAAGACCGGTCGTGCAAGGCAAGCTGAAGGAGATCAAGCGCTCCTTTGGCAAAAAGAACGTCACCATTCACTCCGATGACGATCTAAGCTTTTTGCAGTCTCATGAAGGCATTCTACAATGGAAGGAGACGGCCGACGGCGTCAAGCTGCAGATTGCCAATGAAGACATTTCTCAAGAGATTTTTGCGATGCTACAGGGAAAAGGGTTTATCAGAAAGTTTGAGCTTGAAGAGCCGTCACTGCATGATATTTTTATAGAAAAGGTGGGGGCCGTCTATGAATAAATTTTGGATCATGCTTTCTCATACATACAAAAATAAGATTATGGCAAAATCCTTTATTATTTCGACTGTCATCACGGTGCTGCTTGTTTTAGTTGTAACGAATCTGGAGTCGATCATTTCTTTGTTTCAAGGTGACGATGCGAAAGAAAAAATCGCCGTTTTTGATGAAACAAACGAATTATATCCGGTTTTTTCTAAGCAGCTGAAAGCGGTGGATACAGACGGCGATCTTGATGTGAAGCTGTCGAAGCAATCGGAGGATGAGGTCACAAAGCAAGTCAAAGATGAATCACTCGATGGCATGCTCATCATCAAACGAGATGAAAAAGGGACCATTTCAGGAACATATAAAGCGTTAACGATTTCTGATGAAAGCACGTATCAAACGCTGCAGCAGGCGCTGACGCAAACCAAAACAGCTGTCGGAACAGCGGAGCTCGGCGTATCGCAGGAAACGATCAGCAGCCTTTATGCGCCCGTTACTGTGGGGCAGAAGGCGCTGAAAGAAGGGGCGAAGTCTGAGGAAGAGCTTGGCCAGACAGTAGGGCTTGTTTACATTATGCTGTTCGTCATTTATTTTTCGGTGATTATGTATGCCAGCATGATAGCGATGGAGGTCGCAACCGAAAAATCTTCGCGAGTTATGGAAATCCTGATCTCAAGCATGCCGCCGATCCAGCAAATGTTTGCAAAGCTGCTTGGTATCGGGCTTGTCGGGATCACACAGCTTGCTATTATTATAGGAGCCGGCTCTCTGTCGCTTAAGCTGAACGAAAAGAGCGAAACGGCTTCATCTGTCGGCGAATTCCTTAATTTGACCGACGTATCTGCAACCACTGTCATCTATGCTGTCATTTTCTTTTTGCTCGGATACTTTTTGTACGCGACACTTGCCGCGTTTCTCGGCAGTGTCGTCAGCAGAATAGAGGATGTACAGCAAACGATCACGCCGATGACGCTTTTGGTTGTCGCCGGTTTTATGATCGCGATGTTCGGTTTGAATGCGCCTGACGCAGGATTTATTACGGTAACTTCGTTTATTCCGTTCTTTACGCCAATGATTATGTTCCTGCGCGTCGGCATGCTTGATATTCCGTTCTGGCAGGCGGCTGTCGGAATCGGAATCACACTGCTCACCATTGTCATACTAGCAGTTATCGGCGCCAGAATTTATAAAGGCGGTGTATTAATTTACGGCAATTCAAGCGCGTTCAAAGCGATCAAACAAGCGCTACGTTTAGCGAAAAACTGATTTTAAATATTAGATTAGAAAGATGATTTTTAAATAAAACCTTCGAATCAATATAAAAAGAGCAGGGGGAAAAGATCTCTGCTCTTTAATAGTATAGCAAGTTAGATTGTTTTTTTCTAAACTGTAAACCTTCATGCATAAAGTTCTAAAAGTTAATATTAAAAGTTTTTCATAGCGAGAGTTGTGAAGTAAGCAAGAGTTTTTGCAGAGTTTTCTGAATATCCAGCATCTCTTAGAGATGAATAAACTTTGCTATTTACAGTATCCCAGGTAAGTATAGTATAGCCTAATAATTTTTTTAAAACTGGTTCAATGTGCTGATTAAATTCAGTTTCAATCGTAGTCCTTATTTTCTTTCCAGCATATTTCTCTACGACGTCGAAGAATTGCCCTTTATGTTCAAGAATTAATTTTATGCATTCTTTTACTGGTTTTGTCACATTCGTTTTAGAGTTATACGTAGAAGTAAGTCCATCTTGCTTATACAAAGCTGTAGCCAATTCTTTACTATGTACTTGTGAAGCATGTACTTTTTGAGTAAAAGGCGTATGGATTAACATTAAAGTTGCTGAAAGGAAGAGTCCTTTCATGATTGTTTTCTTCATTATATCCCCTCCGAATATTTAAATGAGTCCATATTAACCGTGATTTTAATAATATATGATTCCTAGATATCACCTCTCTCATTTCCACATTGTAATATATTAGGGAAAATAATTACAACTAAATTGTGTATATTTTTAGAAAATATTTCTATCCTAAGGTTGATTTATTAGATTAGTAATCGTTCTCACTTTTTTTGACAGAACGTGCATTCGCAAGAATTCGGTGCTAAAATAAGGGTACTTCATCCTGGGAAGGAGCAGAATGTTGACTGATCTAACCTTTATTCATGCGGCAGATCTTCATCTTGACAGCCCGTTTTACGGGATATCGCATCTGCCGGAGCCGATTTTTGCCCGGATTAAAGAAAGCACGTTTGCAAGCGTGAGACATATGATAGACGCCGCAGTGAGAGAGCACGTTGATTTCATTTTGCTGGCGGGAGATCTGTTTGATGAAGCCAATCGAAGCTTAAAGGCTCAGCTCTTTTTGAAAAAACAGTTTGAAAGACTCAGAGAGTGCGGGATTTCGGTATACGTCATCTTTGGGAATCACGATCATCTTGGCGGGGAGTGGACGCCGATTGAATGGCCTGAGAATGTCCATATTTTTTCGTCCGCTGTTCCAGAAGAAAAATCGTTTTTTAAAGAAGGCAGGCGCATAGCAAGCATTTACGGTTTCAGCTATCAAGCAAGAGCAGTGACGGAAAACCAAGCCGCCCGCTATCGGAGATCAACTGACGCACCGTTTCATATCGGCATGCTCCACGGCACGCTGTCAGGATCTGAAGGACACGATCCGTATTGCCCGTTTACACATGACGACCTCGTGAAAAGCGGGATGGATTATTGGGCGCTTGGCCATATACATAAACGCCAGGTTCTATCTGCCGAGCATCCGGCAGTCATTTACCCGGGAAACACGCAAGCACGCCATATAAAGGAGACGGGAGATAAAGGTTATTATCTCGTTCATGTGACAAACGGAGATATATCTTATGAATTTCAGAGAGCGCATGATGTCCTGTGGGAAAAAGCGGCGGTTGATGTGACGGAGGCAAAGAATATGACAGCCCTCTTCCAAATGGTGGAGGACACGTTTTCGAAGCTGCGGAAAAAGGGGAGCCCTGTTTGTGTAAGGCTTGTTTTACAAGGGACGGCGCCGGAATGGCTGCTGGAGGCGCCAAAAGGCACCTTGGATGAGTTTCTTGAAGCTCTTCAGGAACAAGAAGCGGAAGAGGAACATTTCGTTTGGCCTCTTAGATTGGACGATGAGACAGAAAACGAAGCAAACCTAACAAACCTTGATCCTTTTTTTGGCGGTTTATTTGAAGACATTGATCGCAGCGATCTGTCAGACGTGCTGGAAGGGCTTGAGCGGCATCCAGTGTATAGAAGGCACGCGGACCGGTTTAGCCAAGAGGAGGTAAAGGAAATAAAAGAGCAGGCACAGATATTATTGAAAAGACAGCTTAAGGTGCTTGATACATGAGGCGGTGACAGCTTTGCGAATTATATCTTTACATATCTACCAATACGGAAAATTTTCCAATCGAACCTTTCACTTTTCCGCCTCTCCTGTCCAAGTCATCTACGGATTAAATGAGGCAGGAAAAACGACGATGATGTCATTCATTGAAAGCATGCTGTTCGGTTTTCCGAAAACGAAAAAATATGAACCGAAAACAGGCGGTGTCTACGGCGGTGTTCTTGAAGCTGAACATCCTGAGTATGGGGTGCTGAAGATCGAACGGACGAAAGGGACTGCCGAAAAACTAAGCGTGTACACAGAAAAGGGCGAAGTAAAGCAGGGAGATGTTTTAAAGCAGCTGTTCCAGGGCACAGACAGGTCGTTGTACAAAGCCATATATTCGTTCGACGTATTCGGGCTGCAGGAAATTCACGCCTTTAATCGGGACAAGATAGGGGAATTTTTGCTCTTTTCCAGCTTGTTTGGTGCTGAAGCCGTATCAAAGCTTGATTCAAGGCTGACGAAGGAAAGCGAAAGGCTCTATAAACCAAATGGGCGAAACCCTCAATTGAATCAGGAGCTGGAAACGCTTAAGCAGCTGGCAGTGAAGCTAAAACAGGCTGAAGCAGAGGAAGCGGGCTATCATCAGCTTCTCGGGGAAAAACGAATGCTTGAAGCCCGCCTTGCAGCCGCGGAAACCGAATTGAAAGAGACGGCGGGACATATCCGAATGATTGAGGGAGCGATTGAGCGAAAACCATTGCTAAATGAAAAAGCGACACTCGAACAGGTGATTGCAGAATTTCCGGAACATGTAGGACAATTTCCTGCTGACGGCCTGCATCAGCTGGAAAAATATGAATCCCATCTTCACCCGAAATCAGCACAGCTTGAGGCGCTTCGGGTGAAGATGGCGGAGTTGGACAAACAGAGGCAAAAGCTTATCCCCGATAAAGAACTATTGGCGAAAGAAACGCTGATACAAGAGCTTTCGGCAGCGTTTCATATGTACCAATCCTGGGGAGAACAGCTGGCAGCCATTCAGGCACAGCTGCGCCAGACGTCTGCGCAGACAGCGGCAGGGCTGGAACAGCTCAATAAAACGGATGAAAATGAGCTCCTGAATATGAACACCTCATATGATTATGAATGGCAGCTTCAGCAAGCGGTGCAGCAATATGTACAGGCAAGAGACAGAAAACGGCAACTTGACGAGACATTTGAACTTGCCCGGCAAGAGCTGGAAGACACGGAAAAGGCCGTTCGTGCCGCTTCGTCCGCGATTCTTGAAGATAGCCAAAGAAAAGATAAAGAAGCTGCTCTTAGAGCATATGATGAAACACAGGGGCAGCACCAAGAGCAAGCGAAGCTCAGAGAACAGCTAACGTTTTTTGAAAGACAGCAGGCTAAACAGAAAAAGACTGTCATTGCAGCTGGTATGTTGTTCATCGTTCTCTTTTCTCTGCTGAGGCAATGGATTCCCGCCATAAGTTTCGGCGCTGCACTTATTGTGTATTGGCTTGTATCAGGAAAATCGTCTTCTCGAAACAGCCGAGAGACAAGACAGCCCATGACGGATATTTCACCAGCAGAAGCTGAAATGCTTAGAGAAGCGTTATGGGAGGATGACCGCAATAAGCAGCACCTTCTCACACAGCGTGCAGCGCTCCAGCAAAAAGAGGCGGCGTATGAAAGGGTCATCCAGCAGTTTGAACAGTGGGAAGCCGATATGGCCCCGTCCTTTACACAGGTCGAGCGTTTTATGAATGAGCTCGGATTTAAGGAAGATCCATCATTTTTGCTTGATGCATACAGCTTAATGAAGGATGTCAAAAAAGAAGTGAAAAAAAAGCATGAGCTGACCATTGAAGCAGGCAGGCTGAAAAAGCACCGGAGAACATTCGAAGAACGCGTCAGTATGCTTCTTCCCGTGAATCAGAGTCAGGATATCTCCATTTCGGACGCCCTTCACACATTGCGGAAAAACATTGAACGTGAAAAAGAAATCGAGAAGCAAAAAAAGGAAATTGAAACAGATATTCATTATACAAAGGAACAGATGCTTGAGCTTGAGCAAGAAATACAATATTTCCACGCACAGATCGAACAGTTATTTGCCGCGGCTGCTGCAAAAGACAGAGATGCGTTTTTTGCCATAGCCGACATCAGCAGGCAATTGAAGGATACGGAGAACAAGCTTCATCACGTAAACGCACAGCTTCAAGGCGGGTACCCGGAGGAACTTGAACTGGCGGATTCCAATACGCTTTCTGAATTGAAAGATAAGCAATTTGTTGAGAATGAAAGAAAAGAGCGGCTGACTGAGGAGATCGAGCAGCTCCGCAGCCAAATCGCACTGCTCTCAGTCAAACAGGAACAATTAGAGGCTTCGGGATTGGTCTCAGACCTCAAGCTTCAAACCGAAATGCAAAAAGAACGTGTAAAAGAAACGGCTAAAAAATGGGCCTCGATACAAATGGTCAAACAGGTGATCAGAAACAAATTGGAGCGGCATAAAAAAATCGAGCTTCCGCGCCTTCTGGAGACGGCAGGAGAATTCTTCCGCCCTCTGACTGACGGAAACTACCAAACCATTTATTTTTCCGAAACGGATGATTCGATCATGGTTATGCATCGCGATGGAACTGTCTATCATGCGGAAGAGCTGTCACAAGGGACGTGTGAACAGCTGTATACAGCGATCCGATTTGCTTTGGCCGTTACGCGCCAGGGTGGGTCAAAGCTTCCATTCCAGCTTGACGACAGTTTTGTTCATTTTGATCAGGAAAGGCTGAAACGTGTATTACAAGTTCTGTATGATTTATCTGAAGGCGGTAGGCAGATTTTATATTTTACATGCCATGAGCACGTAAAAGATGCATTTCATAGCAGCCAAATCATCCATTTGGTGTCATAAAAGAGGTTCTATAGCTGAAAATCGGTATGTGATATACTGGTATTATGTAAGATACGGAGGGAGCTTTAATAGAATGGCTAAAGGGATTATGCTACATGAGGTTGGCGAACAGGTGGACCAGTATCTATTGATTAAATCCTCGACGAAAGGGATTGCAAGCAATGGAAAACCGTTTCTGACGCTGATGCTGCAAGACCAGTCAGGCGATATTGAAGCGAAGCTGTGGGATGCCAAGCAAAGTGATGAAGTGACCTATGCGCCGCAGACGATTGTCAAGGTCGTCGGCGATGTTCATCATTATCGCGGACGCACCCAGCTGAAGCTTAGAAATATCAGACCGGTAAGCGAGCAAGAAAACGTCAATATTGATGATTTTTTAGAAACCGCGCCGATTCCGAAAAATGAAATGATGGATACCATCACTCAATATATATTTGAAATGAAAAATCCGAATATCCAGCGAATCACAAGGTTTTTGGTTAAAAAACACGAAGCTGAGTTTATGGATTATCCGGCGGCTACGAAAAACCACCATGAGTTTGTCTCAGGTTTGGCGTATCATGTTGTCTCTATGCTGAACCTGGCGAAAGCAATAGCAGATTTATATCCGTCTCTCGATCGTGATCTGCTTTACGCCGGTGTTATCCTGCATGATCTTGGAAAAGTGAAGGAGCTGTCCGGCCCTGTTTCCACTTCATATACGGTTGAAGGCAATTTACTCGGCCATATTTCAATCATGGTGACAGAGCTTTCAAAAGCGGCTGAGGAGCTTCAAATCGATTCTGAAGAGGTGTTAATTCTTCAGCATTTGATTTTGAGTCACCATGGCAAAGCAGAATGGGGCAGCCCGAAACCGCCGATGGTGAAAGAAGCGGAAATTCTTCACTATATAGACAATCTGGATGCAAAAATGAATATGATGGACAGAGCGCTTGAACGCGTGAAGCCGGGCGAGTATACTGAACGTGTATTTGCACTGGAAAACCGTTCCTTTTATAAACCGACATTTCATAAATAACGTAAAAAGGACTGATGCTGACATATTCAGCTCAGTCCTTTTTGATGCGTCTTTCCCGCACATAACTCGTCTCATTCCCGCATATGGTTAAGAATAAAGAATCTATGCAAAGGGGGAGGAGCCCGTGTTATTTTTTCCGTGGTGGGTGTATCTTTGTATTGTAGGCATCATTTTCAGCGCATATAAACTTGTGGCGGCAGCCAAAGAGGAAGAAAAAGTAGACCAGGCTTTTATTGAAAAAGAAGGACAGATTTATATGGAGAGGATGGAAAAGGAACGAGAACGCCGCAGTTCTCAGCAGCATGAAGAAGAAAATCAAAACCATTCCATCGCATAAAAAAAGCTGTGCGGCTCAATGAGCCTGCACAGCTTTTTTATTATTTAGAACTGCTTGAAGAACTGCTAGTAGAAGCAGAAGTGTTAAATGTATCCTTCAAATCTTTATCCTTCACATCGATGTCAGCTTTTTTCATTACTTTTTGAACGGCTGCCTGCACAGCTGTGTTGTCATTAAGTTTTTGGTCGAGAACATCAGATTTCAGCTCTTTTTTCATATCTTCATATTTTCCGCGCTCTTCAGTCTTTTTGATGATATGGTAGCCAAATTGTGTTTTCACAGGATCGCTGACTTCGTTTGTTTTCAACTTGAATGCAGCTTTTCTGAATGTGGCATCCAGTTGTTCGTTATCTTTTGAAATCCAGCCAAGTTCGCCACCGTTTGTAGCTGAGCCTGTGTCTGTAGAGTATTCCTTCGCAAGAGCATCAAATTTCTCGCCTTTTTTCAGCTTTTTCTCTATTTCCTCAGCTGTCTTTTTGTCAGCGACAAGGATGTGGCTTGCGCGAATCTGGCCTTTTAAGCCTTCCCAGTATTCTTTAATTTCATCATCTGTAACTTTGATGTTATCTTTAGCCGCTTTTTGTGTCAGCAATTCATATTTTACTTGTTCTTTCAGGTAATCCTTGCCATATTGCTTTTCGAGGGCAGTATATTGATCGCCAAGCTGCGTTTTGTATTCCTTCAGCTTGTTGTCAATTTCTTTATCCGAAACTTTATACTTCTTGTCCAATACTTTTTCTTGCACTAGCTGTGTCAGTACGCTTGCGCCAGCTGTTTTCTTCATGTTTGTGTAAAGCTCGCCTTTTGTTACATCGCCTGCGTCTGTTTTTGCGATGACTTCTTTGTCGCCGCTGCTGCAAGCACTGAGAGCGAGGATGCTTGTAGCAGTGATAGCTGCTATTGCGATTTTCTTCATTGTTTTCAAACACTCCTAATCATTCCAAATTAAATTACCTATGCGTATCATAACATATTGTGGCTTTCTGTAAAAAGATTTTAAATAAAGGGCATTCGTCTAGTCAAACTTTTGCTGATGACATACTTATATATTGATCAAGAAAAGGAGGTATGTAACATGAGCGGAGGATACTCTAACGGATTCGCGTTGCTCGTAGTACTGTTCATTTTGCTTATCATCGTAGGTGCAGCTTACATCTACTAAGCAGCCCGAGGATCGCTTGCAACATAAGCGATCCTTTATTTTCACTAGCGCCTAATCGTTTCAAACATGAATTGCATAACATGTAATTGGTAAATAAAGCTTATTACAGGAGGTGCTTTTTAAGATGGGTGAAGTATTTGCAGGCGGATTCGCTTTATTGGTTGTGTTATTTATTTTATTGATTATCATCGGCGCTTCTTGGCTGTACTAATCAACATAAAAAAGCATAGCTGCTTAATCAGCAGCTATGCTTTCTTTCGTATTTACACTGTAAAGGAGATCTCCACAAACGAAGAGATCAGTAAAATTAATATAGATACATTAATAAATCGGAATACCTTATCTTGCCGCTCTTCAGGAATCTCTCTGACAAGGCATAATGTATTGGTGAGCCTGTTTATGAAATATAAAATAAACACGGCAGCCACGATAAAATAGAATAAAATGATGGGAGATTCCCCCTCTCTCTGAACTGTCCCATATTACATTACCAAATATTTATTAAAAAAGATAGAATGCAAATTGAAAAATCGCCACCAGCACCGGGGTTTGACTACTTTTCAACAAGAATATCCAAGCCGTCTGCTTCCTGATCAATAAAAGCGGTTTTCGGTGCTTTTATCAGCTTGAGAGCCAGCAGGAAATCAGGCAGACAGTAGCCGGCGTGAATGCCCGAGATCATGCAGAAATAATGAGCATGATTCGGAAATGCCAGTGCTGCGTAAAACAATACCGGTGTAATCAGCAAGAACGGGCTGACGAGTGAAATCAGCATTGTTGTTTTTGGTATACGTTTCCATGTGCGCATGCGCAATATGTAAAACTTTTTTTCTATTTTTCTTTTTTTGCAGATGATTGGCAGGACATGGATGACTTTATGTACAAATAAAATAACGACGAGCAAACCGCCGAATAAAGATACATATTCATCGCTTAAGCTTGTGCCAGGCCGCAACCGCTCAAAAGCTAAAAAGGTAGATATAAAAACCAAAATCATAAAACATACAGCAGTTAATATTATGCGAACGGCGCCATAATCCTTCATGAGATTTATGGTCTTCCAGCAATTCATCAAAGTCATCCTTCCATACATCTTGAATAGAATCTCAAAATAATTTACTCCTCCCAAGAGAAAAAATCAATGCTTTTTTAAGAAAAAATATCATCCGGCAGGTATTTTTTTGAAACAAGCAAACAAACTGCGAAATATGGGGTTAGAACTTTCTTCTCAGTGAATTATCAGCTAAAATAAGATTAAAGATAGAAAGAAGTGGTGTGGATGGATTCGATGGATCATCGCATTGAGCGATTAGAATATTACATACAATTATTAGTGAAAACAGTAGATATGGACAGGTACCCCTTCTATGCGCTTCTCATTGACAAAGGGCTGAGCAAGGAAGAAGGGGAAGCGGTTATGAGGATATGCGACGAATTGTCGGAAGAGCTGGCAACACAAAAAGCGCAAGGATTTGTAACCTTTGATAAGCTCCTTGCGCTTTTTGCCGGACAGCTGAATGAAAAATTAGATGTTCATGAAACGATTTTTGCCCTGTATGAGCAGGGGCTTTATCAAGAGCTGATGGAAGTCTTTATCGATATCATGAAGCATTTTGATTAACTGTTTACAGGTTCAAGCTCTTCAGCCGGTTCATCCGCCGCACTGTCCTTTGCTTTTTTCTTCAGTTTTCCGTTTACGCTTTCAAAGTCATTGTCAATATTGGTGAGTGACGTTTCGAAAATTTCCATAAAATCATCGCCGTAGATATGGCGTATCATACACATCATTTCTGCCACTTCAGGAAATTTTCCGAATAAATGATACAAAGGCTGTGACCCTTTAAAAACAGCGTTGCGTGTCGGATCAAATTCCTCAAGCAAGCTCCAGAATACCTCGGTACCTTCCTCAGTCAATTGGACATATGTGTTCCTTTTATCATTCAGCCGTTTGGAGAACCTTAAATATCCCCGTTCTTCCAGCTTTTTTGAAAAGTTGAATGCGGTTGATACGTGCATGACCCCGAACTTCGCGATTTCAGAAATGGAAGCTCCATTCAATTGATACGCAATCCATAAAATATGATGCTCATTAATATTCAGGTCATACGGTTTGAGCCATTGCTGCCAATCCTTCTCGATCGATTTCCAAAGAGCCTTGCTAAGCTGAGCCATTTTCTGGGTGAAGACCAGAGCTTCTTTCACATCATAGGGCGGTTCCACTCGATTCATTACGTCACCTGCTTCTCTTTTTCTTTTTCTCTATTATGCCAATAAAATAAAGATTAATAAAGATGAAAATGTAAGAATTTTTTAATAAATTCACAAACCATTGCGACGGCAGGGTTTTTCGGCCAAAAAAAATACGGGTCCAATTTTGGCCCGCATTTTTTTCTTTTGAATAGGATATTAGTTTTGTAAGGTTTTCTCCAGCTGTCTGATTTTCTCTTCGATATCGGCAATTTCTTTTTGCAGATCCTGCTGGTGAGGCTTGATCTCTTCCTGCCATTTTTTAATTGACGTTTGGAGCTCGCCGCCCACGTCTTTAATAACATCCGTGCTTTCTTTTGCCGCTTTGATCAGCTGGTCTTTTAATGCAAGCCCGTCTGACTTTAAGCGTTTGATTGTTTCATCAAAAGAATCATAATTGGTTTTCATTTTTTCACGCAGCTGCTTTCCTGAGGAAGGTGCAGTAAGAAGAACCGCTGCTCCTCCAATGATGCCGCCTACGAATAGTCCTGTTAATAGAGAACGTCCGCTCGCCATTACAATCACCCCGTCTTTTTCTTCAAAATAGGAATCATTCAGCATTTTTCATTTTTGTTGAAAGCCTGAACTTCTATACATAGCTTGCTTTATTTTAGCATATTTTTTAAGTGAAAAGGAGGGAGAAGGTTGTCTGTCTTTTTGATTGTATTATCCTGCATCACCCTTGCCTTCGCTTCAGGCGCTGTTTACTATATCAGACTTCTCAGCCAGGCTGCTTCTTATCCGCCCAAGAGGGTTATCCGGCAGAAAGCGCTTGTTTGTTCAACCGGAACCGCCTTTACACTATGTCTTATCTTTTTCACAAAACTCCTCGCTTAAAACATGCTGACATGCTGCGGGCGCTCTGTTCAAAAAAACCTCTCCCGGAAGCGGAAGAGGTTTTGTGTGACAATTATTTAGCAGCTTCCATAAAGCTTGAACGCCTTAAAATGGTTTGCACAATCGGATAAATAATGATCATTGAGATTGTATTCAGCACAGCGGCCGGCAGAACAACGGCCGCGAACAATGCAGCGAAACCGCCAGGCAAACCGACGATCAATAAAGCTGACGATAGAAACACAATTCCTGATAAGATGGTCCCGATCACTGTCAGCACAGCGGCTGCACCTGTTTTTCGGCTCTTTCTGAACAAGAGAAACAGGGAGAAGAACAGAAACGCTGATACGGGTTTATCAATGATGTTAGGGATCTGTCCGGCTGGAAACGCGGTTGTAAGCGCGGAAATGATTCCGGTCACAATCCCGATGACGAGTACATTTTGCACCCGCGGGAACAGCAGAATGCCCATGAACATCATGATCAGCATCATATCTGGTTTCATGCCGCCTAAAAAGGGCGGAATAATGGAATGAAGCGCTGCGCCGATTGCGGCAAACAGAGCCATAATGACTAACTCTTTTGTTTTCATAACTATGCTCTCCTCTGCTAAGCTTTTTGCCCTCCAATAATATGCTCATCATTTATTGCGAAGGCTTTACAGAATGTGTTATGCAAACAGTATACCAAACGGACGGTTTGCATAGCCAGACTTTTTACTCATTTTCCTGCTGGAATTTCTTCATGAACGCAGCTAATTTTTCACAGTCTTCGAGAGAGACCGCGTTATAAATAGAAGCGCGGCAGCCTCCAACCGAACGGTGTCCGCCAAGGCCGATCATCTTCGCATCTTTTGCTTTCTGGACGAATGTTTTCGTTAATTCGTCATCCCGAAGCGTGAAGGTGACATTCATGCGTGAGCGGCTGTCCTTTCTGGCATGTCCTTTATAGAAGCCGTTGCTTTCATCAATACAGCTGTAGAGAACCTGCGCTTTTTGTTCATTGCGCTGTTCAGCAGCTTCCACACCGCCGTTTTCCTTGAGCCATTCCAGAACGAGGCTCAGCATATAAATCGCAAATGTCGGCGGAGTGTTGTAGAGTGAATCCGCTTTGACATGTGTGGAATATTTCAGGATTTTTGGGACGTTCGCATTTTCATTTTTCAGCCAGTTTTTTTTCATAATGACTACAGTCACGCCGGAAGGGCCGAGGTTCTTTTGGGCGCCTCCGTAGATCACATCAAATTTGGACACATCGATTTTTCTGCTTAAAATATCGCTGGACATGTCGGCTACGAGCGGAATAGGAGAATTCGGAAACTCCTGCCACTGAGTGCCGAAAATTGTATTGTTGGATGTGATATGTAAATATGCGCCGTCTTTTACATCCGTAAGGTCAACCTCAGGAATATAGCTGTAATTGTCTGTTTCACTTGTAGCGGTGATAGACGTGTTCCCGAACAATTTCGTTTCAGCCAGTGCTTTTTCAGACCAAGCGCCTGTCATGACAAAATGTGCGGTTTTTTCAGGTGTTAAAAAGTTCATCGGAAGCATTGAGAATTGAAGGCTTGCCCCGCCTTGAAGAAACAAGATATCGTAATCTTCCGGAATGCCCATCAGTTCGATTAATAGGCTTTTCGCTTTTTGGTGCACCGCTTCATACTCTTTGCTGCGGTGGGAAAGCTCCATAACAGACATGCCGGATTCGTTAAAATCAATAAATTCTTTCTGTGCTTTTTGCAGAACTTCCAGTGGCAGCGCTGCAGGACCTGCGTTAAAATTCGTTGTACGTTCCATTATGATCTCTCCCTGTTTTCCACGTTAATGTATAAAATAATACAATTATCCTATCACAAAAATTCAGTTTTTTGATAAAAAATTAGAATTATCAAAAGAAATTGACGGATGTTTGCGAAATGTTCACAAAATAAAATAACCTCATCTTATGATGAGGCCAGGCGTTTTGCGATAGAGGAAGAGATGTTCTGCAGATCCTCCGGTTTATAATCATCAGCATGCGTTTTCCAAACCGCTCCGAATCCATCTCCTTTTCCGTAGCGAGGGATAATATGCATATGGTAGTGGAACACAGATTGTCCAGCTTTTTCGCCGTTATTGTTCAGCGTATTTAAGCCGATCGGTTCAAATTCATCCCGGATAGCGCGGGCGATTTTTGGAACAGCATGGAAATATTGTTTTGCTAATTCATCTGTAAATTCATATACATTCTCAATATGTGTTTTCGGAATGACAAGCGTATGGCCTTTTGTAACTTGGCTGATATCAAGAAAGGCAAGTACATGTTCATCTTCATACACCTTTGCGGATGGAATGTCGCCGGCGATAATTTTACAAAAGATACAATTCTCTGCACAATGCATGAGGGTTCCTCCTTATGAAATTGTTTAGTATGTATACACTCATCGTACCACAGAAATGCAGAAAATAGAAAACAGGATGAACGGCGAGCGTTCACCCTGAATGCAGAGGAAGAGCTTATATGAAGAAAATGTGTTATGCCTTTGGTAAGCACCTCATTTGTCAATAAAATGAAGACTTGTTTAATGCCTAACGATTCCTGCGATAAACACCTCATTTGACAATTTGCTTCATACATGAAGAATTCATCAATTCAGTGAAGAGAAATGGTTTGAGCATTGGACATGTTTATTTTCTATCCAACTGTTTCTAAGACGTCTTTGACAAACACCTCATTTTTCAGTTGATATGCTTTTCCTCTACAACTATTATGATGTCCAGAACCTGTCTCTTTATGACAGCAAATTCATCATTTGTTAAAAGGGAATTGTTTCAAATCAGGCCTTGTTTTTGGTACTATGAAGAAAAACACTATAAGGGGAGAAACTATGTCTCTGCTATCGGTAAAAGACTTGACCGGCGGATATACAAGGAATCCGGTTTTAAAAAGCGTATCATTCACCCTTGAACCGAATCAAATTGTCGGCTTAATCGGGCTGAATGGTGCTGGTAAAAGTACAACAATCAGACACATCATCGGGCTGATGGACCCGCATAAAGGTTCAATCGCATTAAACGGTAAAACGTTTGCTGAGGATCCGGAAGGCTACCGTTCACAATTTACCTATATACCTGAAACACCTGTTTTATACGAAGAATTGACGCTGATGGAGCATCTTGAACTAACAGCCATGGCATATGGACTGTCAAAAGAAACGATGGAGAAAAGGCTGCCTCCGCTTTTAAAGGAATTCCGAATGGAAAAGAGGCTGAAGTGGTTCCCGGCCCATTTTTCTAAAGGAATGAAGCAGAAGGTTATGATTATGTGCGCATTTTTGGCAGAGCCTGCGCTCTACATTATTGATGAGCCTTTTCTAGGGCTTGATCCGCTTGCCATTAACGCGCTGCTTGAACGGATGAATGAAGCGAAAAAAGGCGGGGCGAGCGTGCTGATGTCAACACACATTTTGGCAACGGCAGAACGCTATTGCGATTCGTTTATTATTTTACATAACGGCGAGGTGCGGGCGCGCGGCACGCTGTCAGAGCTCAGAGAGCAGTTTGGAATGAAGGACGCGGCGCTGGACGATTTGTATCTTGAGCTTACAAAGGAAGACGCTGGCCATGAATAATATGCTTGATATTTGGCAGTCGCGGCTGCAGGAGCATATCAAAGAAACAAGAACATACATGAAATATATGCTCAACGATCACCTCGTCATTGTTTTGATTTTTTTTCTAGCGGGCGCTGCAAGCTGGTACAGCAAATGGATACGGGACATTCCCGCTCACTTTCCATCCTTTTGGGTGATGGCCGTGCTGTTTTCGCTCGTGTTGACAAGCTCTTATGTGCGAACGCTTTTGAAGGAGGCTGACCTTGTTTTCTTATTGCCTCTTGAAGCAAAAATGGAGCCTTACTTGAAGCAGGCGTTTGTCTACAGCTATGTGTCTCAGCTGTTTCCGCTTATTGCGCTGAGCATCGTTGCGATGCCGCTTTATTTCGCAGTCACACCGGGGGCTTCGCTCGTATCGTATGCCGCGGTCTTTGTCCAACTGTTGCTGCTGAAAGCGTGGAATCAGGTAATGGAATGGCGCACGACTTTCCAAAACGACCGCAGCATGAAACGGATGGACGTCATCATTCGATTTGCGGCGAATACACTCGTTCTTTATTTTGTTTTCCAATCTGTTTATATGTATGCGCTTCTCGTCTATGTCATTATGGCTGTTCTTTATCTGTATATGTCTTCCGCAGCAAAACGGAAAACATTTAAATGGGAAAGCCATATTGAGTCCGAATTGAGACGAAAGCAGCGTTTCTATCGGATTGCCAACCTGTTTACTGATGTGCCGCATTTGCGAAAGCAAGCCAAACGCAGAGCTTATCTCGACTTTTTGCTGCGGCTTGTGCCGTTTGAACAGCGCAAAACATTTGCCTATATGTTCACCCGCGCCTTTTTGCGTTCGAGTGATTATTTGGGCATTCTTGTCAGATTAACGATCGTTTTCGCGCTGATCATTATGTATGTCTCAGCTAGCCCGCTGATTGCAGCGGTTTTGACTGTGTTTGCCATTTTCATTACGGGCATTCAGCTTCTGCCGCTCTTCGGCCACTTTGACCATCTGGCGCTTCAAGAGCTGTACCCTGTGAAAAAAGAAACAAAGCTGAAAAGCTATTTCTCTCTATTAAAAACTTCACTTAGTATTCAAGCGCTGCTGATGTCTGTTGCGTCTGCCTATGCAGCCGGCTTGACCGGTTTTCTGTACGCGCTGATCGGTTCTGCCGTTCTGATTTTTGTTGTTTTGCCTTCTTATATGACAACCAGGCTGAAAAAGCACGGAAAGCTGTGAACTGAAAAGGGGTAATCAAATGACAGATAATCAGCTGCTGATGCAGGAAGCTTTGCAATGGAAAATGCATTTTTTGCGAAAGGATTCCATGTTTGAACGCTTTTCGAAGCGTGTCCAGACGAAGGTGAATGAACGGATTCCTGAAAAAATCCATACGGTCGTCACCGAGAGTGTGAAAAAAATGGTAGAAGCGACAATGACCGGCTCCAATATCATTACTTATAAAAAGGATACAAGTGCACTGTCGCTCAGTGAAAAAAACGAATTGGCGAAAAAAACGATTGTTTCTTATCAGAAAGTGGCAGCTGCTGAGGGAGTCGGCACCGGAGCGGGCGGCATTTTTTTAGGCATTGCTGATTTTCCGCTGCTGCTTTCAATTAAGATGAAGTGTTTATTTACCTTGTCTTCCATTTACGGCTTTGATGTGAAGGATGCACAAGAAAGGATGTTTTTGCTGCTCGTGTTTCAGCTTGCATTTTCGAGTGACGATGGCCGTAAATCGCTTTTTTCTGTCATCGAAAATTGGGAGACGGAGAAAAAGAGCATCGACTGGAGAGTGTTCCAGCAGGAATATCGCGATTATATCGACGTCGTGAAGCTTTTTCAGCTTTTGCCGGGCGTAGGAGCGGCAGTCGGCGGAATTGCCAATTATAAGCTGCTTGCTCAGCTTGGAGAAACGGCAAGACATGTTTTTCATCTGAGGATATTAAAGGAAACAGCCGGAGAATAAACACTCCGGCTGTTTTTTTATAGCTGATGATAGGTGATCGCAGCGCCGGCAAGGACCTTGGCCGCTGTCAGTATGGCTTTTTCGTTGATATCAAATTTCGGATGGTGGTGGGAATAAACTCGATCTGGCTGTTCGGGAGCTGCACCTGTAAAGAAAAAAGTGCCTTTCACGTTTTGTAAGTAATAAGCAAAATCCTCGCCGCCCATTTGCGGTTCACCGTCAATGACCTGCTGAACGCCCTCGGTATTCTTTGCGGTGCTCACCAAGTGGCTCGTTTCGGCAGGATGGTTCACAACCGCCGGATAACCCTGTTCATAGGTGTACTCATAGGACGCGCCGTGCATGCTGCATATTCCTTTTACAACCGCTTCAATTTCTTTCTCCAGAATGTCCCGGACATTTTCATCAAAAGAACGCGCTGTGCCGATGAGTACTGCTTGGTCTGCGATGACATTAAACGGATTGTCGGCGATGAAGGAGCCTGTCGAAATGACGGCGGATTGAATCGGATTGACTTTGCGGCTGACAATGTGCTGCAAAGAGGAAACGATTTGCGAACCGATCAGGACGGCGTCTTTAGTATCATGCGGATGAGCGCCGTGGCCGCCCTTTCCGAAGACTTTAATCGTAAATCGGTCTGCCGCCGCCATTACGGCGCCGGGGCGGCAGAGAATAGTTCCGAGCGGCTCAGTTGCCCAAAGATGAGTGCCGAATATCACATCCGTGTTTTCTAGACAGCCGTCATCGATCATTGGCTTTGCGCCTCCCGGATAATATTCTTCTGCATGCTGGTGGATCATCACAAATGTTCCCTTCAGTTCATGTCTGTTTTGGTGAAGGACCTTGGCCACTGCGAGAAGAGCTGCGGTGTGGCCGTCGTGGCCGCATGCATGCATGACACCAGGCACTTTGGAGGCGTAAGGGACATCTTTTTCATCTTGAATGGGGAGAGCGTCAAAGTCGGCCCTCAAAGCGACTGTAGGGCCGGGTTCGCTTCCTTCTATATATGCTAAAACCCCTCTGCCGCCAACGTTTGTGCGGATTGGGACTCCTAACGATTCATAATAGGAAGCAATAAATGCGGCGGTTTTTTCTTCTTGAAATGAAAGCTCAGGATACATATGAAAATGGCGCCTGATCTCAACCATTTCTTCAAAACAGCTGTCGAGCTGTTTGTTTATCTCTTTCTGCAGTGTGGATATGGACAAAGCCGCTTCCCCCTTTTCTATGTTTTCCATGATTGTATAGAAAAAGTCTGAATATTTCAACTCATGCTGTTTTAAAGCATCATCACAGCTGCGAGGGTTGTCACCAAAAGGCCAATCGCGACGGGAATGAAGTTTTTTCTGGCAAGCTCAAAAGGATCAACTTTGCAAATGGCCGCCGCGGGAATCAACGCCCATGGGACCAGTGTTCCTCCGCCCACCCAGATGGCAGAGATTTGTCCGAGCGCGGTCAGAACGGCGGGATCGGCATGGAGAGCGGACGAAAAGAGCTTTGCGATGGAGCCGGCGAGAGAAATGCCAGAAAATCCTGAGCCGTCAAGGCCTGTTATGGCTCCAGCGGCAGTTAATGCAGCGGCGGCAAGCTCCTTTGACATAGGCATCATATGGGATAAAGCAATGCCAAGATCGTTGACAATGCCGTGGGAACCTTTAGGGAGTGAAGTGCCCAGTATGCTCTCATAGCCTGAGTCGCCAAGATAAAAGAAAGCGGCAATCGGGATGACGGGGCCGAAAACCTTAAAACCGAACTTAAATCCGTCAATAAAATAGCCGGTGATTTTTTCAAGCCCTTTATGCTTATACACGAAAAAATGAACGGTAAAGAGGATACAAATTGCAGACCCGCCAATTAACGCGGTGGCATCATTTCCTTGTAGGTTAAACAAGAGCATGCAGGCGATATCTGCAAGAAAGGCAAGCGGAATCAAAAAAGCCAGTATGGACCGCAGGCGTTTTGGCAAGTACAGCGAGTTGTCTTGTTCGCCGGAAAGAACGGGGGAAAAAGAAGCGGGATGCTCCTGTTTTTTGCGTTCGCGCTGAATCATGATAAAGGCAGCTGTTGTTGTTGTCACACCCATAATCAGCACAAGCGGAATGCTGGCCGAGACGACATCACCGACTGGAATGCCTGCTGCATCTGCAGTCAGCTTTGGCGCCGCCTGAATGACAAAGTCTCCTGAGAGGGCAAAACCGTGTCCGAATAAGTTCATGGCCATGGCCGCGGCAAGAGGCGTCAAACCGGCACGTGCGGCTGCGGGGAGCAGGACGGCGCCGATTAAAGCGACACCCGGAGAAGGCCAGAAGAAGAGAGAAATGGCGAACATCAGGCCCCCAATCAGCCAATAGGCAGTCACAGGCCCTCTCACAAGGCTTGCAAAGGGAGAAATCATCGCTTCATTTATCCCTGTTTTTGTTAACAAATCACTCATTGAAACGATAAAGCAAATGATGAAAATCGTGGGCAGCAGTTCGCCGGCCGCATAGATAAAGCTGTGGAATAAACTGCTGACAGAAGCTGAAAGTGAATGGCTGGCCCATAGCGATATGATAAAAATGCCGAATAGAGAAATAAATGTCGTGTCTTTTCTCAGCAGCATAAATAGGATAATTGCACCGATAAAAAACACATACAGAACATGGACAGACAAAATCCCGACTTCCATCATCGATCACTCCTTCCGCTTACAGATTATTCATAGGCGGGCGGAAGGTGCCGGGACAGAGGGGAGGGTTATGATGGAAGATGAACATTGATCTGTTTCAGCTGCTCAATCAGATGATGCCTTAATACTCTATTCGCTTTTTGCAGATGTTTTGGGAAGCATTCAGGAGAAATAATGACGCACCCTTCAGCAAGCCAGTTTTTTCTATAGGCGATGATGCTTTCCGATGGCTCTAAATATGAATCATCCTCGTGCTGCATCTCGTAATCATCAAATCCGAACTGAAAACCGCAGCACGGGCAGATTTCATGAGAATGATTGCCTTCATGATCATATGGCGGTTCAGCCAATCCCTTAAACCCGCAGACTGGGCAAGTATGCTTCATTTTGCTTTCCTCCCAATAAAATAAGCTGCCGGACATGCCGGCAGCTATTCGACAGCGAAATATGTGGTGACATAGGAAGGCCGGGAGAAGATCGACGTTGTGTCAATTCCGGCAGATGTATCGCGTTTTTTGTGGGCTTCTTTGTAAGAACCGGACTGCTGCCAGTCTTGAAAGGCGCTTTCCGTTTCCCACAAGGTCAGAATGACATAGGTGTCACTGTCAAGCGGACGGAGCACTCGAATTGCTTCAAAGCCAGGCTCGTTTTCGACTTTTCCCGCTCTGTTTTTAAATCTGTTTTCAAACAGCGGACGCCCTTCCTGAGTAACGGCAATATTGTTCAATACTGCAAAACCGGGATGTTTGATCTCTCCGACTTGGTCAATGACTTCATAAGCGTGTGGTGCCTGGAAAACGGTATCTCCGTTTGTTTCATGAATTAAAATGGCGTTTTCCTGCCCCTGCATCAAAAGGATATTTTCTGAGGGATGCTTCTGTACGATCGTTTTTAAAAAATCGGCTGTCCCATATGTAATATAAACCTTCATATCAGCCACCTCCTGCTTGCTAGTATATCAAAACAATGGTATAAGTTTCTATTGGCGAGTGCTTCGAACATAATTCCAAACAATTTTTCCCATACTACCTTTAGAAAGGCGAGGTGAGTTCATGTTTAAGATAAAGAAAAAGAAACTTTTTATACCTATCATTATTTTAGTGTTAACTGCTTTTCTCGCTTTAATAGGATATATTTCAATTATTTTTCTCGGCCATTATGTCATAGATGAAAAAAAGCTTATTCTTCATGCTTCTTCAAAAATTGTTGATCAAAACGGAGATGAGGTTGCAAGCCTGTATACAGAAAATCGCGAGCCGGTCTCGATCAATGAGATTCCAAAGCAGGTCAGAGAAGCGTTTATCGCTGTTGAGGATAAAAGGTTCTATGAGCATCACGGCATTGATGCAAAATCCGTCGGAAGGGCAGTGTATCGCGATATATTAGCAGGCGGAAAGGTGGAAGGCGGAAGCACGATCACCCAGCAGCTTGCCAAAAATATTTTTCTGACACATGACAAAACATTTCTAAGAAAAACAAAAGAAGTGATCATTGCGATTAATCTTGAACGGGATTACAGCAAGGACAAGCTGCTTGAAATGTATTTAAACCAGCTTTACTTCGGACACGGGGTTTACGGCATACAAGCGGCGTCCCACTATTATTTTAATAAAGAAGTAAAAGATTTGACTGTATCTGAAGGCGCTGTTTTGGCCGCTATTCCGAAGGCGCCTTCTACGTACTCTCCGATTTTGCACCCTGATAAAAATAAGGAGCGGCGTGATACAATTCTAGGTATGATGAATGACCAAGGCTATATCAGTGCGAAAGAGGCTGTCACCGCGCAAGGCCGAACGCTTGGACTGCATGTGAAGAAACAGTCGGAAACACCTTGGTTTGACAGCTACATTGACCTTGTGATCAAAGAGGCGGAGGACAAGTATTCCATTTCCGGAGAGCAGCTTCTTCAAGGAGGATACACGATCATGGTGCCGCTCGATTCGAAGCTGCAGAAAACGGCTTACCAGGTGATGAAAGAGGGTAGCTATTATCCCGGAACAGATCAGAATGCCGAGGGAAGCGCGGTCTTTATTAATAACAAGACAGGCGGTGTAGAAGCGGCCATCGGCGGAAGGGATTACACATCCAAAGGATATAACCGTGTCACAGCTGTCCGCCAGCCGGGTTCCACATTTAAGCCGCTTGCCGTATACGGACCGGCGATGCAGGAAAAGAAATTTAAGCCATATTCTCTATTGAAGGATGAGTTGCAGTCCTACGGAGATTATACGCCGAAAAACTACGACAGCCGGTATGAGGGCGAAGTCACTATGTCTGACGCCATTACGTACAGCAAAAACGCGCCGGCTGTCTGGACGCTGAATGAGATCGGCGTCGAAACAGGAAAATCTTATTTGAAAGCAAACGGCATTGATATCCCTGATGAAGGACTTGCTCTCGCTCTAGGCGGCTTGGAAAAAGGCGTTTCGCCGCTCCAGCTTGCCGGCGCGTTTCATACATTTGCCGCGAATGGAACGTATACGGAACCCTTCTTTATCTCGAGCATAATAGATGAAGACGGAGAAACAATAGCCGATCATAAAGAAGAAGGAAAGCGGGTTTTCAGCAAGCAGACGTCTTGGAATATGACGAGAATGCTGCAGCAGGTAGTCAAAAAGGGAACGGCTACGTCCGGCACCTATCACGGCGACCTGGCGGGAAAAACAGGTTCTACATCTTATACAGGCGTCTCCGGCGCGACAAAGGACGCTTGGTTTGCAGGCTATACGCCGAAAATAACCGGGGCAGTCTGGATGGGCTATGACAAAACGGATCAAAACCATTATTTGAAAGCCGGGAGCTCATACCCGACGCGGCTGTTTAAGGATATTTTGACACAGGCAGGAGAAACCGGTCATGTGTTCACAAAGCCTAAAAACATTAAAGACCTGGAAAGCCCGATTGAGTTGAAGCCGGTCAAAACACTCACAGCCGATTACACATTTAAAGCAGCGGGACTCTTTACTATTGAATTAAAGTGGGACGCTCAAGAGGATGATCGGGCCGTATACAGAATTTATGTAAACAAGGACGGCGAGGAGACGCTTCTTGATTCGGTTGAAGGGAAGGGAAGCTATGAAATTCCTTATGCCAACTTATTTTCGGGCGCGTCTTATAAAATTGTGCCTTATAATACACAGACAAAAAGAGAAGGGGAAGGAACCGATTATGTTCAGCCAAAATTGTTTTCCTCTTAATGGAATTCGGCGATTTTTTGAACTTTGAGCTACATTTCTATACCATTTGCCTAAAACAAGGTATAGTGTAATAAGTCAAGAAATACGAACGTATGGTTGCCGTATGAAAGGTGGAAATCAGATGAGTAAACGAGAAACGTTTAACGAGACGTTTTTAAAAGCTGCGCGGGGAGAAAAAGCGGATCACACGCCTGTGTGGTATATGAGGCAAGCAGGGCGCTCACAGTCGGAATACCGCAAGCTGAAGGAAAAGTACGGATTGTTTGAGATTACCCATCAGCCCGAACTTTGTGCGTATGTCACAAGACTGCCGGTTGAGCAATACGGAGTCGATGCTGCAATCCTTTATAAAGATATCATGACGCCGCTGCCGTCAATCGGTGTGGATGTTGAAATCAAAAACGGGATCGGTCCTGTGATTGATCAGCCAATCCGGTCTCTGGCGGACATTGAAAAACTCGGCCAAATTGATCCGGAACAGGACGTGCCGTACGTGCTTGAGACAATTAAACTGCTTGTCAATGAGCAGCTGAACGTCCCGCTCATCGGTTTCTCAGGTGCGCCTTTTACGCTTGCAAGCTATATGATCGAAGGCGGCCCGTCGAAAAACTACAATAAAACAAAAGCCTTCATGTACAGCATGCCAGATGCATGGAATCTGCTGATGTCCAAGCTTGCCGACATGATCATCGTGTACGTGAAAGCGCAGATTGAGGCAGGCGCAAAAGCGATTCAAATCTTTGATTCGTGGGTCGGCGCATTGAATCAGGCAGATTACAGAACATACATCAAACCCGTAATGAACCGGATTTTTTCAGAGCTCGCAAAGGAGAATGTGCCGCTGGTCATGTTTGGCGTTGGCGCAAGCCATCTTGCAGGTGATTGGCATGACCTTCCTCTCGATGTTGTCGGGCTTGACTGGAGACTCGGCATTGCTGAAGCCAGATCAAAAGGAATTACTAAAACAGTGCAGGGCAACCTGGACCCGTCCATTTTGCTTGCGCCATGGGAAGTCATTGAGAAGAAAACGAAGGAAATACTTGATCAGGGTATGAAATCAGACGGCTTCATTTTCAATCTTGGCCATGGGGTATTTCCTGATGTCAGTCCTGAGGTTTTGAAAAAACTGACAGCATTTGTCCATGAATATTCACAAAACAAAAAAATGGGTCAATATTCCTAAGCATATCTTTTGGTATCTTAATGATATCCTGTCAAAATGTTTGTATCAGATCATTAAAGAGGGTGTAAACAGTGAGTAGAAAGAAAATGGGGCTTCTCGTGATGGCGTACGGCACGCCTTATAAGGAAGAAGATATTGAACGTTATTATACACATATCAGAAGAGGCAGAAAGCCTGAGCCTGAAATGCTTCAAGATTTGAAAGACAGATACGAAGCGATTGGCGGCATTTCACCGCTTGCCAAAATCACAGAAGAGCAGGCGCATAATCTGGAACAGCACTTGAATGAAATTCAGGATGAGATTACGTTTAAAGCGTATATCGGATTGAAGCATATCGAGCCGTTTATTGAAGACGCCGTAGCAGAGATGCATAAGGATGGCATTACAGAAGCAGTCAGCATCGTGCTGGCGCCGCATTTCTCCACGTTCAGCGTTCAGTCCTACAACAAACGTGCCAAAGAAGAGGCTGAAAAACTCGGCGGCTTAACGATTACGTCAGTTGAAAGCTGGTACGATGAACCGAAGTTCGTGAAATATTGGGTTGACCGAGTGAAGGAAACATATGCGTCAATGCCTGAGGATGAAAGAGAAAACGCAATGCTCATCGTATCCGCACACAGCCTGCCGGAAAAAATCAAAGAATTTGGAGACCCGTACCCGGACCAGCTGCATGAATCGGCGAAATTGATTGCTGAAGGCGCAGGCGTTTCCGAATATGCTGTCGGCTGGCAAAGTGAAGGGAACACGCCTGATCCTTGGCTCGGACCCGATGTTCAGGATTTAACACGTGATTTATTCGAACAAAAAGGCTATCAAGCATTTGTATATGTTCCTGTTGGGTTTGTCGCGGATCACTTAGAAGTGCTTTATGATAATGATTATGAATGCAAAGTGGTTACTGACGATATCGGCGCAAGCTATTATCGGCCGGAAATGCCAAATGCCAAGCCTGAATTTATTGATGCTTTGGCAACAGTCGTATTAAAAAAATTAGGACGTTAAAGAAGGCGATGAACATGAGTGACGGCAAAAAACATGTAGTCATCATCGGCGGCGGCATTACCGGTTTAGCCGCCGCCTTCTATATGGAAAAAGAAATCAAAGAAAAGAATCTGCCGCTTGAGCTGACGCTTGTTGAGGCAAGTCCGAGAGTCGGCGGGAAAATCCAGACTGTCAAGAAAGACGGCTATATCATCGAAAGAGGGCCAGACTCATTTCTGGAACGAAAGAAAAGCGCCCCGCAGCTTGTTAAAGACTTAGGTCTTGAGCATTTGCTTGTCAACAATGCGACCGGACAATCCTATGTGCTTGTAAACCGCACCCTGCATCCAATGCCGAAGGGCGCTGTAATGGGGATACCGACAAAAATTGCGCCGTTTGTTTCTACGGGTCTGTTTTCTTTGTCCGGGAAGGCCAGAGCTGCTATGGATTTCATCCTGCCTGCAAGCAAAACAAAGGATGATCAGTCATTGGGAGAATTCTTCCGCAGACGTGTCGGAGATGAAGTGGTCGAGAACTTAATCGAGCCGCTTCTATCAGGGATCTACGCAGGCGACATTGACAAGCTCAGCCTGATGTCGACATTCCCGCAATTTTACCAGACGGAACAAAAGCATAGAAGCCTGATTCTCGGCATGAAAAAAACAAGGCCTCAAGGCTCAGGCCAGCAGCTGACGGCAAAAAAACAAGGGCAGTTCCAGACTCTGTCAACCGGTTTGCAGACCCTTGTAGAAGAGATCGAAAAGCAGTTAAAGCTGACGAAGGTGTATAAAGGCACAAAAGTGACCAAACTCAGCCATAGCGGCTCTGGCTATTCGCTCGAACTGGATAACGGCGTCACACTTGATGCTGATTCAGTAATTGTGACTGCTCCGCATAAAGCGGCTGCGGGAATGCTTTCTGAGCTTCCTGCCATTTCTCATTTGAAAAATATGCACTCCACATCCGTGGCAAACGTCGCTTTAGGTTTCCCTGAAGGCTCCGTCCAAATGGAGCATGAGGGCACGGGTTTTGTCATTTCAAGAAACAGTGACTTTGCGATCACAGCCTGTACGTGGACGAATAAAAAATGGCCGCACGCAGCGCCGGAAGGCAAAACGCTGCTTCGAGCATATGTCGGAAAAGCTGGAGACGAATCCATTGTCGATCTATCAGATAATGACATTATCAACATTGTGTTAGAAGACTTAAAGAAAGTCATGAACATAAACGGCGAGCCGGAAATGACATGTGTCACCCGATGGCATGAAAGCATGCCGCAGTACCATGTCGGCCATAAGCAGCGTATCAAGGAGCTGCGTGAAGCACTTGCATCTGCGTATCCTGGTGTTTATATGACAGGCGCTTCTTTTGAAGGTGTCGGCATTCCCGACTGCATTGATCAAGGAAAAGCTGCCGTGTCTGACGCGCTTACCTATTTATTCAGCTAAAACCTCCGCTTTATCGCGGAGGTTTTTTTGATGTGCAATGGCAATATTGTGTAAAAAAATGATTGAATTGAACAGCAGGTTATGATACATTTGCATATGTACTTAATGACTAAAATGTTCAAACGGTCAGTTTTGAGGTGAATACAATGTCAATAGATCGAAAAAAGCTCATTTTGGAGGCGGCTACAAAGTCTTTCACGCAGTTCGGGTATAAAGCGACGACAATGGATCTTGTCGCAAAACTTGCGAACGTGGGGAAGGGGACCATTTATACTTTTTTCAAAAACAAAGAAGAGCTGTTTGACGAGATTTTCACTACTTTATTAAAGGAAATGAAGCAAAAAGCGGATGAAGCGATGGAGCCGAACCTTCCGTTCCATGAAAATGTGCACAGAGCGCTGTTTGCCATTCTGGAGTTCAGGAAAACACATCAGCTGACGATTAAAATTTTCCAAGAGAATGCCGAGATTGGTACAATGGCAGTTCAGGAAGTGATCCAGAAAATGGAGCGAGCCATACTGTCTTATATCAAAAGTAAGATTGAAGACGGGATCAAAAGCGGCGCAATCAAGCCGTGCGACCCTGAACTGACAGCCTTTGTGATGCTGAAGCTTTATATCGCGCTCATTTTTGACTGGGAAAAACAACACCCCCCGCTTGATAAAGAGACAATTGCGGGACTGCTTGAATTGTATGTTGTCAAAGGATTGTCAGCGAACTAGATAATCCTTTCTCTTTGCAAGAAAATGACCTTTTTCATGATGAGTCAGTTTTAGAATGGAGGCATCAGGATGAACACAATACGAAGTCAGTGGAAAGACATCGTAACAAGTAAAAAATTATTGATTCCCATCATCGCCATTTTGTTTGTCCCGCTTATTTACAGCGGCGTATTCTTAAAGGCTTATTGGGACCCGTACGGCACAGTTGACCAGCTGCCTGTCGTTGTCGTCAACCAAGACAAGGGAGCAACGTATGAAGGAGAAAAACTTCAAATCGGTGATGATCTGGTCAAAGAATTAAAGGATAATAACAACTTTGATTGGCATTTTTCCAATGATCTCGACCAATCGTTAAAGGACTTATTGAATCAAAAATATTATTTAGTTGTCGAGATTCCTGAGGATTTTTCTAAGAATGCCAGCACTGTATTAGACAAAAATCCGAAAAAATTGGATCTGAAATACCACACAAATGCAGGTTCTAACTATGTAGGGGCAACGATCGGCGAAAAAGCGATTGATAAACTGAAAGCCTCTGTTTCAAAAGAAGTGACCGAGCAATATACGAAAGTTATTTTTGATAACTTTAAAGATATCGCAAAAGGTTTGAGCGACGCGAGCAGCGGCGCGAAAAAAATTGATGACGGCACAAAGGATGCGAAAAACGGAAGCGCACAGCTGAAAGAAAATCTGGCGAAGCTGAAGGAAAGCACCGCTACCATCAGTGACAAAACAGCGCAGCTTGCAGATGGAGCGGCTCAGGTGACGAGCGGCATCCAATCACTTGATAGCTCGCTCGGTAAATTCCAGGACAGTAGCAACCAGATTTATGATAAATCTAGTCAGCTTGCAGCAGGATCAGGCGAACTGACAAGCAAGATGAATGAACTTCTTGCTGGACTTCAAAATGTGCAGAAGGGTGCGCCTAATCTTACTGACGGGCTGGATCAGCTCAACAGTAAAGCCCAAGAAGGTTCTGAGAAAGCAGCAAAAGCGGAAAAGCTCATTAATGCGCTCGATTTAACGAAGCTTGAAACTGCTGTAAACAATCTGGAAAAATCAGAAACTGCGATGAAGGAATTTAAAAAACAGCTGTCTGACTTTGAAAACAGCTTAAAAAACCGTGATCAGGCATTCAAAAATCTCATCAATTCGAGTGATTTCTTAACAGCGGAGCAAAAAAGCCAGTTGATCAGCTCTGTTGAAAAGCAGCTGCCGAAAGTTGATGCGCCTGATTTTGATGAAATTTTAAGTGGGCTTCCTTCAGCTGATCAGCTGCCTGACATCGCAACGATAAAAAGCTCTCTTGAAGACGTGAAAGCGCAGGTGGCGCAGGTGAAAGCCATGCCGGAAGCTACATCTAAGCTTTATAACGGCGCAAAAACAATCCAAGATGCAATTGACAGATTAACTGAGGGAGCTGATAAGATATACAATGGTTCACAGAAGCTGACAGATGGCCAAACTAAACTGACAGCCGGCATCGGTGAATATAATAAGCAGTTCGCAAAAGCAAAAGCGGGCTCAGAGCAATTGGTGACAGGAAGCAGCCAAGTATCCGGCGGATTGTTTAAGCTGTTAGACGGGTCTAAACAGGTCCAAAGCGGATCATCAAAACTTGCAGACGGATCTGCATCACTTGATATAGGTTTAGGCAAGCTATTGGACGGCACAGGAGAGCTGTCTAGTAAGCTGAAGGATGCGGCTGACCAAACAGGAGATATCGATGCTGATGATCAAACATATGGCATGTTTGCGGATCCGGTTAAAACCAAAGATGATGCCATTCATTCCGTTCCTAACTATGGAACAGGGCTGACACCTTATATCCTGTCAATGGGCTTGTATGTCGGCGGCATCATGCTGACGGTTGTCTTCCCGCTGAAGGAAGCGTCAGGACGTCCGAGAAACGGTTTTGAGTGGTTCTTCAGCAAATTCAATGTCATGATGCTTGTAGGAATCATTCAATCATTGATTGTGGCGACGGTTCTTCTATTGGGAATTGGTCTCGAGGTAGAGAGCACGTGGAGATTTTACGTGTTTACGATCATTACGAGTCTCGCTTTCCTGGCGATGATTCAATTTTTGGCTACCACGATGGGCAACCCTGGACGTTTTATCGCAGTCATTATTTTAGTGCTGCAGCTGGGAGCGAGCGGAGGAACCTTCCCGCTTGAATTGCTCCCGAATTTCTATCAGGTCATCCATGGCGCGTTGCCGATGACCTACAGCATTAACGGATTCAGAGCGGTCATTTCAAACGGTGACTTTGGCTACATGTGGCAGATGGCCGGTGTCTTAATCGGCATCGCCCTCGTCATGATTGCACTAAGCATTACTTACTTTACAATGTTAAGCCGGAAGGAAGAATCATCAGAAGAACAGCCGGCTTCATAAAGAAAAAGAACTTGTTTCCTTGGAAACAAGTTCTTTTTTTGTTACATTCCCCATTTAATAAGCAATCCTGTATAGGTTAATCCGCCGCCAAACCCGAAAAGCAAAACAATTTGATCTTTTTTCAGCTTCCCGGCTTTCACTGCGAGATCGAGCGCCAAAACAATTGAAACCGAAGACGTGTTTCCGTAGTGCTCAACACTAGTGAGCGTTTTTTCAATCGGGAACGGTGTTTTTTCACAAATTGACTCGATCATGCGCAAGTTGGCGCTGTGAGGAACAAACCAATCGAGATCATCAGAGCTGAGTCCTGCTTTATGTAAAAGCCGTTCAAATTCGCCAGGGACGGTTCTTGCGGCCCATTTATATACCTCGCGTCCGTTTTGCACCATTTTTCCAGAACCGACAAGCTGCACACCGTTTATTTCATTTCGCAGTCCGGCACGATACAAAATGTCGCCGCCGTTCCCGCTTGTTCCTTGTACAGACGCAAGAAATCCCGGCGTCTCTTCATCTCGTTCCACTAACAGCGCACCAGCGGCATCGCCGAACAGAACGCATGTCGTTCGATCGGTATAATCCGTTACCTTTGATAACGTCTCTCCGGCGATCACGAGAATTTTTTGATGAAGGCCAGATGTGATCAATCCATTTGCCAAATGGAGGCCGTAAGTCAGCCCGGCGCATGTCGCATTAATATCCAGCGCGCCGGTGCTTTCCCAGCCGAAATATTCCTGTACGCGGCATGCCGTACTCGGAAAGGCGTAATCGGATGTGGTTGTGGCAACGAGGATCATATCGACATCATCAAGTGTTCCTTTATAACGGCTCTTGAGATTCTTCACCGCTTCTATGCATAAATCAGAGGTAAATTGATGTTCATCCGCAATCCGGCGTTCTCTCATTCCTGTGCGCTGAACGATCCATTCATCAGAGGTATCAACGATCTTTTCTAAATCTGCATTGGTTAAACGTCTGTTCGGCGCATAGGTGCCGATAGCTGTAATTTTTGCTTTTGACATATGAATCACTCCTTATGGTCAGATTATAACACTAGATATTAGTATCTGGTACTAAAAAGGAGGTTTTTTTACAAAAAAAGAGAAGTGTAGAATAGGGAATCTATGAAAAAGAAAAAGGAGGCTGAAAAATGGTCAGTCAAGAAGCAGTAGTCTTTTTGGCATTATCCGGGGCTATTGCGTTTCTGTTGCCAATCGGGCTGATTGTATGGTTTAAGCGAAAGTATGGCGCCTCGCTTAAAGTATTTTTTATTGGCGCTCTCACGTTTTTTGTCTTCGCTCAGCTGCTGGAAGGCGGCGTTCATGTTTATGTACTGCAAGTGAATGAAATCACGAAAGAAGTGATGCAACATCCATTATGGTATGGCGTTTACGGCTGCTTGATGGCCGGAATTTTTGAGGAGTGCGGAAGGTATATGATGATGCGATTTTTTATGAAGCGCCATCATACTTGGGCGGATGGTCTGGCTTTCGGGGCAGGCCATGGCGGGCTTGAAGCCATCCTGATTACAGGCTTGTCCTCTATCTCACTTATTGTATACGCATTTGCAATCAATAGCGGGACGTTTGAACAGCTTTTGGTCAATGGCGACGTCAAACGGGCGCTTTTGCCGATACAGGAGCAGCTGCTGCATACTCCTTCGTATGAATGGATGCTGGGCGGAATAGAAAGAATCAGTGCCATTGCCGTCCAAATTGGGCTGTCTCTGCTTGTTCTGTACGCGGTTAAAAGCCGCCGGCCGCTGTTTTTGTTGTATTCTATTCTTTTACATGCACTGTTTAATGTACCGGCGGTTTTATATCAGAGAGGAATCATAGAGCATGCTGCAGCTGTTGAAATCATTATTGCTCTTATAGCGGCTTTATCAGTTTATTGGATTGTAAAAGCAAAAAGGGTGTTTCAATAAAAGGTCCAAGCAGCAGCAATGCCCGCTTGGAAAAATGTGAATGGAAATATTCATTAAGCATGGGTCATCAGAATATTTCTGATTCAGTCTTTACAATGACAGCAAGAATGTCTGTGTTTTTTACAAGAGAAACAATGGTGTTTCTTTTTCTTCTTCTCGCAAGGGTCATGGCATTCTTTCTTTTTCTTGCAATGGTCGTGGAAATCTTTATCGAACCACTCGTCAAAGAACCAAAAATCATCGAACCAATCGTGACAACGACATTTCTGTTCATGTGAATGACGACAGCACATAGAAATCCCTCCTCTTCCCATGCTCTCTACAGCATATGAGAGATTGATAGGAAAAGATTGGACGGGTCCCTCGGGAAAAGAGTATATTTTAAGTAGAAAATAAAAGGAGGAATGCCCTATGACGTCTGTACGTAAAACGATGGAGCTCATTAAAGAACTGGTATCGATCCCAAGCCCGACCGGAAATACATATGAGGTGATCAATTATATTGAAAGCCTTTTAAAAGAATGGAAGGTAGAAACGGTTCGGAACCACAAGGGCGGCTTAATTGCAACGCTTCCAGGACGCGACACATCCCGGCATCGCATGCTGACTGCGCACGTTGACACCCTTGGCGCTATGGTAAAGGAAATTAAAGCGGACGGCCGGCTGAAAATCGATTTAATCGGCGGGTTCCGCTACAACTCGATTGAGGGGGAGTATTGCCAAATTGAAACCGCCTCAGGAAAAACGTACACAGGCACAATCTTAATGCATCAAACGTCTGTGCACGTATACAAAGACGTGGGAAAGGCTGAGCGGAATCAAGAGAATATGGAGATCCGCCTAGATGAACCTGTTCACTGCCGGAAAGATACGGAGGAGCTTGGCATTGGCGTCGGAGATTTTGTGTCGTTTGATCCCCGTGTCGAGATCACATCAAGCGGATTTATTAAATCGCGCCATTTGGATGACAAAGCAAGCGTCGCCTTATTGCTCCGCTTAATTCATGAAATTCAAACAGAAGACATTGAGCTGCCGTATACAACCCATTTTCTTATTTCCAATAATGAAGAAATCGGTTACGGCGGGAATTCGAATATTCCTCCTGAAACAGTTGAATATTTGGCGGTTGATATGGGCGCTATCGGTGACGGGCAGGCGACAGATGAATATTCAGTATCAATCTGTGTGAAGGATGCGAGCGGGCCGTATCATTATCAGCTCAGAAAGCATTTAGTTCAATTAGCCGAGAAGCATCATATTGACTATAAGCTTGATATATATCCGTACTACGGGTCTGATGCGTCAGCAGCGATCAAATCCGGGCATGATATTGTGCATGGCCTCATAGGGCCGGGAATTGACGCTTCCCATGCATTTGAACGCACCCATAAATCATCTCTTCGCCATACCGCTAAGCTTCTGTATTACTATGTACAGTCACCAATGGTATAAGGGGGAGGACCAATGAAGATTTATAAGCTGAAAAGCACATTCGGCTGGGAAGGTGATGATGGGTTGGGAGAACAGCTGATTCAGCAGATCCTTGCCGGAGAAAAAACCGCCACGTGCGCGCCGAAATCATTGTATTCAAAAGATGAATTGAGGGACGTTTATCAAACAGCGGGTCAGCTTGTTACCGTTTATGATAAACATGACAATCCAAGATGCAATATAAAAGTGACAGATGTCTTTGAAACCACCTTTGGTGCGCCTGATATGAGGTTAGTCAAAGGAGAGGGCAATGGAGACCGAATTGAGGAGTTTCAAGAGGATCATCGGATGGCATGGGCGGAACTGATCAAAAGCGGTGAACTGGAGCTGAATGAGGATACTGTTTTGATTACAGAACTGTTTGTGCTTGTTAAAGATTAAAAAAGCCTGCGGGGCAAGAACCCCGCAGGCTTTTCATTAACCAGAAATGGTTGCGTTTTGTTCTGTTTTCGATTGGGACATAACAGTTTCTGCTTTCGCAGGATTAAACATGCCTTCCCATTTAGACATCACAACGGCAGCAAGCGCGTTACCAGTCAGGTTGACAACTGTACGTGCCATATCCATGATGCGGTCTACGCCGGCAATAAAGGCAAGTCCTTCAGCCGGAACGCCGATGGTGCCAAGCGTTGCAAGCAAGACAACAAAAGAAGTACCAGGCACGGCAGCCATCCCTTTGGATGTCACCATTAAGACGAGCACAAGCGTAATTTGGTGCCAAATCGTCAAATCAATGCCATATACCTGTGCTAAAAAGAGTGCGGCAATAGATTGATAGAGAACGGAACCGTCTAAGTTAAACGTGTAACCGATCGGAATGACAAATGAAACAATGCCTTTTGGACATCCGATTTTCTCCATTTTTTCCATGATACGCGGAAGAACCGTTTCAGAGCTGGACGTACTGAACGCCAGTAAGATTTCGTCCTTCATGTAAGCAAGGAACTTGAAGATGCTGATGCCGGCAATTTTTGCGACAATCCCGAAAATAACAATTAAGAAGAAAGCAAGCGCGACATAAACCAATCCGACAAGCTTTCCGAGAGAGATAAGAGAACCGAGTCCGAATTTAGACACAGTCACTCCGATAAGAGCGAAAACGCCGAATGGCGCCACTTTCATCACAAGGTTTACAACGTGGAACATGGCATGGGATACACCTTCAAAAAAGGCTAATACAGGCTTGCCTCTTTCACCGATCGCGGAAATACCCAATGCAAATAGTACTGTAAAGCAGATGATGGCTAGAAGATCCCCTTCGACCAATGACTGGAAGAAGTTTGTCGGCACAATATGGAGGAACGTTTCCGCCACTGATTTATTACTTTGTTCTTTTTCAGTTTCAACATATTGACTGATGTCCGATTTTTGAGCTTCGTGTATATTAACTCCTGTACCCGGATGGAAGATGTTTGCAAGGGCTAGTCCGAGAATAATGGCAAAAGTCGTGATGATCTCGAAGTACAGAATCGTTCTGAAGCCTAATTTACCGACTTGCTTTCCATTTCCTGCACCGGCTACACCGATGATTAAGCTGGAGACAACAATAGGAATCACTATCATTTTGATTAAGCGTAAAAAGAGATCCCCGATTGGCTGCAGGTAAGTAGGCAATGCTGGGTTGCCATACCAAATGACGCCAACAATGACACCTAGAATAAGTCCAACGAATATTTGTGTGGCTAATCCAAACTTAATTCTTTTCATAGATTACCTCCCAAAAAACAAAGTATCAACATATATCATGAATAGACATATATTTAATCTCACTATTAGATCAAATTATAATAGATAAGAAATCAATTCGTCTATAGTAAATTATATTTCGAAAATAAAGAATATTCAATGACATTATGATAATCACCAGAATTATCTAAAAACAGGTGAGCTTTGACCTAACCTGACTATTATTTCAAAATTAAGAGATATGTGAAAAAATAAGAAAATCCCACGCGTAAGGCGCGGGATTTTCGCTCATTACAAATCGTTTACTTTTATACAGTCATTGCAGATATTACCATAGCACTCATGCTGCTCTTCTATCTTTTTTCCGCATTCCGCACACTTTTTCGAAGGCAGGTTTCTAAAAAATTCTGTGATTTTCCCCAGCATAACCAATCCCTCTTTCCCCTTTGTAGTGATTTCATTGTAATATAACAGATTGTAAAAATCAATAACTGTTTTGATACAATGTTTAAAACATGCTTTTTTCAAGAAAAATGGGTATATTGAAGGAGGATCAATTTTTTTGAAAAGATAGGAGGACATTATGAAAGTTACAGTTATCGGATGCTATGGCGGTTTTCCGGCCGCAAATGAAGCGACGTCAGGCTATTTGTTTCAGTCAGGTGATTACTCTCTGCTTGTTGATTGCGGCAGTGCCGTTTTGTCTAAGCTGTTCGGATATGTGCCGGCGGAAAAGCTGGATGCAGTCGTTCTGTCTCATTATCACCATGACCATATCGCTGATATCGGGCCGCTGCAATTTGCCAAGCAAGTCGGTTCGTTTCTCGGCAAAGGAGAGCATACGCTTCCGATTTACGGACATGATGCTGATATAGAACAGTTTCAAAAGCTTACATATAAAACACATACAAAAGGGATCGCCTATCAGCCGGATCAGCCGCTGACTGCAGGTCCGTTTACGATTACCTTTTTAAAAACAATTCACCCGGTGACGTGCTATGCCATGCGGATTACTGACGGCAGCCACACTGTCGTTTATACTGCTGATTCCAGCTATCAGGATTCATTTATACCGTTTTCGAAAGATGCTGATTTATTGATCTCGGAATGCAATTTTTATGCCGATCAAGACGGAACAAGTGCAGGCCATATGAACAGCCTGGAAGCGGGGCGCATTGCAAAAGAAGCGGGAGCGGGAGAACTGCTGCTGACACATTTGCCGCATTTTGGCGTGCATGACAATCTTCGCAAAGAAGCGAAAACCGTTTTTAACGGAGAAGTGAATATTGCGAAATCAGGTTTTGTGTGGGAAGGATAAAGGAGGAGCACCATGTTATTTATAGATAATCAAAATATCAATGATCCGCGGATCAATCTTGCTATCGAGGAGTACTGTGTAAAGCATTTAGACCCTGAACAGCAATATTTGCTCTTTTATGTGAATCAACCGTCTATTATCATTGGGAAAAACCAAAATACAATAGAAGAAATCAATACAAAATATGTAGAGGAAAACGGGATTATCGTCGTCCGCCGTTTATCAGGCGGGGGCGCTGTGTACCATGATCTGGGGAACTTGAACTTCAGCTTTATTACCAAGGATGACGGGGACAGCTTTCATAACTTTAAAAAATTCACTGAGCCGGTGATTCAGGCGTTACATCAGCTTGGGGTTGAAGCCGAATTAAGCGGCCGGAACGACATTGTAGTGGATGGCCGGAAAATATCCGGAAACGCTCAGTTTGCAACGAAAGGCCGTATTTTCAGCCACGGCACCCTCATGTTTGATTCAGCCATTGATCATGTTGTATCAGCATTAAAGGTGAAAAAGGATAAAATTGAATCAAAAGGCATCAAATCGATCAGAAGCCGAGTGGCAAACATCAGTGAGTTTCTCGATGATAAAATGACCACCGAAGAATTCCGCAGCCATTTGCTTCGCCATATTTTTAACACAAACGACATTGGAAACGTGCCGGAGTATAAGCTGACGGAAAAAGATTGGGAGACCATTCATCAAATTTCGAAAGAGCGCTATCAGAATTGGGATTGGAACTACGGCCGCTCGCCGAAATTTAACCTTAATCATTCGAAACGTTATCCGGTTGGATCGATCGATTTGCGCCTAGAGGTCAAGAAAGGCAAAATCGAGGACTGCAAAATCTTCGGAGATTTCTTCGGTGTCGGTGATGTATCTGAAATTGAAAACCTGCTGGTCGGAAAACAATACGAACGCAGCGTCATCTCTGATGTGCTCGAAGGTGTGAATCTCAAGCATTACTTTGGGAACATTACGAAAGAGGATTTCCTTGATCTGATTTACTAAGGCAAAACACATCGTTTGAAAGAGCGGTTGTGTTTTTGAAATAATGGAGGCAGGAGGGATTCACATGAAAGTGTTTTTAATCGGAGCGAACGGACAAATCGGGCAAAGACTCGTCTCTTTATTCCAAGGTAATCCTGATCATTCCATCAGAGCGATGGTCAGAAAAGAAGAACAGAAAGCGTCTCTTGAAGCTGCCGGTGCAGAAGCTGTGCTTGCGAATCTGGAGGGCAGCCCGGAAGAAATCGCCGCTGCGGCAAAAGGCTGTGACGCGATCATTTTCACAGCCGGTTCCGGCGGCAGCACAGGCTATGATAAAACACTGCTGGTGGATCTCGATGGAGCGGCAAAAGCCATTGAAGCTGCGGACATTGCCGGAATCAAACGGTTTATTATGGTCAGCGCCCTGCAAGCCCATAACCGTGAAAATTGGAATGAGGCACTCAAGCCTTATTATGTGGCCAAGCATTATGCTGATAAAATTCTGGAAGCGAGCGGTTTAACCTATACGATTATCCGTCCGGGAGGCCTTCGCAATGAGCCTGGAACGGGAACTGTTTCAGCAGCGAAGGATCTGGAGCGGGGATTTATTTCCCGTGATGACGTTGCAAAAACGGTCATTGCCTCTTTAGATGAGAAGAATACGGAAAATCGGGCCTTTGATCTGACAGAAGGAGATACGCCGATTGCCGAAGCATTGAAGAAACTATGACAGTACTGACACTCAGGGCTTTTTGCTCTTGAGTGTTTTTTTCAGTTTCTCTATAATGGAGGAGAAAGCTTGGCTTCAATAATGAATGACTATTCATTCACTTTAAGGGGTGGGAGAATGAATCTTGTTTCAAAATTGGAAGAAACAGCATCTGAGAAGCCCGACAGCATCGCATGCAGGTTTAAAGATCACATGATGACGTATCAAGAGCTGAATGAATATATTCAGCGATTTGCGGACGGCCTTCAGGAAGCCGGTATGGAGAAAGGGGACCATCTAGCTTTGCTGCTTGGCAATTCGCCTGATTTTATCATCGCGTTTTTTGGCGCTTTAAAAGCTGGGATCGTGGTTGTTCCCATCAATCCGTTGTACACGCCGACAGAAATTGGTTATATGCTGACAAATGGCGATGTAAAGGCGATCGTGGGCGTTAGCCAGCTTTTGCCGCTTTATGAGAGCATGCATGAATCGCTGCCAAAGGTTGAGCTCGTCATTTTATGCCAGACGGGGGAGGCCGAGCCGGAAGCTGCGGACCCAGAGGTCAGGATGAAAATGACAACGTTTGCAAAAATATTGCGGCCGACATCTGCCGCTAAACAAAACCAAGAACTTGTCCCTGATGATACCGCGGTTATTCTATATACGTCAGGAACGACTGGAAAACCGAAAGGCGCGATGCTGACTCATCAGAATTTGTACAGCAATGCCAACGATGTCGCAGGCTATTTGGGAATGGATGAGCAGGACAATGTAGTCTGCGCTCTTCCCATGTTTCACGTGTTTTGTTTAACCGTCTGCATGAATGCACCGCTGATGAGCGGCGCAACTGTCTTGATTGAGCCTCAATTCAGTCCGGCATCTGTTTTTAAGCTTGTTAAGCAGCAGCAGGCGACCATTTTTGCCGGTGTACCTACGATGTATAATTACTTGTTTCAGCATGAAAACGGAAAGAAAGATGATTTTTCTTCCATCCGGCTGTGCATTTCAGGAGGCGCGGCAATGCCAGTCGCGTTGCTGACGGCGTTTGAAGAAAAATTCGGCGTTACCATTTTGGAAGGCTACGGGCTCTCGGAAGCATCACCCGTCACGTGCTTTAACCCGTTTGACAGGGGCAGGAAGCCGGGCTCCATCGGGACAAGTATCTTACATGTCGAAAACAAGGTCGTAGATCCGCTCGGACGCGAGCTGCCCGCTCACCAGGTCGGCGAATTGATCGTGAAAGGCCCCAATGTGATGAAGGGCTATTATAAAATGCCGATGGAAACAGAGCATGCATTAAAAGACGGGTGGCTTTATACGGGGGACTTGGCAAGACGGGATGAGGACGGCTATTTTTACATTGTTGACCGGAAAAAAGACATGATCATTGTAGGAGGATACAATGTGTATCCGCGGGAGGTGGAAGAGGTGCTGTACAGCCATCCGGACGTCAAGGAGGCGGTTGTCATCGGCGTGCCGGACCCCCAAAGCGGGGAAGCGGTAAAGGGATATGTGGTGCCGAAACGCTCTGGGGTAACAGAGGAGGACATCATGCAGCACTGTGAAAAGCATCTGGCAAAATACAAGCGGCCTGCCGCCATTACGTTTCTTGACGATATTCCGAAAAATGCGACGGGGAAAATGCTCAGACGGGCACTGAGAGATATTTTGCCCCAATAAAATGAAAAAGCGAAGCGGTTAGCTTCGCTTTTTCATTTTCAATCCTTTGCTTCTTTTTTAATAATATTTAGCAGCGCCTTTGTATCATTTTTGCTTAATTTGTAGTATGTGCCATCCTTCAAAAAAACGGCTTGCTGGCTGCCGTCAATCCATAGTCTGAATGAGTCATACCGGTCTTTATGAAACTTGATTGTCCCTTCGTAATCAGGGGCTGATGTTTTTTCTGTCTTCACCTGTTTTCCCTGATTCATAATATCCAGCATATCTTTGACGTGCTGTCTTTTTTCAATCTCGATATCTTCCTGGCCGCTTGAAGACAGTGTGATCAAATCCGCGTCTACCGATTGATACACATCGCCTGATCGGCTGTAAAGATAAAAAAATGCGATAAACACAAGACCGATTACCACGATGGCTGCCACTATTTTTTTCATTTGCATCACTCCAAACATTGTTAGTTTTCCCAGCGATCGGGCTTTCCATGCTTAAAAGGGTGGAAAAGTGCGGAACACAGCTTGGTTCTAAGAATTTGAATTTATGATTACAATAGAAGTAACGGGTTGATGTGAGGAGTGAGGCGTTATGCGCAAGTGGATTGCGGCAGCAGGACTTGCTTACGTGCTGTACGGGCTGTTTTTTTATTGGTATTTTTTCCTGTCGGGTGATTCCGCAATACCGGAAGCCGTGAAAGGGACGCAGGCTGATCCGGCTTCTTTCATGAAGCCGTCTGAGTTGGCAGTGGCCGAGCAGTATTCGAATGTCAAGAATTTTTTATTTTTTATCGGGGTACCACTTGATTGGTTTCTGTTTTTTGTTCTGCTTGTCAGCGGTGTTTCAAAGAAAATCAAGAAATGGATCGAAGCGGCCGTGCCTTTTCGGTTTTTGCAGACCGTTGGTTTTGTGTTTGTGCTTTCGCTGATTACAACATTGGTGACGCTGCCTTTAGATTGGATAGGCTATCAAGTATCGCTTGACTATAACATTTCCACACAGACAACGGCCAGCTGGGCTAAGGATCAGGTTATCAGCTTTTGGATCAGCTTTCCAATCTTTACGCTTTGCGTTCTCGTTTTTTATTGGCTGATCAAAAGGCATGAAAAAAAATGGTGGTTATACGCCTGGCTGTTAACAGTGCCGTTTTCGCTGTTTCTGTTTTTTATTCAGCCGGTCATTATCGATCCTTTATACAATGATTTTTATCCGCTGAAAAACAAAGAGCTTGAAAGCAAAATTTTAGAGCTGGCAGATGAAGCCAATATTCCGGCTGACCATGTATATGAAGTGAACATGTCAGAAAAAACAAATGCGCTGAATGCCTATGTTACAGGAATTGGGGCCAATAAACGGATTGTATTGTGGGATACGACGCTGAACAAACTTGACGATTCAGAAATTCTGTTTATTATGGGCCACGAAATGGGCCATTATGTCATGAAGCACGTTTACATCGGTCTGGCTGGCTATTTGCTCGTGTCGCTCGCCGGATTTTATGTCATTGATAAGCTTTACAAGCGGACGGTTCGCCTAACCCGCAGCATGTTTCATTTAGAAGGGCGGCATGATCTTGCGGCACTTCCGCTGTTATTGCTTTTGTTTTCTGTTTTGAGCTTTGCGGTTACGCCTTTTTCTAATGCTGTCTCGCGTTATCAGGAGAATAAGGCTGACCAGTATGGGATCGAGTTGACAGAGAACAGAGAAGCCGCTGTTAAAACGTTTCAGGATTTGGCCGTGACGGGGCTGAGCCAGGTTGATCCTCCGGTGCTTGTGAAGATTTTCAGAGGCAGCCATCCGTCGATCATGGAACGGATTCAACATGCGGAGAAAGAAGAGAATGCGCCGGAACATCAGGATGCTGACAAATAAAAAGAAGCAGGTATGGAGGAACCTGCTTCTTTTTACTATTATTGTGCAGCTGCTTGTACGTTGATTAACCCTTTTCCATAGTAGAAAGAGTTTCCAAGATATGTTGCAGTGCTTTCTAAACGATCACGGACTTGCGCGTTTGTCCAAGTCGGGTGCTTAGAAAGAATTAACGCTGCTGCTCCGGCAACGTGAGGAGTCGCCATGGACGTTCCGTTATAAGCGCCGTAAGTGCCTCCAGGAAGTGTGCTTTGGATGGACACGCCAGGAGCCATCACATCAAGCTCAGAACCTGCGCTGGAGAATGAAGCTCTTTGGTTGCTGCTGTTTACCGCACCTACTGCAATAGTAGAAGGATATTTTGCAGGGTAGCCGACTGTGCTTGTGCTTCCGGATGAACCTTCGTTTCCGGCTGCGGCAGCAACGACGATACCGCTGGAAACGGCTTTGTCAACGACTGTTTTCAGCGCTGTAGAACCAGTAGGTCCGCCAAGGCTCATGTTGATAACATCCATATTGTTGGAAATGGCCCACTCAATGCCGTTAATAATCCAGCTATATTGGCCGCTTCCTGTTGAATCAAGCACTTTTACTGCATATAATGATGCGCTTGGCGCTACGCCCAGAACACCGATTGAGTTATTAAGAGCGGCAATCGTACCGGCTACATGCGTACCGTGAGAACTGCCGTCCTGGTATGGGTTTGTTTCAGAAGGTACGAAGCTTGCTCCGCCTCTGACGTTTAAGTCAGGATGAGAAGAGTCAATTCCGCTGTCGATAACAGCTACTTTTACGTTAGAGCCTGTGTAGCCTTGAGAGTGAAGAGCCGGCGCTTTAATTTGAGAAATGCCATAAGGAACAGATTGCGCATATTCATGTGCAATATGATCTTCTTCCACATATGCAACGCTCGGATCTTTTTTCAATTCTTTTACAGCTTTTTCATCCAATGTTGCTGCGGCCGCGTTAACATACTTAAATTGCTTTTGAACCTTTCCGCCTTTTTCAGAAATAACATCCTTTTTCTTGGCGGAACTCATGGCACTCATTGTCTGTTTAAATCCGACAATGTATTTCTTTTCTGTACTGCTTTTTCCGGCAGCCTGCGCAGACATGTTGCTGAACGCCATCGTAAAGATTAACGTTAACGCAAACAACAAGCTGATCCACAATTTTTTGCTTCTCACTCTTTACCCTCTCCTTTTAAAAAAATTCAGAGTAGACTTACTTAAAAGACTATTCTGTGAATTTATTGTAATAGATGGAATAATATTTTAGTAGACCCATTTTTTTGAGATGATTTTATCTCTATTTAGGTATATCATCTCTCGCTATTTCCGTAGAGACTCGAAATAACTATTTTCATACAGAAAAGAACGAAAATAGACATGAGTAAATGTTCATTATGCTGAAATGTCATGCTTTTTTAGGTTAAATGCTCCTGAGTCCCGGCAAATTCCTGTCGAAAAAATTCGTTCAAATGACCTGCGTGTGCTTCCGTGAGAACAATGGATATTATCGTGATATTTTTTCAAAGCATGATGATAAAAGTATTCTGAAAAATAAACTTTACAGAAAAGGGATAGAATGAAAAAATTATTGAGAGGGAGGAAGAAATAAGATGAACATTCGCCAAGCAAAGACATCAGATGCGGCCGCCATTGCGCCGCTGTTTAACCAATATCGGGAATTTTATAGACAGGCATCCGATTTGCAAGGGGCAGAGGCTTTTTTGAAAGCTCGTTTGGAAAATCACGAGTCTGTTATTTTGATAGCAGAAGAAAATGGAGAATTCATAGGCTTTACCCAGCTCTATCCAACGTTTTCTTCTGTGTCAATGAAAAGGATATACATATTAAATGACTTATTTGTCGTTCCTCATGCGCGTACAAAGGGAGCCGGCGGCCGGCTGCTTTCTGCCGCAAAGGATTATGCAGGGCAAAACGGGGCAAAATGTTTAACACTTCAGACTGAGCACCACAACCGGAAGGCAAGAAGCTTGTATGAGCAAAACGGCTATGAAGAGGATACCGGATTTGTCCATTATTGTCTCAATGTGCCGGCGAAGTGAAAATGGCGGCTTGATGATTTGGTTTTTTGAACGTTCTTCGGTTACGATATAAATGAAAAGGAGTGTGCCGAATGTCAACGTTATTTCAAGCCTTGCAGGCAGAAAAAAATGCCGATGATGTTTCAGTCCATGTGAAAACCATATCAACAGAGGATTTGCCGAAGGATGGTGTCCTGATTAAAGTTGCTTATTCCGGCATTAATTACAAAGATGGTCTGGCCGGAAAAGCAGGAGGCAATATCGTCAGAGAGTATCCGCTTATTTTAGGCATTGATGCTGCGGGTACGGTCGTCTCTTCCAATGATCCGCGTTTTGCGGAGGGGGATGAGGTGATCGCGACAAGCTATGAGCTCGGTGTCTCACGTGATGGCGGATTAAGTGAATACGCTTCGGTGCCTGGTGACTGGCTGGTGCCTTTGCCACAGAATCTTTCGTTAAAAGAAGCGATGGTGTACGGAACGGCGGGATTTACTGCGGCGTTATCAGTGCATCGGCTTGAACAGAACGGTCTGTCTCCGGAAAAAGGCAGCGTGCTAGTCACAGGAGCAACCGGCGGTGTCGGCGGAATTGCGGTATCGATGCTGAACAAGCGGGGTTATGATGTGGTGGCAAGTACCGGAAACCGGGAGGCGGCTGATTATTTGAAACAGCTTGGTGCAAGCGAAGTAATCAGCAGGGAAGATGTCTATGACGGAACGCTTAAGGCGCTGTCCAAGCAGCAATGGCAGGGAGCGGTTGATCCAGTCGGCGGAAAACAGCTTGCCTCGCTTTTAAGCAAAATTCAATACGGCGGATCTGTCGCAGTGAGCGGCTTAACCGGCGGAGGAGAAGTTCCGGCAACCGTGTATCCTTTTATTCTTCGCGGAGTAAGCCTGCTCGGAATCGATTCAGTATATTGTCCGATGGACGTCAGAGCCGCTGTTTGGGAGCGCATGTCTTCTGATCTCAAGCCTGATCAGCTGCTGACCATCGTGGACAGGGAAGTATCATTGGAAGAAACGCCGGGTGCGTTAAAAGATATTTTGCAAAATCGCATTCAAGGAAGAGTGATTGTGAAGCTTTAACAGGATCAGCTTGCAGAGAATGTTATTTTTCTGCAAGCTTTTTTGTGGACAGGATGATCAGCTGCTGAAATGCTGTGTCGCGAAACAAGATTTTCCTGTAAGCCGAACTTTCTCTTCTCATTTTAAAAATAATTGGTGATAATGATTCTCATTCCGTGTTATACTACTCTTGGACATCTTAACCATAGAAACTACCAACAGGAGAGACTGGAACATATGAAAAAAACACTGATTATTCTTACAGTTTTACTTCTTTCTGTCTTAACGGCTGCTTGCTCGTCTTCAAGCGGCAATCAAAACAGTAAAGAACATAAAGTGGCGGTAACACATGATTTAGGGAAGACAAATGTGCCTGAGCATCCGAAGCGGGTTGTTGTTCTTGAGCTAGGTTTTATTGATACACTGCTTGATCTCGGCATTACGCCTGTCGGGGTTGCCGATGACAACAAAGCGAAGCAGCTGATCAACAAGGATGTGCTGAAGAAAATTGACGGCTACACATCTGTCGGCACTCGCTCACAGCCAAGCATGGAAAAAATCGCTTCATTAAAACCCGATTTAATTATTGCTGACACGACCCGGCATAAGAAGGTGTACGATCAGCTGAAAAAAATAGCGCCGACGATTGCACTTAATAATTTAAATGCTGATTATCAGGATACAATTGACGCTTCGCTTACGATTGCAAAAGCAGTCGGCAAGGAGAAGGAAATGGAGAAAAAGCTGACGGCGCATGAAGAAAAGCTTAGCGAGACAAAGCAGAAAATCAGCGCGAACAGCCAGTCCGTGCTTTTGATCGGAAATACAAATGATACCATTATGGCCAGGGATGAAAACTTCTTTACATCGAGACTTTTAACACAGGTCGGCTACCGATATGCAATCAGTACGTCAGGCAATAGCGATTCAAGCAATGGCGGCGACTCTGTGAATATGAAAATGACACTGGAGCAGCTGCTGAAAACAGATCCGGATGTGATCATCCTGATGACAGGAAAAACAGATGACCTCGACGCCGACGGTAAACGCCCGATCGAAAAGAATGTCCTTTGGAAAAAACTGAAGGCAGTGAAAAACGGGCATGTATACCACGTGGATCGTGCGGTGTGGTCTCTGCGCCGCAGTGTAGACGGGGCGAATGCCATTTTGGACGAGCTTCAAAAAGAGATGCCGGCTGCTAAGAAATAAAAGAAAAGACAGGCAAACGCCTGTCTTTTTCTTATTTGATAAAGCCGGATAAGTGGCTGTTGATATTATAGTCTTTTATCCGCCATTTTTCTTCTGCAAATTCAATGTTGCTGAGGCAGGCGTTGACGAGACGGGTGCTTTGAAGCTCCGGGTCACCGCCGGATATTTCTGTCAGCAGGGCGTGAATTGCCGCACCGTGCGCCACGATCAGCACCTTCTTGTTTGGATACGCCTGATTCACTTTTGCCAAACCGCCCATCAGCCTGTCAGTGAGTTCTTCTAAGGTTTCCATATTCGGATAGATGTTATCTGGATAGCGCTTTGTCCGTTCCTCCAGCGGCATGCCCTCCGCGTCGCCGTAATCGCGTTCCTTAAAATCATCCATCTCGACTATCGGAAGATGCAGATATTCATTAATAATTTCCGCGGTTCTTTTCGCTCTTTTCAGCGGGCTCGTCACAATAATATCCCAAGAAAAGTCCTTTACATATTCTCCGGTTTCTCTTGCTTGGCGTTCACCTGTTGCGTTTAGCGGGATATCGGTTTTGCCTTGGCATTTTTGCTGCAGGTTCCAATCGGTTTCTCCATGTCTTACTAAACAAACGGCTGTCATAAAATCCCCTTCCTGACTTTATTCATATCGCTATTATACTAAATCGAAAGCGTGTGTCCTATGAAAAAGCCTATGCAAGAACTTCAAATAATAAAGCCAGTCCGATTCCGCCGCCGCTTCCGATGGCTGCAACAGCATATTGACAGTCTGGCCGTCTTTTCGCTTCATAAAACAATCTGGTTACCAGAGCTGCACCTGATGCACCGTACGGATGGCCAAGAGCTAAGGCGCCGCCGCGCACATTGATTTTTGAAAAGGGAATGCCGAGTTCTTGCGAGCAGACACAAATTTTGACGGCAAAGGCTTCATTGATTTCAAATAAATCGATATCATCAGGTGTTACATCGTGTGTATGTAAGAGCTGACGAATCGCGACAACCGGTGCCGCGGGCGGAAAGTTGGGGTGAATGCCGCTGACAGCGCTGCCGATAAACCGAAGCACAGGCTTAAGTCCCAGGGCTGCTGCTTTTTCTTCTTCCATTACCAAAAGAGCGGCTGCTCCGTCTGCTATGCCACTGCTGTTGGCTGCTGTGACTGTTCCGGAGCTGGTGTCGAAAACCGGCTTTGCACGGGGAATAATCGCTTCTATTGGCCGCGTTTTCAAAAATGCTTCGTCCGTCTCCAATTCCCCGAGAGCAACAACTTCTTCACGGTAAAATCCTTCATCATGCGCGTTCCTGCTGCGTTGATGGCTGAGAAGCGCGTACTCATCCTGCATGCTTCTGCTGATGGAATAGCGTGCAGCCGTATATTCTGCCGCAATGCCCATGTCTGGATCGCCGATCGCATCTGGAGAAAAGCGAGCCCGTTCTGAAAAAGGGGATTGGCTGCTGCTTTCTGAGCCGCCCGCGATATACATCGTGCCGGCTCCCGCTTGAATAAGGCTGCAGGCATAGCGCACAGCTTCAAGGCCGGAGCCGCACTGTCTGTCAATTGTCATTCCGGGAACCGATAAAGGCAGTCCGGCTTGAAGGGCTGACAGTCTGGCCAGGTTGCCGCCTCTGCCAGTAGCGTTTCCGAGAATGACCTCGTCAACTTGATCCTCTAGCTTTCGGCTGAGACAGCGGATGATGGGAGCCGCCAAATCCTCCGGCAGGAAGGGCTTCAGCAGTCCGTTTTGATTTCCAAAGATCGTTCGTTTTGCATCAACAATAACCGCATTCATTTATACTGTACACTCTCTTCCAGCCATTTTTTCACTCTGGAACGGGCAATTTTTCCGCTGCTCGTTTCCGGCAAGCTGTCTGCAAACACCCATTTTTTCGGAATTTTATAGGAGGCTAATTTCTGTTTACACCAGGCTTTCAGTGTTCTGGCATTAGCGTTTCCAAGAATGACAGCTACAGCGATTTCTCCCCAATACTCGTCGGGAATGCCAACGACAGCCGCGCTTTCAACCTCTGGGCAGGCGAGAAGCACACGTTCAATTTCTTCTGGGAAAATATTTAATCCTCCGTACACGATCATCCCGTTTTCTCTTCCTGATATGTATAGAAAGCCCTCTTCATCAACGTAGCCCATATCATCTACTGTCATCCATTCATCTGGTGTGCTGCCGTTCACATAGCCGGAAAACCTCATCGGGCTTTTGACAAATATTTTTCCGATTTCTCCTGGCTGGCAGCGTTCTCCTCCAGCGTTGCGGATTTCGATCCGGACATTATGAAAAGGGCGGCCCGCTGAATGCGGCTTCCGTTTGCTGTCTTCCGGTGAAGAAAACGTCACAAAACTAAGCTCTGATGTGCCGTAAAAATCGTACAGCTTGAGATGAGGCCATGCAGCGGCAAGCTTCTTCTTGGATTCTGCCGGCCAGTCTGCGCCGGATGAAATGATTTTGACGGGACTGTCGGGAAAACCCTCAATCCTTGCGAGGGCGTCTGTCATCGTCGGTACGGTATAGAGAACACTGATGGATTCACGGCACAGCCATTCCTTCGCTTTGGCAGGAGAAAACTTTTTCAGCAAACAAACGGTTCCTCCGAGAAACAAAGTGCTGACAGCCCCATATAGGAAGTGAGAGGACATTAACGTCCCGGGAATCAATACCGTGTCATTTGATGAAATTGAAAAATCTGTTTCTGTACAGGTAAAGCTCTCTATCCATGAGCGGTGAGATCGCGTAAAGGCCTTCGGTTTTCCTGTCGAGCCCGACGTAAATCCCATATAAAAAGGGTGCTCCGGATCAATGGTAGGCAAGGGATCAGCGGTTGCTTCAGAAATATCTGCCATACAGTTATCCAGCAAAACAACAGGTATCTGGCTATCTGTCAGTTTGTTTTTAAAAAAGGCTAAAGTAACCACAAGATCCGCATTGCTTATGGACAGCCGCTCCTTACATTCAGCCGGGCTCCAGCGTGTGTCGATGGGAATGGCTGTGCATCCAGCCGCTGCGGCTCCGGCAAACAGCTGTAAAAACGCCAGACTATTTGGGAGCAGGATCGCCACACGATTCGGCATGCTCGGCTGTGACCGCAGCCAATTTGCGGTTTGAGAGACAAGCCGATCCCAATCATGGTACGTGATTTGCTCCGATTCAGTCTGGATCGCTACACGGCCGGGCGATGTTTCGGCAGTAGATGAATAGGTATGAGTAATTGTCATGTAGTGTCATCCTCCTTTTGTAAACATCGTATCAGAAAGAGACAAGGCTTGAGTGATTTTTATCGCCAGAAATGCAGATACAGCCGCTTTTATCAAATCACCAGGCACATATGCAAGGCTCATGAAGGCGGCCTGTGACAAATCAATATGCATGATAAAAGCTTGTACCGGTATACCAAGCAGATAAATAAAGATGATGCCGAATACGATATGAGTGAAAAAGAGACGCAATACTGTCACCTTCCGCAGCCTGTTAGCGGCTAAACTGATCAGCCATGAAGCGAGGGGATAAGCAATCAAAAAGCCTGCGCTCGGTCCGAAAAACACACCAAAACCGCCTCGTCCGCCGGGCAGCAGCGGCGCTCCGAAGGCGACGAGCAGCAAAAAGACAAGCTGGCTTAAGAAAGCAGACTTTGGCCTGAGGATGCTGCCTGCCAACATGACACCAAGCGTTTGCAATGTAATCGGAACAGGTGTAAAGGATAAGAAGAGAGGGGGCATAAAGCCGAGCACTGCCATCAGCGCGGTGAAAATCGCAATATGCATCATGTCGATTAATTTCAGCATGTGAAATCCTCCAAACAGTAATCAAATATGGTTATACAATAAATGCAGGTAATTATTATGTCAACTGATTTTTAATTTAAGTTTACATAATGAACGCAAAAAAACCGGCCGTATCGCAGACCGGTTTTTGATGGTTATTCTTCTGTCAGGATGACAAGCGAATCAACGGAAGCGGCCACATGGGAAACGGCGCGGCTGACTTCCTGAAGCCCTCCAAGAAAGGCTTGCAGATCGACGTCGATTTTGCCTGATTGCTCTTTGCTGATTTTCATGCTGTGGACGATTTCATCGAATAAGCGGTTAATTTGCGTCATTTTTTCTTTACTTTCGCTGACTAGCTCATTCACGTCTTTGATATGCTTGGATACAATGTTGATTTGTGTATTCGTATTGTTCACAAGCTCAGAAACAGTAGAGACGGTTTTTTTCGTATCCTCAGAAAGCTTCCGCACTTCATTTGCCACGACAGCAAAGCCTTTGCCGTGTTCTCCAGCGCGGGCGGATTCAATAGATGCATTGAGCGAGAGAAGGTTTGTTTGTTCAGCTATGCCTGTGACGATGCCGAAGATTTTTTCAATTTGCTGCGCGATTTCATCCAGCTTGACCATTTCTTTTTCGATTTGGACAAGGCTTGTGTCAATTTTGTTCATCTGTTTTTGCTGGACTTCTAGCTCTTTTTTTCCGCCGATCGACTTTTCTTCAACAGTGCTGGATGTTACAGTGCCGGCTTTGGATGCTTGAGAAATGCCTTCAGATTTGTCCACAAGCTCTTGAACTGATCTGCTTGTTTCTGAAAACAGATTGGCAATCGATCCAGAGGTTTCTTGAATTTTCTGATGAAGAAGGTTTTTCTTTTCTTCTTGTTCATCACGGATTTGGTTGTACTCGCTTTGAAACGCTTCAAGGACAAGCTGCTGTTCTAAGTTCAAGATTTTTGTTGTTGCTTTAATGGCTTTTAGCAGTTCTTGCTGATTTGTAATGGATGCTTCATAAATGTCAATCATTGACAAAAGAAGCTCTTGAAACGCACCCATATACCATTTTGGCAAAAGGCCGATTCTTAAATGGATGGAGGCGATTCGGTTACGCTTTTCAATGAATTCATCATCGATAACGCCTGCAAACATTTCCTGAATATGCCGTTTTAACGTTTGTTTTAAGCGGTCAACTGAGCTGTGATCATTAATGATATCCATCAATGAGCTTTCATGGTCAAGGTTTTTATAAAACGCATCAACGATATTTACGATATTTTCTTGAATGAGTGGCTGAAGCTGCTCTAACACGTAAAGCTCAGCATCTCCCAACCTGACCATTTTGAGCTGTTTTTTGACATCTGCATGTTTGTTTGTGAGCTGAATGCGGTTTTTTTGCTGTCCGTTTGAATCTGAAAAGTAAGCTGTTTCTTGTTTTCTGTCTTTTTTAAATAACAATACAATGATCCCCCTTGGGAAAAATATAATTTTTACTTTTTGGCTTTTTAAGCCTTTTTCTTTTTTATCGGCCAAGGGAAACATGAATGAAGCTGCAGATGAAAAATATTTGAAAAACCGTTCATTAAAATGAACGGTTTAATCGAGATCTATTTGTTTTAATGGTTTAATGGCCGGACCCTCTACAACTTCGCCAGATGGCTTAAAGCGTGACCCGTGGCACGGACAATCCCACGTATGCTCACTGTCGTTCCACTCGACCTCGCAGCCTAAATGGGTACAAGTCGTATCAACGAGATGGAGGCAGCCTGTCTCATCCCGAAATGCTCCCGCTCGCCTGCCGTTTATGGTGACGGCTTTCCCTTCTCCTGGCGAAATGTCTTCAAATTGGACATCAGGCTTTTCAAGCTTTCCTTTAATCAAATGCTTGACGACATCGGCATTGTAGGAAATCACTTTCTGCAACCCGGGATTCAGATGGAAACGGGACGGAGTGAAAATGCTTTCGTATGGATTGTCTTTTTTCTCTACAAGGTCTGACAATAGAGTGGCTGCGACTGCTGAGGACGTCATGCCCCATTTTTTGAACCCGGTCGCTACTAGAATATTGTCCTCATTTTCCGACATCGGCCCGATAAACGGGATTTTGTCGATCGTCACTAGATCTTGTGTGGACCAATAATATGGAATGCTTTCGATGCCGATTGTGCTTTCGGCCAGTTGTCTCAGTGTTTCATAATGTGTAGACATGGCTTTTCCCTGGCCTGTTTTATGGCTTACTCCGCTGAAGAGAATCAGCTTTTCACCGTTTACAACCGTATAGCGGAGCGCCACTGACGGCTGATCGATACTCAAATACATGCCCTCGGGATACTCGATCTTCGGCTTGATGGCAAGGACATAAGATCTGTCGGAGTACATTCTCGCAGCATATAATCCGCCTCCGTCATAAAAAGGGAAGTGGGAACAGCATATGATAAAGCTGCTCTTAATGGCGTGCCGGCTTTTTGTTACCACTTCGGGCCTTTCGCCTTTTTTGATATCAAGCGCAACGGTCTCTTCATAAATTCGGCCGCCTTTTTGAACAATTTGCTCCAGAAGCGCTTTTAAGTATTGCAGCGGATGAAATTGAGCTTGATTCTTCATGACAAGCGCCAGCTTAGAACCTAAGGGAATTGGAAGATCCTTGATAAGGTCTCTTTCAATTCCGAGCTTTGTGTATGCCTCATGCTCGGTGCGGATTTTTTGAACAGCGTTTTCATTTGCCGTATAAAGATATGCGTCTTGCTCGATCCATTCACAATCAATTTGATGTTCATCCACAATGCCTTTTATGTAATCAATTGCGTTTTGGTTTGCTTCATAATAAAGCCTCGCATGGTTTAATCCGAAATGGCGGATAAATTCGTCGTATATCATGTCATGCTGTGCGGTAACTTTAGCAGTTGTATGCGCAGTGGTTCCGTTAAGAACCTGATTTGCTTCAATCAAAACGACACGGAAGCCTCTCTTCGTAAGTTCATATGCCGTTGTGATTCCCGTAATCCCGCCTCCGATAATGGTGACGTCACATTCAGTGTCCTCTTGAAGCGCAGGAAAAGAAGGCAGGTCAGTTGATGTTTTCCAGTATGTTTCAGGTGCTTCCTTTGCAAAATGTTGATTAGCCAAGCCGTTATACCTCCAATCAGATTTATTCTTAATTTTTCCATATTCTATCTTTTCATACATAGGAAGCAGGCATTGTTCATAACATAATAAGGTTGAAAAGGAGTGATTTCATTGGCGAATCAAAAAAAGAAAACATTACCGCCTCAGCACCAGAACCAGCAGCCTGGTTTTGAATATCTGATGGACCCGCGTCCGGTTTTTGATAAGCCGAAGAAAGCGAAAAAATTAGAGGGCAAAACCGCTATTATTACTGGAGGAGACAGCGGGATTGGACGCGCTGTCTCGGTGTTATTCGCAAAAGAAGGGGCTAATGTGGTCATTGTGTATTTGAATGAACATCAGGACGCCGAGGAAACAAAGCAGTATGTAGAAAAGGAAGGGGTAAAATGCCTGCTGATTGCAGGAGATGTCGGGGATGAAGCGTTTTGCAATGATGTGGTCGGGCAGGCAAGCCAAGTGTTTCCATCCATTGATATATTGGTTAACAATGCAGCTGAGCAGCATGTCCAGCCCAGCATTGAAAAAATCACCAGCCACCAGCTGATCAGAACCTTCCAAACAAACATTTTTTCCATGTTTTACTTAACAAAGGCAGTGCTGCCTCATTTAAAGAAAGGGAGCTCTATTATTAATACCGCTTCAATTACCGCCTATAAAGGCAATAAAACGCTGATCGATTATTCAGCGACAAAAGGCGCGATCGTTACGTTTACAAGGTCCCTTTCCCAGTCGCTTGTTCAGCAGGGCATACGGGTCAATGCAGTGGCACCGGGTCCCATTTGGACACCGCTTATCCCGGCCAGCTTTGCCGCAAAAGACGTGGAAGTGTTTGGTTCAGACGTGCCGATGGAACGCCCGGGACAGCCGGTCGAAGTGGCGCCAAGCTATCTATACCTTGCCAGCGACGATTCCACATACGTCACAGGGCAGACGATTCACGTCAATGGCGGAACAATTGTGAACGGATAATAAAAAGCCAATCCTTGAAGGATTGGCTTATTCGCTCTGCTTGAGCGCTGCATATTCTTTAGAGAGCGTAAGAAACGCATCTTTATCTTTTTCGTCCAAGGCTTTGTTAATTTGGTCCGTCAGCATGGCAAGCCGACGGTTATACAAGGATTCATCGAGCACCATTTGAATGTAAATATCCGTCATTGTGACATCGAATTCTTTTGTTTTTTGCGTGTTGCGGGACTTCATGAGCTCAGTGTACGATTTTTTCTCTTTCATAAAGAATCCCCCCAATGCCTTTTTTATAGTATATGGATAACGGTCGAAAAAATCAATAAATTTTTATAATTTTTAGACAACTAATACTTGGCAATCTATCGACATATCCTGCAAAATGCCGTAAACCGGCAAGTCTTATGAAAGTAAAATCGGTTTATTACTAGTCATTTAGTACCATTAAATATCATTAAAAGATGATTTTATCTTAAATGTTAAAAAAACCTGTCGTTTTATAAAAACAGATGATAGATTATTAGTATAAATTTTGCAGAAAAAGGATGGAGGCCATAATATGAGTCAGAAAACAGACGCACCTTTAGAATCGTATGAAGTGAACGGCGCAACAATTGCCGTGCTGCCAGAAGAAATAGACGGCAAAATCTGTTCCAAAATTATTGAAAAAGATTGCGTGTTTTATGTAAACATGAAGCCGCTGCAAATTGTCGACAGAAGCTGCCGATTTTTTGGATCAAGCTATGCGGGAAGAAAAGCAGGAACTTATGAAGTGACAAAAATTTCACACAAGCCGCCGATCATGGTGGACCCTTCGAACCAAATCTTTTTATTCCCTACACTTTCTTCGACAAGACCCCAATGCGGCTGGATTTCCCATGTGCATGTAAAAGAATTCAAAGCGACTGAATTCGACGATACGGAAGTGACGTTTTCCAATGGGAAAACGATGGAGCTGCCGATCTCTTATAATTCGTTCGAGAACCAGGTATACCGAACAGCGTGGCTCAGAACCAAATTCCAAGACAGAATCGACCACCGCGTGCCGAAAAGACAGGAATTTATGCTGTACCCGAAAGAAGAGCGGACGAAGATGATTTATGATTTTATTTTGCGTGAGCTCGGGGAACGGTATTAGAAAAATAGGAAGGAGCTGACCGAACAGGGCAGCTCCTTTCATAAAGCTATGCCGTCGGAATTCCTCCGGTGATGCCATATACCTGAGATGTCACATAGCTTGAATTCTCTGAAGCTAGAAATACATAAACATCGGCCAATTCCACTGGCTGCCCAGCGCGATTTAATGGAGCTGGCGGCGTGCCTTGTCCGAATTTCGGGATGTTTTCCGTCGGCTGTCCGCCGGAAATTTGCAGCGGTGTCCAAATTGGTCCGGGCGCAACTGAATTTACTCTGATGCCTTTGGAAGCAAGCTGTTTTCCCAGTCCGACGGTAAAGCCGATAATGGCGTTTTTCGTTGCTGCGTAATCTAACAGCATCGGGCTTGGATTATAGCCTTCAACTGAGGTAGTTGTGATAATTGAAGCTCCCTCCGGCAAATACGGAAGCGCCGCTTTTACAACCCAGTAAAGGGAAAAGACGTTCACTTCAAATGTTTTATAGATTTGTTCAGTAGGCAGATCTTCGATGTTTTCGACCGCTTGCTGTTTGCCTGCAACGAGCGCTAGCACATCAAGTCCGCCGAGTTCGTGATGCGACTGTTTGACTAGATCTTGGCAAAAGGATTCGTCGCTCAAGTCTCCGGGGATCAGCACTGCTTTTCGGCCTTCTGCTTCAATCAGCTCTTTTACCTCTTCAGCATCTGGCTGTTCCTCGGGCAAGTAGTTAATAGCCACATCGGCACCTTCTCTGGCGTAAGCAATTGCGGCAGCGCGGCCGATACCGGAATCGCCGCCCGTGACAAGCGCTTTTCGACCCGTTAGTTTACCTGATCCTTTGTAGCTTTTTTCTCCGCAATCAGGGACAGGCTTCATGTTCTTTTGCAGGCCTGGCGGTTCTTGATATTGTTCGGGAAATTCATCATGAAAAAATGCTTTTATAGGATTCGTAAGATTTGAATCAGACATCAGCAACGCTCCTTTTCTGTTTGGTGTACATTCGTATGTGTACCCCTGAGCATAAGCAGAAAAACATGTTTTGGCAGTATGAATAGTGAAGGAAAAAGAAAACAAGAAAAAACAAAGCCTTCTTCCATATTTATCTTGTCAAATAAGACTATATGAATTATGATAAATTCGAGCTATAAATCAACTAAATATTGGGTGTTGGGAGAGTGAATCGTCATGAAAAAAGCGGCGGCGGTTTTGCTGTCACTCGGTCTCGTTTTCGGTTTTTCATACGGAGCTGGCCATGTGGCGGAAGCCAAAACAAAGGTGAAGGTCTATAAGAACTGCAAGGAGCTAAACAAAGTATACAAAGGCGGAGTGGCCCGCACATCGAAGGTGAAAAACAAAGGCGGAAAAACGAAGTACAAGCCTTACGTTTCTAAGGCACTTTACGATGCCAATAAAAACAAAGACCGCGATAAAGATCTTATCGCCTGTGAACGGTAAATAAGAAAAAGCAATCTGGTGTCCAGATTGCTTTTTTTATGCTTAGGCCGCCTGATCGGCCGCAGCGCTTTTCGCCTTCCTTGTCATAAGGCTGACTGCCATCATGACCGTGATATTCAAAAGCAGGGCGACGATGCCGACATTCAAGTCTTTTGCGGCTTGCGGCAGAGCCGGAAATAAAGTGCCGATCGTCGTTTCCGTCATTGTAATATAAGTAACTGCTCCGACACCTGCAATAATGCCGGCGAAAGCTCCTTGCTTTGTCACCATATTATGCTTGAGCAGGCTGAACAAAAGGGCGGGGAATAGCTGTGTGACAAGGCTGTAGCCCATCAAAAGCAGCGTAACGATGGTATTCCCGCCTTTGAAGGTAAAATACACCGAAATCAGCGCAATCACCGGCACTAAAAACTTAGCAAGCGCCGATACTTGCTGTTCTGTCGTGCGGGGCGCGATTACCTTGTACACATTTTTTGCAAACAGTGTGGAGGCGGACATTAAGATCATAGACCCTGGCACAAGTGCTGTCAGCAGTCCGGCAGCACCGATAATTCCGACAAACCAAGGGTCAAATGCTTGCAGAGACAGTCTCAAAAGCGACAAATCCCCGTCTGCGCCATTCAGATCTGGAACTTGCAGGATAGCCGCAAAGCCGACGAAAAGGACGAAGAGCAGGACCAGCTGGTACAAAGGCATGATGATGGCGTTTTTACGAAACACTTTTGGGTTTTCGGCTGAATACGAAGCGGAAAACGTGTGAGGCCACATGTAAAAACCAAGCGCTGTCAAGAGTACGGTTGAACTGAACCAGGCCACACTTTGTCCCGATTCGGGGAGCGTAAGAAAGCCAGGCTTTGCCGTTTCAATCTGCTGAAACATGTCTTGAAATCCGCCGTAGTAATGAATTGGCAAATACACACCTAAAAACAGAACGACAACCAGAATCATGATGTCCTTCACAACCGATATCCAGGCAGACCCGTGAATGCCTGAAACCATAACATAAACCGTGATGGAAACAGCGCCGATCCAGATGGCAGCGGTCGGGGTGATTTTGCCGTACGAGGTTTCCGATACAATCAGCCCGAGGCCTTTCAGCTGCAGTACAAGATAGGGAATGAGTGCGGCGATGCCGACCAGTGAAACGAGAATGCCAAGCAGCGGACTGTTGTATTTTTTTGTGAAAAAATCAGACTGCGACATCAGTTTATGCTGTTTCGCGTACGTCCAAACTGCTGGAAGAAGCCAGTAAGAAAGGATGTAGGCCAGACATCCGTAGGCGATGATATAAAAGGCTGGACCGCCTTTTCCGTAGGCCCAGCCGCTGCCGCCGAGAAACGTAAAAGTAGTATAAATTTCGCCTGCCATCAAAAGGAAGACGAAAACAGTTCCGAAGCCGCGCCCTCCGACCGTCCACTGCTCCAGGTTCATGTCTTTTCCTTTTTGGGCGCGTATACCGAGAAAAATACTCAAGAGCAGGACACCGAAGATGATGATGAGAGCTGCATTCATTCTGCTTCCTCCTTTTTATTTTCCTTGTCGAGGACATACACAATCGCCATCAGCGCAGAGGTCAAAAGAGCCCACATCACAATATAGGCAAGAATAAACGGCATGCCGAACACATAGGGGGTCACCTTATTTGCAAAAGGGATGCCGAGTAAGATTCCGATAAAGGGTAAAGCGGCAAGAACGTGAATCAGTTTCATAGAATCCTCCTTCTATTTAGGATTGAGGTGTACAAGCCTAAGCGTACTGAAAATGATGTCGCAGATATCGCAGCACATGTCATTTTTTGGAGTGAAAGGCTGTGGTTCGAATTATAAATAAATTTATTTTGTTTGTATAGTGTGAATTGTCTGAAATTAATGCTCTGAATCGCCCGAAGAGGGAACGGGCAGTATGATTCAAAAGGCTCAGAGTCTGTCTGGGGCAAATAGATAGTATGTTAATAATTCGCTGACCTGCTCACGGATTCGCGGATTAAAATAGCGATGGTTTTCTTCATAACCGTCGATGACAAATGTATAGAGTGTAAAGGCCTCATCGCGTTCCGTCTCGCGGATTGCAATTTTTCTTTTCCTCAGTTCTTTTCTGACCTCCATCAAATCCTTTTGTGCTATTTTTAATGATTCGCTGATAAGCTGTTTATAAGGATGCTTCAATTTTAATGTGCTTTCTTCAATTCCGGCGAGATCACGGTTAAAAATCGTAATGGCCATGGGCAAAAAGAGAGCCCGTTCAATTAAATCGTATATTTCCTCCTGCAGATTTGGCATATTGACTCCTTCTTTCTAAGGGAACGTTTGTTCTATTTGTATTCTATATCGGCTGGTGAAATGTTTCAAGACAGAAAAAATCACCAAAACTTTTTAGTTTTCTGCTGATAATGTGTAGAATAAGGATAGACAAACCCGGTAAGGAGTATAAATGTTGGAGCATTTTTTATCCTATTTGACACAAGAACATTTAACTGAATTATTTCAAAGCTATAGGGCTTTCGGTCCGCTCATTGCTGTGCTGCTGCCTTTAATTGAAGCATTTCTCCCGTTTTTGCCGCTGATCGTGTTTGTGGTGGCGAATACGAACTCGTTTGGCTTGTGGGAAGGATTCATCCTATCCTGGGCGGGATCAACTGCTGGTTCCATTCTCGTCTTTTTGATTGTCCGTCAATACGGACAGAGAAAATTGCTTGGATTTATCCGCAGTCATCCGTCTGTCAGAAAGCTGATGTTATGGGTGGAAAGACACGGCTTCGGTCCCATGTTTCTTCTGCTTTGTTTTCCATTTACACCGTCAGCCGCGGTGAATGTTGTTGCCGGTTTGTCAAGGATCGGAACGCGGCCGTTTATTTTGGCGGCAGCCTCGGGGAAGCTTGTCATGATTTTTATGATCAGCTTCATCGGATATGATCTGCACGCGCTGATTACACAGCCGATTCGAACGGTCATCGCCGTATTGGTGATCACTCTCTTATGGTATGTCGGCAAAAAGGTGGAGCGGTATCTGCATGTAAGAGCCAGTCAGCGTGAGCATGATGGAGGGAGACAGTAACATGAAAAAACGGTTTTGGTTTCTTGCCGGTGTAGTGTCCGTTGTTCTCGCCATTCAGGTTAAAAATGCTGTCTTTATTGATTACAAGGTAGAAGGCGTCAGTATGAACCCGACCTTCCAGGAAGGAAACGAATTGTTGGTCAATAAATTTTCGCATCGATTTAAAACCATCCATCGCTTTGACATCGTCCTTTTTAAAGGCCCTGATCATAAAGTGCTGATTAAACGGGTAATCGGCTTGCCCGGTGAAACGATCAAATATAAAGATGATCAGCTGTATGTGAACGGAAAGCAGGTTGCTGAGCCATTTTTGAAGCATTTGAAATCTGTTTCTGCCGGCAGCCATGTAACGGGTGATTTTTCTTTGAAAGATGTGACGGGAACAAGCAAGGTGCCGAAAGGAAAATATTTTGTCGTTGGAGATAATCGCATATACAGCTTCGACAGCCGGCATTTTGGTCCGATAAGAGAAAAAAATATTGTCGGTGTGATTTCTGATGCCGAATAAAAAGACGCTAATTGAAGAGGCGTCTTTTTGTATGCCGTTTGGAAAAATGTGTTGAAGAAAAATTTGTAAGGAGATATAATCAAAATTGTTACCTATGTAACAAAATTTATATATTTTTTGATTAGAGGGCCGTTTTTATTGGTTTTTGTTCGTTTTTCATGAAACAAAAGGAGTGGTGAATGATGATGAAATATGAAGCAGTGATTATAGGAGGAGGGCCGGTCGGATTTATGCTGGCTTCTGAGCTTGCGATGGCCGGAGTGGGAACATGTGTGATTGAACGGCTTGAAAAACCTGTTCCGCATTCCAAGGCATTGACGCTGCATCCCCGAACGCTGGAGCTCCTTGAGATGAGAGGGATTTTAGAGCGGTTCGTATCCAAGGGAAGCAAGATACCTTCCGGACATTTTTCAATGCTGGATACCCGTCTGGATTTTTCAGGCTTGGATACGAGCTGTCCTTACACGCTTTTGCTCCCGCAGTCAAAAACAGAAAAGCTTCTTGAAGATCATGCACGAAGCCTGGGAACAGAGGTGTTTCGGGGTGCCGAGGCGCTGGCGGTTACGCAAAACGGGGAAGCGGTCCAAACGATTTTTAAGGATCGGGACGGCAGTGTACGGACGATCACAAGCAAGTTTGCCGTTGGGGCAGATGGCGCCGGAAGTACCGTCCGGAAACAGGCAAAAATTGAGTTTCCGGGAACAGACAGCACTGTCACCGCTGCGCTTGGGGATGTGGTGCTCCTTTCTCCGCCGCCGTCAGGCGTGCTGTCCCTTTGCACAAAAGAGGGCGGTGTTATGATTGTTCCGTTATCTCCAGACCGATACCGTGTCGTTGTGATCAGCCCTTATCGCACGCAAACGCCGAAAGATGTGCCTGTGACTGAGGAAGAGCTGAAAGCTGACCTCCTGCGAATTTGCGGAACTGACTTTGGTTTAAGCAACCCTTCGTGGATGTCGCGGTTCGGGAACGCCGCGCGCCAAGCGAAACGGTATCGGGACGGCAGAATCTTTCTTGCGGGTGATGCCGCGCATATTCATTTTCCGGCGGGCGGGCAAGGACTGAATGTCGGTCTTCAGGATGCAATGAACCTTGGGTGGAAACTGGCGGCGGCCATCAAAGGCTCTGCGCCTTCATGGCTTTTGGACAGCTACCATGACGAGCGGCATCCGGCAGCGGAAGGGCTCCTCAGAAACACGGAGGCACAGACAAAGCTGATCGATTTCACTCAAGCAGGCCTCCATTTGCGAAGCATGATGTCGGAGCTGCTGGCCTTCCCTGATGTGAATCGATATGTAGCAGGGCAAATTTCTGCACTCGATGTCAGATATGAAGCTGATCGTACCATGCCGCCGAATCGTTTGAACGGGGCACGGCTCCCTGACATGAAGCTGATTCTTTCCGACGGCAGTTCGGAATGGCTGTACAGCTTTTTCCAAAACGGGTCATTCGTTTTGCTGTCATTGAGGCAGGAAGCTGATGAGCATATCGAAGTGAAAGGCTTACGTACGGTAACCGCCTCGCTTGCAGAACCGAATGAAAAGTTGCGGGATGTGCATACCATATTGGTTCGTCCCGATGGACATGTAGCCTGGGCGGTGGATGCATCAGCGCCCGATTGTGCCGAGGTGATTCAAAAAGGGATCAGCCGCTGGTTTTCCGTCACCAGCCGAATATAATTCAATTCGATTGTTTCATCTGTAACAAAACGGTATGATAGAAGAAACAATCGAATGAAAAAGGATGGAAAACCCGATGAACACAGATCATACGAAACGCAATCTTTTTGAATTGTATGCGGAGCTCATTCATCAGCAGGAGAAATGGGAGGGGCTTATTAAAGCCTTTTTATCTGACGAATTGGGGAAGCTGGATGTAGAGCACGGGAGTAAATCTCAATTGACGATGACAGAAATTCATGTTCTATCCTGTGTCGGGGACAATGAACCAATTAATGTCACGTCGATAGCAGAAAAAATGAATACGACAAAAGCGACTGTATCACGCATCAGCACAAAATTGCTCGGCGCAGGATTCCTTCACAGAACACAGCTCAGCGATAATAAAAAGGAGGTCTACTTCCGATTGACGCCTGCTGGAAAAAAGCTGCACAGTTTGCACAAATATTATCATCAGAAGGCTGAACAGCGTTTTCTGTCATTTTTTGACCGCTATACCGAGGAAGAGATTCTTTTTGCGGAACGGCTGTTTCGGGATCTGGTGACAAAATGGTATCCGTCGTCAGAAGAAATTGAAGGGGGGCTTCCTAGCATTTTTAAATAAAAAACACGCACTGCGGTGCGTGTTTTTCGCTTTGTTTCTATCTTTTTCAAGGCTGTAACGTAAATCAGATTTCCTCTTGAAGAATGAAATTCAAGATGTTCAGGAATTTGCACTGCTTATACGATATGTCTATTAGTATCTTTATTTTATACGTTTTCTACTGTGTTTTTGATGCTTTGTTTTCAAGTGAAATAGGGTCTTCTGTTTTAGTTCTCCTAATCTTTACAGAAATACCTACTAGAATGACCGCCATAGTTGTAAATATTCCCATGGTTAATAAGATCGTATCCTGGTTTAAACTCCATCCAATTAAGAAAGAGATGATCGCTCCTCCGAAACTTGCCGAGGCAATAAATAAACTTGTAACTTCGTCAACGTACTTCTGAATAATGATTGATGCTAGTGTTAAAGCAATGGGAAATATCCCCGCTATACTTAGGCCAATCAAAAATGTACCACTCAATTGAAGTATTGGGTTACTTATATAAGAGAAGGCAATCAACAAAACAATTAAACAACTACAGCTAAAAAGAAGGTATTTGGAAAAATCAAGCCTTCTACTTACGAAACCAATCAATATTCTTCCTATGATGATCCCTACCCAGAAAAAGGAGACACTTATAAGACTAATTTGTTCATTGTCTTGGTTTATCATGATTGAAGGTAAAAAGTTGGCAAAATTTGTTTCGATTCCAGCATATAGGAAAGCAAAAAATACAAAAAAGCCTAATTGCTTTGATTTTTTTCTATCTCCTATAAAGTATTGAAATGCTCCTCCATCTGAAAAGGTCACTTGTTGGTTGGCATTCTTAGCGTACTTTCGGTTCTTGGACAAGAAAATTAACCACCCTACAAATAGGACGAATAAAAAGGTGAATATACAGTAATACGGTAAAAACCAGTTATTGATATCTATGAAGGAATTAATTAATAATGGGAAAGATAAAGCGCCTAATCCAAAGAGAACTTCCAGCTTACTCATTTTTTCTGCATTACTTTCGAAATTAGCAATAACAAACGAACCAACTGTCGTTTCTAATGTGCCTGCCCCATATCCTAAGAGAAAAGCCATTACAATAATATAATACCAATCCTTGGTTAGAAAAAAGATACTTAACGCTACAAGCATTATTGTCAAAGCTAAAGTAAGTGTCCTAAAATGACTGTATTTCTTAATCATTAACGGTGCGATTAATACTCCGCTCAGAAATCCGGTAAACTGAAAGAAGATTATGACCGAAATATCATCTGTTGTCTTGTTAAAAGCCTCTAATAGAAATGGTGTCAAACTCCCTGTTGATATATGGATAATACCTACTGTAAAAAAGAAAGCATATCCAAATAAATATGTCCCTCTTAACATTCATTACACCCCTATATGAAAAAGCAGGAAAGTAAATTCCTGCTTTTTTAGTAACTTCTCTCTTTGAAATACTAGTTGACTGCTGAAACAGACCTTGGTTGAGAGTTGCTGTCTTTCTCAAAGAACATTTCTAACACTTCCTGAGATCTAAAACCATCACTAAAAGAAGGGATCTCAACCCAATCATTCTGAGTTGATGCAATCCAATTGATTAACTCGCTTCTAAAAGAATCAGCCCATCCATAAAACTCGTTTGGCGGATCGTTTAATAGGCTTTGCGGTACTGGGCAGTCTACCACGTTCAAGCCATCTATGAGCTTGTAAACGTGAGGATTACCTGTGTGGTATTTAAACTCTTTTTTGTGTCCAACTACCTCAATGCTAAAACCACAGTCTTCAGGTACAGAACATTTTGATGTGATGATATTTACAAATACCTTGTTCTTCAGCTGGCCATAAATTTCTGCATAGTCATCTACAAGTACCTGTTTATCCTCTTTTGTTTTTACATTTGTGTTCATCTTTGCCCTTACTGATTCTGTGATGAAATCACTCTCGAACAAATACCATACCATGTCAATAAGGTGAATACCCAGATCCCCCAATGACCCGCTGGTTTTCTTACTATTAGCGTCATCTCTCCAAGTAAACTTCTTACGTCTAAGTGCACTATTTTTCTTGAAGTGTACTTTTATGGACAGTATGTTACCTAGTTCATTATTGATAATTAAGCTTTTTAAGATATTTACGTAAGATAAATATCTATAATTAAATCCCATACTGGCTCTTACGCTCAACCTTTCAGCGGTATCTTTCATTATGCTTGCTTCTTCAAGAGAAATAGCCATAGGCTTTTCACACAATACATGCTTATGTTTTCCTAATGCTTGCAAAGCATATTCTTTATGGCAAAAGTTTGGTGATGCTACAATTAAACCTTCTGAGGCATCAATTAGTTCATCTGCGTTTTCAAATGACTTCCCGCCGAAAGTTTTCACAAAGCTTTCCGCATTTTGTTGATTTATGTCATATACCCCTACTAACTCTGCATTTTTTATTGTAGATAAAGCAGTTGCATGCGCTCTTGCAATACCACCTGCACCTATGATTCCTATCTTCTTCATTTTTATTTCCTCCTCATGATCCAATTAATTTTTTTAAGGTATTAGTAATTCCTTTTGAGTACTCACTATCAGTTATAAGGTTGTGCAAGTTTTTGGCTTCCTGTGTTGCATTTTTTAGCAGATATCCATTCCCTACTGTCTGTAACATACGAACATCATTTCCACTATCCCCAAATGCGATAGCTCTTTCGGTATTTAGGTTGTATTTCTCTAACATAAACGTTACAATTTCATTCTTTCCTGTCCCTGTGGGGATAAAATCTACATCATAGCTGTCTTCTGGATCGCCTGCTAAGGGATTACACCGATTTATATTTACTGAAACGCCATATTCCTCGCAGATTTTTTCAATTGCTAATAGGTTTTTCTTGTCGTTTATTTCATCTTGTTCCTGATAGTAGAAGTTATGCTTATACCGTGACTTTCCTAATTGAGTTTGAGGATTCAAAAGAATGTTATGATTTTCATGTAGCTGTTTCACAAGTTTTTCAACCTTTTCTTTACTAAACCCTTCATTAATGCGACTGTTCCACTTGTTATCTTGCTGACCGAAGTTATGCTCTGAAAAGTACGTAATTTCAGTTCCAAGATCACTAGCTATAAAATGCGGAAAATATCTAAATTTTCCTCTTCCCATTTTATCGAGAATAGATTCTATACTGCTCCCAGTAACCCATCCGATTATTAGCTTCCCATCTTTACTTTTTTGTTCTAGATAGTCTTCGAGTTCATAGATGTCTTGTTGCTTTTGTTCGTCGATTGTATGCGGAAAATACGTTTCATCAAAATCACAAAAAACAATATACTGAGGATGTTCAACCGTGGATAACGTTTTATACTCCGATTTCTTGCTTAATAACATGAAACAGTCCCTCCATTACTCTGTCTTGTTCTTCTAAAGTAAATGACGGATATAAAGGCAAATGCAGTACCTGACTATGAGCCTTTTCCGTATGAACCAATTGGAGTCCTGCATACTTGTCCTGTACTAAAGGAGTTTTTTGCATATGAGACAGTATTGGATAATATACATCTGTTTGAACACCAAAATCTTCATTTAATTTAGTCATGATATCTGCCCGATCTTCTGTTCTTACCTTAATAGGAAACAGATGCCATACATGATCTTCACTTAATTCTGGTAATTCAATATAGCCTTTATTCTGCAACTCTGCTAATTGGGTAATGTATCTATCCGCCAAGAACAATCTTTTGAAGTTGTTTAATGAAAGGTACTTCATTCTCTCTAAACCAATTGCTGCCTGTAAATTGTCCATTTTTGAATTAAATCCAAAATTGATGACTTTCTTATTTTTTACATTTACTTCAAAACCGTGATAACTAAATTGAATGCATTTTTTAGCGAGTTCTTCATTATCAGTTGCTATTGCCCCAGCCTTGCCACATACACCAAAATTCTTATAGGGATTAAAACTTAATGTAGTGATGTCTGCATACTTTCCTAAGTCTGTCAGTCCAATTCCTTGGCAGGCATCTTCAATTACTTTCAATTTATAACGATTTGCGATTTGACGAATATGCTGCATGTCTGAATGTTTTCCGTATAAATGCACAGGTAGAATAAACTTTGTATAAGGAGTTATTGCTTCTTCAATTTTGTCAGGATCGATGCAGAATGTTTGTGGGTTAATATCTACATAGATAGGAACGCCTCCCAAAGCTAACACAGCATTTTCAGTAGCTGAAAAGCTATTAGCCGGCATGATAACTTCATCCCCTGGGTTTAATCCTAAAGCCAATAAACCTATCATAATAGCATCGGTTCCACTGCTGGTTGCAATTACATACCTTTTATGTAAATATGTAGATAAAACTTTTTCGAATTGCTCTAAATAGGAACCACTCGTAAATTTTCCAGTTGGCAAAACTTCAGTTAATGTATTTAAGATATCTTCCACTTCATCATTGGTTATTAATCTGTCTACAGGCAAAAAAGGGACTTTACTGATTTCACGATTTTTTTGATAGTTGAAAAGATCATGTTCAATATCTATCTTTTCTTTTAATACTTGTTTCCACCGCTCGTTTACAATACTGTCTTCAATAACAAGTTCTTTTCCTTGTACGTCACCTTTTAAGTGTTTTAATAGTGACATGTTTTCTTTGCTTTTACCTGAAATCTTAACCTGTTTTTGCATGAACAGTACCTCCAATGATTTTATAATCTAAAAATTTATTACAAATTTATCCTAGTTTCTGAAATCGGTAACATGTCAACAACTTTTTTAAGGAAGGGAAAATATGCCTACAATTGATGAAATAGCAAAATTATGCAATGTGTCTAAAACCACAGTGTCAAGAGTATTGAATAATCATCCTTATGTGTCGAAAGAAAAAAGAGATATGATCTTAAAGGCTATTAACGAACTTGACTACACTCCCAATTATTTAGCTCGGAATTTTAGGAGAAATAAGACACAAACGATAGCTTTATCGGTTCCGAGTATCGACCATCCATTTTTTGCTCAATTAATAAAAGGGGTCTCTCATGAAGCACTGTTTAAGAATTACAAGGTAATTGTATTTCAGACCTTTTATGACAAACAGACGGAGCTAGAATTACTAGAGTTATTGAAGCATAAAGAAGTGGATGGCATTATTCTTGGGACTTTAGAAAATGAATGGGATCAGATATCCCCTTTCTTAAAGTATGGTCCTATCTTATTATGTAATGAATATCATCACTCAGCGGACATCACGATAATTGGGTATGATGAATTTGAAGCCGCATACATGGGGGTAGTACATTTAATTGAAAGAGGGCATGATAAAATTGGGTTTTGTTTTGATACTCCATATAGCGAAGCTCAATGTCAGAGGAAAGAGGGTTACTTGAAAGCTTTACAAGATTACAATTTACATCATAGAAGCGAATGGATATTCGGCGAAATGTTTAATATCGAGGATGGCTTTCGTGTTTTTCATAAGATAAAGGATCTAAAGGACAGACCCTCAGCAATATTTACAGGAAATGATCAAGTCGCCGCAGGGATTATTAAACAGGCGATGAAAAATGGCTTTAAAGTTCCAGAAGACTTAGCTGTAATTGGTTTTGACAACCAATTGATCTGCCAAGTCGTTACTCCGACCATAACAACAATTGATATCCCCGTAATAGAATTAGGCCAACAGGCTGTGTTGAAAATCATCGAGTCCATTTCGGGTAATGCCACTTTAAACAGAAGAATTATTAAACTGCCAACAAAGCTTATTATAAGAGAATCAACGTAACGATAGATTTCCCTTTATCATTTTATATCTTTATATAAGAAAAAGAGGTTATTCATTTTAACCTCTTTTTCAATCGTAAGTCGTCAATTATTTCTTTCATTTCACCCTCTGGCAGCACTCACTTCAAACCTGATCCATTAACAACGAAATATCCGCTTATATTTCCCCATCTCGATGGTTTGCGAATTAAAAGTTCTTGAACCTTTTTTTCAACTAGGCACTACTGCCGCTGATTGAGCTCTTTTTGTCTTTTTTTTCACCATGAAGATGGTGAAGCAGACGATAAAACGGCGGCAGCAGGGCAATAACCAGAATGACGCGAATGACCTGAACCGCAACGACAAAGGTGGAATCAGCGTGTAAGGTAACTGACGTCGTCGCCATCTCTGCAATCCCGCCGGGCGCAAATGCCAGAACAGAAGTGATGAGCGAAATTCCTGTCAGCTCGGAAACGATCACGGCGCTCAAAAACATTGCTGCGATTAAACCGACGGACGAGACAAACCCGACGATGATAATACGGGTGACGCCGGCAAACATGCTTTTGTACATCTTAGAGCCGATCGTTGCCCCGAGAAATACTTGTGATACATGGTTAGCTTGTGACGGCCACCATGCCGTCATGTCGTGCCCTGTCACCGCAGCTCCGCCAACATGTACAATTGCTACACCGAGCATGCTGCCGAGCAGCCATGGAGCTGGAAATTTTAAAAATTTCGCAGCTTTGCAAGCTCCCCAGGCAGCGAGAATAAGAATGACGGTCCACAAAACGGGAGCGAGCCTAAAATCTGTCGTTGCAGAAGAAATCGTCTCTGCTGCGGCACTTGCGGTACGATCTTGTTTTGTATAGATCAGAATGACTAAAAACGGAATGGAAAGCACCACGAGCAGCACACGCATCATTTGAACGAGGCTGACTATAGCGGTATTGGCGCCTACTTCCTGTGCGATGCTCGGCATGGCTGAAAGCCCGCCGGGAGCGGTGCCGACAAAGCTAGTCATCATATCCGTTTTGCTGAAACGCCAAAGCACATATCCTGACAGCATGGCCAGCAGGATAGACAATATCAGCATAACGCCGACTGAAAACCAATGGTCTTTGAGAACAGAGAGAACGGATAAATTCAGCTTTTGGCCCAATTCGATGCCGAGGATCATCTGCCCGAGGGCGAGCCATCGTCGGTTAATTCCTTTTTGGTCTGGTGCCATCATCAGCCATGCCGGCCGTATCATGGCGAGGCAGCAGGCGACAATCAGTGTTCCGATCATCCATCCAATTGATATTCCGGTTAATGAAAGAATAAACCCCCCGGCTGCACTGATTGCGATAAACCATAGATCTTTGAGGAGATTTTCGTCTTTCTTCAATGTAAAACCCTTCTTCCTTTTTCACGTAACACTCCAATTGTTCACGTAGTGAATGTATTTATTACTATAGTATATTTTTGTTGATAAAGAAATTATGAATTATTTTCTATAAGCGATTCACTTTTCTTATGACCTTGTGTTCGAGCTTTCTATTGTGTAAGTCAGAGATAAACCCGCTGTCAGCAGACACACGGCAAGAGCGTAAAAAATCACTTCTCCGCCAAATGATGTCAGGATCAGCCCGCCTGCCAGCGGTCCGATTGAGCGGGATATATCCCAATGCAGACCATAGACAGCATAAAACCGGCCCAGCAAATGAGGCGGCGCCAATTTTGATATGAAGGTCTGGATGTGGGTTAGCCCGATGCTTTCGCCAACCGTCATCACCGCTGCCGTCACTAAAAGCATTGTCAGGGAGGTTGAGCATGCAAAACCGGCAGCCGCAAGGGTGTAGCAAATATAAGTAATGAAGAGGATCGTTTTCATTGAAAGCTTTTCGGTCCCTTTGACAAGAGGTACTTGGAGAACACAGCTGAATAAAGCTTTTGCTGCTGAATAGATGGTCAGCATGGACAGATAATCAGAAAACATGTTTTTGCTGAACAGTCTGTATGTTGTTTCTGTTTGTGCATATAACATGCTGATGGGGAGAGAGAGCAGCAAAAGAAGCAGGACAGGCCTGTATATTGTAAAGCTCGCGGACATTTTCGGGGTAACAGCTGGGTGTAGCGGCTTTGTCTCAGGCAGTTTCAGTGCAGCGATCAGAAAGTAGATAAACAATGCTGCAGCATCTAATGCGAATATCCACACGGGGTTATGATTGTACAGCAGCATCCCCACTAGCGGTCCTGCCGTCAGACCCGTCGAATAGATCGCATTGATGACCGCAAACACTTCCGAACGTCTGCTTTCCGGCGTGCTTTCAGCGATTTGGGCGCGGGAAGCGGGAATGTACAACGATCTTCCGATGCCATTCATGACATAGAGAATAGCGAAAACATACGCATGCTCAGCAAATACAAACCCTGTCATTGCCGCTGATTGAAGAAGCAATGCGGTCAAAATCGCTGTGCGCCGCCCAAGCCGGTCCGTCACCCGTCCTGCAGCGAGCGTCAGGAAAATATCAGCAAATGGCTGAAGGCTGATGATCAGCATTGGCATCATGATACTGCCGTTTAATTGTTCATGCAGATACAGCACCATAAAAGGTCCCATCATTGCACCTGTCAGGCTTGTCAGCAATTCGCCGAAAAAGCGGAGCCGAACGGGAGCGGTATATCTCGATTTTATAGAGTGAAAACTGGTCAACATGTGATCGCCGCCTTTCGCTGTTTGATATAGTAGTAGTGTATAGAAGGGGCGGCGGCCCAAAAAGTGAAGAAAAGAAGAGATAAAAGTTCCCCTTTTGTCGGGAGGTGCGGGGATTGAAGCTGATAGAGCACTACGTGGCGCTTGTAAAAACAGGCTGCGCCGAGTATGGGCAAATGAACGAAATGACGCTCACTGAGATTGCCGACTGTTTATTTTGTACAGAAAGAAATGCAAAGCTCATTTTACATAAGCTGGAGAACAGCAATTGGATTATCCGGGAAAGCGGGGCGGGGCGCGGCCGCAAATCTAAAATCGCGTTTCTTCGGAGGCCTGAGGAACTGCTTCTTCAAACTGCAAAGGAATATACCATGTCAGGAAAGCTTAAAAAGGCAAAGGAGCTGCTTCAGCAGTATCAGTCCGCGTTTCCAGGGCTTCAAAACGAATATAACATGTGGCTATCAGAGGTATTCGGATTTGTGACGGAGACAGGCGAGAATGGGGCGAAGGATGTCCTGCGGCTGTTCATCACGCCTGAATCTGTCAGCAGTTTGGATCCATGCCAAATATTTTTGCGGTCTGAGGGCCATTTCGTCAAACAGATATTTGATACACTCTTCACGTTTGATTCGGATATGCAGGAGCCGAAGCCTCATTTGGTTCATGGATGGGAAGAGGTCGGAAAAAAACAATGGAGATTTTTTCTTCGAAAAGGTGTGTCATTTCATAATGGACAGCCGCTGACATCGCGGGACGTTGCGTTTACATTTCAGCGCTTTTTGGAACTGGCTGACAACCCGTATAAATGGCTTCTGCACGGAGTGAAACAAGTCTTAGAAAAGGGCCCTTATTGTGTGGAGCTCATACTCGATAAGCCGAATGCGCTTTTGCCGTATGCTCTTTGTGATGAACGGCTGTCCATACTGCCGGCAGAACAGGGCGGCGGGAAAAATGGAACAGGGCCTTTTCAGATGAATCAGCAACATAGCGGGATGCTTGTGCTTGAAGCCAATGAGCGCTACTTCAAGGGACGCCCCTATTTGGATCGCGTTGAGTTTGTGTTTTCTGAGCAAGCCGGAGAGATGAACGGTTTTACCATTCAAGAAAAACAAACATGTCCTGAGCAGCAAACTGTCTTTGATGAGCGGCATGTTCAGTATTTGTCGCTTAATCTGAAAAAGAAGGGGCCTCTTCAGCACCGAAGCTTTAGAAAAGCGCTCCGGCTGCTGATTTCCTCTGAACGGCTCGTTCGTGAAGCGGGAGGGCACCGAAGAATTCCGGTTACGTCCTTTTTGCATCCGAGTCCTTTTGAGTGGGAGGGCGTTTCGCCATCTGAATTGTTGAAAAAAAGCGGATACGAGGGCGAAACAATCGTGCTTTATACCTTTTCGGAAACGGATCATCGTGAGGACGCCGAATGGATTCAAAATATTTGCGCCCAGCACGGTATCAGGCTTACACTTCAATTCTGTGATGCTGCTGATCTGCGACGGCCGGAAATCGTGCAGATGGCGGATATCATTCATGACAGTGCGACGTTTTATCAAGACAGCGAGTTTGGTTTTCTGCATTTGCTGCTGTCGGAGAACAGTTTCTTGTATCAGCATCTATCTGAAAAGCTGACACAGATTTGCTCAGGAATGACAGAGCGGATGTTTTCCATGCCTGACCGCTGTTCGAGAATCAACATCCTGCGTGACATTGACCGGCAGATGATACAGGAGCTGAACGCGATCCCGCTGTATCAAAATGTGCTCCAGGTGACATCAAGTAAAAATGTAAAAGGCCTGGTGCTTGATGAAGAGGGATGGATTGATTTGTACTCCGTATGGCTGTCCAAATAAAAAGAGGGTTCTTTTTTGAACCCTCTTTTTTACGCTGCCATGCTGCGGCATTGTTCAGCACAGGTGAAGCAGGCTTTCGCACATGCTTGGCAATGATCATGATCGTGCTTTCCGCATTCAGTGCCGCATGCTTCACAAATATCGGCGCAAAGTGCACAAATTTCTTTCATAAACGGGCTGTCCGTTTGCATGGCTTTGACCGCCAGCGCGCAAATATCCGCGCATTCCCTGTCAAGCCGGATGCATCCGCTGAGATGATGCTGCACGCTTTCTTCCAAGCATTTAGTGAAACAATGATTGCAAGCCTTCATGCAATCGATGCAAGCCTCAATACAAGCCTCAGAATATTGCTCCATGGTTGATTCCCCCTGTATGACAGTATATGGTTTTATGTTTCACGGCTGCATTTGAAAAAAACAGGGGAGTGTGTTTTTAGCTAAGGGGATATGTACATATACCCTGAATGGGTATATCTAACGTTCCATCAGATAGTATAGGAACCAGACAGCGTGATTTTGTTCATCACGTGCTGCGCGCGTAAAGACGCCTTTCGCTTTTAAGTTTGACGTTTCCTCGGCCGCACGCAAGTAAAAGTCGACGGTTTCTTGTTCATCTTTAAAAGCGGCGTCCAGTCCTCTTGTGAAATTGTCCGGGCATTCTTCCGTTTGTTTCGGCATGATGTGTTTGCCGGTAATTGAACCATACAGTGTGGAAAATTCACGGAGGTGGCGAATCTCGTCACGCCTGATTTCTTCAATCTGTTTTCTGACCTCATCGCTGTGGGCGAGTTCGGCAAGCTTGCGGTAGCATTGAATAGCACTGAATTCTCCGTTGATGGCCTTCTGCAAATTCCGAATCAAAACAGGATCTTCCCGGTATGGCACCGGATAGGGATAGTAGCTGTAATGCAAGGGGATTCAACTCCATTCTTAGGAATTGGGCTTCTGTAAAAGTATATGTTGGGCAGGGAGAGATGTGCGGAGATAATCAGCTTTTTATATGTGAAAAGGCCGTTTTTACCAATAGATCAGATTGGTCATTTTCGTCAACATTCGATAAAATATAGAGAGATAAAAAGAGAGGGGTCTTCTAATTTGGGAGCAGAGTTTTTAGTAGGCAGGTCCGGGAGTGGAAAAACGAAGCTGATCATCAACAGCATTCAGGATGAATTGCGCCGGGCTCCATTCGGGAAGCCGATCATTTTTCTAGTCCCGGATCAAATGACGTTTTTAATGGAATACGAGCTTGCTAAAACGCCAGATATGGGCGGGATGATACGCGCTCAAGTGTTCAGTTTTTCACGATTGGCCTGGCGCGTCCTCCAGCATACGGGAGGAATGAGCAGGCCGTTTCTGACGAGCACCGGCGTACAAATGCTCCTGCGGAAGCTCATTGAGGAGCATAAACAGGAGTTCAAAGTCTATCAAAAAGCGAGTGACAAAAGCGGGTTTACCGCACAGGTTGAGCGGATGCTGACAGAGTTTAAGCGCTATTGTCTGGAACCGGAGGATATCCGCCGGATGGCGGAAAGCGGAACGGCTTCCGAGTATCGCGGAGAACGTGTTTTATCTGAAAAGCTCCATGACTTATCAATTCTGTATCAGCAAATGGAAAAAAGCCTCGCAGATCAATATCTTCACTCTGAGGATTATTTGACATTGCTGGCAGAGCATACCCCGCTTGCGGAAGATATAAAAGGCGCCCATATCTATGTGGATGGCTTTTATCAGTTTACCCCGCAGGAATTCAGGGTGTTGGAGCAGCTTATGGTTCATGCGGAGCATATCACGTTTTCGCTCACAGCGGACAAGCCGTCATATGAGCGGGAGCCGCATGAACTGGAATTGTTCAGAATGACGGGGAAAACCTATTACCGCCTGCATCAGAAGGCGAAGGAACTGAATTTGGACATTACGTATAAAGAGCTGAGCGGGACTGAGCGGCATACAAAGACGCCGGAATTGGCGCATCTAGAGGCACAGTATGAAGCGCGTCCGGCCATTCCATACGCAGAAAAACAAGAAGCCCTTACTGTGATGCAGGCCGCAAACAGACGAGCTGAGCTGGAAGGCATTGCTCGGGAAATTCACGCCCTAGTCAGAGAGAAGGGATATCGCTATAAGGATGTAGCAATTCTTGCGCGCCAGCCGGAAGACTACAAGGATATGGTGAAGGAAGTTTTCGCAGATTACGAGATTCCTTATTTCATTGACGGAAAAGCATCTATGCTGAACCATCCGTTAATTGAATTTATCCGGTCGAGCCTTGATGTTCTGAAAGGGAATTGGCGTTATGAAGCGGTGTTTCGCTGCGTGAAAACCGAACTGCTATTCCCGCTCAATGAACCGAAGGCCAAAGTGAGAGAACAGGTCGATCAGCTCGAAAATTACTGTATCGCCTATGGTATTAAAGGCGACCGCTGGACAAAGGGCGATCGGTTCCAATACAGGCGTTTTGTGTCATTGGATGATGATTTTGCGCAGACTGATCAGGAAATCGAAATGGAAAACATGTTGAATGACACCCGCGATTGGATTGTTCCGCCGCTTTTTCAGCTTCAAAAACGCATGAAAAAAGCGAAGACGGTTCAAGAGAAGGCGGAGGCGCTCTATCGTTATTTAGAAGAGACGGATGTGCCGCTGAAGCTGGATCAGGAAAGGCAGCGTGCTGAGGATGACGGCAGAATTATTGAAGCGCAGCAACATCAGCAGGCGTGGGACGCAGTCATTCAGCTGCTTGAGGAGTTTGTTGAAATGATGGGAGATGATGAGATTTCTCTTGATTTGTTTCAGCAAATGATAGAAGCCGGCGCGGAGTCGCTTACATTTTCTCTAATTCCGCCTGCGCTTGACCAGGTGTTTGTCGGCAATATGGATTTGTCCAGAATGTATGGCACCTCCTGCACCTTTGTGCTCGGGGCAAACGACGGCGTTCTGCCGGCACGCCCTGATGAAAACGGGGTCCTGTCGGATGACGACCGGGAATGGCTGAAAACGATTGGGGTTGAGCTATCCTCAGGCGGACGAGAGCGTTTGCTTGATGAGCACTTCCTCATCTACATGGCGTTTTCAAGTCCGTCTGACCGGCTTTACGTATCGTATCCGATTGCTGATGCAGAAGGAAAAACGCTTTTGCCGTCGATGATCGTTAAGCGGCTGGAAGAACTGTTTCCGCATCATAAGGAGCGCCTGTTAACAAATGAACCTGAACAGGTCAGCGATGAGGAACAGCTGATGTATGTCGTGAATAAAAGCGTGGCACAGTCCTTTACCGCGAGCCAGCTCAGGTTATGGACACGGGAATACGACATCAGCGACGTCTGGTGGAGCACGTACAATGTGCTGATGAGTGAGCCGGACAGGCTGCAGTCGAAAAAGCTGTTCTCAAGCCTGTTTTTCCGGAATGAAGTGAAGCAGCTTGAACGCAGCGTGTCGAGACAGCTCTATGGTGAACGCATTCAGGGCAGTGTATCGAGAATGGAAACCTTTAACGCATGCCCGTTTTCCCATTTTGCGTCACACGGGCTGCATTTGAAGGAACGGCAATTCTTCAAGCTTGAAGCACCGGATATCGGCCAGCTGTTTCATTCCAGCTTAAAGCTGATTTCTGATAGGCTGCGTGAGCAAAAGCTGGATTGGCGCGATTTAACGAAGGAGCAGTGCGAGCTGTTTTCCTATGATGCGGTAGAGCGGCTGGCACCGAAACTGCAAAAGGAAATTCTGCTCAGCTCAAACCGGCATTATTATGTGAAGGAAAAACTGCAAAAAATTGTGACACGTGTGTCCGGCATTTTAAGCGAGCATGCGAAAGCGAGCGGATTCGTACCGATCGGGCTTGAACTGGGCTTTGGAGGAAAAGGGCCGCTTCCGCCGCTGACCTTTCAACTGAAAAACGGCTGTACGATGGAACTCGTCGGGCGAATTGACCGTGTTGATAAGGCTGAAAGCTCAAAAGGCCTGCTCCTCAGGATTGTCGATTATAAATCAAGCGACAAAGGCCTTGACTTAGCGGAAGTATATTACGGATTGGCACTGCAAATGCTGACGTACCTTGATTTATCGATTACACATTCAGCTGACTGGCTCGGGATGAGGGCGACGCCTGCCGGAGTGCTGTATTTCCATATTCATGACCCGATGATTCAATCTAATCTCCCGCTTGGGCTTGACGAGATTGAACAGGAGATCTTTAAGAAATTTAAAATGAAGGGCTTGCTCCTCGGTGATCAGGAAGTGGTTCGCCTCATGGATACAACCCTTCAAGAGGGACGTTCAAATATCATAAACGCCGGCTTGAAAAAAGACGGCTCTCTCAGATCAGACTCAGCAGCAGTCGGTGAAAAGGAATTTGATCTTTTGACAAAGCATGTGCGCCGCACCTTCCAAGAAGCGGGCGAACAAATCACCGACGGGCGCGTATCCATTGAGCCGTACAAAATGAAGAACAAGACGCCGTGCACATACTGTGCGTTCAAATCAGTATGCCAATTTGATGAATCACTGGAAGAAAACGAGTATCGCCCATTAAAGGCTGAAAAGGACAAGACAATACTTGAGTGGATAAAAAAGGAGGCGGATGGCAATGAACATTCCTAAACCGGCAGACAGCACATGGACAGATGACCAATGGAATGCCATTGTTTCAACCGGCCAGGATATTCTTGTGGCAGCGGCTGCGGGCTCTGGTAAAACCGCTGTGCTCGTTGAACGAATGATTCGGAAAATCACCGCGGAGGAAAACCCAATAGATGTAGACCGTCTTCTCGTTGTGACATTTACAAACGCCTCAGCGGCAGAGATGAAGCACCGAATCGCAGAAGCCTTGGAAAAAGAGCTTGTACAGCGCCCCGGCTCGCTGCATATTAGACGCCAGCTGTCTCTTTTAAACCGGGCCAGCATTTCGACGCTCCATTCCTTTTGCCTGCAAGTGCTGAAGAAATATTACTACTTGATCGATCTTGATCCGGGCTTTCGGATAGCTGATCAGACGGAAGGCGAGCTGATCGGGGATGAAGTGCTTGACGAGCTGTTTGAAGACGAATACGCAAAGGGCGAAAAGGCGTTTTTTGAGCTTGTTGACCGCTATACGACAGACCGGCATGATCTGGATCTGCAATTTCTCGTTAAACAGGTGTACGAGTATTCCCGATCCCATCCCAACCCGGAGGCGTGGCTGGAAAGCTTTGTTCATTTGTATGATGTATCAGAAAAGAGCGCCATCGAGGAGCTGCCGTTTTATCAATATGTCAAAGAAGATATTGCAATGGTGCTTAACGGGGCGAAGGAAAAGCTCTTGCGCGCGCTTGAGCTGACGAAAGCGCCGGGCGGCCCGGCGCCGCGTGCTGACAATTTTCTTGATGATCTTGCTCAGATTGATGAACTGATTCAGCATCAGGACGATTTCAGTGAACTATATAAGCGGGTGCCCGCCGTCTCTTTTAAGCGTGCCAAAGCAGTAAAAGGGGATGAGTTCGATCCAGCGCTCCTTGATGAGGCGACAGATTTGAGGAACGGCGCAAAAAAACTGCTTGAAAAGCTCAAAACCGACTACTTCACGCGAAGTCCTGAACAGCACTTGAAAAGCCTAGCCGAGATGAAGCCTGTCATTGAAACGCTCGTACAGCTTGTCATCAGCTATGGAAAACGATTCGAAGCTGCGAAACAGGAAAAATCAATCATCGATTTTTCGGATTTGGAGCATTACTGTTTAGCGATTTTGACAGCTGAGAATGACAAAGGTGAACGTGAGCCGAGCGAGGCTGCAAGGTTTTATCAGGAACAGTTTCATGAGGTGCTCGTTGACGAATATCAGGATACCAACCTCGTGCAGGAATCGATTCTGCAGCTCGTCACAAGCGGTCCGGAGGAGACTGGTAACCTGTTTATGGTAGGAGATGTCAAACAGTCGATTTATCGATTCAGGCTTGCGGAGCCGCTTCTTTTCCTCTCTAAATACAAACGGTTTACAGAGAGCGGAGAAGGCACGGGGCGGAAAATCGATTTAAATAAAAATTTCCGAAGCCGGGCTGATATTTTAGACAGCACAAACTTTTTATTTAAACAGCTGATGGGCGGCAAAATCGGTGAGGTCGATTATGACGAGCAGGCTGAGCTGAAGCTTGGTGCAGCGTATCCGGACAATGACGAGACGGAAACAGAGCTGCTGCTGATCGACAACGCAGAAGATACGGATGCAAGCGAGGAAGCAGAAGAGCTTGAAACGGTGCAGTTTGAGGCAAAAGCCATCGCTAAGGAAATTCGTAAGCTGATTTCATCGCCGTTTAAGGTGTATGACGGAAAAAAGAAAACACATCGCAATATTCAATACCGAGATATCGTGATTTTGCTCCGTTCGATGCCGTGGGCTCCGCAAATCATGGAGGAGCTGAGAGCACAGGGCATACCGGTTTACGCCAATTTAACGTCAGGCTATTTCGAAGCGGTCGAAGTCGCCGTCGCGCTTTCTGTGCTGAAGGTGATTGATAATCCGTATCAGGATATACCGCTTGCCTCTGTGCTGCGCTCACCGATTGTCGGAGCAGATGAAAACGAGCTGTCTTTGATCCGGCTTGAAAATAAAAAAGCGCCGTACTATGAGGCGATGAAAGACTACCTGGCTGCTGGTGACCGGAGCGATGAGCTTTATCAAAAGTTAAATACGTTTTACGGACATCTGCAAAAATGGCGCGCGTTTTCGAAAAACCACTCAGTATCTGAGCTGATTTGGGAAGTGTACCGCGACACCAAATATATGGATTATGTCGGCGGCATGCCGGGCGGAAAACAGCGCCAGGCCAATTTGCGTGTTCTTTATGACAGGGCGCGTCAATATGAATCAACGGCATTTCGCGGCTTGTTCCGTTTCCTGCGGTTTATCGAACGCATGCAGGAGCGGGGCGATGATCTTGGTACGGCGAGAGCGCTCAGCGAGCAGGAGGATGTTGTCCGCTTAATGACGATCCACAGCAGCAAAGGGCTCGAATTTCCAGTCGTGTTTGTAGCAGGTCTCGGCCGGAATTTCAACATGATGGATTTGAACAAATCGTACCTGCTGGATAAGGAGCTCGGATTTGGCACGAAGTATATTCATCCGCAATTACGCATCAGCTATCCGACACTTCCGCTCATTGCGATGAAGAAAAAAATGCGCAGGGAGCTGCTGTCAGAGGAATTGCGTGTGCTCTATGTTGCATTAACGAGAGCGAAGGAAAAGCTGTTTCTGATTGGCTCATGTAAGGATCATCAGAAACAGCTTGCAAAATGGCAGGCATCCGCGTCCCAAACTGATTGGCTTCTGCCGGAATTTGACCGCTATCAGGCGAGAACGTATCTAGATTTCATTGGGCCGGCTCTTGCCAGGCACAGAGACTTGGGGGATTTGGCTGGTGTGCCAGCACACGCTGACATCTCAGGTCACCCGGCTCGTTTTGCCGTTCAAATGATCCATTCCTATGATTTGCTTGATGATGATCTGGAAGAAAGAATGGAAGAAAAAAGCGAGCGCCTAGAAGCGATCCGCCGAGGTGAACCAGTTCCCGGCTCGTTTGCGTTTGATGAAAAAGCCCGCGAGCAGCTGAGCTGGACCTACCCGCATCAAGAAGTGACGCAAATTCGGACAAAGCAATCAGTTTCTGAGATCAAGAGAAAAAGAGAGTACGAGGATGAATACAGCGGCAGGGCCCCTGTAAAACCGGCTGATGGAAGCATTCTGTACAGACGTCCCGCTTTTATGATGAAAAAAGGCCTGACAGCGGCAGAGAAAGGGACTGCCATGCATACGGTTATGCAGCATATCCCGCTGTCACATGTGCCGTCGATAGAAGAAGCTGAGCAGACGGTTCACAGGCTTTATGAAAAAGAGCTTCTCACTGAAGAACAAAAAGACGCTATTGATATAGAAGAAATCGTGCAATTTTTCCATACAGAAATCGGCGGACAGCTGATCGGTGCTAAGTGGAAGGACCGGGAAATACCATTCAGCTTAGCGCTTCCGGCCAAGGAGATCTATCCTGATGCACACGAGGCAGATGAGCCGCTTTTAGTGCAGGGTATTATTGACTGTCTCTATGAAACTGAGGACGGATTATATCTATTGGATTATAAGTCGGACCGGATTGAGGGCAAATTCCAGCATGGATTTGAAGGAGCGGCCCCGATCTTGAAGAAACGATATGAAACGCAAATTCAGCTGTACACGAAGGCAGTGGAGCAAATTGCAAAAACAAAGGTAAAGGGATGTGCGCTTTATTTCTTTGACGGAGGGCACATTCTGACATTATAGCGAGATCCATAAGCTCCGGAATTTCAGGCGGAGCGGGTCTCGTTTTCTATATAAAAGAGAGGTGAAAGCATTTGCGGATTTTACATACGGCTGACTGGCATCTTGGAAAAACGCTTGAAGGAAGAAGCAGGCTGAGTGAACAGGCCGATGTGCTGGATGAACTGAATACGATTGTAAAGGATGAGCAGATCGATGCCATTGTAATGGCGGGGGATGCATTTGACACCGTAAACCCGCCAGCTTTAGCCGAGCAGCTGTTTTATGAAAGCCTGTCTGCGCTTAGCGACAGAGGAAAGCGCCCGATCGTCGTCATTGCCGGAAATCACGATAATCCTGACCGTTTGTCCGCCGCTTCACCGCTGACACATGAAAACGGCATTCATTTAATCGGTTATCCGACAACAGAGCCGATTCATATTGAAGTGCCTTCAGCAGGAGAGCTTTTGGCGGTTGGAGCGCTGGCGTACCCATCTGAAGCGCGGTTAAATGAAGTGCTATCCGATACGTTTGATGAAAAGCTGCTCCGTGATCACTATGATGTGAAAATCAGGCAGGCGTTTGAGCATATGACAAGCCGGTTCCGGACCGATGCAGTGAAGATTGCCGCCAGCCATATTTATGTGGCAGGCGGAAACCAAACCGATTCAGAGCGGCCGATTGAAGTCGGCGGTGCATACACGGTGGCTGCTGAAAGCCTGCCGGCAGATGCCGCTTACGTTGCGCTCGGCCATTTGCATCGCCCGCAAACGATCAAGCGGGCGCGGACGCTTGCGCGTTATTCAGGATCTCCGCTCGCCTACAGCTTTTCTGAAGCGGGCTACGCTAAATCAGTGACGATTGTGGACGCAAAGCCTGGGGAAGAGGCCACTTGGCAAGAGGTGTTATTATCAAGCGGCAAGCCACTTGTGAAGTGGAAAGCGGCAAATGGATTAAGTGAGGTGTACAGCTGGCTGGATGAAGGCAGAGATCAGAATGCTTGGATTGACTTGGAAATCCGTGTCGCGGACCAGCTGTCACTTGAAGAGATTCACAGGCTGCGGAAGGCGCACCCGGGCTTTATCCATATCAGGCCGGTTTTTGAAGAACAGAACAAAGACCGGGAACGGATCGAGGTTAAACATGTCTCAATCGAGGACCGCTTTAAGAAATTTTATGAAAAACAAACTGGCGGTGCGGTGCCGGATGAAGAAATGGTGAAGCTGTTTTTAGAGCTTGCATCAGGCGTTGAAGAGGAGGATGCGAAATGAAGCCGATCGCCTTAAGCATTAAGGGGCTCCACAGCTTTAGAGAGGAGCAGACGATAGATTTTGAAGGCCTTTCCGGTGCCGGTGTTTTCGGCATTTTCGGCCCGACAGGAAGCGGTAAATCCTCTATACTCGACGCAATGACGCTTGCTTTATACGGAAAGGTGGAACGGGCGGCGAATAATACGCACGGAATCTTAAATCACGCCGAAGATACGCTGTCTGTGTCCTTTACCTTTGCGCTTCAGACGAATCACCAAATCTCATACAAAGTCGAGCGTGTGTTTAAGAGAACGGATGAAATGAAGGTAAAAACGGCACTTTGCCGCTTCATCGAAATCAAGGACGAGCATACGGTGCTGGCTGATAAAGCCAGCGAAGTGAATAAAAGAGTGGAGGAGCTCTTAGGGCTGACGATCGACGATTTTACGAGAGCGGTGGTGCTGCCCCAAGGGAAATTTGCTGAATTTCTGTCTTTAAAAGGGGCAGAGCGCAGGCATATGCTTCAGCGTTTATTTAATTTGGAGCAATATGGAGACAGGCTTGTGAAAAAGCTGAGACGGCAGGCGCAGGAAGCCAATGCGAGAAAAAATGAAATGCTTGCTGAACAGTCCGGTCTCGGTGAGGCGAGCTCAGAGGCAGTGGAGCAGGCTGAAAAGGTTCTCGAACAAGCTGAAGCCCGGCTGGAAGCGATGAGGAAGAACCGTGATCAGGCGAAGGAGCGGTTTACAGAGCATCAGGAGATATGGAATGTCCAAAAGGAAAAATCCACTTATGAAGAAGAGGAAAAACGTCTCGCAGAAGAACAGCCGCATATAGACAGCATGCAAAAACGCCTGCTGGAAGCAGAAACAGCAGCAGCCCTTAAACCCTATGCGGACCGGTACGCAGAAGCGATCCAGCATGAGGAGCAAGCTGAAAAGGAACAAACGCTAGCCCAAAAGGATTTAGCAGACCGGACAGCTTTCTTTCAGCAAAAACATGAAGAGTATGAAGCGTGGCGCCAGCATAAAAGCGAGAAAGAGCCTGAGCTTTTAACAGAGCAGGAACAGCTTTCACGCTTGCAGGAAATCGAAATCAAACTGAGTGAGGCCAAGCAAGAGGAAGAGCGCAAAAAGGCTGACCTCCGGCAGAAAGAAGCGGCTCTTCAATCTGTCATGAATGAATTAGAGGCCGTAACAGACCGCCTGACACGAGGGCAAAACAGACAGACAGAATTGAAACAGCAGCTCAAATCCCTGCAGGTGACATCCGATGAGCGAAAAAGCTGCCAGCAGGCCGCAGAAATGGCATTGCGCATCAGACAAACCGAGGAGCAAATCAAAAAAGAGAAAAAACGAAGTGAAGAATTGAACCTCGTGCTGCAGAAGATGAATGAAGAGAAGAATACACTCGTTCAAAAGACGGAAGCGGAAGAAAACAACATCATTCAGGCATATGAGGCTGTACAAACTGTGTACCATTTGGTGTGCGAAACGGAACGCTCATTAACACATATGACGGAAGAGGCTAGAAAGAGTCAACACACGCTTCACTTACAGCGTGAAAAAGCAAGGGTGGCACTGCTGACAAAAGAGTTAGCCCAAAAGCTGACTGCCGGTAAGCCTTGCCCGGTATGCGGTTCAACCGATCATGATCCATCTGCCTCAGTACATGAAACATATGAAGCCGACAGCCATCTTGAAGAGGACATCAAACGGACAGATGTATTATTGACGGAAGCTGCAGCTCTCAGCCAGGAGATTCTTTCAGCCAAAATTACGCTTGAAGAACAGTCCGCGCGCTTTATTGAACAGTGTCCGTTTTTGCAGACAATTCAAGCACAGAACCTTGAAGCGGCAGCTTCCTTCGAACATCAGCCGGTGTATGAAGCATTTGAAACTGCCAAATTTGAATGGAAACGAATCAAGCAGGACATTCTTTCTGTTAAGACACGAATGGCACAAATGATTGGCGCCTATCAGGAGTCTTTAAAAAAGGCCGAGCAGCTTAATGAAAAAATCGGTTTTGAAAAAAGAGAAGCTGACCGTATTGAAAGCATCATCAGCGAGCTTCAATCCTCAATGGACAGCAGTCTGAATATGTTTAAAGAAGCATTTCAGAATCAATCTGTGGACGAGGCAGAAAAATGGCAGCAAGCCATTGAAGAAAAGGACCGGGCTGCAGAAGAATGTGAAAAACGAATTGAGAAGAGTATCGCGTTTCTTGCTGAGCATGAAGCACAAAAGGAAAAACTGCGGGAATCTGGACACCGGCTTGAACGGGAAAAGCTGGAGCTTCATTATGCGGCTGAACGCATCAAGAGCGTGATAGCTGATTATGAGCACGAACTCGGAGATTATGCAAAAGGAGATTCGATTCAAATCAAACTCCGCTCTGTCCAGCAGGATCTAAAGCTGTTAAAGGAAAAAGAACAATCTTTATATGAAGAACTGCAAAGCGCCCAAATGAAGCTCAACCAAGCGAAAAGCCGCGCTTCGGCAAGCGAGCTCACTCTTCAAGAGGCGAAGGGCAGATTGGAAAAAGCAAAAGCTGCTTGGCTTGAGCATACAAAAAACACCTCCATTACCCGGACTGAGGAGGTTGAACAAAGTCTCATCCCAGCTGATGAACTTGAAAAGATGAAAACCGGCATAGACCAGTTTATGGATAAACTGAAGCAAAATGCTGCAAACTTAAAACGAGTAGCAGAGATACTTGCCGGCAGAGCATTATCAGAGAGCGAATGGAACGAAACCGTTGCAGCATTACAAAAAGCTGAGGACGCATTTGGCGCTGCTATAGAGGAAAAAGGCGCGGCAGCAAAAGCACTGGCTGTCATTCGCGACCATCATAAACGGTTTAATGAAATTGAAGCTGAACTGAAAAAATGGCAGACGCATATCGACAGGCTGGACAAGCTGCAAGCTGTGTTTAAAGGCAATACCTTCGTTGAATTTTTAGCTGAGGAGCAGCTTGAAAGCGTTGCGAGGGACGCCTCAGCAAGACTCAGTATGCTGACAAGACAGCGCTATGCCATCGAAGTAGATTCAGAAGGCGGCTTCGTGATGCGGGATGACGCGAATGGAGGCGTAAGACGCCCGGTTTCCAGTTTGTCTGGAGGAGAGACCTTCCTCACCTCGCTTTCACTTGCTCTTGCGCTGTCTGCTCAGATTCAGCTTCGCGGGGAATACCCGCTGCAGTTCTTTTTCTTAGATGAAGGCTTCGGCACACTGGATCAAGATCTGCTTGATACGGTTGTAACGGCCTTGGAAAAACTTCAGTCAGACAATCTGGCTGTCGGTGTCATCAGCCATGTGCAGGAACTGCGTGCACGGCTTCCGAAAAAGCTGATCGTCCATCCGGCTGAACCGAGCGGCCGCGGTACGCGGGTATCACTTGAGTTGATGTAAGGGAGGAGCGGATATGGCAAAGCAGACTGCCGGAATATGTGAGCTGTGCGGCCGGAGCGATGTCCAGCTGACAGAGCATCATCTCACACCGAAAGAGGAAGGCGGAACGTTTTTGCCGACAGCGATGCTCTGTATTCCTTGTCATAAACAGATTCATGCCTTATATACCAATCAAGAGCTCGCCGTACGTTTAAACGGAATGGCTGAACTCAGAAGCGATCCAGAGCTTGCCCGGTTTGTCAAATGGATCAGAAAACAGCCGCCTGAGAAGCTGATCAAAACAAAGAAATCAAATGAACGAAAAAAGAAAAAATGACTAAAAAGCAGCCCTCTCTTTGCAGAGCGGCTGCTTTTATCCGTTTCCAACCATATCCTGATCGTTGACATCGGGGTCTATATAATTTGTCGCGTTGACTGCATTATTTAATAGAAGGAAATCTCCCGTGTTTCCTGCTCCCGAACCGAGCGCAGATTTTGAAGAGCTTTTCGGAGAAAGGTAAAAGGAATCACCAAAGTTTACGACTCCGCCCGATATGGAATTGATAGCTATAGGCCCGACAATTGCTGGCATAAACGACACCCTTTATCGAAGTCTCTGTTTATTATATGTTCTTGGCGGGCGATTGTGAGCGCGGAGACTGAATCTGTCTGATATGTTTGAGTCTCGCATCACCGCGAATAAGCGAAGCTGATCCGGCATGTAAAACAGAAGAGGCTGAGACCCCTTGAATTTTGATGCTGCGAACATAAATAGCCGGCACCTCGTGGCAAAACGCGCTTTGTACACCTGTTTCGGGGAGCGGCTTCACAGCCTGCTGCTGAAAGATCTGATACTCCTTTTTGTTAAATGAGCCTTCATTATGGTAAAACGTGGACAGAGAACGCTGCACAGCAAATACTTTTACACTCATATCGATTTCATTTGTGTCGCCAACTTGAAACACACTTGCGATCCCGAGGGAATTAAACTTAACTAGTCTGATGCGCGATATGCGTTTAAGCATTATTCTGGCGCAAGCGGAGCAAACGGCCCAATAATAAGAGATTCAGGCGGTGTATCAAAAATAGAAGACAGGTAAATGGATTCAGTGTCTCCGATGTGGAAAACGGAGGAACTGGACACACCGTTCATCCGGATGTCCCCGACTTCTAAGCTGCGGTTGATGACTGTAAAGATCATGCTTGCTCATCTCCTTTCATTTCTGATGGAATATGCTCCAGAAAGTGTTCTACAGCGCGGATGACATCACGCTTCACATGCTCAGCGATATGTTCTGCATATTGTGCAGGCGGTGTATGTTCTTCTTTTTTGATATGGGACATATAATAATGGATTCGGCTGTCCATTTGTTTTCTGATGTCTTCAATAACATGATGTCTGTTTGTATCGTCAAGTCTGCTGTCATATTGGTTTTCAAGCTGTTCCAAAATATCTGGGATTTCCTCGGTTAAGTACATGTCGACATTCTGGCGGATCTGCTGCATGAGCTGAGCGCTCTCTTCCTGCTGCATCATCCCGATTTGCGGTGTCGACTGGCTGACGTCAAAGTTTTGGACGCTGTTCGGGTCAGTCGGATTTAAACCGATGTTCAAAGTCCCGTCGAGCCTTTCGATTTTCAGCTGATCAAATTTATACTCCACACGCTCAATGGTAGTGGCCGGCCGCTGTTTCATCGTATTCATTTCAGTTTGAATCTCTTTCAGCTGACGTTCGAGCTGCTGAATGTGAATCGCCTGCTGCTGAACGAAGGAATTCAAGTTTTGCAGGTAAGAGGAAACAGATTGATCATACATGTTCTTCACCTCTTTCATATGATTAACGGCCAGGAGGCTGGAGCGGGACCAATGAACCTGTGTCGGGCTCCTGCAGCTGGAGCGGTTGCCCTGAGCCAGAAACTTCTGGTGCCGGTTCTACATAGCTTCCTGTATTATACAAATTTGACAGTGACTTGATTGATCCGGCGCTCCCGATTTGCAGAATGGAGGAGTTGCTGATTGATTCCAGCCGGAGATAGTTGATTTGAATGGTTTGATTAATATAGAAGTTCATGAGCCTCACTCCTTTTACGCATTGGCCACGATCGGCTGATCAACCGCATCATTGTCATACACATTCGTCGCGTTTTGATAATTCATCACCTTGAGGCTGTCGCCGGTATTAAAGCTGCCAGCACCGGCAAACGTTCTGACCTGAGCCTGAGGAGAAATCGTAATGCAGTCCCCGATGTGAACGACTCCGCTCGTACCAATCGCATTAATTTTAAACGCTCCGACAATGGCCGGCATACGAGCACATCCTTTGTTGAAAAATTAAAAAAAGACAGGTAAAGTGAAATGACAATTCCGATTTCAATTGGGCTATTCACGATAGCTTATGACAAACGCACATATGTGTGAGAGAAATTTAAAGGGGACATATCGGCTCTTTATGAAAGCGCTTTATTTTTTCGGGCCGTTATGTTTAAACATGGCAAAAGAGGATGTTGGGTATAAATTGAGCGGAAATGCGGCGAAGGATGCCGCTATCCGCCTATGGTGATTTTTGTTTATTTCTTTGGTGTTTTTGCGTGTAGAATGCTTTTTGGAGTATGTCGTGCTGCGGTATTCGATTTTTGGGCGGGCACATTCTCGCCCTGAGGTATATCCCAGAAGTGCTGAGCAAAAAGCGGAGTTACATGTGGTGTATTCTAATTGTTATAGAAAATGATTTACATACGGGAGTTTTCAAGATATCTCCCAAAAATCATTTCTTCTTTAATCCGGGTATTCAGCAGGATATCCAGCTCTTGGCTGCATTGAATCGTTTCTTTTGAATTCATGCCATATTTTTGTGCGGTTTCAATTAGTGTGATCCTCATTTCTTCAATTTTACTGTTCATTACGCTATCTCCAATTCTAGATTTTATTTTGATATAAATACAGGATATCGTTAGTATAACCTATTTTGGCTCAAAAGGTTGCCTTTCGTCAATTTGACTAAAAAAGCGACAATTTTTGCTGCGGCCTTTTTTAATGGAGAAAGGACTAAAGTCTTGCTAAGTGTGCTTGCAAAAAGTCCTGCCGTTCCTCAATTTCTCTAAGTATGTTGGTCTGCTCCTTTTCGATTTGAAAGGGGCTTTTTTTGATAAAAGGATCATCAGCAGCACTTTGACAAATGTCAAGGTGCCATTCGTTGATGAGAGGAGATAATCGTTCAATAGTAAACGACCGCTTCAGCACGTTTTTCATTAAGGTGTGATATTGCGACCTGAAGGCGGGAATGGATAGAAGCCTTGACGAAAGCGTCTTTCCTTTTGTCAGAAGCGGGTCTTCTTCATACCATTCTTGTACGGCAAGCGATCTTGTCTCCATCGGGGAAACGTAAAGCCGACCGGATTCGTTTAAACAAAATGTGTAGTAAAAGCCTTGATTGGTGCAGGCGTTGCCGATCAGCCACAAAAAAAACAGCTTGACATCCAGATACAATTTAATCCTTTCAGCCAATTCGTCATCTCCGGCTGTGCGGATCAGTATGAAAAATTCATGTAAGAATGCCGAGAAATCATTGTTAAAAAGGGACAATGGAACCCTTGGATCGGCCGTCTTCACTCCGTAACTCCTTTTACCGGCTGGCTGATGGTTCTTGATGTTCAAATAAATGCCTTCAGGCTGGCCATTGATGGTCAGAAAGCTGTACGAGGCAACGGGAGCAGGTACGCCGATCTGGTCAAAAAAACAATAGGCGAGTCTGCGCCGCATCAGGGACGGATCATCCTGTTCTGCATTCAAAAAAAGTGTCCTTTCACCAAGCAGAGACTTTTCCCAGCTGATTTCATAGGATGCCTTTTCCGCTCTGTCACGCTGTGTGAGAAGAATGGGAGAAACAGATCGATCTGTTACGAAAAGCCCCTTGGCTGTACCTTTCCTTTTCAGCTGCTCCCGATGAAAAAATAAATGCACGCGCTCCATATTCTTTCCTCCTTCTCAAAACGACATTTGTATGATATGTAGAGCAAGCCCGTCCTGAAACGAAATGAAAACGGAATTGAGAAAAAGGGATTTCAGCATTCGACAGAGAATACATGAAGGAGCATTCTGATTTAAAAGATGATGGAGGAATAACATGAAATTTGCGACAGGGGAACTTTACAACCGAATGTTTGTCGGCCTGATCATTGATGATGAGAAAATTATGGATTTGCAAAAGGCTGAAAAAAAACTGTTTGAACTTGAGACGATTCCGGGATCGCTGATTGAATGTATCGCAGAAGGGGATAAATTCGTTGCGCATGCAAGGCAGCTGGCCGAGTGGGCAAAGAAACCGAATGATGAGCTGGGATCATTTATGTATTCATTATCTGAGGTGAAGCTCCATGCACCCATTCCGAAGCCATCAAAAAATATCATCTGCATCGGCAAAAACTACCGGGATCACGCGATTGAAATGGGAAGCGAGGCTGATATTCCGGAGCATCCGATGGTATTTACAAAATCGCCGGTAACGGTTACGGGGCATGGTGATATCGTAAAGAGCCATGAAGAGGTTACCTCTCAGCTTGATTATGAGGGAGAACTTGCTGTCGTGATCGGAAAAAGCGGGACCCGCATTTCAAAAGAAGATGCATATGACCATGTTTTCGGATATACGATTGTGAATGATATCACGGCGCGTGATCTGCAAAAAAGGCATAAGCAGTTTTTTATCGGAAAAAGCTTGGATACGACATGTCCGATGGGGCCCGTGCTTGTACATAAATCAACGATTCAGGAGCCAGAGCGCCTCAAGGTTGAAACAAGAGTCAACGGCGAGCTGCGCCAATCCGGTTCGGCAAGCGATATGATCTTTTCCATTCCGGAATTAATTGAAACCCTCTCAAAGGGGATGACGCTTGAAGCGGGCGACATTATTGCCACCGGTACGCCGTCTGGTGTCGGCAAGGGGTTTACGCCTCCAAAATTCTTGCGGTCAGGTGATAAAATTGATATTACAATTGATCCGATCGGAACGCTGTCAAACCAAATTGGCTGAATAAAACTGGAGGGCGGACCCGGACCCGCCCGTTTTTTCTGATAATCATCTTTGTGACAGAGGACAAGTTCATGGTACTATAAGTGGGGTAATTTATCTGATAGGGGGAACATATATGACACACCTACATATTACGACATGGGTGGTAGCGCTGATTCTGCTTTTCGTCAGCTACTCGCTGTATTCGTCAGGAAGTGCAAAGGGCGCAAAAATCACTCATATGATTCTGCGGTTATTCTATATCCTTATTATTTTGACAGGAGCTGAGCTGTTTGTCCGTTTCGCCAACTGGAACGGAGAATACGCCGGCAAAATGATTCTGGGCATTATCACCATCGGCCTGATGGAAATGCTCCTCATCCGCAAGAAAAAAGAAAAATCAACAGGAGGCCTGTGGGTCGGCTTCGTCATTGTCCTTTTGCTGACAGTGCTGCTCGGTCTGCATTTGCCAATTGGTTTTCAATTGTTTTAATAGAAAAACCTATGAACCCGGCTCTTTGATAGAGCTGGTTTTTTTTATATTTATCCCCTCATATTCCAAATCATTTAAAATAACCTTAAAATTCCCTGTAAGCGGTATCTCGTCCTATGAAATAAGGTCTGGACATCTCTGCTCCAGGGTCTGATATCCCGAGCTTAGTGCCGAACGGAAATGTCACGTACATGAGCGGAACGTCTATGGCGACGCCGTATGCTGCCGCTGCTGCAGGATTGCTGTTTGCTCAAAATCCTAAGCTGAAAAGAACAGAAGTTGAGGATATGTTGAAAAAGACGGCAGATGATATTTCCTTTGAAAGTGTCGATGGCGGAGAAGAAGAGTTGTATGACGATTATGGCGATCCGATTGAAATTCCGAAGACACCTGGTGTAGACTGGCATTCAGGCTACGGGCGGCTGAATGTCATGAAGGCTGTCAGCGCAGCTGATTTACAGCTTAAGGTCAACAAGCTGGAAAGCACTCAAACAGCTGTCAGAGGAAACGCGAAGGAAGGCACACTTATCGAGGTGATGAACGGCAAAAAGAAACTCGGCAGCGCCAAAGCCGGAAAAGACAATGCGTTCAAGGTCAATATCGCGACTCAAAAACAGGATCAAGTACTGTATGTGAAAGCAACAAAAGGCGATGCGAAAACATCGTATAAAGTTGTCGTCGTCAAAGGAAAACCTTCCGGCACACCGAAAGTAAACGCGGTGAAAACGAAGGATACGGCAGTAAAAGGGAAGGCAAACAGCAAAGCGATGATCAGAGTGAAAAACAAATCAAAGAAAGTCATTGCTTCTGCCAAAGCTGACGCAAAAGGAACGTTTTCGGTGAAAATCAAAAAACAAAAAGCCGGAACGGTGCTGTACGTCACGGCTGCGGATACAGATAAAAAAGAAAGCAAGGAAGCAAAAGTGGTTGTTGAAAAGTAACCAAAAAGCGGTGCTCGATGCACCGCTTTTTTATTTGCGCCCCCGTTGGACTGCTGAATACATAATGGATCGCTTTCCGTTTGAAGCCGTCCATTCAAAACGGTCTCCTGTCCCTTCGCTGCTGTAGTGATGCTGCATCGCGCATTGTGCGGTGTCATTTGAAAAGTGATAAAAGGACACACCCTGCCCCGCCGAAGTATCCGAAAAGACTCCTTTATTATAAGAAAAGACGCAATCGAATACCGATAAGCCGAAGCTGTGCAAGTGCTGCAGAAATGCGAGAAAGGTTTCGTCGTCAAGCGAATCCAAAAGCGCCATGAGAGGCCGCTTGACTGATTTCTCATAGCGGATGCGTTCTCCGCCGGAAAGGGAGATGTTTTCTGCACCGCATGCCAAAACCAACTTGTCCTGAAAGCCGGCTTGCTCCCACTTTCCTTTATGATGGACCCAGATTGGGCTGTGTTGGAGACTGTCCGCCAGCAGTATATCGCCTTCACCGTTTTCGATTAAGCAGATGCCGTCTTCAATGAGGATGGTGCCGTATTCCCACTTTCGTTCCTCTGTATATAACAATTGTTTCCGTTTCATCCATGCTGTCTCCTTTTTCTTCATTCCTCTCTTTTCTTTCCAATTCAAGCCTGTCCCATACAACTCTTTTATGGACAAATCAACTATCTGCCTATAGATGCATAAACTTACTAAGGTGCTGAAAGAAACGAAATTGTTACGAAAGAAACGGGATTGGAGCTGATGTCACATGTGTGGAATTACGGGTTGGGTCGATTTTAAAAAGCAGCTCGTCCAGGAAAAACAAACGATGGACAGAATGACAGACACTCTTTCCAAACGAGGGCCTGATGATTCAAACGTTTGGGGGGAGCACCATGTTTTATTCGGACATAAAAGACTTGCGGTTGTTGATATTGAAGGCGGACGCCAGCCGATGGCGTGTACCTATAAAGGGGATACGTACACCATTATTTACAATGGCGAGCTTTATAACACGGAAGATTTGCGCAAAGAATTGCGGGCGCGGGGCCATCAATTCGAGCGTACGTCAGATACCGAGGTGCTTCTGCACAGCTACATCGAATGGCAGGAAGACTGTGTCGACCATCTCAATGGCATATTCGCTTTCGCTGTGTGGGATGAAAAGCGAAATTTGTTGTTTGCCGCGAGAGACCGTCTCGGCGTAAAGCCGTTTTTTTACACGAAGGAAGGCTCTTCATTTCTCTTCGGTTCGGAAATCAAAGCAATCCTCGCGCACCCTGATATAAAAGCGAGAGTGGACAGAACGGGACTTTCTGAAATTTTCGGTCTTGGACCGTCCAGAACCCCGGGCACTGGCATATTTAAAGGCATAAAAGAAATCCGCCCGGCTCACGCGCTGACATTTTCCAAAGACGGACTTAATATTTGGCGTTATTGGAATGTTGAAAGCGAAAAACATACGGACAGTTTTGATGACACGGTTGCCAATGTCAGATCGTTATTTCAGGACGCGGTGACGCGGCAGCTTGTGTCGGATGTGCCGGTTTGCACATTCCTATCAGGCGGTCTGGACTCAAGCGCAATTACAGCGATTGCGGCGGGCCATTTTGAAAAGGAAGGAAAAGCACCGCTTCATACTTATTCGATTGATTACGAAGAGAACGATAAATTTTTTCAAGCAAGCGCTTTTCAGCCGAATGATGACGGACCATGGATTGAAAAAATGACAGAGGCTTTCGGCACAACGCACCACAAATGCGTCATCAGCCAAAAAGATCTCGTTGATCATTTGGAGGAAGCTGTACTGGTCAAAGACTTGCCGGGAATGGCGGATGTCGACTCATCCCTGCTGTGGTTTTGCCGGGAAATCAAAAAGGACTTTGTCGTCAGCCTATCGGGAGAGTGCGCGGATGAGATTTTCGGCGGGTACCCGTGGTTCCATACGGCAGATGTTGAGTCTGGCTTTCCATGGATGAGATCAACGGAGGAGCGGATCAAGCTGCTTTCTGACTCATGGCAGAAAAAATTGAATCTGAAAGAATACGTAAATGGCAAATATGAAGAAACCTTGGCAGAAACGCCATTATTAGATGGTGAAACGGGTGTGGATAAAGCAAGAAGACAGCTGTTCTATTTAAATATGCTTTGGTTTATGACGAACCTTTTGGATCGGAAGGATCGCATGAGCATGGGGGCGAGCCTGGAAGTGCGGGTGCCGTTCGCCGATCACCGGCTTGTGGAATATGTTTGGAATATTCCGTGGGAAATGAAAATGCATGATAATCGGGAAAAAGGCATTTTACGCAAAGCGCTTGAAGGTATTTTGCCTGATGACACTCTGTATCGCAAAAAAAGCCCGTATCCGAAAACACATCATCCGGAATATACAAAAGGCGTCAGCGAGTGGCTGAAAACGATCAGAAGCCAAAAGGACTCCGTGCTCCATACCTTACTGGACAGAAAAAAATTAGATCAGCTTTTAGAAACGGAAGGCTCCTCCTTCAAGGTCCCGTGGTTCGGGCAGCTCATGAAGGGGCCTCAGCTGATCGCCCATCTTGCTCAAATTCATACATGGTTTGAAGCGTATCGCATTGATATTGACGAGAGGTAGGTTCAATACAAATGTGATTAAAAGCCAGAGATGTATAGATTTAAATAAGAAGGATAGATGAGCAGGGAAATATATGCTCTATCTATCCTTTTTTGTACAACAGCACTATCGAATTGCCCCCGCATTCCTTCAATAAGAATGAATAGGTTTTAATGTTCTGCCGATAAAACTAGCTGATACCGGGCTTAACTTTAATTCCCTAGCCCATACAGAAAGTTGACCAATATGGTGAATTTCGTGAGCGATGATATGGTGTAATATTTCATCTCGCGTATATAAAACACCTGTCTCCCAAGGAACGCTTACAAGTTCATCTTTTATTTGATCTGAATGTGTTTGTAAAACATCAATTATTTCAGTTCGGAATGTATTTGAGAGAGATTTCACTTTATTGAGTGTTTGATAATCAGCGAACTGAACAGCGATATCTTCTTTTCCTTGGATAGCACGAATCCAACTATATTCCACATCAATAATATGAAAAAGGGTATATAAAATATTCTCTACTCCGCCAAGACGGTTTTTAAGTAATTCTTCAGTGGTTAGTTGATGACACCAAGTAAACCATTGATCTCTAACCTGCCAGTTATATTCAAAAAATTTCATCACTAAACTCACTCCAATACTATCATGTATCATAACAATTAGCCCTTTTTTCCGTGATTCCTCTATTAATGAAGTGATGATTGAGAAATGTTTACATTCTACCTGTTGTATGGCATTAAAAATAATAATGCATATCTCGTCGATGATGCTGTGCGTCTTGTTACTTTTACAAAGTAAGAATCGGCATTTTCTTCATATACAATTAGGAAAAAACATACTAGACTTGAAGAAGCAGTGATACATAGGAGTGAGAAAATGAAAGAGATAAAAGAAGCTTACCAGCAATGCGGACAGATTGTTGGCGAATACGCGCCAGCCTGTTTCAAAGCATTATCATATCTCCCGCTAAAGCAAAGACAAGCCTCTTGGGCAGTATTGTCGTTTTGCCACACGGCGGCCAGTGCAGACGAAAAGGTATTGCCCGCATTTGAAGCTAAAGCTGATCATGTTTACCAAAGGACAAATAACGGTAATCAACATCTATGGAAGGCTTTTGATCATGCGTATCGGACCTTTACATTGGAAAGCGAACCTTTTCGGGAGTTTATTGCCGCACAAAAAGAAGACGCCAAGCCGTATGATGACCTTGATGAACTGCTCATGTACGCATATCGGACGGGCGGTGCTGCCGGATTGATGCTGCTGCCGATACTGACACGCCGAAAACAAGATCAGCTCAAACAAGCAGCCGTCTCTCTAGGCTTGGCCGTACAGCTGGTTCGCTTCTTAAGTGATCTTGGCACAGATCAGCAAAAAAACCGCATTCCCCGTCAGGTAATGCAGCAATTCGGCTATACAGAGGCTGATCTCCAAAAAGGCACCGTAAATAAAGCGTTCACAATGACGTGGGAGTATATCGCTTTTGAAGCAGAAGCCTACCTTGAAGAGTGTCAGGATGCCTTGCCGCTATTTCCGCAGTATTCTCAAAAAACGGTGAAAGCCGCTCTTCATTTGCACCGGGCTGTTTTAGAAAAAATCCGGGCGAAGCAGCACGATGTATTTCAACATCACTTCGCTCTCACAGAGACCGAAGTGAAGCAGATTCTGTCTGATATCTAAAAAACACCCGGCCTTGATTGAGCCGGGTGTTACGCCATACCTTTTTGAATCCAGATACGTGAGCGCCATCTTCTGTACATTAAGATTCCCCGGACCCATTCATCCGCGATAAAAGAAATCCAAATGCCGGCAAGACCGAAACCGAGGTGGATGCCGAAAAGATAAGCAAGCGGGAGGCCAATGCCCCACATTGAAATCATTGCCATGTAAACCGGGAATTTCGCATCCCCTGCGGCCCGCAGAGAGTTAATGATGATGACATTAAACGAGCGGCCTGGTTCAAGAATAATGGTCATGGCAATCAATAGGCTTGCAGTTGCTATAATATCAGGGCTTTGTGTGAAGAGGCCGATCAGGTCTTTTGAAAAGATCGTCATCAAAACAGATGTAGCCGCAGCAATTCCGAGTGCCCAATATAAGCTCTTCATGCAGCGCTCATAAGCGGCATCAAATTGTTTGCCGCCGATATAACGGCCGATTAAGATTTGTGTACCCTGGCTGATCGCAGTGCCGAACAGCAAAATAAACATCGTAATATTTTGCGTATACACTTTTGTTGTCAACGCCTGCGCGCCCATGATGGCGATAAAATACGTGACAATCATTTGCGAAAGGTTGTATGAAAGCTGCTCTCCCGCAGAAGGAATGCCGATTTTCAGCAGCTTGCGCAAATGCTCTTTATGCATATGAAAGACTTTTTTCAGCGACATCTTCAGCTGGATGCGTTTGTTGACAATCACAATCATCGCGATTAATCCGATGACGCGGGCGATAGATGTGGACATGGCCACACCGGCAACGCCGAGAACAGGAAAGCCGAACAAACCGAAAATCACAACAAAGTTTCCGGCAATGTTTAAAATGTTCATGCCGATAGTGACAAACATTGTATCTTTTGTGTAGCCGTAGCTTTTTAAGATCGCGCTGAATGTCATGATTAAAGCCTGAATAAAGGACAGACCTCCGACAACTTGTAAAAAGACTTTCGCATCAGGCATCAGTGTGTCTGATAATCCCATCATATGAAGCAGAGGGACAGCCGCGAAAAAGACGACGGCGCTGATGGCCAGGCTGATGAAGAAGTTGGCGCCGATTGACACATAAGCGACTTCCATGGCTTCTTTCTTTTGCCGTGAGCCTAGAAATTGTGAAATGATAACGGTCGTTCCTGTTGCGATAAAGCTGAACATCACGATAATTAAATTTAAAATCTGGTTGCTGACGCCGACTGCTGCCACGCTGTTATCCGAGTATTGGCTGAGCATCAGTGTATCGGCATTACCCATAAACATATATAATGAGACCTCAATAAAGATCGGCCAAGTAAGCGAAAATAATGAGAACGTTTTGTCAGCGGGTTTTTTCAAAGCAGTTGATTTGAAGACAGCTTGTTTCATAGTGTCTAACCCCTTTCGTAAATAAAATCAACGTTTTAAAGTGTACCTCCATTTCCTTATAATAAAAAGGGATAGAAACGATACTTCTTGTAAAAATCCGACTTAAAAAGGAGGATGATTCAAATGCCTCGCATCCTGTTTACAGTCCCGCCTTTTCCGGTATTTATCGCAGCCGGGGAAGGGGTTTTTAAAAAAGGAGAAACCCATGTGAAACGTGTATTCTCCGTGTTTGATCTGATATATGTCAAACAGGGAACGTTATATATAACGGAAAATGAAACATCGTTTTCTGTTGAAGGCGGCGAGTACATCTTGCTTTCTCCCGGTCTTGAACACTACGGGACGAAGGGCAGTGATGAAGCAACCTCCTACTATTGGCTTCACTTCGATGAACATCGATATGAATTTACGGCAAAGGGAGGCAGCAACTGGTCTGAGCTACAGCAGGAAAAAGGGAGCTTCGAAGAGCCGGCCCGCTACGGATTGGCTTTGCCGAGAAAAGGCAAGGTGCAGCGCCCGCAGTTTATGGCCCAGCAGTTTGAAAAGCTGATCGATTACTCCGCGGAAAACTCTGATTTGCCCCTCAGAAAGCAAATCTTATTTGAGGAGCTGATGCTGCATCTTCAAAAAGAAGCGTTCCAAATACCGTCTGCGAAAGAGCGGGTTGCCTGGGAGGCGGCCCGGTACTTACAGGAGCACTATAAGGAAAAGACGACAATCAAGGATCTGTCGCTCGCCCTTCACTATCATCAGGATTATGTGAGCCGCTGCATGCAGCAGGTGCTCGGCGTAACTCCGGCACAATACACGAACCGGGTGAGAATGACTGAAGCGAAGCGTCTTTTATCCTCTACAAATGATAAAATGGGCGTTATTGCGGAAACGGTCGGAATGGAAGATCCGACATACTTTTCAAAACTCTTTAAGCAGATAGAAGGCATTTCACCAATTGAATACCGGAAAATTGTCAGCCGGAAAGTTCAATAACCAGACGAGGGATGAACATGAAAACAACAATTTACGATGTGGCAAAGGCGGCGGGTGTCTCGATCACAACTGTGTCCCGTGTGATAAACAATACGGGGAGAATCAGTGATAAAACACGGCAGAAGGTCATGAATGTCATGAATGAAATGGCATACACGCCCAATGTCCACGCCGCGGCGTTAACGGGAAAACGAACGAATATGATTGCTCTCGTGGCGCCTGATATTTCAAATCCGTTTTACGGCGAACTGGCCAAAAGCATTGAGGAAAGAGCGGATGAGCTCGGTTTTCAAATGTTGATTTGCAGCACCGATTACGATCCGAAAAAAGAAACAAAGTATTTTTCTGTGCTGAAACAGAAAAAGGTGGATGGCATTATTTTTGCAACAGGGATTGAAAGCCATGACAGTATGTCTGCTTTGGAGGAAATCGCCAGTGAACAAATTCCGATTGCCATGATTTCTCAGGATAAGCCGCTTCTTCCGATGGATATTGTTGTGATAGATGACGTTCGTGGCGGATATGAGGCTGCCAAGCATCTTCTGTCACTCGGCCACACGAACATCGCCTGCATTATCGGAGACGGGTCAACGACAGGCGAAAAAAATAGAATCAAAGGCTTCCGTCAGGCGATGGAGGAAGCGGGCGTGCCCATTGATGAATCACTTATCATCCAGACGCGGTTTTCCTTGGAAAGCGGCAAGGAAGAAGCGGGAAAATTGCTCGACAGGAACGCTCCGACTGCTATTTTTGCCTTCAACGACGTATTGGCTTGTGCCGCCATACAAGCTGCGAGGATAAGAGGCATAAAAGTGCCGGATGAACTTTCTATCATTGGTTTTGATAATACGATACTCGCAGAAATGGCGGCTCCGCCCCTGACAACCGTAGCCCAGCCGATAAAAGAGATGGGGCGGAGCGTCATCGAACTGCTGGCAGAAGCAATAGAGGGAAAACGAAAGGCGAAACAAAAAATAGTGCTCCCGCCTGAGCTTGTAGTCAGACATTCTACATCACCGCACAACACATGAGCCCGCTAATGAGCGGGTTTTTTCATTATGACAGTTGAAGCCAAAAAAACATATTGCGTGTAAACCAAAGGCAGTGTAAAATAAAACCATCTTTCGAGAAAGCGCTTGCGCAAAATGGTAGAGCGGATAGAACCGCTGTTTTTTTAGCTGTTAAGAGAAAGCGCTTTCCCAAAGCGAGCCCGAAATGAGATAAAGGAGAGGATGGGACGTGGAACATCAAGTAAGGTGCGCAGTATTGGGATTAGGAAGGCTCGGTTATTATCATGCGAAAAATCTCGTCACCAGTGTGCCGGGGGCAAAGCTGGTTTGTGTCGGTGATCCGTTAAAAGGGAGAGCGGAGCAGGTTGCCAGAGAACTCGGTATCGAAAAATGGTCAGAGGACCCGTATGAAGTGTTAGAAGATACCGGCATTGACGCTGTCATTATCGTAACGCCGACAAGCACACATGGTGATATGATCATCAAAGCTGCCGAGAACGGCAAACAGATCTTTGTTGAAAAACCGCTGACATTAAGCCTTGAGGAATCTAGAGCAGTTTCTGAAAAAGTGCAGGAGACAGGTGTCATCTGCCAAGTCGGCTTTATGAGACGGTTCGATCCAGCATACGCAGATGCCAAGCGGCGGATCGACGCTGGAGAAATCGGCAAACCTATCTATTATAAAGGCTTTACGCGCGACCAAGGCGCGCCTCCTGCAGAATTTATCAAACACAGCGGTGGAATTTTTATCGACTGTTCCATCCATGACTATGATATTGCCCGTTATTTGCTAGGGGCGGAAATCACTTCTGTTTCAGGACACGGCAGGATTCTGAACAATCCGTTTATGGAGCAGTACGGTGATGTGGATCAGGCGCTGACGTATATTGAATTTGACTCCGGCGCAGCGGGGGACGTCGAGGCAAGCAGAACCTCTCCATATGGACATGACATTCGGGCGGAGGTGATCGGGACAGAGGGCAGTATTTTCATAGGAACATTGAGACATCAACATGTGACCATCCTATCGGCTAAAGGGAGCAGTTTTGATATCATTCCAGACTTTCAAACTCGTTTTCATGAAGCCTACTGCTTGGAGCTTCAGCATTTTGCCGAGTGTGTCCGGGATCGAAAAACACCGATTGTGACAGATATCGATGCGACGATCAATTTAGAAGTGGGCATCGCGGCGACCAATTCCTATAAGAGCGGCAGGCCCGTACAGCTTGATGTGAAGCGCGCTTATACAGGTATGTAAAAGCTAATGTGTTGCATTTGAGGCTTTCCGCAAAAAAAAGCAAGGACATTTTAGCCCTTGCTTTCTCTTTTCTCATATAAATAGTACATATAATCAGTAGGTACGCCTGAATGGCCCAGCTGTCTCAGCATGGCGGTTACGTTCCCTCTGTGGTAAGTGCCGTGATTGACGACATGCAGGATGGTGTCTGCATAGGTTGATTCCAGTGTACCTAGTTTCGGATGCTGCATTGTGAAGGTCTGTTCTAAGTCCGTCTGGCGGCTGAAGAAATCATGATACTGTGACTCCAGCTCGGCAGCGTGCTGTTTAATCGCTGCCATATTACCTTGCGCGGACTCTAATTTGCCTGCGCTGTCTATAATCTCTTGGTAGGCCACTCCCGAAAGAACATTCAGCCAAATGTAGTCAGCCCTGCACATATGAAGCAGCACGTCGCTGACAGAAGGAAATACGCTCTTTACTTCTTGATAGGCAGTTTCCTCCGGCAGATTTTCGATATGGGTAAATATTTTCTTGTTTGCCCAAGAATGATAGTCATAAAACTGTTTTGCATCAGTCATCAGCATGCCCCCTTTTCTAAGAAATTCGTTTTTTCATCTGTTTCTCCTTCAATTGCAAAAGAGTGACACCCCAAAATATCCTGCCGCTGCCCACATTACCGCTGCAGAGCATTTGTTTACGATCAGCATAAGCCTGCCGCTCGTATCTATCGTCTGAAACAATCGGCCCGCTATTGCAAGGCTGATAAACCAAATCCAAGACACAGCGATGCAGGCGGCCATAAAGAGCCATTTCTCAAGCCCCGAATATTGAAGAGAGCTCGTGCCGATGACGCCGATCGTGTCCAGAATGGCATGCGGGTTTAAAAGAGAAACAGCGGCCGCAAATGCAACTTGCTTTTTTGGTGTGAACGTATGTTTCTCATTTTGGCTTGTGTTCGGACGGCTGTTCCAAGTCACCCAGCCCATATAGAGCAAAAATAAAAATCCGCCGGCCATCATGACTGTCTCAAACACAGGCAGCTCCTGCACAATGACAGACACGCCCGCAACGGCTAATACGATTAACAAGGTATCGCAGACTGAAGCACTGATGACAGCTGGGAGAGCCCGCCAAATATGCTTTTGCCACGCGCCTTGCTGAAAAATAAACACATTCTGCACTCCCAGCGGCAAAATTAAGCCAAACGCGAGCACAATTCCGTGAATGATTGCATTCATGCTGAAAAAGCTCCTTTCACATTTTTTTCAATCATAAGAGAGATTGTCACTAAAGTCTCCAGCCATTTGGTTGGGTTAGAAACCAGCCAAATGTATAATGTGTAAAAAAGGGGGGGCATGACCTTGTCGCAATGGCAGCCAAGCCGAAAGTCGGATGTTCCGCTGCATCGGCAGATCGAACAATATATGAAAGACAAGATTCTTCACGGAGAGTGGGCTGTAGGGACGAAAATCCCCTCACAGAGAACGCTGGCCGACATATTTCAAGTCAATCGCAGCACAGTCACAGCAGCCATAGATGAACTCACGTCTCAAGGCTTGTTAGAGGGAAGAAGAGGCGGCGGTACGAAGGTTGTAAACAGTACTTGGAGCATGCTGGCGGCTGAGCCTCCGCTTGATTGGAGCGATTACGTCCGTTCGGGCATTCATCGCGCCAATTCTTCCATCATTCAAGCTATTAATCAGAACGAACCAAGAGCGGATATCATCAGATTAGGAACTGGAGAACTTTCACCGGATCTTGTGCCTGCTGACACAATTGGACGGATGTTTCAGCAAATCAATCCGGGCGCCCTGTCTTTAGGATATGAGCAGCCGAAAGGAAACCGTCAGCTGCGGGAGGCAGTGGCCGACCATTTAAAAGGAAAGAAGATCCATGTGTCACCGTCTGCAATTTTAATTGTGTCCGGTGCACTTCAGGCACTTCAGCTCATCTCAATTGGACTTTTAAAACGAGATTCTGTCATTTTGACGGAGAAGCCGTCCTACCTTCAATCCTTGCATGTATTTCAATCAGCTGGGATGCGGCTTCGCGGCTTGCCGATGGATGATGAAGGGGTCAAAGCGGGGCTTGTTTCTTCTAATCGAAAACAATATGGAGGACAGCTGCTTTACACGATTCCGTCGTTTCATAATCCGACAGGCACAGTCATGTCAGAGCAGCGAAGGAAAGAGATCATCAGCCTGTCAAAAAAAGAGCAGCTGCCCATCATTGAGGATGATGCGTACGGTGATTTATGGTTTGAAGAAAAACCGCCGCAGCCGTTGAAAGCCATGGATCATGAGGGCAATATTCTGTATCTGGGTACGTTTTCAAAAACGGTTAGCCCCGGTCTGCGAATCGGCTGGCTTGCAGGTCCGGAGCCGGTTATTGAAAGGCTGGCGGACATTAAAATGCAGACAGACTACGGATCAAGCGGCCTGTCCCAGTGGGCGGCTGCCGAGTGGCTGTCACAGGGATATTATGAAGAGCATCTGACTTGGGTACGCAGGAAGCTTAAAGAAAGGAGAGACGCCGCCGTTCATTTTCTCGAGCGGTATGCCGGGGACATTGCCACGTGGCGGATTCCCGCAGGCGGCTTTTATATTTGGGTGACATTTCACAAAAACCTGCCTGTTAGCCGTTTCTTTTATGGATTGCTGAAACGGCAGGTGCTTGTGAATCCCGGCTACATTTATGACGGTGAAGACCGAAACAGCATCAGGCTGTCATATTCCTATGCATCTCTTGGAGATTTGGAAACTGGCATTAAAGCGGCAGCTGAAACAGCACGCCGCCTGATGATGTCCTAGGCTTTGGTTATACGATGACAGCTCCCAGTGCCCTGGCGAAGGCAATCGCGTGCTCAGGTGCGATTTTGCAGCCTTTCAATTTGTCGAGGGAGACATGAAGCTGTTCAAAACGGCACGTGCTGATGTCCATGTTTTGAAGGGACGTGCCGGTAAAGCTGGCGCCTTCCAATTCGCATCCGTCAAAGTGTGTCTGCTGGAGCACCGTATCGCTGCATTCACTTTGCATAAGAGCACAGTGATCAAATCGAACTTGTTTCATATTTGAGTACGAAAATGAGCTGAAATGTCCGTGGCATTCCTCGAATGAAACATTCCGCAGCGTTGCTTCCGCCACATTCATTCCAACCATTTTTGACTGCTTAACTGAAGTTCTGTGAATGACAGCCCCGCTGAAATCGGCGTTTGATAAATCGCATTTTTCAAAGATCACATCGGTCAGTTCAATATGCCGAAAAGACACATCGATAAAGACGACATTTCTGAATACCGTTTTTTCAACACATAGTCTTTCGATATCTTCGCCGCAGATGGTGCAATCTTCAAACAAATGCATGCTGATTACATCATCCTGTGTCACGGCATCATGAAAATCTGCGGTTTGCAGGTTTTCCGGTATGTTCGGTTTTTGAATTGCGATTTTATTCATGTGATGACATCCTTTGCTGCCCGAAAAACAGAGGCTTCCGGGTTCAATTTAATAGATCGTTAAGGAAATTGATACATATAGTAAATCGTGAAGAGCCTTTTCTTGGTACAGCAGCCCGCTTGTTTTGTAAGCATAAATGGAAAGCTTCCTATACGTCAAGGCGTTTACAGGCCGAAAAAGCCAAAGGGAACAGGAGGAATGCGGAATGGGGCATTACATCAAAACCGAGGAGCATGTGACACTGTTTGTAGAGGATATCGGACATGGAAGGCCGATCATCTTTTTGCACGGGTGGCCGTTGAATCATAAGATGTTTGAATATCAAATGAATGAGCTTCCGAAAAGGGGATTTCGTTTTATCGGCGTTGATTTGCGGGGATATGGGCAATCTGACCGCCCTTGGGAAGGCTACGATTATGACACGATGGCCGATGATGTGAAAGCAGTCATTTATACGCTGCAGCTTGAGAATGCGATTCTTGCCGGTTTTTCAATGGGCGGCGCAATTGCAATCCGTTATATGGCAAGGCATGAAGGAGCCGATGTTGATAAGCTGATTTTACTGTCTGCGGCGGCCCCCGCGTTTACAAAACGCCCGGGTTATCCGTACGGGATGAGGAAGCAGGATATTGACGATATGATTGAATTGTTCAAAGCTGATCGGCCCAAAACACTGGCTGATTTAGGGAAACAGTTTTTTGAGAAAAAAGTGTCTCCAGAGCTTAGGCAGTGGTTTCTCAATCTGATGCTGGAGGCTTCCTCCTACGGGACGATCCACTCGGGCATCGCATTAAGAGACGAAGATCTCAGAAAGGAACTTGCTGCAATCAAGGTGCCGACGCTGATCCTGCACGGGAGAAAGGATAGAATTGCGCCGTTTGATTTTGCGAAAGAATTGAAGCGCGGCATCAAACAGTCGGAATTGGTTCCGTTTGCAAACAGCGGGCACGGAGCATTTTATGAGGAAAAAGAGAAGATCAACAGTTTGATTGCGCAGTTCTCCAACTCATAAGAAAAAACCCGACATTGATCGGGTTTTTTATATAATTCCTCTGTTTTGCAGTGCGTTAATGATGAGATCAGCTCCATCGGAAATAGAGGTCTGGTCAGACTCAATGATGAAATCGGGTGAAAGCGGCGCTTCATACGGAGAATCGATCCCGGTGAAATGTTTGATCTCTCCGTTTCGCGCTTTTTTATAAAGCCCTTTTGGATCGCGCTGTTCACAAACATGCAGCGGGCACTTCACATAAATTTCGAAGAACTCACCTTTAGGAAAGAGCGCTCTAACCATGTCCCGATCCTCTCTGAATGGAGAAATAAAAGCCGTTAAAATCATTTGCCCGCTGTCGACAAACAGCTTCGCCACTTCTCCGATCCGGCGGATGTTTTCAATCCTGTCACCAGTCTGAAATCCAAGATCTTTGTTTAAGCCGTGGCGGATATTATCACCGTCAAGCACGTAGCTCTGAATGCCCTTGCGGTAAAGCTTTTCATCGACAGCATTGGCCAGCACCGATTTTCCGGAGCCGGACAAACCTGTAAACCAAAGGACGCAGCTTTTGTGTCCGTTTAAGGACTGTCTGTCAGACTTTGAGATGGCAGCGGGATGCCAAATGATGTTCGGATTGTGTGTCATTGCAATTCCCCGCTGTTTTGCTTGATGGCAACAGGCTGTTGGTGAAGTCCCTTGATCAGCACGGCTGCGACCTCAGGCCGGCTGAATTCTTTAGGCGGCTTTTTGCCTTGGCGGAGAAGCTCTCTCACTTTTGTGCCTGATAAGTGGATGTGGTCTCTCGGGCTGTGCGGACATGTTTTGGAGGTGCCCATGTTTCCGCATTTTCGGCAATAAAAGCTGTGCTCAAAAAACAGCGGCTTGATGCCCAGCTCTTCCTCTGTGAATGATTGAAAAATATTTTGGGCGTCGTATGTTCCATAGTAGCTGCCGACACCCGCGTGATCACGGCCTACAATAAAATGGGTACAGCCGTAATTTTTTCGGACGAGCGCATGGAAAATCGCTTCCCGCGGACCTGCATAACGCATGGCGGCAGGGAAAACCGATAACATGACACGATCCTTTGGATAATAGTGATTAAGCAAAGCCTGGTAGCTCTCCATTCTGATATCGCTGGGGATATCGTCTGACTTTGTTTCTCCGACAAGTGGGTGAAGCAGCAGACCGTCGACCGTTTCTAACGCTGTTTTTTGAATGTATTCATGCGCTCTGTGAACAGGGTTCCTGGTTTGAAAGCCGACAATCGTCTTCCAGCCGAGTTTTTGAAAGGCCGCTCTTGTTTCAGCGGGCGTTGCATAAAACTGTTCGAAAGATTTGTCAGGCAGGCTGCTGACCGTGATAGGCCCTCCGATATAGTAATCCGGGCGCGCCAGCAATTTTTTTACGCCTGGGTGGGCAGGATCGTTTGTTTTAAAAACAGACAGTGCTTCTTGTGTTTTATCAGGCTGGTATATATCGGTGACTGTGATCATGCCGTAGGTAACACCGTCTTTCACAAGCTTGACGTGATCTCCGGCAGACAGCTGTCTTGCTGTTTTTTCTCCGACAGGCAGCGTAATCGGCAGGCTCCACGGCAAGCCGTTTGCCAGCCTCATCTCTTTCACAACGGAATGATAATCTTTTTCTCCCAAAAAACCTGTTAACGGGCTGTAGCCGCCGATCGCAATAAGCTCCAGATCACTCAGTGCAAGCTGATCCAGCTCTGCTTGGCACGCGCACCCTTCAAAATGGCATGCGGGATCACAGCGGTTGATTAATACCCCTCCGTGGGGTTCGTTTCCATTCAACGTGTTCAACCTCCATTTATACGTTTCCTTGTTTTCTTTTCTGCACTTAATGAAAGTTTGACATCAGCGCCTTAACATCATTTCGATTCTCACATCAAGAACCTGCCATCCGCTATTCTTGATGCAGGCCGCATTCTGTTTTCTCCCGTCCGGCCCATCTTCCAGCCCTCTCATCGTTCGGGTCCGGGGAAGGCAGTGTACACATTTCACAGCCTATGCTCGGATAATGTTGATCGTGCAGTTTGTTATAAGGCAAATTGTGCAGGCGGATGTACGTCCAAACGTCATCCCATGTCCAGTGGATAAGCGGGCAAATTTTGATGAGCTCAAACTTCTGGTCCAGGTTTACGTATTGAATATGCTTTCTCGTTGGTGACTGATCCCGGCGCAGTCCTGAAATCCAAGCTGTCATGCCGGACAGGTGCTTTTTGAGCGGTTCGATTTTCCGCAATTGGCAGCAGAGGTTCGGGTTATGCTTCCACAGCTCTCCGCCGTACTTCGTCCCCTGTTCTGTTAAGCTCAGCTCGGGTTCGAGCATCTGGATTGCAAATCCCGGATATCGTTCTTTGACGGTCTCGATCAGCTCATATGTTTCCTGAAAATGAAGCCCGGTATCCAAAAAGATGATGTGTGCGTTTTTGTTGATTTTTGATATTAAGTCGAGAAGCACCATTCCTTCTGCGCCAAAGCTGCAGGCGTACACAATCTTTTCTCCGTACGTTCGGTAAGCCCATTTCAACACATCGAGCTCATCGATCAATTGATCCGTTATCTGTTTGGACAGCATGTCGTTCCAAGTGTCATATGTGATGGTTTCGTTCAATGTTTTCCCCCCGTTTGCATCTGCTTTTTTTATCTATTGATCGAGTTATAGGCAGACTATTCATTTTTTGCATAAAGGTTCAGGGTTTTTAGGGGCTGCGCCCGCCTAAAATGAGGTGCGGAACCATTAAGAGCCCGGCTGAATATGCTTTTTAGCAAAATGGTTTTATGCCCAAGGAGAGGTAGTATGCCGATTGCCATTTATCAGGGGCATCATCATTCGCTTGCCCCGGCTGATATTAACATCGTCATTGATGTCATCAGAGCCTTTACGGTCGCCCATTATGCGTTTATCGGCGGGGCGAAAGAGATTTTGTTGGTCCGGACAGCTGATGAAGCCTTTGCGCTGAAAGACACCTATCCGGATTATGTATTGACGGGAGAGGAAAAGGGGGTCGGTATTAGCGGATTTGATTTAGATAATTCTCCAAAGCGCATGGCTGTGCAGAATATGGCGGATAAAAGCCTGATCCAGAAAACAACAAACGGCGTCACAGCAGCATTGGGGGCACTGAATGCAAAGCATCTGTTCGTAACTGGATTTTCCAATGCCAAAACAACGGCACAGCATGTGAAAAAGCTCGCCGAAAACGATTGTGTCATAAACATTGTGGCTTCCCATCCATCCGGTGATGACGATATGGCATGTGCGGAGTATATCAAAGGCATCATTGAAGGGACAAATGCGGTAACGGCTGCGGAGGCGATTCAAAGAATAAAACGCTCTTCTGTTGCGGAGAAGTTTTTTGACAGCCGCCAGCCATTATTTGATTCGGAAGACATCGTTTACTGTACAAAAGAACTGACGGGCGATTTTGTGATGAAAGTGAAACAAGATGGAGAAGTTCCAACGATAGAGAGGGTCATAATATGAATGATTTTTCACTAGAATTGCCAGTGAGAACAAACAAGCCGAGAGAAACCGGGCAGTCCATTTTAATTGATAACGGCTATCCCTTGCAATTTTTCAAAGATGTCATAGCCGGAGCGTCCGACTATATTGATTTTGTAAAATTCGGCTGGGGCACATCATTACTTACGAAAGATCTTGAAGAAAAAATCAGCACACTGAAAGAACATGACATTACATTTTTCTTTGGCGGCACACTGTTCGAAAAGTACGTAAGCCAGAAAAAAGTGAATGAATTTCATCGGTATTGCACCTATTTCGGCTGTGAATATATTGAGATCTCAAACGGTACGCTCCCGATGACAAATAAAGAGAAAGCGGCTTTCATTGCCGATTTTTCTGATGAATTTCTTGTGCTCAGTGAGGTGGGCAGCAAGGATGCGGAATTAGCAAGCCGGCAAAGCTCTGAGGAATGGCTTGAATATATCGTTGAGGATATGGAAGCGGGCGCGAAAAAAGTGATTACAGAAGCCAGAGAAAGCGGAACGGGAGGGATCTGTTCCAGCAGCGGCGATGTCAGATTTCAAATTGTTGACGACATCATTTCCTCGGATATTGATATCAACAGGCTGATTTTTGAAGCGCCTAACAAAACGCTTCAGCAAGGGTTTATTCAAAAAATCGGGCCGAATGTGAATCTGGCCAATATTCCATTTCATGATGCCATCGCGTTGGAAACGCTGCGTTTAGGGCTAAGATCCGATACCTTTTTTCTGTAAAACAGCGGCTGCGGGGCTCTCGTCGTGAAGAGAGCCTCTGCCTATTATTTTTTATGGCGGTACATAGGCGTGAGATAGGGAAGTGAGGTCAGACGGATGTTGTAGATGAAGTCGATGACTCTTGTCGATATCACTTGGCATATCAGGGCTTGAATGACAATGCCCCAGTCAATAATAGACGCGGTGACCATAAAAATGATGCAATTCATGATGAGCAGGATCGTACCAGGATTCCCGCCGCGGTAGATAGAAATCATCAGAGCAAGGGCTCCGAATCCTCCGTTCGAAATTTTATATTTGTATAAAAGTCCGATGCCGAGTCCCAATAACACTGCGCCGCTTGCCAGATCAAGCCACAGATTAGATGTGATATCCGGAAAAACCGCATCAAAGATCAATACCGAGACAGAGGTGACGGTGATAGAAGCGAGGGTGCCGGTGAATGTTCTCATCTCCAGCCATTTTAAAGCGGTAAAAAGCATTGATACATTCACAGCCCACACTGAAAATCCGTGGGGGATTTGAAACAGATAATGCAATAGCACCGCAATACCTGCTGCACCGCCTGTCGGAATATCATGCGGAAATAAAAACAAGGACATGCCGAGTCCTTGTAGTACGCCGCCTACGACAATCATAAACGTAAGTTTTGCTTTCATCAGCAGTTCAGCCATTAAGTCATTTGCTCCTTTATGAAAAGACTTGTCCGCTGTTTTCATTTTATGAGGCTGTCCATGATTTATGTCTCAAAATAAAGAAATGGCCCAGCTTAATATGCTGAGCCATCCCACTTGTAGCGATTGACGATCTCCTTATTGATCTCTGTTCCAATGCCTTTTCCTTTCGGGATATGGACCATTCCTTTTGAAGGCTGCAGGCTGACGAGATCTGTAAAAGGATTCTCCATGACGTCCCACTCGATCGGTTCAATGTGATCGTTCTTCATTTTAGACCATGGGGGCAGACAGGCTTGTGCAAATAAAGCATAGAGCCGTGAGAGCGATCCGTCATATGCATGGGCGGATGCTCTGACGCCAAAATAACGCGCGAGCTGGAGGCAGTCCCGAAACTCATCAATTCCGTTGACATGCATGACATCGGGCTGAATGATATCCAAACAGCGCTGTGAAAGAAGAGGCACATATTGCGCCGGGCCTTTCATATTTTCTCCGCCGGCAACAGGAACAGACAAACGGCTTCGAAGCATAGCGTAATCCTGCGGCTGATCAAAGGGCAAAGGCTCCTCAAGCCAGCCAATGTTCGTCCATTCGGAGAAATAGCGCTCCCATTTAAAAGCCGCAGCGGCATCGTAGCTTTGGTTTGCGTCCAGAATCATCGTAATGGAGCTGCCTGCTGTATGCTGCAGCGCATTGATGTGCCGGACATCCTCCTTGAATGAAGTCCCGCCAATTTTGACTTTGATTTGCTCAAACCCTTTTTTCAACTGGGCTTCAACATTGGAGACTGAGCGGCTGATCCATTGCGGGGAGTCTGAGTACGATTGAAAAGACGCGTACACAGGAATCTCCTCTCTGTATCGCCCGCCCCATAATTCGCAAACCGAACAATCCGCAGCTTTGGCTGCAATCTCTGTCAGCGCCATGCTTACAGCGGAGGCCGCCCTCTGGTGCCATTTTTGAATCGTGCGCACTAATGACAGGCGGCTGCCAGCCTGTTTTCCTAATAGAAACGGGATGATCCGCTTCGTAAAACCGACATGGAGAGCAGGGAGCCAATCAACGCATTCTCCCCAGCCGTCTATCCCGCTTTCGGTGATAATCCTGATGAGATAACAAGTCCGATATCGTTTAAACCCATTGGCATCTCCGTATGGCTTTTCTAATCGGTGAAATAGCGGAAAGGTTTCAATTTGTACAATTTTCACACTGGGTGCTACCTTTCCTCAGCGGGCTGGAGCCGATTGCCAGCCATTTTAGGGTCTTCTTTTTCTTTTGTTTCTTCATTGTTTTGCTTCACATGGATGAGCATCATCACAAGAATCCCGACAACGAGAGTCAATCCCGCGATGCTTAAAAACATGCCGGGTCTGGACCATTGCATCAGGCGGCCGAAAATCGGAGGACCGATCGCTACCCCTAAGAAACGTACAGAGCCGTACAGCGAGGTGACAAATCCCCGTCTTTCCTTGCCGACAGCCCCGGTAATAAAACTGTTCACACAAGGAAGGACAAGACCTGAGCCTATACTGCTCAGTACAAGAACACTGATAAAAAGGACAAGATTTTCAATGAATGACAGTGCCGCGTAGGATACGGTCATGAACGCCAATCCAAGTACGATCAGCTTTTTCATTAACGATTGCTTTTGCCCGATTTTGCTTCCTGTTGTATAGGACGTCACACACATAACCAAAAGCGGAATCGCTAAAATCAAGCCTTTTTTCACGCCGTCGGTGTCGTATGTTTTTTCAAGAACATCTGAGAGATAAAACAGGATGCCGAATAAAGTAAACAAACAGGTCGCACCGGCTAAATAAGCGGTAAACAGCCATCTGCCTTCATGTTTAAAGACACTTAACAGCCCTTTTGCATATTTTCCGATTGGTGGCGGTTCTTTTTCCTTTTTCTTTTCTTTAATAAAAATCCAAGTCAGTACGATCGAAATGATACAAAACACAGGAAAGGCAAAAAACGCGCCATACCAGACAAGCAGGGCGATCAGCGAGCCAATGATCGGCGATAGCACTTTCCCCATGCCGTTTGAAGCTTCAACAAGGCCGAGCACCTTGCTCTCCTGGGCGCCTTTAAACAGATCTCCCGTCAGTGCCATGGCAATTGGGCCGGTTCCGGCTGCCCCGATTCCCTGTAACGCTCGTCCTGCCATGACCCAAGGATAGGCATTGTCAAAAAAACCTGCCGCAAACCCGGCTAACAAACCGCCGGCACCATACAAAATTAAGCAGGGAATAATGATGACTTTCCTTGAGAATCGGTCTGCGAGATAACCGACAATCGGAATCGCAAATGCTGCAATCAAGGAAAATACTGTGATCACGAGACTGACTTGAAATTGTGATAAATGAAGTTCAGATTTCATTTTTGGCAAAATCGGAATAAGCATCGAGTTTCCTAGGGTTAATATTAAAGGGATTGAACCGATTGCCACAATCGTCATTCCGTTATTTTGTTTTGATGATTCCATCTCAGAGCACACTCCTTTTCTTCTGCTTAGAATGTCCCTGATGGCTTCGTTTATTCAGCGATCAGACAGCAAAAAACCGAACAGAAGATACCTGTTCGGGAAAAAAGAGGGTTAACCGAGAGCCTGTGAAATCAAAGCATATAAGTGTCCATTTTGAATAGGCGCTTTTTTCTGATAGAACAAAATCGGAGGTTCATCATCTTTATGAAATCCCATTTCTATCAGGCTGTCATGCAGAGACGTGTGTTCACTCGGTATATCGATTCGCATCGGCCCTTGTTTGCCGGCCGCCAGCCTTGTAATTATCTGTGCTGCAACATCTGATGATGGAGCGATGATAGGGCCGAATTTCAAATTGGCCGGTGTCTGTACAGAAAGTCCGTAGCCAATGAGCTGTCCGTCCTGATTTCTGGCGATGATACATTCGCATGAAGCAGAAATAAGCTGCTGCAAAAGGTTTGATCGATCTCCGCCAAAGGCAGCCAGATCCGCCGCGGTTAAGTCGTGAAAGTCTTGTTCTCTAAAGGATGTCAGTTCAGCATCAAGCTTTTTTGTATAAGGTTGAAAACTGTGACAGCTGTACTTTCGCACTGAACCTGCCGTATGAAAACCTGCTTTTTCATAAAGCGGCAAACCTTCTTTTGTGGCGCAAAGCCTGATGGCGGTGTTTTCATCCGTTTGGGTAATACAGGCGTTTACCATACGCCGGCCAAGACCGAGCCGTTGATATTCTTTGTCAACGATCACGAGGCCGATAGAAGCAAGCCGGCCAAACAAAAACAAGCCGATGCAGGAAATAATATCACCGCTGACATTTTGATAGCCGAAAAAGCGTCCTTGCTGGACAAGCAGTGCCAGCTCTTGTTCGCCGTAATCCGGCCACCCGGCTTGCCTGCAAAGCCGCAATAGACTAGGGATATGTTCTTCATGAAGCTTAATCAGCTCATCGATTACCCTCATACAGATCACCTGCTTGTTTCGAGTTTTTTATACATGATGATATGTGTGCCTATGCCGGGAATCTCAAACGGTTCGCCGAGTTCTTCCCAGCCAAGCTTTGAATAGTAGCCTTTCACATGGCTTCTGGCATTGCACCAGACTGCCTGAACGCCGTTCTTTGCCAGTTTCTCTTCCGCGTGTTTGATCAGCGTGCTCCCGCCTTTTTGATCACGATATCCTTCAAGCGTTGCCATGCCTCTCAGCCGATATGCTGGGGATTCTGTTATTAATGGCTGATTTTGCGGGGAAAAAGAAGCGATGCTGATCAGCTTTCCTTCAAAAAACGCGCCGAGATGAAAGGAGCCTTTTGCATGATCCTCTTCATATTTGCATTGTTCAATGGATTGATGGGGACGCAGAATGCGGTGCCGAATTTCATATGTATCTTCCGCGGAAATGGTTTTGACTTCGAGCATAATGTTCCTCCTCATGACTGTTTTTCTATATCGTAACACGAATCCCGTTGAAAAAGACCGCCCGATTGGATCAGACAGTCTTTTAAGGGATTAATGCAAAAAGATATTTTGGCGCTGCTCATCTTTTTGCTGAATATATGAAGTGAGCTCAGCGGTTAAGTCAGATCTGAGGAAAGGCGTTATCAAGTAGATGCCGTTAAACAGCTCGCATGCCGTATCCAGCAGGGAGCGTGCAATTGCAAGGCCTTCCGCCTTTTGCTTTTCTTTATCTTCACCGGCATGGGCCATTTTTTCGCGAATCGTATCAGACAGCTTAATGCCGGGAATTTCATTATGGATGAATTCGGCATTCCGGCTGCTTGTCAGCGGCATGATGCCGATATAGATCGGCGTCTTCAGATGTTTTGTTTCGTTATGGATATCGACAAGCTGCTGCTCGGAATAGACAGGCTGAGAAACAAAATAATCTGCGCCGCAATCTATTTTTTTCTCAAGCCGTTTTACCGCTTTATCCAGATGGCGGACGTTAGGATTAAATGCGGCGGCAACTGAGAAATTCGTTTTCTTGCCGAGCGGTTTTCCAGACAGAGACAGACCTTCATTGAATTGTTTGATCAGCCTGATTAAATCAAAAGATGTTAAATCATATACAGACGTCGCACCAGGAAAATCCCCGATTTTAGAAGGGTCACCTGTAATAGCAAGCACGTCATTCAGCCCTAGCGTATCAAGGCCCATTAAATGTGACTGTAAGCCGATAATGTTACGGTCACGGCACGTAATATGGACAAGGGAACGCATATCGAGCTGCTGCTTGACAAGGGCACCGCAGGCAACATTGCTGATCCGCGGGGTCGCCAAAGAATTGTCGGCGAGTGTCAGGGCATCGATTCCCGCTTCTTTTAATTCAGCAGCAGCGGACAGAAATTTGTCAAAGCTCAGTTTTTTCGGCGGGTCCAGTTCTACGATAATAGAGCGTTTTTTCGCTGCGATCTCATCCAGGCCGGGCTCGGTTCGCTCGTGATGAACAGAAATGAATTCTTTGGCCCGGGTTTTGACTTCTTTTTCCGTAATCGGAGCCAGTCCGCCAACTGCTTCCGCCATCGCCCTGATGTGATTCGGCGTTGTGCCGCAGCAGCCGCCGATAATCCGCGCACCTTGCTTACGGAATTCTGACGCGCTGTTTTGAAAATACGTGCCGTCTGTTTCATAGACGAGCCGTCCCTCTTCAAGCGAAGGAAGACTGCTGTTCGGATAAACGGATAAGAATACGTCATCAAAAATTGGCACTTCGCTAAGCGCTTCAATCATGTGATAAGGCCCGAGCCGGCAGTTAATGCCGACGATATCAGCCCCGAGATCCGCAATCGATCGCAATGCTTCAGAAAGAGGTGTTCCGTCCTGCAATACGCCTTGCTCGTGCATGGAGACATTGAGCATTATCGGAAGATCAGTCTCTTTGCGCGCGATTTTCAGCACTTCACGGGCTTCTTCCAAATCATAATATGTTTCTAACAGCAAGCCATCCGGCTCTTCATGCAGCAGCAGATACAGCTGCTCGCGGAAGCTGCGCTTAATTTCGTCAAGACTGTACGCGTTTTTATTAAATGTGCGTATGCCGCCCATCGTTCCAAGCACGTATGCATCGCCTGCTGAAGCCCGCGCGATCTTTACGGCCTCCTGATTCATTTTTTTGATGTCATCCTCAAGCCCGTGTCTGGATAATTTAATATAGTTGGCCCCGTACGTATTCGTTTGAATAATGTTGGCTCCCGCTTCAACGTACGCTTTATGTATGCGCTGAATTTCCTCCGGCTTTGAAATATTGAGCTCCTCAAAACACCTGTCAATGCCATAGGAGTAGAGGAGCGTCCCCATGGCGCCGTCACCGATTAACACCTGTCTTTGCAAATCTTCTAAAAGTCCCATTGTCTGCCTCCTTTATTCACATCAGCAAGGAAAAAAGAGAAATAAAAAAAGTCCTCTTAAGAAGAAGACTTTGTCAGTGATTTTGTCTCTTCTTATCTTCCAAGCTGTTCGAGCTTGCTGGATTTAGCACCTTGGTCATGGCTGATCGCCATTACACCGGTTGCTGAAGCTTCGTCGGGCCAGTCCCTCTGCTTCTCTTGATAAGAACGGATATGAAATTTTCGTGTCAGGAAGTGCCAAAAGATATCTGGCGTTTTTCCCTTTCTCCAAATTTACCGAAAATAAAGACAATAATCAATAGGAATCAGAAAATTTATCTGAAATTTATAAATTGAACGTCAATTGGCAGATCTGCTCCCCGTACAGCTGAGATAATCTGCTGCAGGTCATCTTTGTTTTTTCCGGTGACACGCACTTGATCATCCTGCACCTGAGACTTTACTTTCAGTCCGGAGTTTTTGATGATCGTATTGATTTTTTTTGCGTTGTCCTTGTCAATGCCTTGAACAAGCTTTGCACGCTGGCGCACCGTTCCGCCTGACGCGTTTTCAACCTTGCCGTAATCAATGTTTTTTGTCGGTACGTTTCGTTTAATCAATTTGCTGACCAGCACATCTTTCAGCTGGCTTAATTTGAATTCGTCATCGGAAACGAGGACCAGCTCCTCTTTATCTAAAGAAATGTCGCTTTTGCTGCCTTTAAAGTCATATCGGGTACTGATTTCCTTCAGTGCGATTTGGATTGCGTTTTGCACTTCAGGCAATTCCACCTTGGATACAATATCAAATGAACTTTCTTTTGCCATATGAAAACCTCCATAACATTTAACTTATGTGTTGATTATAGTAGAATAAAGAGAAACTTCCAACAGAACAAAGAATCAATTTGTGATGATTGGAAAAAATGTTAACAAAATCCGCAGAGAATAAGCGGAACAGGAAGGACGATAGCATGAGACCAGGGCAGCAATTAACCTTGAGTATAGATCACCAAACCGACTTCGGTTACTTTTTAACCGATGGGGAAGATACGATTCTCTTACATAACAGTGAAATGACTGAGGATATCGAGGACAGAGACGAAGTAGAAGTCTTTATATACGTAGACCAGCAGGAAAGGCTTGCGGCCACGATGAAAATTCCGATCATCAGCGCGGATGAATATGGCTGGGTTGAAGTGGTGGATAAAGTGGAAGATATGGGCGTTTTCGTTGATGTCGGTTTATCGAAGGACGCACTAGTCGCAACTGAGCATTTGCCGCCGTACGAAGATGTCTGGCCGCAAAAAGGGGACAAACTTTACTGTATGCTGAAGGTGACGAACCGGGGGCGCATGTTTGCGAAACCAGCGCCGGAAGATATCATCAGCGAACTGTTTACCGACGCTTCAGAAGATCTGATGAATAAAGAGCTGACAGGTACGGTGTACAGGCTGATCGCATCGGGTTCATTCGTGATCACGGATGACGGTATCCGCTGTTTTATTCACCCGTCAGAAAGAAAAGAGGAGCCAAGACTGGGTTCAAGAGTCACAGGCCGGGTGATTCAAGTGAAAGAAGACGGTTCAGTCAACTTGTCGCTGCTTCCGAGAAAACAGGATGCAATGTCAGTTGATGCTGAGTGCATTCTAACGTATATGAGAATGAGAAACGGTGCCATGCCGTACAGTGACAAAAGCCAGCCTGACGATATCAGAGAACGTTTTAATATGAGCAAAGCCGCCTTTAAACGCGCGCTGGGCCATTTGATGAAAAACGGAAAAGTGTATCAGGAAAATGGATGGACATACGAGAAAAAATAGCATGAAAACGGCTCGCCTGCAGCAGACTGCGGAGCGAGCCGTTTTTTTATGTCTAGTTTAATTCATCAACCAGCGTTCTGATTGCCATTTCGCGATCCACATTGTCTGAAATCGCAATCGGCGTAATATCAATGGCGAGAATGATCAGAATCAGGGCACCTGCTGCAGCAACATAAGAAACATAATAGAAATAGTTAGCGGTATCAACAGTGTTGACAAGCTCGGCCTGAACTCTGGATGTATCATCCTTAGAAGCGGCGATTTCCTTTGCAGCTTCTACTTTTTCTTCAACGATTTGACCTGCTTTTTTCAGCAGTTCATCCACTTTCAATGCATCTTTGCTGTAAACAGCTTTCTTCAGGTTATCAAAAAAGTCAGCATCCTCTTTTTTAATATCAGCGACAACCTGATTGGCAAAAGCCTTTGCCTGTTTTGTGTTGAGTTTGTCTGTCATCGCTTTATTAAAGACCTCTGGAAGCTGTTTGCCAACTTCCCCTTGGGCAAACACAAAGCCTTTAAAAATTTCCTCACCTGAATACTCAAGCTGCTTTGCCTGTGCCACACTTTCTTGCTGCTTCACCAAAAACACAGTCGTCACCAATACAACCGACAAAAATACTAGAAACGCCTTCTTCAAACTGAAACCTCTCCCTTCTTGTGTTTTTTATTCCACAACAGTCTGCGAATATATGTAAATTGAATCGTGGAATCGATAGGAGTGAGATACAATATCAAAATGCCGGCCATGATAATCGAAAAACTGATGAGGCCCAGCATGACTGCAAAAATCTCATGCATAAAAACAGCGATGATCAAAATCAATCTCCAATGCTTCTTCGGCGCAAACAGTGCCGCGAAGATGACAATTTGAACCAGCAGCGTCCCCCATGTCGGAATCACCACGAACGGACTTGTTACAATTGGCTTCGTTAACGCCTGAAAAAAGCCGTTGAAGCCAATGGTTTTTTCCTGGGCGAAATAATAGACGGCCGTTCCGTCCACCCATTCCTGCTGAGATAGCTTAGCGACGGTAGAGTGAAAATAAAGCACCGCCACTTGGATTCTGATCACAAAATAAGAAATAAAAGCTGTTATTTTTCCAAGTGTTCTTTTGCCCTCTATAGGTCTCGTACTCCAATGCCATTTTCTCGGATCGGTCAGCGTGATGGGAAGCAATAAAAAGGTCATGACTGCTGCTGCCTGCTCGCCTCCGTCGATGACGATCAGCGATGACTGCAGGCTGTAACTGACATACCAATGCAGAACCCCGGTGATTCTGGGGCGCCAGCCAATGACAACAAGCACCAGAATGGCAATGCAGACCCATCTGAAAAGATTTAACATCATATAGTTATTTTCGCCGAGACAAAAGAGACTGAGATTCATTTTACAAGCTGGATAGCTGCTGATCCCGCTGGCTGGCTTCATAATGAGGCTCGGGTGATTGATGAGCAGCGTCAGCAGGCTGGATAGCGCAATGATGCTTCGCGCGAGGCCATATACATTTGTCCACGGGTTTCTTTCGTCCCATCTGGTGATGGTCTGTTTTATGTTTTCGAGCATGAGATCACAACCTTGACTATGCTTTTTACCTGATAAGACGAAGGGGTATATTTAGAATAGCTCCAAGGAACAATATCCTCTTTCGTCAAATAGTAGCTGCCACAAAGCAGCGGGCGGGGAGCGGGTGTTTTTAATTGCACGGTTTTGGCTTTGCTTTTGCATGCGCCGAGGTCCTTTTCTTTACATGCTGTCCACTGTTCCTTGCCGACTTGGCTGTAGATCACGCCCATTTCAACGCCTTGTGACCGCCCATACCGATACAGGCCGAATAGGTTGTCAGCCCTCATATTGGGCCATCTGACCTTGGCGCTGGCATTTTCAGCCTCATATAAGCCGATTGCAGTATCACGCGGATTTTTGCTAAAAAAGCCCCAGCCCTGAGGGAGGATGCTGGACATGAGAAATTTGGAGTCCTTTGTCAGCGGAATCGGGGTTGTCCCTAAGCTGCCAATAATAGAAAACAGAAATAGCGAACCCCAAAGGATTGAAAAAATGACAAAAAATGATATCGATTTCTGCATTCGACTGCTCCTTTTAACCTGAAGAATCGTTTTTACACTTTTCATAATATAAAAACATTTATGTAATAAAAAGGTTAAAAAGTATGAGAAATTCCATTTTTGTTAAAAGGAAAAACAGGACATTTTACACTGCTATATGTGATTGATATATAGTGTTTTTTTCGATATATTTAAACCATGAAAACGAATCAAGTTAATGACCGCTGGATTGTTCAATTTCGAAAAGGGATTTTCGAGCTGGCCATCCTATCCCTACTGCATTCTAAACCGATGTACGGTTATGAGCTGACGTCATCCTTAAAAACCACCTCGGCTCTGGCTATTTCAGAGGGAGCGATTTATCCGATTCTGAAACGTATGACCGAGAAGGGATGGATCGAATTTTTTTGGGAAGATTCACTGGACGGCCCGAAAAGAAAGTATTACAAAATGACACAAAAAGGAGAAGAAATGTTAAAAGAACGGCTGGAGAAATACCTGGAAACCCATCAAGCCTTACTGTCTTTATCGGGGGATTTGCTATGAATGGACAGCTTATCATTGACCGATACATGGAGGAACTAAATGCAGAGCTGGAGAATATGCCTGATGTAGAGAGAGAAAACGCTATCGACGAATTAAAGGGGCATATCACCGCTTTCGTTCAAGACAGAATCAAAGCCGGCCTTAGTGAAGAGGAACTGCAGGAAGCTGTTGAATCTGAATTTTCTCATCCGAAGGAGCTTGCCGAATTGATGATGGGTGATGGGGGAGAGACGAAAAGGAGGAGGTCTTTATTGGGCAAAAGCTGGCTTTCGGTCCTTCTCATTGTCACGATTATCGCCCTGCCGCTGCTGCCGTCCGACTTCAGACATCTGCCGCTGGCTGTTTATTTAATGGTGCTCGCCGGATATGTATGGAAGCGGAAAAAATTGATGATGTTTGCAGGTGTCAGAAAAAACAAAATGCGCTCTCAAAAGGAGATTGTTACGATTTCGCGAGTCGGTGCGGTTTATCTGCTGTTTTTAGCAGTGGTGCTTCTTTTGAGCCCGTTCCTCAATGCGCTTGTCGTCCTGCTGCTGATTGCAGTAAGCTGCGCCGCTTTTTTTCTTTTTCTTAACATCAAGTAATCTTGTAGGAGGCTGTAAGATGGAAATCAGCATCAATTATCTATTAATTGTCATCGCGCTTTTATTCTTTGTGGTTGCCTATTTTGTCGGAATCAAAAAACAAACCTGGATGCTGGCTGGGTTTAACGAGGCGCGTATACGGGATAAAGACCGGCTGGCCAGAATAGCAGGCTACTTTTTCTTGAATTCCGGTTTGTTCATTTTGCTGAATAGTTTTATCTCATTTCAAGGTCAGGAGCAGCTCATACCTCCGCTTATACTGGCATATGGAGCAGGGGTTATTATTTATGTCAATAAAAAATTAGTAGAGTAGAAAAAGAAGGGCAGAGCGAAATATCTCTGCCCTTCTTTTTTGGGAAAATAAGAACGAAGCACCACATACAAGTTTTTGTATTTTTGATAGGATGAAGAAAAATGGTAGATTCCAAAATAGGAAGGATGTGGTGTTTTGCGCAACCTGACCAAGACATCTCTATTACTGGCCGGCTTATGCACGGCGGCCCAAATGGTTTTTGTAACACATGCCTCAGCTGATCAAAGCATCAAATACGACCATACGTATCAAACCCCTTCATACATCATCGAAAAGTCACCGCAGAAGCCGGTACAAAACACAACCCAGAAAGAATCGCTATTTTCCTATCTTGACAAGCATCAAACGCAGTTTAAGCTCAAAGGGAATGCGAACAGCCATTTTCGTGTTTCGAAAACCATAAAGGATCCAAAGACAAAACAAACGTTTTTTAAATTAACGGAGGTTTACAAAGGAATTCCGATTTACGGCTTTGAACAAGCGGTCGCGATGAAGGAAAACAAACAAGTGAAAAGTTTCTTTGGAAAGGTGCATCCGCAAATCAAGGACGTCTCCATCACACCGTCTATTTCTGAGAAAAAAGCAATACATGCAGCAAGGCGTGAGCTCGAGGCTTCCATTGGAAAAATCGAATATCTTGATGGGGAACCAAAAGGCGAATTATATATCTATCCACACGACGGTGAATATGATCTCGCCTACCTTGTGAGACTCTCGACATCTGAACCTGAGCCTGGCTATTGGCATTATTTCATCGATGCCAAAAACGGAAAGGTCATTGAGTCCTTTAATGCCATTCATGAAACGGCAGGTACAGGAATCGGCGTATCAGGTGATGAAAAAAGCTTTGACGTCAGAGAACAAAATGGGCGCTTTTATTTGGCTGACGAAACAAGGGGAAAAGGGATCAATACATTTGACGCGAAGAACCTGAACGAAACCTTGTTTACGCTTTTGTCTCAACTGATCGGGTATACGGGCAAAGAAATAGTCAGCAGCACGTCCGTATTTAATGAACCTGCGGCTGTAGACGCACACGCAAATGCGCAAGCCGTTTACGATTATTACAGCAAGACATTTGGCCGTGATTCTTTTGATCAAAACGGAGCAAGGATTACGTCTACCGTGCATGTCGGCAAACAATGGAACAATGCTGCGTGGAACGGTGTCCAGATGGTATACGGGGATGGAGACGGTTCGAAATTTAAGCCGCTGTCTGGATCGCTCGACATTGTCGCGCATGAAATCACACACGCAGTCACACAGTATTCCGCCGGTCTTTTATATCAAGGAGAACCCGGTGCATTAAATGAGTCCATTTCTGACATTATGGGCGCGATGGCTGACCGTGATGATTGGGAGATCGGCGAAGATGTCTATACTCCTGGTATTGCAGGAGATTCATTGCGGTCATTGGAGGACCCATCTAAGCAGGGAAATCCAGATCATTACTCGAACCGCTACACAGGAACAGAGGATTATGGCGGAGTCCATATCAATTCGTCCATTCACAATAAAGCAGCTTATCTTCTTGCAGAAGGAGGCGTGCACCACGGTGTACAGGTTGAAGGGATTGGGCGTGAAGCAAGTGAACAAATTTACTATCGGGCTTTAACATATTATGTAACGGCATCTACAGATTTCAGCATGATGAAGCAAGCGGCGATTGAAGCTGCCAATGATTTATACGGTGAAGGCTCAAAGCAATCAGTTTCAGTCGAAAAGGCGTATGAGGCTGTCGGCATTCTATGAGCAAACAAAAACAGTCAGGACACAGAGTCTGACTGTTTTTGTTTGCTCATTTTCTTAAAAAGAATATCGCCAATGTACCTGGGCCGGCATGCGAGCCGATTGCTGAACTGATTGGATGCATAATGATTTCTTTCGGCTTGAACGCTTCCTCAATCAGGTGTTTCATGTCCGTGGCTTTTTCTTTGTTCGCGGCGTAGCTAATCCCGACGGTTTGATTGCTCCAATCATCCCCGCGCTCTTTCATAAGCTCGATGATCCGTTTGAAAAGTTTCTTCTGTCCGCGGATTTTTTCCAGAGGCACAAGCTTGCCGTCCTCCATCTGAAGCAGCGGTTTAATATTCAACAGGCCGCCGACAAAAGCGGACGTTTTGGATATCCGGCCGCCCCTCGCGAGATATGTTAAATCATCAACGGTAAAAATGTGTTCAAGCTGGCTGCAAAAGTTCTTTACAGACGTTTCAATTTCTTGTATTGTATTCCCGTTGATACAGAGATCGGCAGCATGCCGGACAGCCAGACCGTATCCTAATGAAGCGCATTTGGAATCAATGACCCGCAAATCGAAATCGGGGAATTCCTCCTTCACTTCATTGGCGATCATTACAGCTGTCTGATACGTGCCGGAGAGACCTGAGGAAAAGGCAATGTAAAGAGCGGGATCACCTGTTTCGGCATATTGCAAAAACACATTTTTAATTGTTTGCGGTGAGGCTTGGGATGTCTTAGGCGTTTCTCCATTTTGCATCGCTTCAAATATTTGATCCGCATGAATTGTGACTGCATCTTCGAATTCTTTATCGCCGAGAGAAACCCTGAGCGGAATAAAGCCAATGCCTTTTTCTTCAAAATAAGAACGAGGCAAATCAGTGGCGCTGTCAGCGATGAGATGAACTGTCATATTGCTTCCCTTCTTTCCGTTATCGCTCGTTATCATGAGAGTTAAGCCAACTATATCATATTAATTTGCCAAAATCGTGTTCAAATATTTGTTTTAAGGGAAAACATAATAAAGAAGAAAGAGCGGAGGAACATGCCATGGTACTAGATCAAACAAAAAAATTACTCATCGTCATCATCGGCGCTTTACTCAATGCTGCCGGGCTGAACTTATTTTTGATACCTGCAGATGTATATGCCAGCGGATTTACAGGTGTTGCCCAGCTTTTATCAAGCGTCGTTGATCAATATGCCCCCTTTTACATATCGACGGGAACGCTCTTGTTCCTCTTAAACATTCCAGTCGGTATTTTAGGATGGCTGAAGGTCGGCAAATCGTTTACAGTGTACAGCATTTTAAGTGTCGCACTCACTACTCTGTTTATGGGGATCCTGCCGGAAACAAGCCTGTCACATGACATTTTGCTGAACGCGGTGTTCGGCGGCGTCATTTCCGCAGTCGGTATCGGCTTAACATTAAAATACGGAGCTTCGACAGGCGGGCTTGATATCGTCGCCATGGTGCTTGCAAAGTGGAAGGATAAACCCGTCGGCACGTATTTCTTCATTCTGAACGGGATTATCATCTTGACGGCAGGATTATTGCAAGGTTGGGAGAAAGCATTATATACCCTGGTTACACTATATGTGACAACGAGGGTGATCGACGCCATTCACACTCGCCACATGAAGCTTACGGCAATGATTGTGACGAAAAAAGCGGACGAAATCAAGGAAGCCATTTACGGAAAAATGGTGCGCGGCATCACAACTGTTCCGGCAAAAGGAGCTTTTACGAACGAACAGAAAGAAATGATGATTATCGTCATCACGAGGTATGAACTGTACGATTTAGAAAAGATCGTCAAAGAAGTTGATCCGAAAGCATTTACGAACATTGTTCAAACGACAGGGATTTTTGGTTTCTTTAGAAAAGACTGACGAAAGCAGGTGGAAGTCGTGAAACGGCTGCTTGTGATGCTCCTCCCCGTGCTGCTTTTGATAGGCTGCGGGAAAGATGAGCAGACAGAACCCGATAAGGAGGTATCAGGCGGAATGGAGAATCAAGAGGTTGTTTTATCTATTGACGCAATTCAGGAGCCTGAACAAATCAAGTTTAACATGTCGCTGAAGAACCAAAGCGAACGTGCTATTGAGTTTCAATTCAGCACAGGGCAAAAATTTGAACTTGTCGTGTATGATTCTGAGCACAAAGAAAGATACCGTTATTCGAAAGACAAAATGTTTACGCAGGCTTTTCAAAACCTGACGCTTGAATCCGGAGAAACATATGATTTCTCTGATGTGTGGAAGGAAGTCCCTGAGCCCGGAACCTATGAGGTAAAGGTGACATTTAAGGGCAGGGCGGAAAATCTTAAGCAGGTTCAGGCTGTTCAGCAGTTTGAAGTCAAATAAGAGGCTATGGCGAGTCGCCATAGCCTTTTTTTATTGCAGTTTGTCCAGCTGATTCTGAAATTGATGCAGCTGGCGACGTTCCGCATCTGTCGAATTGGCATACGCAGAAGATACAGCATTTTTGGCTCTCAGAATCGCTTGCTCCTGATCGCCTTCCTCAAAGCCGTTTGTCACCATGACCGCCTGTTGAACAAATGATTTTGCCTGCTGAAACAGTTCATTTCTCATTTAATATTCAACCTGGCTTTCGGCCGAGTCTCGTGCCGCGGCATGCTGGTGAGCTTCTTCTAAAGTAGACCGATATGGAAATCTTGCGGCGTGTAGCCCGATGGAGTCTTTACCCTGCTGAATAAACCTTCTGGATTTGCTTCGTTTACCCATTTTGAGACTGCCCCCTTCCATACTTTGACGAGATGAGTCGTCTTCAATAGTATGGTGGGGTAAAGTAAGGTTTATGAGTGGGAAAAATTAATACGGGCCTTCTTTAAAGTGAGAAATATTCTTTCAAAAACCTTGCCACGCCGTCCTCTTCATTTGTAGCCGTTGTTCGGTTGGCAATCTGTTTGACCGCGTCAATTCCATTTCCCATTGCAACGCCGCAGCCTGCAAATTCAAGCATTTCCAAATCGTTATCCTCATCCCCGAAAGCAATGATCCGCTCCCTCGGCACGCCGTAATAATCGCTGATTTTCTGCAGGCCGACCGCTTTATTCATGCCGCTTTTGATAATTTCAATGACATGCCACGGAGCGGCCCATCTTCTATGGTCGATTACCTCGGCATGCACATCCGATAAATATGAGCGTATTGCCGGCACATCCTCTTCTTTTGCATGTATGAGTACAGACGTCACATCTTCACCGAGATTTTCCCGCAAGTCTCCGACTGTTACATTTGTTGTGTTCATGTTAAAGGCATCTATCAGGTGCTCATCATGGTAATGAAAGTATACGTCGTCAATCACTTCAGCAAGCACGTTATGTACGTTGTAGCTCTCGCTGATATCCACGAGCTGTTTGACAACATCAAGCGGCAGTGACGTATGATACCGTCCCCAGCTGTCGTCTTGCGGATGATGGACAAATGCTCCGTTAAAATTGACAATTGGCGTTGTCAGCTCCATCTGCTGGTAGTACATGGAACTTGAACGATACGGACGGCCTGTTGAGATGCAGACATAATGCCCGTCATCTTTTAGGCGCTGTATCGTATGAAGGGTGTTTTCAGATATGGTTTTATCATCCTTTAATAATGTTCCATCTAAATCTAATGCGATTAAATAGGGTTTTGTCTCCATGAAAAGCTCCTTTAACCTTAGATTTTGCTTGTTTTGCCTTACTTACAGTGTAGCTTTTTACCATCTTTATTGTCTACATGTTACACTTATGATTATGGTTATCCTAAGGAGGGGCACATTGTGATACAAATTGAGAATCAAACCGTTTCCGGTATTCCGTTTTTACATATTGTAAAGGAAGAGAACAGGCACCGCGCTGTTCCTCTCGTGATCTTTATACATGGTTTTACAAGCGCGAAGGAACACAACCTTCATATTGCTTATCTGCTTGCGGAGAAGGGTTTTAGAGCCGTTCTGCCGGAGGCTTTGCACCATGGGGAACGGGGAGAAGAAATGGCTGTTGAAGAGCTGGCGGGGCATTTTTGGGATATCGTCCTCAACGAGATTGAAGAGATCGGCGTACTTAAAAACCATTTTGAAAAAGAGGGCCTGATAGACGGCGGCCGCATCGGTCTCGCAGGCACGTCAATGGGCGGCATCACAACGCTTGGCGCTTTGACTGCATATGATTGGATAAAAGCCGGCGTCAGCCTGATGGGAAGCCCGAATTACGTGGAGCTGTTTCAGCAGCAGATTGACCATATTCAATCTCAGGGCATTGAAATCGATGTGCCGGAAGAGAAGGTACAGCAGCTGATGAAACGTCTCGAGTTGCGGGATCTCAGCCTTCAGCCGGAGAAACTGCAACAGCGCCCGCTTTTATTTTGGCACGGCGCAAAAGATAAAGTTGTGCCTTACGCGCCGACCCGGAAATTTTATGACACGATTAAATCCCATTACAGCGAGCAGCCGGAACGCCTGCAATTTATCGGAGATGAAAACGCTGACCATAAAGTCCCGCGGGCAGCTGTGTTAAAAACGATTGAATGGTTTGAAACGTACTTATAAAGCACTAAGTTATTAACAAGAGCTGAATTTACGTTATACTGTAGAAAAAAGGAGTGAGGGAACGTGGAAGAAGCATTAAAAGAAAACATCATGGGCGCCCTGGAACAGGTTGTCGATCCTGAGCTTGGCGTTGATATCGTGAACCTCGGCTTGGTATATGACGTTGATATGGATGAAGATGGCTTGACGCACATCACCATGACGCTAACATCAATGGGATGCCCTTTAGCGCCGATTATCGTGGATGAGGTGAAAAAAGCATTAGCGGACCTTCCTGAAGTGAAAGACACAGAGGTTCACATTGTATGGAATCCGCCTTGGACTAGGGATAAAATGTCCAGATACGCAAAAATTGCGCTTGGCATTCAATAAAACAAAAAAGGACAGCCTGACATGTGAGGCTGTCCTTTTTTACAGCTGAAAGGAGTGAAAGGAAATGATGTACCTGCTGGCAGTTTTATGCCCGCCGCTTGCTGTTTTGTTTTCGGGAAAACCGTTTCAGGCCTTGCTGAATCTCATATTGACCTGTATCTTTTGGCTGCCGGGCGCGATTCACGCCTGCTTTATCGTCGCCGACCGCCGTGCCGAAAAACGGGCAAGAAGATAATTTGGAAAAATGAGGACGCAGTCATGGTATAATGGTCATAAAAACAGCAGGGAGAGCACTATGAAAAAGAAATTGCTTGCATTCGCGCTTTGTACTGGCGCGTATGCGGCCCTGTTTGCGTACTCTGTGAACTCAGAGCAAAAAACAGCCACAAGCGAGATGACGGATGTCAGCCGCCTGATGCCTGTAAAAATAAAGCAGACAGTGAAAGGGCAGGAAGAGGAAATGCTCATTGACACAGTCAAAGAGGCAAATCGAAAAAACATAAAAATTTCAATCGCCGGGGCCCAGCACTCCATGGGCGGCCATACATATTATGAGGACGGCATCGTTCTCGACATGACGGGCTACAACAAAATCCTGTCACTCGATCAAGAGAAGAAAACCATCAGGGTGCAAAGCGGTGCAACGTGGAATGATATCCAGAAATACGTGAATCCATACGGACTCGCGGTAAAAGTCATGCAGTCACAAAACATTTTTACAATCGGCGGATCTCTCAGCGCAAATGCACACGGACGTGATATTCGCTACGGCTCGCTAATTGATACAGTCAAATCATTCCGGCTTTTAAAAGCTGACGGGATGATTATCACTGTCACTCCAAAAGATGATTTGTTTACGGCGGTCATCGGAGGGTACGGCCTTTTTGGCGTGATTCTTGATGTAACGCTTGAGCTGACAGATGATGAGCTGTATGTCATGAAGACAGAAAAAATGAATTACAGCACATACTCAGACTATTTTTCAAAGCATGTAAAAGGAAATCCAGATGTCCGAATGCATCTGGCGCGAATTTCAACAGCGAAAAAAGGATTTCTGAAAGACATGTATGTCACGAATTACGTATTGGCTAATCATCAGGATCAGCTGTCCTCATACAGCGAACTTAAAGAAGACGAGTATACGGGAGCCACAAAGTTTGCACTCGGCTTGTCAAGACGGTATGAATGGGGGAGGAATTGGCTGTGGGACACACAGCAATCCTATTTCCTGAGCCAGAACGGCACAGAGATTTCACGCAATAACGTCATGCGGTCCGAATCAAAGTTTCTTGAGTATGAAAACAATGACAACACAGATGTTTTGCAAGAATACTTTGTGCCCGTGAAGGAGTATGGGTCCTATATTGATGACCTGAGACAAACGCTGTCGGACGAAGATCTGAACCTGCTGAACATTACGATCCGCTACGTGCAGAAAAATGAAAAGGCCGACCTTTCCTATGCGAAGGACGATATGTTTTCGCTCGTACTATTAATAAACGAGGGCTTTTCAAAAGAAGACCAGGCAGATACCGCCCGAATCATCAGGCGCATGACAGACGTTGCCATCAAGCACGGCGGCAGCTATTATCTGCCTTATATGACCTACCAGACAAAAGCGCAAATGAGACAGGCATATCCGAAAAGTGAAGCGTTTTTTCAGAAAAAACGAACCTATGACCCGGATGAGCGCTTTATGAATTACTTTTATCAGAGGTATAAATAATGGGGAAAAACAAATTAAAATGGCTGACATTATCACAAAGCAGCGTGTTTTTCGCAAGCAGCTTAATCTTTCCGTTTTATATTCTGTTTGTGAAAAATATCGGCTCAAGCTACACACAGTTCGGTTTTTCCTACGGATTGTTCGGGTTGAGCGGAGCGCTTATTTACCCGCTCCTCGGACGGCTGTCTGAAAGGTTTGACAGCCGTTATTTTCTGCTTCTGAACTCGTGGGGGATGGCTGTTCTGCTTTTATATGTCCCGCATATCGGAAGCGTCGTTCAAGTGTATATCGTCCAAGTGCTGTTAGGGCTCTTTGGAGCGATGCAAAAGCATGGAGAAAAAGTGCTGATCGCTAATTTTACAGACAGTGGAGAGCGTGGAAAGAAGATCGGGAATTACCATTTTTGGACAGCTGTCTTTTCAGCAGCAGCCATTATGCTCGGGGGCTTTCTCGCTGACTTTTTCACAGTGCAAATGATTTTTTATGCAAGCTCTATTCTATATTTTTTGAGTGGATTGATGATGATGAAAACAGGCTGACGCGGTCAGCCTGTTTTTTTATGCGGCTGAAATGCGGCACCGCATCAACGTTTTTGTGCTGGAGTCGTGCTGATTTTTTTTGAGCGGAATTCCCATTGAACAGAAAATTTATAAATGAATAAAAATATTAAATATACGATTGAATTAATTTTTATTCATGTTATAATGTTAAATAATTTCACAAAGACCAAGAGGGTGAACTTGTTTTGAAAATAGGAATTGTAGGTGCTACAGGATATGGAGGCACCGAACTTGTCAGGATTCTTTCGCATCATCCTCATGCAGAGGAATGCATACTTTATTCATCCAGCGGAGAAGGGAATGTCTATAGCGAGGGTTATCCTCATCTTACCGGCTTAGCGGATCAGCAGCTGAAGCCGATTGATATGAATACGATCAAACACGAAATAGATATCATGTTTCTCGCTGCGCCGCCCGGAGTATCAAGTGAATTGACTCCAAAGCTGGCAGACGCGGGAATTCCGGTTATTGATCTGTCAGGTGATCTGAGGATAAAAGAACCGGCTGAATATGAAAAATGGTATAAACGGACAGCGGCACCGAAGGCGGTGATTCAAGAGGCGGTATACGGTCTGGCAGAACTGAATCAACTGCAAATTCAACAGGCGAAACTCATTGCCAATCCAGGCTGTTTTCCAACAGCTGTTTTGCTTGGCCTCGCGCCATTGGCTCAAAAGAAACTGCTCGATGAATCTTTCGTTATCGTTGACGCGAAGACCGGTGTTTCCGGAGCGGGAAGAAAAGCATCCATGGGAACTCATTTTTCTGAGCTGAACGACAATTTTAAAATTTATAAAGTCAATGAACATCAGCACACGCCGGAAATTGAGCAGGCGCTGAATGAATGGCAGCCAGGTCTCGGGCCCATTACATTTTCGGCTCACTTGGTTCCGATGACAAGGGGCATCATGGCGACGATGTATACCAGATTAACCTGTGACCTAACCGCAGATGACCTGCATGATTTATATTCGGAATTTTACCAAGATTCATATTTTGTGAGAGTGAGGCCAAAAGGTCAGTACCCGCAAACGAAAGAAGTGTACGGCAGCAATTTCTGTGATATCGCCGTGACCCTCGATGAGAGAACGAACAGAGTCACGATCGTCTCGGTAATCGATAATTTAATGAAGGGTGCCGCCGGTCAGGCAGTGCAAAACTTTAATTTGATGAATGGCTGGAATGAAGAAACTGGACTCACCATCACGCCAATTTATCCATAGAACGGGAGAGAATCGAACCATGATTCAGTTAAGTGAAGATCAAATTGTAAAAGTAACAGGTGATGTATCCTCGCCAAAAGGGTTTCAGGCAAAGGGTGTGCATTGCGGACTGCGCTACTCGAAAAAAGACCTCGGCGTCATTATCAGCGAGACACCGGCCGTGAGTGCAGCAGTTTATACCCAAAGCCACTTTCAGGCTGCTCCGATCAAAGTGACACAAGACAGCTTAAAGCACGGACCGACACTGAAAGCCGTCATCGTCAACAGCGCCATTGCCAACGCCTGCACGGGAGAACAGGGCTTAAAGGACGCATACACAATGCGGGAGAGCTTTGCTTCACAGCTTGGCATTGAGCCGGAGCTTGTCGCTGTTTCATCAACGGGTGTCATCGGCGAGCATTTAGACATGGAAAAAATCCACGCGGGGATCGAACTGCTGAAAGAAACACCTGCGGGATCAGGCGATTTTGAGGAAGCGATTTTAACAACTGATACGGTGATCAAGCAGACGTGCTATGAACTGGCAATCGGCGGCAAAACAGTCACGATCGGCGGAGCGGCCAAAGGCTCTGGGATGATACACCCGAACATGGCCACGATGCTGGGATTTGTGACAACTGACGCGGCAATCGAAGAAAAAGCGCTGCAAAAGGCGCTTCGGGAAATCACTGACGTTTCATTTAACCAAATCACAGTTGACGGAGAAACATCCACGAACGACATGGTATTAGTTATGGCGAATGGCTGCGCCGAAAACGAGTGCCTGACAGAAGACCATCCAGACTGGCCGGTCTTTAAAAAAGCGCTCTTGCTCACTTGTGAGGATCTAGCTAAAGAGATTGCCAGAGACGGAGAAGGCGCGACAAAACTAATTGAAGCCCAAGTACAGGGAGCGAAAAACAATCTTGATGCAAACGTCATTGCCAAAAAGATTGTCGGCTCAAATCTTGTAAAAACGGCAGTATACGGAACAGATGCCAACTGGGGGCGGATCATCGGAGCCATCGGACACTCCGCAGCACAGGTGACGGCAGAAGAAGTAGAGGTTTATCTTGGCGGCCAATGCCTGTTTAAGAATAACGAACCTCAGCCATTCTCTGAATCTATCGCCAAGGAATACCTTGAAGGAGATGAAATCACCATTGTCATCAAGATGGCTGAAGGGGACGGAAACGGGAGAGCGTGGGGCTGTGACCTGACCTATGACTATATCAAAATTAACGCGAGCTATCGCACGTAATAAAGGGGAGCGAAATGAAGAAAACAATCGTTTTTAAATGCGGGGGAAGCGTCATCCGTGAGCTGTCGGAGGAATTTTATCAAAATCTGAAAGAGCTGAGGGCGTCAGGCTGGAAGCTGGCAATCGTACATGGCGGGGGACCGGAAATCACAAATATGCTGAAACGGTTAAATATCAAGACAGAGTTTTCGGGCGGACAGAGGAAAACAACGAAGCCGGTGCTGGAAGTGGCGGAAATGGTTTTATCCGGTTCTGTCAATAAATTTTTCGTTGCTGAGCTTGCCAAACACGGACTGCGAGCCGCGGGCATTTCTGGTAAGGATGGCGGTCTTTTGGAGGCTGATTATCTAGATCCGGAAACATACGGAGAAGTGGGAGAAATCAAAAAAGTCGATGCGTCCATGGTGAACGCGCTGATGGAAAATGGCATCATCCCCGTTATTGCGCCGCTGTCTATGACAAGCGACTGCAAAACGCTGAATGTAAATGCTGATCTGGCTGCTTCAGCAGTCGCCGGAGCGCTTGAAGCCGATAAGCTGATGTTCGTCACGGATGTCGATGGAATCATGAAGGAAAAGCAGCGTCTGGACGTCCTGACCCCTAAGGAGATTCAGATGCTGATCAAGCAGGAAGTGATCACAGGAGGGATGATCCCGAAGGTCAATTCAGCCTTGTCAGCTTTATCAGATCAGGTGTCTGAAGTCATGATCGTAAACGGTAAAGGATCATTCTTCGCAGAACAAACCTTTCAAGGGACAAAAATTGTCAAAGCAAAGGAGGCTGTTTCATGAGCAGCTTGTTTCAAACCTACGGCCGTTGGGATATTGACATCAAAAAAGCAAAGGGAACGTACGTTGAGGATCAAAACGGCAAAACGTACCTTGATTTCATTCAGGGGATTGCGGTATCAAATCTAGGACACTGCCATGAAGCGGTGACAGAGGCAGTCAAAAAACAGCTTGACAGCGTATGGCACGTATCCAACCTGTTTCAAAACAGTCTCCAAGAGCAAGCGGCGCAGAAGCTGGCAGCGCATAGTGCGGGAGATCTTGTCTTTTTCTGCAACAGCGGCGCGGAGGCGAATGAAGGTGCGATAAAGCTTGCCAGAAAAGCAACTGGAAAAACAAAAATCATCACTTTTCTTCAGTCGTTCCATGGCCGCACGTATGCAGGGATGGCTGCGACCGGACAGGATAAAATCAAAACAGGCTTCGGCCCGATGCTTGGAGGCTTTCACTACCTGCCATACAATGATCCTTCTGCTTTTAAAGCTCTTGGGGAGGAAGGCGATATTGCCGCGGTGATGCTTGAAACAGTGCAGGGAGAAGGAGGAGTCAATCCGGCGAGTGCTGAATTTTTATCAGCCGTACAGTCGTTTTGCAAGGAAAAGCAAGCCCTTCTCATTATTGATGAAATCCAGACCGGCATCGGACGGACGGGAAAAGGCTTCGCATATGAGCACTTCGGACTCTCACCGGATATCATCACAGTCGCCAAAGGATTGGGAAACGGCTTTCCGGTCGGCGCTGTCATCGGAAAGAAACAGCTTGGAGAAGCGTTTACCCCTGGTTCTCACGGAACGACTTTCGGAGGAAACATGCTGGCGATGGCTGCTGTGAATGCCACATTGCAAATTGTATTCCAGCCTGACTTTTTGCAAGAGGCTGCTGACAAAGGGGCGTTTTTAAAAGAACAGCTTGAGGCAGAGCTAAAGAGCCCTTTTGTTAAACAAATCCGAGGTAAAGGATTAATGCTTGGAATTGAGTGTGATGGCCCGGTTGCTGACATTATTGCTGAATTGCAGACATTAGGCTTGCTTGTATTGCCGGCCGGCCCGAACGTGATTCGGCTGCTGCCGCCGCTCACCGTGACTAAGGATGAAATAGCAGAAGCCGTCAGCAAGCTGAAACAGGCAATCGCTCATCATTCCGCTGTAAACCAGTGATTTTTTTTCGATATAAAGGCATAAAAATTCATTTTTATAATTAATTATTCATCAAGAGGTGGGCTGTTAGATGGAAGGTTATTTAGTGTTAGAAGATGGGACATCGTTCAGCGGCGAGCTGGACGGTCATGAAAACTGCACGGGAGAAGCTGTTTTTTTCACAGGAATGACAGGCTACCAGGAAGTGCTGACAGATCCATCATATAAGGGACAGATTATTGTATTTACCTACCCGCTGATTGGCAACTACGGCATAAATGAAAAGGATTTTGAAAGCAAGAAACCGCAAGTAAAAGCCGCGGTTGTCTATGAGGCGTGTGATCACTTTTCTCATTATGAAGCGGTATACAGCCTCAAGGAGTATCTACAGAAATGGAATATTCCGCTGTTAACCCATGTTGATACGAGGGCTGTCGTGAAGAAAATCCGGGCAAACGGGACGATGGGTGCGACAGTCACAGCCTCTAAAGAAGGAGCTGAGATTGCCCTTCAACCAGAGAATGTGGCAGAGCAGGCTTCCGCCCAGGAAATCAGCACATTCGGCGACGGGAATAAACATATCGCTCTCATTGATTTTGGCTATAAAAAGTCAATCGCATCATCACTTGTCAAACGAGGCTGCAAGGTTACCGTGGTGCCATACCAGCAAATGGAGGCCGTATACAACATCAAACCCGATGGAATTGTGCTATCGAACGGACCTGGAGATCCGAAAGCCATTCAGCCATATTTAGGAAAGATCAAAAGCATCATCAGCCGCTTTCCGACTCTAGGCATTTGTCTCGGACATCAGCTGATCGCGCTCGCGTTTGGAGGGAATACTTTTAAGCTGCCATTCGGGCACAGGGGAGCTAATCATCCGGTCATCGACCGTAAGACGAAACGGGTCTTTATGACAAGCCAAAACCACAGCTATGTGGTTGATGAACAGTCGATTAATGAAGAAGAGCTCACCATCAGGTTTCATCATGTCAATGATACGTCAGTTGAAGGGCTTGCCCATAAAAAACTGCCTGTCATGAGTGTTCAATTCCACCCGGAAGCCCATCCCGGACCTGCGGAAAGCGAATGGATTTTTGATGATTATCTAAAGAATGTGATACCAGCAAGGAGAGAAATCGCGCATGCCTAAAGACACCAGTATTTCAAGCATATTAGTAATTGGCTCAGGCCCGATCATCATCGGGCAGGCGGCAGAATTTGATTATTCAGGCACTCAAGGGTGCATCGCGCTGAAGGAGGAGGGCTACCGGGTAATTCTCGTCAACAGCAATCCGGCGACAATTATGACTGATGAAGCCTTCGCTGATGAAATTTATTTTGAGCCTCTGACAGCAGAAAGCCTGACAGCCATCATTAAGAAAGAACGGCCTGATGGGCTTCTTGCCAATTTAGGCGGTCAGACCGCGTTGAATTTAGCGGTGGAGCTTGAAGAAACGGGTGTTTTAAAAGAGCACGGCGTCAAACTCCTCGGCACATCCGTTGAAACGATACAAAAAGGAGAGGACCGGGAAAAATTCCGTTCGTTAATGAATGAATTAAAACAGCCTGTGCCGGAGAGTGAAATTGTTGATAACGAGGCCGATGCCCTCCATTTTGCGGAATCCATCGGTTTTCCTGTTATTATCAGACCAGCTTACACATTAGGCGGAAAGGGCGGAGGAATCGCCCCTGATAAAGAAGCCTTTACAGCTATGATTAAGCAGGCGCTATTAGCAAGCCCGATCAATCAATGCCTTGTCGAAAAAAGCATTGCCGGCTTTAAAGAAATTGAATATGAAGTCATGCGTGACAGCAATAACACATGCATTACCGTCTGCAATATGGAAAATATCGATCCGGTCGGCGTGCATACAGGTGACTCTATCGTTGTGGCGCCGTCACAAACATTGACAGACGAAGACTATCAAATGCTGCGGACAGCAAGTCTGACGATCATCTCAGCACTTGATGTTGTAGGCGGCTGCAACATTCAATTCGCGCTTGATCCATTCAGCAAGCAATATTACGTCATTGAAGTGAATCCGCGTGTAAGCCGGTCATCGGCTCTCGCATCTAAAGCGACCGGTTATCCGATTGCGAAGATGGCCGCGAAACTGGCAGTCGGATACACTCTTGACGAGCTGAAAAATCCGCTCACAGGCTCGACTTACGCAAGCTTTGAACCGGCACTGGATTATGTGATCGTCAAATTTCCGCGCTGGCCGTTTGATAAATTCAAAAACGCAGACCGCAAGCTTGGCACAAAAATGAAAGCCACCGGTGAAGTGATGGCGATTGAACGGAATTTAGAAGCGGCGATACAAAAGGCAGCCGCGTCGCTTGAATTAAAAAATATCGGGACACACCTTCCAGAGCTCAGCGGGTTGTCAATTGATACGCTATGGGATTTGGCAATCACTCCGGATGACCGCAGATTTTTCGTTGTCATGGAGCTGTTGAGCCGCAGCGTCTCGATTGATGACATCCATGAAAAAACAAAAATTGATCCGTTTTTCCTTCATACCTTTGACAACATCATCAAATTGGAAAACCGCCTGATGGAAGCAGGGAGCGATCTCTCTTTTGAATTATTGAAGAAAGCAAAGGAAAAGGGATTCTCAGACGCAACGATTGCCTCGCTGATCAGCAAAACAGAAGAAGAGGTGCGCGCGCTTCGCAAGGAGATGGGCATTACGCCTTCCTTTAAAATCGTAGATACATGCGCGGCAGAGTTTGATGCGAAAACAAACTATTTTTACTCCACATATTTCGGAGAGACCGATGGAGACATCAGCCGCAAAGAGAAAAAACGCGCGCTCATTATCGGATCAGGCCCGATTCGGATCGGCCAAGGCGTTGAATTTGATTACAGTGCTGTTCACGGTGTGCTGACACTGCAAGAGCTTGGGTTCGAAACCATCATGATTAACAATAACCCGGAAACTGTCAGCACCGATTATGAAATTGCGGACCGCCTGTATTTTGAACCGATGACAACGGAGCATATTGTAAACGTGGCGGAGCAGGAAAATATTGATTTTGCAATTGTGCAATTTGGCGGTCAAACTGCAATCAATGCTGCTGAAGCGCTCGAAAAAGCCGGCATTACTCTTCTTGGCACATCATTTCAAACGCTCGACGTGTTAGAGGATCGGGATCAATTTTATCAGCTTCTTGACGAGCTGGGATTGAAGCACGCAAAAGGAGAAATTGCTTATACAAAAGAAGAAGCCGCTTCAAAAGCGAGTGAGATCGGCTATCCGGTGTTAATCCGCCCATCTTACGTTATCGGCGGAATGGGCATGATCATTGTTGACTCGCAAGCCCAGCTTTCTCAGCTGCTGAATGATGAGGACAGCATGCCATACCCGATTTTAATTGATCAGTATGTGTCTGGAAAGGAAGTCGAAATTGATTTGATTTCCGACGGCGAGGAAGTCTTTATCCCGACATATACCGAGCATATTGAACGGGCAGGTGTCCATTCAGGGGACAGTTTTGCCATTCTTCCCGGACCGTCCATCACGAGCGGGCTGCAGCAGGGCATGAAAGATGCGGCACAAAAAATTGCCCGAAAACTTTCATTTAAAGGCATCATGAACATTCAATTTGTGATCGACAATGGAAACATACTCGTTCTTGAAGTGAATCCGAGAGCGAGCCGCACGGTTCCTGTCGTCAGCAAAGTAATGGGCGTTCCGATGATTCCGCTCGCCACACGTCTGCTGGCGGGAGCGTCCTTAAAAGATCTAAATCCGGCAGTTCAAAATCATCATGGAGTTGCCGTGAAGTTCCCTGTTTTTTCTTCTCATGCGATCCAGGATGTGGATGTCAAGCTTGGACCGGAAATGAAATCAACGGGAGAAGGCATGTGTGTCGCATATGATTCTAACAGCGCCTTGAAAAAAATCTATACAAGAGTCTGGAGTCAAAAAGGAAGCATTTATTTGCAAAACGTTCCGGAAGATGTGAAGGAGTTAGCAGAAAACGCAGGTTTTACAATACATGAAGGAACATTTGCCTCATGGATGGAACAGGAAGGAAACTCGCTCCACATTAATCTGAGCGGTTCTGAAGAAGCACGCAAAGAACGTTTGGAAGCCATGACGCACGGCATCCCCGTCTTTACAGAAGAAGAAACTGTGCGGGCGTTTTTACAAAGCGGTTCAGGCCATCCGCAGCCTGTATCTCTCAAAGACCTCTATAAAAAGGAAGTGGCATCATGCACACAGTGACGCAAACCAGTTTATACGGAAAAGATTTATTAACGTTAAAGGACCTTAGTGAAGAAGATATAAACGCCTTGCTCGCAGAAGCCGGTGAGCTGAAACAAAACAAAATTCAGCCTATATTCCATGGCAAAACCTTGGCGATGATTTTTGAAAAATCATCAACGCGGACCCGTGTTTCATTTGAAGCGGGCATGGCGCAGCTGGGCGGGAGCGCCCTCTTTCTAAGCCAGAAAGATCTGCAGCTGGGGCGCGGTGAGACTGTCGCTGATACGGCAAAAGTGCTGTCAGGCTATGTGGATGCCATCATGATCCGGACCTTTGAACATGAAAAGGTGGAGGAACTTGCCAAAGAAGCTGACATTCCGGTGATCAATGGACTTACCGATAAATACCACCCATGCCAGGCGCTGGCGGATCTCTTGACGATTAAGGAGATAAAAGGGAAGCTTAAAGGCGTAAAAGTCGCGTACATCGGTGACGGAAATAACGTGGCGCACTCCTTGATGATCGGCTGCGCGAAAATGGGCTGTGATATCTCGATCGCTTCACCAAAGGGATATGAAGTGTTAGATGAAGCAGCTGAAGCGGCAAAGACATATGCACTTCAATCCGGCTCTTCTGTCACGCTGACAGATGATCCGATTGAAGCTGTAAAAGACGCGGACGTGATTTATTCTGATGTGTTTACAAGCATGGGGCAGGAAGCGGAAGAGCAAGAACGTCTTGCTGTCTTTGCGCCTTATCAGGTGAATGCGGCGCTGGTCAGCCATGCCAAGCCTGACTATACATTTTTACATTGTCTCCCTGCGCATCGCGAGGAAGAAGTGACTGCGGAGATTATTGACGGGCCGAACTCTGCAGTGTTCCAGCAGGCGGAAAACCGTCTTCATGTGCAAAAAGCACTGCTGAAGGCCATTTTATATAAAGGGGAATCATCAAAAAACTGCTGAGCCAAACTCAGCAGTTTTTTTGATGGCAACATATTCACAGCCGCTTAGGCGCATACTACAGCAAAAAGGAAAAGGAGGAAAAACAGTGGGACAGCAGCACCAATTCCGGCCCGGACAGAAAGCGCCTAATAACGGTGTCTACGTAGAAATCGGCGAGACAGGGAGCATGGTTAAAAACCCTCAAAAGGTCCATCTGTCAGCAGGGGAAATGTTCCCCGAAACATCAAACCACAACCGGCTGTGGACCTACAAAAGAAAGCCGTGACCACTAAAAAACCCAAAACAATAAATGTTTTGGGTTTTTGGCTTTTTAATGCTGGCTTGCATTTTTGTTCATAGGCATGATTTCTGCTAAAACCATGATTAAGACATACAGTACAACAGCAATGACAGATGATGTTTTGAAATTATACGTAACGCTGTTCATGCTTGCAACCAAGTAGCATGCCATATGTGATAAAAGGAACGTCCAAATAAAGGCAATAATATATCGCACGTTTCCACCTCGTCCTTCTCATTCTATTCTAAAAGTTATCATACCATACAAAAAGCGAAGGGGGAATCCAATTTTAGCAGAAAGTGAGGTGACAAAAGAGTCTGATTCGTCACACTTTAATGGTAAAATATAAAACGTCAATCAGTATAATAGCCAAAAATGTAAAAGGCTAGGACTTTACCTTATTCGTTTCTTTTCTATTTACATAAGATAGCGTGAGATGAAGTGTGAAAGGAGGCGGGCAAGCGATGGGAATAACGGAAAGATACTTTCAACTGGGAACGGAGCATAATGTCATTCATCTGCCCTATCGCCCGAACGGCTTCGGCATCTTTATCTTGGGGGACAGAACCCACTTTGTCGGACATGATTCAAGCTTTTGGCAGCAGCATTATGGCAGAAATCAGCTTCTGAGCATGTTGATGAATGAAGGATACACTCTTTTTAACAGCAATCTGTTCGGAAGGCATTGGGGGGCGGAAAAAGCAGTCACCTATGCCAAACAGCTGATACATTCTGTGCTGAAGCAGGAAATCCTCAATCCGAAGATTCATATTTTAGCAGAAGGCATGGGTGCTCTCGTGGCCGATGAACTGCTTCGTTTTTCCCCGGATCATATCCGCTCAGCCGCAATGTTGAATCCTTGTCTCGATCTTCAGGCACATTATGAATCGGAAAAAGAAAATAAATTTTTCTATAAGCAATTTTTGAAAGAAGTATCGAAAAGCTACGGAATTTCTGAAAAAGAAGCGGAAGCGATTCGTTATAAAACAATTCAAAGCTACCCGAGCGGCGTACCGGTTCATATATGGCAGCGTATGACCGGAGCTCCATATCCCTACAGCGTACATGCGGAAGTTTTCAAGGAAAAACAGCAAAAGCAAGGCTCACCGGTCGACATGACATTTCATTTATTTGAGCATCCAAGCAGAATTTATGCATCAATTTGCAAATTCTTTCATAGTCATGAAAAAGAATTATAGAGAATATAATGACAACAGCCTTCTCTTTTGCGGAGGCTGTTTTGTTTTGGGAAATGAAAAACCGGAAGGGCGGCAGATGCAATGGAATCAACGCTGATTGTAGGTGCGGACGAATTTTTCGGCCTTTCATTATGTGAGCGAATGATGGATGAAGGCATACATGTTGACGTTGTTCTGGCGGAAACAGAAGATAAAATGAGACAAATGTACTTAGAAGAAAGACTCATGTGGCTTGGGAGAAATGAACTCTTTCGCCAGCTTGAACACATTGGAGACCAAAATTATGATACAATTTGTATCCAGTTCGGAAGTTTTTTGCCTTTAGACCAATATGATTCTCCTTATATTTTAGTATATGAAGAAGACCGAAAAGAATGGGATAAACGTGAAAAAACAGGCTCGGAAAAAACCGTGATCCTGCCGAAAATGTACGGGCCATGGAAAGAAGAAACAGAGGAAGACGGCTATTACACAAACGACGTGGCTGACGAGTTGCTGAGATTCCTGTTAGAACCAAGCCGTCATAGCAAAGATCAGCTTTTTGAATTGCAAGTCACAGAGAAAACCTCAAAAGAAGAAGCAAAAACAAAAATTATCGAGTGGAAAAGACAATTTTCATCAATTTTCGACAAATATTAAGAAAAACCTTCCATGTTTCGAGTTTTCTAGATACAATAAACGTATAAAAATAATACATGTTATAGCTTGTCAAAAGGAGTTGAACATGACTTGATCACAAGGCTTGTCATGATCTTTTCTGTCCTCCTTTTATTGAGTGGATGTGGACAAACTCCGTTCAAAGGAAAAATTGAGAAGGTCGGCATGCTCTTTCCTGATACGATTAATGACCTCGTATGGGGCACAAAAGGGTATAAAGGATTACTGAATATACAATCCAAATACAATGTGGACGTCTATTATAAAGAAGGCGTTAAAACAGAAGAAGATATCATAAATGCGATTGAGGATTTTCATAAGAGGGGCGTCAATCTGCTCTACGGCCATGGGAGTGAATATGCTGAGGTGTTTAACTTGGTCGGCGAAGATTATCCAGATATGGAATTCGTCATTTCCAATGCGAAAGCGAAAGCTGATAATGTAACAAGTGTCCATTTTAGCGGGGAAGCAATGGGCTTTTTTGGAGGAATGACTGCTGCCCATATGTCGAAAACGAATCAGGTCGGTGTAATTGCTTCCTTTACGTGGCAGCCTGAGGTTGACGGTTTTATCAAAGGGGCCAAGTATGAAAATCCGGATATAGAGGTAAATACGAAATATACGGATCATTGGGATGATGATACAACAGCAGTAAAGCTTTATCAGAAAATGAAGAACGAAGGCGCGGATGTTGTGTATCCCGCCGGAGACGGGTATAATGTTCCTGTTATTCAGCAAATCAAAAAAGACGGTCTTTATGCCATAGGCTACGTCACAGATCAATCGGATCTGGGCGAGAATACCGTATTAACCAGCACGGTGCAAAATGTGGACAAGGCCTATGAAATCATTGCTGAACAATTTAATAAAGGCACCCTTGAGGGCGGCGATCATTACTACGACCTGAACACGGGAGTCGTTGAGATGGGAACATTCAGCCCGCTCGTCGATCAAGACTTTCAGCAAAGAATCGCCAAGCTGATCAAAACATACAACAAAACAGGCGAGCTGCCAAAAAACGAGTAATGGAGTGACGTCACATGCAGCACGAAAAATCACTTGAATTCTTGCAAATTGCCATGAAATATCTCCCTGAAGCGAAAGAACAGCTTGAGAAATCAGGCATTGAGCTCTCAATGGAGGCCATCCAGCCGTTTATGAATCTATTTACAACGGTAATGGCGGAAGCTTATGAGCTTGGCAAGTCTGACGCTAAATCTGAAACAGAATAAGAAGAAGCCACTTTTTTGAAAGTGGCTTTTCACATGATTTTCTTTTTAATAGCGGAGAGCATGGGCGCAAGCTCCTTTAAAGCGGGCTTGATTTGATCAAGAGAGTTCATAATTGAACCGATTTGGTCCATAATATGCATGTAATTAATCGTCTCTTCGTCGTTTGTCTGAGAAACCTGAGAAACTTCCTCTTGCTGTTCCTCCTCCTTCTCTTCTGTTGGTTTTGCTGCATCGCCGAACATCATTCTTGAAAACACATCCAACTGCATACGCCTCCTTTCCATATACCATACTCTATGAGTAAGATGAACTGATAGTTTAGACGAATATATTGCCATGTGAAAAAAAATAGGATAGAATTAGTACCTGATACTAATAATTGATCACAACCTGATTGATCTTCTAAATTTAAGATATAAAGGAGTCTTCCCTAATGAAAGCTGGAATACTTGGTGTTGGACGTTACATTCCTGAGAAGGTTTTAACAAATCATGATCTTGAAAAAATGGTTGAAACTTCTGACGAGTGGATTCGTACAAGAACAGGAATAGAAGAAAGAAGAATCGCAGCAGATGATGTGTTTTCATCACATATGGCTGTTGCAGCAGCGAAAAATGCGCTGGAACAAGCTGAAGTGGCTGCTGAGGATCTGGATATGATCTTGGTTGCAACTGTTACACCTGATCAGTCATTCCCTACGGTCTCTTGTATGATTCAAGAACAACTCGGCGCGAAGAAAGCGTGTGCTATGGATATCAGCGCGGCTTGTGCGGGCTTCATGTACGGGGTTGTAACCGGTAAACAATTTATTGAATCCGGAACCTACAAGCATGTTCTAGTTGTTGGTGTAGAGAAGCTCTCAAGCATTACCGACTGGGAAGACCGCAATACAGCCGTTCTGTTTGGAGACGGAGCAGGCGCTGCGGTAGTCGGGCCAGTCAGTGATGACAGAGGAATCCTTTCATTTGAACTAGGAGCCGACGGCACAGGCGGTCAGCACTTGTATCTGAATGAAAAACGACATACAATCATGAATGGACGAGAAGTTTTCAAATTTGCAGTCCGCCAAATGGGAGAATCATGCGTAAATGTCATTGAAAAAGCCGGACTTTCAAAAGAGGATGTCGACTTTTTGATTCCGCATCAGGCGAACATCCGTATCATGGAAGCTGCTCGCGAGCGTTTAGAGCTTCCTGTCGAAAAGATGTCTAAAACTGTTCATAAATATGGAAATACTTCTGCCGCATCCATTCCGATCTCTCTTGTAGAAGAATTGGAAGCCGGTAAAATCAAAGACGGCGATGTGGTCGTTATGGTAGGGTTCGGCGGAGGACTAACATGGGGCGCCATTGCAATCCGCTGGGGCCGATAAAAAAAGGTGAGGTGCACACAAGATGACTAAAAAAAGAGTAGTTGTTACAGGACTTGGAGCATTATCTCCACTTGGCAACGACGTCGATACAAGTTGGAATAACGCAATCAACGGTGTGTCCGGAATCGGTCCGATCACTCGTGTTGACGCTGAAGAATATCCGGCAAAAGTTGCCGCTGAATTAAAAGATTTTAATGTTGAAGATTATATGGATAAAAAAGAAGCCAGAAAAATGGACCGCTTTACACAATATGCGGTTGTGGCTGCGAAAATGGCGGTTGAAGATGCAGATCTTAACATTACCGATGAGATCGCGCCGAGAGTCGGTGTTTGGGTAGGCTCCGGTATCGGAGGACTTGAAACACTAGAGTCTCAATTTGAAATCTTCTTAACAAAAGGCCCAAGACGGGTAAGCCCGTTTTTCGTGCCAATGATGATTCCTGACATGGCGACAGGCCAGATTTCTATTGCATTAGGAGCAAAAGGGGTGAACTCTTGTACGGTTACAGCATGTGCTACAGGAACGAACTCCATCGGTGACGCGTTTAAGGTTATTCAGCGCGGTGATGCAGACGTGATGGTCACAGGCGGAACAGAAGCGCCGCTGACAAGAATGTCATTCGCCGGCTTTAGTGCCAACAAAGCGCTGTCTACTAATCCAGATCCGAAAACAGCGAGCCGCCCGTTTGATAAAAACCGTGATGGCTTTGTCATGGGGGAAGGTGCAGGGATTATCGTTCTTGAAGAACTTGAGCATGCCCTGGCCCGCGGCGCTAAAATTTACGGAGAAATTGTCGGCTACGGCTCAACCGGAGACGCTTATCATATCACAGCGCCGGCCCAAGACGGTGAAGGCGGAGCGAGAGCGATGCAAGAAGCCATTAAAGATGCAGGCATTGCACCTGAAGAAATTGATTACATCAATGCTCACGGGACAAGCACGTATTACAACGACAAATACGAAACAATGGCGATTAAGACCGTTTTTGGCGAGCATGCGCATAAACTTGCGGTAAGCTCTACAAAATCGATGACAGGCCACCTCTTAGGAGCAGCCGGCGGTATTGAAGCCATTTTCTCTATCCTGGCCATTAAAGAAGGCGTGATTCCGCCGACAATCAATATTCAAACACCTGACGAAGAATGTGATTTGGATTATGTGCCTGATGAAGCCCGCAGACAGGAACTTAATTATGTTCTCAGCAACTCATTAGGATTCGGCGGACACAACGCAACATTAATCTTTAAAAAATATCAATCATAATCAAGCCAAACCGGCTGCCCTTAAAGGGTAGCCGGTTTTTTTTGTGTGCATAGGATTAAAAGAGGAGGCGATCACATGAGTGTAGAACAAACATATAGCTGGCTCAGGAAGGCCGGTTCAATAGATGATTTGGCGCATTACATTATCCCGCTTTTTTCAGGTGCGGAGAAAAAGAACTGGAAGGGCATTCTGGGGCATCTTCAGCATCATGGGATGTTTAAAAACATAAAAGAGGGTATTCAGACGGTTTCCAAGCTGAAGGAAAAAGGTTTTTACGGACATATCCAAAAGGAAGAACAGTACCTCAAAAACAAATGGCAAGGTCCTGATGTACCAATTGTTACGCTGCCGGTTGATGAACGAAACAGGAGAATCCGTTTAGAATTCGGATCAAAATCAGGACTCGCCTTTCAAGACAAAATGTTCCTTTTTCTTTCGTCAGATTTAGATTTTGGGTCGGTATCTGCCCTTATGACGCATGAGTATCATCACGTTTGCCGGTTAGGTCATCTGACAAAAGAGGAAAAGGATGTCACATTACTTGATACAATCATCATGGAAGGGCTGGCGGAATATGCTGTTTATGAGAGGTTCGGCCGAAGTCAAACGGCTGAATGGACGACTTGGTATACACCGGAACAGCTTCAGGCTTTATATGAAAAAAAGATTGCGCCCCATCGGGATATCAAACGGGATAATCGATTATTTCCCCAGCTGTTATTCGGCAAAGGATATCAGCCAAAAATGCTTGGATACGCAGTTGGATTCAATATTGTAAAAAAATATTTAACCGCCAGCAAGGCAAGCACCGCAGACGGGCTGTCCATTCCTGCTGAGACCTTTTTGGATGCAATGCTTTAAAAGGATAAAATAATGGAATTTCATTAATAATATTACATTTATCCTAAAAAATTCTTGATTTTGCAAAATGATTGTGATAATATACAACTATAAAATTTTTCGATAATTCAATATTATTTATTATTTCTGAATAAAGGGATTGCTTTCTCTTGAAAACGTTTGACAACAAGAGGGGGGAAAGGGGAGCTAGCATGAGCACACTTTTAGAAGTGAATAATTTAAAGACTTATTTTTTCAGGAAAAAGGAGCCGATCCCTGCGGTTGACGGAGTCGATTTTCACATCAGCAAAGGCGAAACCGTCGCGCTTGTAGGTGAATCGGGCTCCGGAAAAAGCATTACTTCTTTATCAATTATGGGCCTCGTCCAAAGCTCAGGCGGAAAAATCATGGACGGCTCTATTAAACTCGAAGACAAAGACCTCACCTCATTCACTGAAAACGATTATTGCAAAATCCGCGGTAACGAAGTATCCATGATCTTTCAGGAACCAATGACCTCCCTTAATCCGGTGTTAACAATCGGAGAACAAATTACCGAAGTGCTGATTTACCATAAAAACATGAAGAAAAAAGAAGCCCGTCAACGAGCTGTTGAACTCTTGCAGATGGTCGGTTTCTCCCGGGCGGAGCAAATTATGAAGGAGTACCCGCATCGGCTGTCCGGCGGTATGAGACAGAGGGTGATGATTGCCATCGCACTGAGCTGTAATCCTAAACTGCTCATTGCTGATGAACCAACGACAGCGCTGGACGTGACAATACAAGCCCAGGTGCTGGAGCTCATGAAAGATCTCTGTCAGAAGTTCAATACATCGATTCTTCTCATCACACACGACTTAGGTGTCGTGTCTGAAGCTGCCGATAGAGTGATTGTCATGTACTGCGGACAAGTCGTAGAAAACGCCACTGTTGATGACTTATTTTTAGAACCGCTTCATCCGTATACAGAAGGCCTGCTTACGTCAATTCCTGTTATAGATGGAGAGATTGATAAATTAAATGCGATTAAAGGCAGTGTGCCTACACCGGATAATCTGCCGCCGGGGTGCCGTTTTGCCCCAAGGTGCCCGAAAGCTATGGATAAGTGCTGGACAAATCAGCCTTCGCTTTTGACACACAAAAGCGGAAGAACGGTGAGATGCTTTTTATATGAGGAAGAGGGTGCCGAACAATCATGACAGCAGCTAATCAAGAAACAATCTTAGAGCTTCGTGACGTAAAAAAATACTTTCCGATCCGGTCAGGCCTTTTTCAAAGAAAAGTCGGTGATGTAAAAGCGGTGGATGGTGTTTCATTTTCGTTAAAAAAAGGAGAAACACTCGGAATCGTTGGAGAGTCGGGCTGCGGAAAATCGACTGCCGGCAGAACGATGATCAGACTGTACAAACCGACAGAGGGCCAAATTCTTTTTAAAGGGCAGGATATTTCCAATCTGTCAGAGGAGAAGCTGCGGAAGAGTGTCCGCAAAAATATTCAAATGGTTTTCCAAGATCCATTTGCTTCGTTAAACCCGAGAAAGACCCTGCGTTCCATCATAAAGGAGCCGTTTAATACGCACAACATGTATACCATGCGTGAACGAAACGAAAAAGTTGAAGAGCTGCTTGCAAGAGTAGGGCTTCACCCGTCGTTTGCCGGCCGTTATCCCCATGAGTTTTCAGGCGGCCAGCGTCAGCGGATCGGCATTGCCAGAGCACTCACTTTGAATCCAGAGCTGATCATTGCAGATGAGCCGGTTTCCGCACTTGATGTATCCATTCAGGCCCAAGTGATTAACTTGATGGAGGAATTACAGGAAGAATTTAATCTTACGTATCTATTTATCTCTCATGATCTGAGTGTCGTCCGCCATATCAGCGACAGAGTCGGAGTAATGTATCTTGGCAAAATGATGGAACTGACCGGCAAGCATGAGCTTTATGACAACCCGCTTCACCCATATACCCAAGCGCTTTTATCCTCCGTTCCGGTTACAAGAAAAAGAGGTTCTGTCAAACGTGAACGCATTGTCCTGAAGGGAGAACTGCCTAGTCCGGCCAACCCGCCAAAAGGCTGCGTATTCCACACAAGATGTCCTGTTGCAAAACCGATATGCAAGGAACAAATACCAGAATTTAAAGAAGCTGCTCCCAGCCACTTTGTGGCTTGTCACCTTTATAGCTAATGTTGCCCGCACAGCTTTGAGAGGGGGTATGCACACTACATAAACAACAGCCTAGAAGAACGAACATTTCAAGAGGGGGAATATCTAATGAAAAGACGGAAAACCGCACTGATGATGCTAAGTGTATTGATGGTTCTGGCCATCTTTTTATCAGCCTGCTCGGGATCAAAATCAAGCAACAGCAGCGCGAAAAAATCAGCAGGCAAACCGCAGCAAGGCGGGGATTTGGTTGTTGGTTCAATCGGAGAACCCACACTTTTTAACTCTCTGTATTCTACCGATGACGCAAGTACGGATATTGAAAATATGCTGTACAGCTTTTTAACGAAAACGGATGAAAAACTAAATGTGAAATTGTCACTCGCTGAAAGCATTAAAGAATTAGACGGCGGCCTTGCATATGATGTGAAAATTAAAAAAGGCGTTAAGTTTCATGACGGAAAAGAACTGACTGCAGACGACGTCGTATTTACGTACAGTGTCCCTTTAAGCAAAGATTACAAGGGAGAACGCGGTTCAACATATGAAATGCTGAAATCCGTAGAAAAAAAAGGCGATTACGAAGTCTTGTTTAAGCTGAAATATAAAGACGGTAATTTCTACAACAATGCGTTAGACAGCACAGCTATTCTGCCGAAACATATTCTCGGTAATGTTCCGATTGCTGATTTAGAAGAAAATGAGTTTAACAGAAAGAAACCAATCGGTTCAGGACCATTTAAGTTTAAGGAATGGAAGCAGGGCCAATATATTAAGCTCGAAGCGAATGATGATTACTTTGAAGGAAGACCGTATTTAGATACTGTGACGTATAAAGTCATTCCTGACGCAAATGCTGCCGTTGCTCAGCTGCAGGCAGGCGATATTAATTTCTTTAATGTGCCCGCCACTGACTACAAAACGGCTGAAAAATTCAACAACCTAAAAATCGTTACTGATTTGGCATTAAGTTATGTGTACATCGGGTGGAATGAAAAAAATGAATTATTCAAGGATAAAAAGGTTCGTCAAGCGCTAACAACCGCTCTTGACCGCGAGTCAATCGTCAGCCAAGTATTAGATGGAGACGGCGAGGTAGCTTACATTCCGGAAAGCCCTTTATCTTGGAACTATCCTAAAGATATAGATGTTCCGAAATTTGAGTACAACGAGAAAAAAGCGAAACAGATGCTTGCAGAAGCCGGCTGGAAAGATACGAACGGTGACGGCATTCTGGATAAAGACGGAAAGAAATTCTCGTTTACCCTTAAAACGAACCAAGGAAACAAAGTCCGTGAAGACATCGCTGTCGTCGTTCAGGAACAGCTGAAAAAAATCGGCATTGAAGTGAAAACCCAGATCGTTGAATGGAGCGCTCTCGTTGAACAAATGAATCCTCCGAATTGGGATTTTGATGCAATGGTCATGGGATGGAGTTTATCCACATTCCCGGATCAATATGATAATTTCCATTCAAGCCAGATTAAAAAGGGTTTGAACTACGTTTGGTATAAAAATGCCGAAGCGGATAAACTCATGAAAGATGCAAAATCAATCAGTGACAGAAAGCAGTATTCAAAAGAATATGAGCAAATCTATCAAAAAATTGCGGAAGATCAGCCGTATACGTTCTTGTATTATCCTAACAACCATATGGCAATGCCGGAAAATCTTGAAGGATACAAATATCATCCGAAACGTGATTTGTATAATATTGAAAAATGGTGGCTTGCAAAATAAATTTCCCTTAAAGGGGAGGGAGAGCGTTTTCTCCCTCTTCTGTTTTTAATAAGGAAAGTAAAGGGGGACAAGTATATGGCTGCATATATTATCAGAAGAACCTTAATGTCTATCCCGATTTTATTGGGAATTACGATTTTATCATTTGTTATCATGAAAGCCGCGCCCGGAGATCCGATGACATTAATGATGGACCCGAAAATCAGCCAGGCTGACAGAGAGCAGTTTATTGAAAAATACGGTCTGAATGATCCTCAGTACGTTCAATATTTAAAGTGGCTAGGCAACATGGTGCAGGGTGATTTCGGAACGTCTATTGTCAGAAAAGGAACGCCTGTTTCAGAATTGATTATGGCAAGACTACCCAATACGCTCCTGCTGATGCTGGTTTCAACGATTTTGGCTCTTATGATTTCTATTCCGTTCGGTGTCCTGTCGGCAAAGCGGCCGTATTCAAAAATCGACTACGGCATTACATTTACTTCATTTATCGGTTTGGCAATCCCGAATTTTTGGTTCGGTTTGATTTTAATCATGGTGTTTGCCGTGAATCTCGGCTGGTTTCCAACCGGGGGAGTCGCCACCCTTAACTCAGATTTCAGTATAGTAGACCGGATTCATCATTTGCTTTTACCCGCTTTTGTGCTGGCGACAGCTGATATGGCAGGCTTAACGAGATATACAAGATCCAATATGCTTGATGTTTTAAATCAAGATTATATCCGGACTGCCAGATCAAAAGGTTTCAAAGAGAATCGAGTATTATTTAAGCACGGCTTGCGGAATGCACTATTGCCTGTTATTACGATTTTCGGCTTAATGATTCCTTCCTTTATTGGCGGAGCGGTTGTCGTAGAGCAGATTTTCACTTGGCCGGGATTAGGAAAGCTGTTTGTCGATTCAGCATTCCAGCGCGATTATCCGGTTATCATGGCAATGACTGTGATCTCGGCGGTTCTTGTCGTTGTCGGAAACCTCATTGCAGACATCCTTTACGCGATTGTTGATCCGCGGATCGAATATTAAAAGGAGGGAAACAGAGATGTCAGAGCTGCAAACAACTCCCTCGCCGGAGATCAGGCTGAAAGAAAATATTTCGAAAAAGCCAGAAACAATGACAAAGATTTTCTGGGAAAAATTCTCGAAAAACAAACTGGCCATTTTAGGTGCCGTTATTCTTTTTATCATTATTATGTCTGCTGTTTTCGCCCCTTTAATTGCACCTTATCCCCAAGAGCAGCAAAGCCTGCTTGATAAATATAAGGCGCCGGGCCTTGAACATCTGATGGGAACGGATAAATTTGGACGTGATATTTTCAGCCGGATCCTATATGGAGCGCGTGTCTCTTTATTGGTTGGATTTGCGTCCGTAGTCGGTTCGATTTTGATCGGAACGGTTTTAGGAGCATTAGCTGGATATTTCAGAGGAATAGTGGATGCTGTCATTATGCGTGTAGTTGACATTGTGTTATCCATTCCTGATATTTTCTTGTTGATCACGCTGGTCACCATCTTCAAGCCGGGTGTGGACAAACTGATTTTAATTTTCTGTCTCACAGGATGGACCACAACAGCACGATTAGTAAGGGGAGAATTCTTGTCGCTCCGTTCAAGGGAATATGTTCTTGCTGCTAAAACAATTGGAACAAAAACGCACAAAATTATTTTTTCTCATATCCTGCCCAATGCGTTAGGGCCGATTATCGTGTCAGCTACGCTGAAAGTAGGGTCTGTTATTCTAGCTGAATCGGCGCTAAGCTACTTGGGCTTTGGAATCCAGCCGCCAATCGCTAGCTGGGGGAACATGCTTCAAGACGCACAGAATTTCACAGTAATGATTCAAGCATGGTGGTACCCGTTATTTCCCGGGCTATTTATTTTAATGACCGTTTTATGCTTCAACTTTGTCGGTGATGGCCTGCGGGATGCGCTTGACCCGAAAAATATTAAATAAAAATGAATATCATATCTGTGATAAAATATCACCAAATCAGAAAAAAGCAGATCTTCTTTTGTCAGAAAATATACAAAGAGATCTGCTTTTTATGATTCTTACATAAACCCAGTGATTCCAGATTTCCTCAAACTCTTTGGAATAATTTCTCTATCCCTTGCCTATACTGTGGACAACAGTTTTTATAAAAGTGAGGGGTTAGAGATGTTATTTCTTCATGATGTGTGGGTCAATTGGTTTGAAGGGGAAGAAAATGGCTACAATGTATGCCACTTTCACGAATGGCGCAAGGAAGATACGGTTGAGCTTTTGGATCAGGTGCCGCTGTTAAGGGTGCCGTCAGTACTGTTTCATTACATAGAAAACGATTTGTCAGAGCTTCCGGAAGGTTTGCTTGAAGACGTACATCAGAAATCGTACATTCGGAAAAATCATGAGCGGACAAAGCTTGAGTATTGTTTTGTCGTAACAGACGGAATCGGCATTTTAGCTGTCGACACGATCGGCTACACGATCCCTGTCAGAAAAAGCCGTCTGATCCCAAGACAGGAGCAGCTCGTTTATGAAATGGTAAAAGATGTAGAGCCTGAAGCATATGAATTTGAGCCAAAGAAGCTGGAATCCTCTAAGGAATATCACATCTTATCATTAGCACCAGAACATGTCAGAGGACTGACAAGAAAAGAACGGCAAATCAAGCAGCTGATGTTTATGGCGCTTGACCAATTGAAAGGGCTGAAAAACCGGGCGGAAATCGGCTACTGGTACACAGAGTGGAATCCGCATATGTATGAACAAATCAAAAGGATGAGCTTTGAAGAGATTTGGGACATGCTGTATAACGAAACAATTGAAGGCTGGTCGGACAAGCACCTAGCTTTTTGCGAAAACCTAATAAAAGGACAGCCTTTTTTCGAAAAGCTATGGGAAATGGAAAACGAATCAAAGGTCAACTAAAAAAAACCGCTCTTTGCAAAGAGCGGTTTTTTGATTAGCGTCTTTTTCTTCCAAGACCCATGGCATTCTCCATTTTTTTCAGCATTTTGTTTGCTGTCCGGTTCGCTCGTTCCGCGCCTTCATCAAGAATCCGGTCTAATTCTTCAGATTCTATGAGCTCATAATAGCGGTCCTGGATCGGTTTTAATGCGTTCACCACGACTTCTGCCAAATCACCTTTAAACTCGCCGTAGCCTTTTCCTTCGTACTTTGCTTCAAGCTCTTCAATTGTCGTATTGCCGAGGATTGAATAAATTGTAAGAAGGTTTGAAACGCCCGGTTTGTTTTCCTTATCAAATTTCACAATGCCTTCAGAATCCGTTACAGCGCTTTTGATTTTCTTTTCAAGCTGCTTCGGCTCATCCAGCAATGTAATATAAGCTTTCTGATTCGGATCAGATTTGCTCATTTTCTTCAGCGGATCATTCAGAGACATGATACGTGCACCGACTTTTGGAATTTTCACTTCCGGAATCGTAAAGATGTCGTTGTATTTTTTGTTGAAGCGTTCTGCAAGATTCCGCGTCAGCTCAAGGTGCTGCTTTTGATCCTCGCCGACAGGTACAAGATCCGTTCCGTACAGCAGAATATCAGCGGCCATCAGCGGCGGATATGTTAACAGGCCGGAGACGACAGCTTCATTGCCTTTGGATTTGTCCTTAAATTGAGTCATCCGCTCAAGCTCGCCGATATAGGCGACACACTGCATCATCCATCCGGCCTGCGCATGTGCGGGGACCTCTGACTGAATAAACAATGTTGCTTTTTCTGGATCAAGTCCGACAGCTAAGTAAAGCGCCGCGAGATTGCGGATATTCTTTCTAAGCTCAAGCCGGTCTTGAGGAACAGTTATCGCATGCTGATCGACGATGCAAAAATAGCTGTTATAATCATGCTGCAGTTCGACAAACTGCTTCATTGCACCGATATAGTTGCCGAGCGTCACTGAGCCGCTTGGCTGAATGCCTGAAAAAATCGTTTGTTTCATGAAAACATCAACCTCATTTCTTAAAACATAATAAAAAAGGCTCATTCTTCCCCTGTAAAAAAGGGACGAATGAACCGTGGTACCACCCTGATTATTCCATTAAAATGGAATCACTCTGACGTTTGTAACGGAGACTGCTCCGGCTGAGCCTACTTTTTTCCAGTTCGGTCAGCTGCTCCAAAGTCCATTCCACATTGCCCGTTATCTGCTCCCAGCACCGCAGACTCTCTTCAAACAGGTGAAACGTGTACTACTCTTTTTCATAGCAAGCTTTTCTTTTGATTGCTTCATTATAAATCAATTATAACCAATTGTCATCATGAAAAAACATTCTTTTTTCCAGTAAAATTGTAATAATATAAATAACACGAGTGCTGTAAAATCCTTAAATGATAACTGCTATCAGCGTAAAAACAGGCAGATATTATATGTAAAAAGCAATATGGGCAGAAAACACATGAAAAAGTTTTTAATCAATTTATGCTTTAAATGGTAGAAGGATATTATGTTCATGGAAGAAAAACTAACGAAGTTTAAATATTTTAAATTGATAAAATAATATTGTAATAAATTATTTGTTTCATTATAATGAACTTGTTCACTCTATTGTTACAGCTTTTTTACAAAAATAATCAGAAAAGACGGAACAGAATAAAAGTTGTGGAAACTCAGGTTCATTTGTCTGATATTTCTGAGGATTTAGCCGTAAGGAGCTGAAAATTATTATTAGGGGGTTTGCGAATATGAAAAAACGTTGGTCGATTGTCACGTTGATGCTCATTTTCACTCTCGTGCTGAGCGCGTGCGGCTTTGGCGGCAGCGGATCAAACGGTGAAGGGAAAAAGGACAGTAAAGGAAAGACGACACTTAACATTAATATTAAAACTGAGCCGTTCTCCTTACATCCGGGATTGGCAAATGATTCAGTATCAGGCGGTGTTATCCGTCAGACTTTTGAAGGATTGACACGTATCAATGCAGATGGTGAGCCTGAAGAAGGCATGGCTTCTAAAATTGAAACGAGCAAGGACGGAAAGACATATACATTTACCATTCGTGATGGTGTGAAATGGTCTAATGGAGACCCTGTAACTGCACAAGATTTTGAATATGCTTGGAAATGGGCGCTTGACCCTAATAATGAATCACAATACGCTTACCAGCTCTACTACATAAAAGGTGCTGAAGCGGCGAATACCGGAAAAGGCAGCCTAGACGATGTGGCAGTAAAAGCTGTGAATGACAAAACGCTGAAGGTTGAATTAAATAACCCGACTCCATATTTCACTGAATTAACTGCGTTCTATACGTATATGCCGATCAATAAGAAAATTGCAGAGAAAAATAAAAAGTGGAATACAAATGCCGGAGATGATTATGTATCAAACGGGCCGTTCAAAATGACGGCATGGAAACACAGCGGCTCTATTACTCTCGAAAAAAATGACCAGTATTGGGATAAAGACAAAGTCAAACTGAAGAAAATCGATATGGTTATGATCAACAATAACAATACGGAACTAAAAAAATTCCAAGCTGGCGAACTTGATTGGGCCGGTATGCCGCTCGGACAGCTTCCGACAGAATCCCTGCCGACCCTGAAAAAAGACGGTTCTTTACATGTTGAGCCGATTGCAGGAGTGTATTGGTACAAATTCAACACTGAAGCTAAGCCATTAGACAACGTCAATATCCGTAAAGCTTTAACATATTCGCTTGACCGTCAGTCGATTGTTAAAAACGTTACGCAAGGAGAGCAAATCCCGGCAATGGCTGCAGTGCCGCCTACAATGAAGGGATTTGAGGATAACAAAGAAGGATACTTCAAAGACAATGATGTCAAAACAGCAAAAGAATACCTTGAAAAAGGCCTAAAAGAAATGGGCTTAAGCAAGGCATCTGATTTGCCAAAAATCAAATTGTCTTACAACACTGATGACGCACACGCGAAAATCGCTCAAGCAGTACAAGAAATGTGGAAGAAAAATTTAGGCGTTGATGTTGAGCTTGATAACTCAGAGTGGAATGTCTATATTGATAAGCTCCACAGCCAAGATTATCAAATCGGCCGTATGGGCTGGCTCGGCGACTTCAATGATCCTATCAACTTCCTTGAATTGTTCCGTGACAAAAACGGAGGAAATAACGATACAGGCTGGGAAAATCCAGAATTCAAAAAGCTTCTGAATCAGTCACAAACTGAAACAGATAAAACAAAACGTGCAGAGCTGCTGAAAAAAGCAGAAGGTATTTTCATTGATGAAATGCCGGTTGCCCCAATCTATTTCTATACTGATACTTGGGTACAGGATGAAAACCTAAAAGGTGTTATCATGCCAGGTACTGGTGAGGTTTATTTCAGAAACGCATATTTTAAATAAGGCTACGTCTGAAAATAAAAGACCTCAAGGTATATGGGGAGAAAAGCCCCATATACCTTTCTTACTGATGGAGTATAAAAATGTAAAAACCATGGAGGTGTTCCCCCTTGCTAAAATATATCGGAAGACGTTTAGTCTATATGATTATCACACTATTTGTGATTGTAACTGTGACATTCTTCTTAATGCAAGCAGCACCGGGCGGGCCATTTTCAGGTGAGAAAAAGCTTCCGCCTGAAATTGAAGCAAATTTAAATGCGCATTATGGCTTGGACAAGCCGCTGTTTGTACAATATGTCAGTTATTTGAAATCAGTTGCAATGTGGGATTTCGGACCGTCATTTAAATATAAAGGTCAGAGTGTTAACGACCTGATCAGTTCAGGTTTCCCCGTTTCATTTACTCTTGGAGCAGAAGCTATTCTCCTCGCTTTAGCGTTAGGTGTATTGTTTGGGGTCATTGCAGCCCTTTACCATAATAAGTGGCAGGATTATACCGTCGCGATTTTAACGATATTTGGTATTTCGGTTCCGAGCTTTATCATGGCGGCTGTTCTGCAATATGTGTTCTCCATGAAGCTTGGGCTGTTTCCGGTCGCGGGGTGGGATTCCTGGGCATACACCTTTTTGCCTTCAATCGCACTTGCTTCCATGCCGATGGCGTTTATTGCCAGACTTTCCCGTTCAAGCATGATCGAAGTGTTAAACAGTGATTATATCCGCACAGCGAAAGCGAAAGGGCTGTCCCGCCCAGCGGTTACAGTGCGGCACGCCATTCGAAACGCGCTTTTGCCGGTTGTTACATATATGGGCCCGATGGCCGCACAGGTCTTAACGGGGAGCTTCATTATTGAAACCATTTTTGGGATTCCGGGACTTGGTGCACACTTCGTCAACAGTATTACAAACCGTGATTATACGGTCATTATGGGTGTAACGGTGTTCTTCAGTGTCATCCTGCTATTGTGTGTATTAATCGTAGATGTGTTATACGGCATTATTGATCCAAGAATCAAGCTTTCCAAAGCAAAGAAAGGAGCCTAGGCCATGCAGAACATTCCAAAAAACATGTTTGAACCAGCCGCAGCGAATGCCGGCGATGCAGAAAAAATAAGTAAAAAGAGCCTTTCCCTCTGGAAAGATGCGATGCTTCGCTTCCGCAGCAATTAGCTTGCAATGGTCGGGCTTATCATTATCGTACTTATTATCCTTATGGCAATTTTTGCGCCGATGTTCTCAAGGTATGATTATTCAACTACTAATCTCTTAAATGCGGATAAGCCGCCTTCAAAAGATCACTGGTTCGGAACAGATGATCTTGGACGGGACATTTTCGTCCGTACATGGGTAGGGGCGCGAATCTCAATCTTTATCGGTGTTGCAGCCGCTGTTCTTGATTTGCTGATCGGTGTCATTTGGGGGAGCATTTCAGGCTTCCGCGGAGGCAGAACGGATGAAATCATGATGCGTATCGCTGATATCCTTTGGGCAGTTCCTTCATTATTAATGGTTATCTTACTGATGGTTGTTCTTCCGAAAGGTCTATTTACGATTATTATTGCCATGACGATTACAGGCTGGATTAATATGGCCAGAATCGTGCGCGGACAAGTGCTGCAGCTGAAGAATCAGGAGTATGTGCTTGCATCACAGACACTGGGTGCAAAAACATCCCGTCTTCTGTTTAAACATATCGTGCCAAACGCAATGGGTTCTATTTTGGTCACGATGACACTGACAGTTCCTACTGCAATTTTCACAGAAGCCTTTTTAAGCTATTTGGGACTTGGTGTTCCGGCTCCGCTGGCAAGCTGGGGAACGATGGCTTCTGACGGATTGCCTGCATTGACCTATTATCCGTGGCGTTTATTCTTCCCTGCCGGATTTATCTGCATTACAATGTTTGGTTTCAACGTTGTCGGCGACGGATTAAGAGACGCATTGGATCCTAAGTTACGTAAATAAGGGAGTGATACGGGTGACACGCCTATTAGAAGTAAAAGATTTAGCAATTTCATTTAAAACATATGGCGGAGAGGTCCAGGCGATCCGCGGAGTGAATTTCCATCTGGATAAAGGGGAGACGCTGGCCATTGTTGGAGAATCAGGTTCCGGAAAAAGTGTAACCTCTCAAGCGATTATGAAGCTGATTCCAATGCCTCCGGGTTATTTCAAACGCGGTGAGATCCTGTTTGAAGGAAAGGATCTGGTGCCGCTGTCCGAAAAAGAAATGCAAAATGTCCGGGGAAAAGAGATCGGCATGATATTCCAAGATCCGATGACCTCTTTAAATCCAACGATGAAGGTCGGTAAACAAATTACGGAAGTGCTTTTTAAACACGAAAAGATCTCGAAGGAAGCGGCTAAAAAACGCGCGGTTGAACTGCTGGAATTAGTCGGTATCCCAATGCCGGAAAAGCGGGTGAACCAATTTCCGCACGAATTTTCAGGCGGGATGAGACAGAGGGTTGTCATTGCCATGGCGCTTGCAGCGAATCCGAAACTTCTGATCGCCGATGAGCCGACAACTGCTCTTGATGTAACGATTCAAGCGCAAATTCTGGAATTGATGAAGGATTTGCAAAAGAAAATTGATACGTCCATCATCTTTATTACACACGATCTTGGTGTTGTGGCAAATGTTGCTGACCGGGTCGCTGTCATGTACGCGGGACAGATTGTAGAAACAGGTACGGTAGACGAAATTTTCTACGATCCGAGACATCCGTATACTTGGGGGCTTCTTGCATCCATGCCGACACTGGAAAGTTCAGGAGAGGAAGAGCTGACTGCCATTCCGGGCACACCGCCTGATTTGACAAACCCGCCAAAAGGAGATGCTTTTGCCCTGCGGAGCTCTTATGCGATGAAAATCGATTTTGAACAGGAGCCGCCAATGTTTAAGGTATCTGATACTCATTATGTCAAATCGTGGCTGCTTCATCCCGACGCGCCAAAGGTAGAGCCGCCAGAAGCGGTAAAAGCGAAAATGCGTAAACTGGCAAACACGTTTGAAAAACCTGTCTTAGTGAGAGAAGGTGAATAAATTGACTGAAAAACTATTAGAAATCAAACATTTAAAACAGCACTTTGTCACGCCGAGAGGAACCGTTAAGGCTGTAGATGATTTATCATTTGATATCTATAAAGGTGAAACATTAGGGCTGGTTGGTGAATCTGGCTGCGGTAAATCGACAACAGGCCGAAGCATTATCAGGCTGTACGAAGCAACCGATGGTGAGGTGCTGTTTAACGGTGAAAATGTACACGGGAAAAAATCGCGGAAAAAGCTGCTGGAATTCAACCGCAAAATGCAGATGATTTTCCAAGACCCATATGCATCCCTGAATCCGAGAATGACAGTTGCTGATATTATTGCTGAAGGCCTTGATATTCATAAGCTGGCAAAAACGAAAAAAGAGCGGATGCAGCGAGTTCATGAACTATTGGAAACAGTGGGATTGAACAAGGAACACGCGAACCGCTATCCTCATGAATTTTCCGGCGGCCAGCGCCAAAGAATCGGGATTGCCAGAGCGCTTGCTGTTGATCCGGAATTCATTATCGCGGATGAGCCGATTTCCGCTTTGGATGTATCCATTCAAGCGCAGGTCGTGAATTTAATGAAAGAACTGCAAAAAGAAAAAGGGCTCACATACCTGTTTATTGCCCACGATTTATCGATGGTCAAATACATCAGTGACCGCATTGGCGTCATGTATTTCGGGAAACTGGTTGAGCTTGCGCCGGCAGATGAGCTTTATGAAAATCCGCTTCACCCATATACAAAATCATTGCTTTCTGCGATTCCGCTTCCTGATCCGGACTATGAGAGAAATCGCGTTCGCCAGAAATATGATCCATCTGTCCATCAATTAAAGGATGGGGAAACGATGGAATTCCGTGAAGTCAAACCGGGACATTTTGTGATGTGCACGGAAGCCGAATTTAAAGCTTTTTCATGATTCATCAATCCTTCAAGAGATTTCTCTTGAAGGATTTTTTTGCGTCCTCATAGAAAGTGAGAATGATAACATTTACAATTAGAGGAAAAAGCGGAGGCGAAATACGATTCAATTTCTGCATAACAAAAATGTTTTTGCGCTATTGCTGTCTCAATCTTTTCAATCTCTAGCAGGAGTCCTCGTCACAATCGTTTTAATGGTCCGGGTCTATCAAATGACTGACTCCGTTTTTTTGGCGGGCCTTATTTTATCGTTCATGTCGTTTGCGAGTATAGCAGCAAGCTTTTGCGTCTCTCCGGTGCTTCGCATTCTCGGTTTTAAAAAGGTGCTTGCGGGAGCTAATCTGCTGAGAGCGGTCTTTACAATCCTGATGGCATACAGCGTCACTCATCACGGACAGGCATTCTTTTGGATTACGCTGCTGTTTGTGTTTTGTTTTTCCTTCGCGGGCGCTTTTTTTCAGCCGGCAAGATTTGCGCTGCTGCCGATTATTGTTCCAAAGAAGCAATATGTAAAAGCGAATGGTGTGATCTCCCTCTCGAATCAATTGTTCTTAACAGCAGGCTGGGGCCTTGGAGGCCTTCTGACGTACGCCGTCCCTTTTGAACTCGTTGTCTTCGCTGCCATTTGCCTGTTTGTTCTATCGGGAGCTTCCATCAGTGTGCTGCATGTAAATGAAGAAGAGGCTGCAGGAACTGCTGAAACAGCATCTGTCAGAAGTATATGGAAGGATTTAATGATCATCCCTATTGTAAGAGACATTACTGTAATGGACATGATAGAAGCTTTGGCGGGTTCCGTATGGTCATCTGCTATTCTCCTCGCATTTACTGCGGCTGTTTTGCATGAAACAGAGGTGTGGTGGGGGATGTTTAACGCTTCCTATTTTATAGGCGCAATTGTCGGCAGTGTGATTGCCATTCGCTTTTCTTCTTTTTTTGAGCGGAATATGGGCTATGCCATTATATTCAGCTCGCTTGTAATGTCGGCGCTGACCCTTTTGTTTTCATTTTCTCCAGTCCCATTTTTATGCGCTCTGGCTTGTGCTGCAATGGGGCCATTTTATCAGGTGCGTGATATTTGCCAGGAAACCATGCTGCAGGAGGTTATTCCCGAGCAGAAACGAATCGGAATCATGGCTGCAAAAAATGCGATTTTGACTCCTTGGTCAGGCGTCACCTACTCCATTATGGGGCTAGTAGCTGATGCTGCTGGTGCGAAAATAGCTTTTATCGCGGCTGCTGCATTATATATCATGACATTTCTGATTGCACTGGCGCAGCCCCGCCTGATTCATTACAGGCGGGAAAACCGAGTTCAATGAGATATACTTCAAAATGAACGGAGCAGCTGGCTCCGTTTTTGCTGAAAAAAAATGAAACCATGGCGGAAGTTCGCACGTCTTTATAGATGTAAGGCTGTTTAAACAAGAAGAAATGGGGTATATCTAAAAGTATGAAGACAACGAACTCATAAGGAGCAAATCAATGAACTGGTATGAAAAGCTTAGCGAGTACTTTCCAATTGAAGAAATGAAATCAAAAGCGCATATGGAAGCTCTTCTGAAAGAGCGAAGCGATATTTATCATAAAGATGAAGGCAAACATCATATTTTAATGTTTGCGGAATTCGATTCTTTTATCTTCGTTGATTATCTGTATGTGTCTAAGGATGCAAGAGGGCAGGGGCTTGGCGGCAAATTGATCGCGAAGCTGAAAAAGAAAAATAAGCCCATATTGCTCGAGGTGGAACCTGTGGATGAAGATGATACTGATACAGAAAAACGCCTGAGGTTTTATCAAAGAGAGCATTTCAAGCATGCTCAGTCAATTGGGTACCGGCGCCGGTCATTGGCTACGAATGAAGTAAACAAGATGGAGATTCTGTACTGGTCACCAAAAACAGAATCAGAAGAAGAAATTCTTGAAGCCATGAAACAAACATATGAAAACATTCATACTTATAAAGACGAGAAATGGTACGGGGAATCGTACGAAAAAACGGATGAAGTCCTGAAACTCATTGATGAAGAAAAACAAAAAAATATTTTCGATCAGTTAAGCTAATTGAGAATTAGAACATATCATGAACATTAAAAATTTGCTGGATTGACACATTTTTTTCTTAGGATACTGTTCACACTTACTTTTTTATAGTATAATACCTGTAAAGATTCCTTTTTTAGAGTAATTTCAATTTAAGAATAAAATAGATGTTCATCCTACTAATTAGAGGAGTGAAGATGAATGGTTACACTATACACATCACCAAGCTGTACTTCATGCAGAAAGGCGAGAGCGTGGCTCGAGGAGCACGATATTCCATTTGTAGAAAGAAACATTTTCTCTGAACCTTTATCAATTGATGAAATAAAACAAATTCTTCGAATGACTGAGGATGGAACAGATGAAATCATCTCAACCCGTTCAAAAGTATTCCAAAAACTGAATGTGAACGTTGAATCTATGCCGCTGCAAGATTTGTACCGCTTGATCAACGAGCATCCAGGTTTGCTTCGCCGTCCGATCATCATTGACGAAAAACGTTTGCAGGTCGGATATAACGAAGACGAAATCAGACGTTTCCTGCCAAGAAAAGTTCGCTCTTTCCAATTAAGAGAAGCACAGCGTTTGGCAAACTAATAGATCGTATCATCAAAAGAAGGCTGAGTCATCAGCCTTCTTTTATTATTTTTCAACCTGCTGGTAATAAATGCTCGCAAGAATGACAAACGCAACCGTCAAAATGGGGAGGAGCGTTTCAACTGTGCCGTGCTGCGCCATAAAAAGCGACAGTTTTTTGTCTCTGACAATCATTTCTCCGCCAGTATAAGCAAGCAGCCCGCTTCCCGCGTAAATCAGAAGCGGTATTTTCTCTAGTGCAATATGGATGAGTTTGCTGCCCCAAATAATAACCGGAACCGATACACACAAACCTATAACAACGAGAGAAAACTCACCGTGTGATGCTCCCGCAACTGCGATGACGTTGTCCAGCGACATAAAGAGATCTGCAAGCACAATCGTTCGTATCGCTCTCCACAGGGAGGTGCTGCTTTTAATGTGCTTCGTGTCTTTTTTTTCAATCAGCAGCTGATATCCTAAATACAGCAGGAAAATTCCGCCGGCGCACTGCAAGAACGGAATGTTCAAAAGATATACTGCTGCACTTGTTAATCCGATTCTCATGGCAACGGCAATAAATGTTCCGAGAATAATGGCTTGCTGTCTTTGCTTGTCCGGCAAATGTCTGCTGGCCATGGCAATAACAACCGCGTTATCTCCGCCGAGGATCAGGTCAATCCCAACAATGACAAGCAGAGAAATCAGATAGTCATGCTCCATGAAGCGGCACCTCGCTTTCAGTCCTTCGCTTGTACTACTATATGAGACAGGTCGTATTTTATGATATCAGCCGCCTGAACTGCCGTTTTTTAGGCAAAGGTGCATTTTTATTTCTTTTGTGACTGTTTTATCATAAAATAGAAATACAAAGGAATTCACACTGGCCTTGGTTAAGGTTAAGATGTGGACGGAATGGGTAAAGTGTAGTAAAGTACAATTAATCGGGAGCTTAGATGTCCCTTCAACATCTTATATAGAAGGGAAGGTTGGCAAATGGAAATTGAAAGAATTAACGAGCATACAGTAAAATTTTATATGTCTTACGGAGATATTGAAGATCGCGGTTTTGACAGAGAAGAAATTTGGTATAACCGTGAGCGCAGTGAAGAACTTTTCTGGGAAGTCATGGATGAAGTTCATGAAGAAGAGGAATTCGCTGTGGAAGGCCCACTTTGGATTCAAGTTCAGGCACTGGACAAAGGATTAGAAATCATCGTCACAAAAGCCCAGCTTTCCAAAGACGGACAAAAGCTCGAACTGCCGATTCCTGAGGATAAAAAGCAAGAACCAGCATCTGAGGATCTTGACGCCTTGCTGGATGATTTCCAGAAAGAAGAGCAAGCCGTCAATCAGGAAGAGAAGGAGCAAAAGCTTCAATTTGTCTTGCGATTTGGCGATTTTGAGGATGTTATTTCTCTATCTAATTTGAACGTTAACGGAAGCAAAACGACTTTATATTCGTTTGAGAACCGATATTATTTATATGTAGATTTTTGCAATATGACTGATGAAGAGGTTGAAAATCAGCTAAGCATCCTGCTGGAGTACGCAAATGAATCCTCAATCAGCATACACCGTCTTGAAGAGTACGGCAAGCTGATTATTTCAGAGCATGCTCTAGAAACGATAAAAAAACACTTTGCATCATAGCAAACCGATTTCCTTCCGGAAATCGGTTTTTTTTATGCGCGAAAATGCCATTTTAGAGATGTGAAAAATCAAAAACATATAGACAAGCAGAAAATACAGCGAACAGGAGTTGATCATCTTTTCCAGAAAGTATACTTCATCTGGAAAGGAGAGATGACAATTGTTTAGTGCTGTGACTGAAGACGGCCAAATGTTTCACCTTCTAGGCGCTCAGCAAAACCAGAAATTAAAGCGGAGACGGTTCTTCTGTCCGGTATGCGGGGGAGAGCTAGCTGTGAAGCTTGGACTTCAAAAAGCGCCGCATTTTGCCCATAAACAGAACAAGTCCTGCTCCATAGACATCGAACCGGAAAGCGCCTACCACTTAGAAGGAAAAAGACAGCTGTATGTATGGCTGAAAACGCAACGGGCTTCACCAATATTGGAGCCGTATATAAGGACAATCAACCAAAGACCGGACGTCATGGCAAGAATCAAGGAGCATATGCTTGCTGTTGAATATCAATGCGCCACTATCGCTCCAGATGTCTTTCAAAAGCGGACAGAGGGCTTCAAACAAGAAGGAATCATCCCGCAGTGGATTATGGGATACAGCCGCTTAAAACGGACTGCTTCGTCCTTTTATCAGCTTTCAGCTTTTCATTGGCAGTTTATCAATGCAAGTCCATACAGAGAACTGATATGTTATTGTCCTGAAAGGCGTTCTTTTCTCCGGCTCAGCCACATCATTCCATTCTACACAAACCATTCTTATTCCTCAGTCCAAACGATCCCTATCCATCGGGCAGGTGCAGGCGATCTTTTTTTCACTGAACCGAAACCCTCAATTCAATATTCAGGCTGGACGAAAGCGATTCACCGTTTTCGCCATAAACCCCATCGGTTTAACTCAAAGGAAACAAATCGCCTTAGGCTGCTGTTTTATGAGAAGCGGCAGACGCCTTTTTCTTTTCTGCCGACTGAAGTGTTTGTTCCTGTTAGAAAAGGGGCAGTTTTTAAGAGTCCGGTTTTTGTGTGGCAGGGGTTTCTTTATTTGTTTATGACGGATCTTGGAGGTAAACGTGCGCCAATTCGTTTTTCAGCCGTTTTGCAGCAGTGCAAACTGCACATTAATAATAAGAACATTGCACTCAGGTTCGAATGCAGCGAAGAGTGTCTTTCAGAAGCGGTTAAACAGTATATTGATTTTTTGTGCAAGAAGGGATTTTTAAGGGAGACTCAGAAAGAAGTATATGTGCTGAATCAGCCTGCAGGCGGCATACACTCCATGCAGGATCTCATAGAAAGAGACCGCAGCTGTTTTATAGAATGAGTTTGTCTGATTTGGCTCACCCTAAGACAAAGGTGGTGGGCAGGCTGTGAAAGGCACAAAAGGAAAGGTTTTTCGTGTTTTTACTGCTTTTTTGGCATTCGTTCTCTTCATTACTGCATATGATTTGACAAAAGGCAGTGAAAAACCGGAAGATATTCACAACACAAGTTTATTGAGAAACAGCTGTTTTTTCAATTGGCTTGAATCAAAGAAGACGAGGGGGATCACCATGGCTGAGGAAAAAAAAGCAAACCAACTGCCTGACAGAAGTGAGGTAAAGGCAGAAGACACATGGAGACTTGAGGATATTTTTCCTAGTGATGAGGCCTGGAATAAAGAATTTCAAGCTGTAAAAGAATTAATTCCGAATTTATCTAAGTATAAAGGAAAGCTGGCAGATTCAGCTGATCATTTATACGAGGCTCTTACGTATCAAGATAAAGTGATGGAGCGGCTGGGTAGGCTGTACACATATGCGCATATGCGCTCTGACCAGGATACTGGGAACTCCTTTTACCAGGGGCTGAATGACAAGGCGGGAAACCTGTATACACAGGCCGCAAGCGCGACAGCTTATTTGATTCCGGAGATTTTATCCATAGAAGAAGACAAACTGCAGCAGTTCATTCTTGAAAAAGAAGAATTGAAGCTGTACTCTCATGCGATTGAGGAGATTACAAAGGAACGTCCGCATGTGCTGAGCGAGAAGGAAGAGGCGCTGCTTGCTGAAGCCTCCGAGGTACTGGGGTCATCTTCAAATACATTCAGCGTGTTAAATAACGCAGATATAACGTTTCCGTCCATTAAAGACGAAGATGGGAATGAAAAACAGATCACTCACGGCAACTTTATTAATTTCTTGGAAAGTGAAAACCGTGAAGTCCGCAAAAATGCGTTTGACGCAGTGTATAAAACGTACGGACAATATAAAAACACAATGGCCACGACGCTAAGCGGCACTGTGAAAAAGGACAACTTCTACGCGAGAGTGAAAAAGTACAAGTCCGCGCGTGAGGCTGCGCTTTCTAACAACAGTATTCCTGAGGAAGTATACGATAACCTTGTTAAGACGATTAATAAGCATTTGCCGCTCCTGCACCGCTATATTGCGCTAAGAAAGAAAGTGCTTGAGCTTGATGAAGTGCATATCTATGACCTGTATACACCGCTTGTGAAAGATGCTGGGATGAAGGTGACATACGAGGAAGCCAAAGATTACATGCTGAAAGGCCTTGCACCTTTAGGGGAAGAATATGCCTCTATCCTAAAAGAAGGACTGGAAAACCGCTGGGTGGACGTTTACGAGAATAAAGGCAAACGCAATGGGGCTTATTCATCAGGAGCTTACGGCACGAATCCGTATATTTTGATGAACTGGCATAATAACGTCAATAATCTCTTTACGCTCGTGCACGAGTTTGGACATTCCGTACACAGCTACTATACGAGAAAGCACCAGCCTTATCCATACGGCAATTACAGTATCTTTGTCGCGGAAGTTGCCTCTACGACAAATGAAGCGCTCCTTGGCGAATATTTGCTGAACAATTTAGAGGATGAAAAACAGCGCTTATATATTCTCAACCATATGCTTGAGGGCTTCAGGGGAACGGTTTTCAGACAAACGATGTTCGCTGAATTTGAACATCTGATCCATACAAAGGCGCAAGAAGGCGAGCCGCTTACACCTGAGCTTCTGACAAATGTCTATTACGACCTGAATAAAAAGTATTTTGGAGACGGCATGGTGATTGATAAGGAAATCGGCCTTGAATGGTCGCGTATTCCGCACTTCTATTACAATTACTATGTGTATCAGTATGCGACAGGGTACAGCGCTGCCCAAGCATTAAGCAGCCAGATTTTAAAGGAAGGAAAGCCGGCGGTTGACCGTTATATTGACTTCCTGAAAGCGGGAAGCTCACAATACCCGATTGATGTCCTGAAAAAAGCGGGTGTTGATATGACGTCTCCAGAGCCAATCGAAGCCGCGTGCAAAATGTTTGAAGAAAAACTTGATGAAATGGAAGAGCTGCTGATGAAAGTCAAGCAGTCTTAAAAAAGTAAGCCTGTGCGGAAATGACGCACAGGCTTTTTTAAAACCCTTTAAAGGTTTTCCGGTGATTCAAGCGGTAGAGGGTAAACAAAATAGACAGAAACAGCAGAGGAGAGGTAATATAAAGCGGCAGCATATGCATCATGCCTAAGATATTCAAGCAGAAAAAAACAGCAATGCACACAATTGAGATCAAAGTAGACATCATGGCGGTCCTCCTCGTCCTTTTTCCTTATAAGGATATGAGTGAATGCACTTCGTTATGTTTTGTGACAAAAATATGAACATTAAGCATAGAGGTTGTCAAAAGTCGACATCTTTTGTTATCATAAGGATGTGAAATTGATCACAAACAAACATTACCCCTTTGTTTGACCGTGAAAAATTTCTCCCATCCCCTTTGTTGTCGTTAAGACATATGAAACCGCGCTTATCCCGGCGCGGTTTCTTTAGTGCTAAAAACAGAACTTATGTTTGGTTCGGGGCATAAAAAAACAGCCTCAAGCATATGCACGCCTGCGGCTATTTTTCACATGATTGATATTCATCAGAATAAGTGCTGAGAGACTTCCAAAACATTCCGTGTTTGGCTTCCACTTTGGCAACCTTTTTAGCAAACGCCAGTTTTTTCATTTCTTTTTCTACCTCTTCAAGGCTCAGGTCATATACAAGAGCAATTTCCTTCGAGGCAACGAAGCGGAAATATTCAATAAAACATTCTAAAGGCGGTGTTTCCGACGGCTTCGGCTCGTCGCCAAGCATCTCAAATAAAATTTCTTCATATACATCATATGAGTAGCTGCCAGGAACTTTAAGCCCTTCATCCTCATGCTGCGTATTAAAAAACGTCAGTGTCGGATTAACAGAAACATCCATCTCAGCAGCAATTTTCATGTCACATTGAAGCGCCTTGACCGCACTTTGAGAATGCAGATCTTTTTTGAATTCTTCAAGATCGAGACTTGTATTTTCAGCAATCTCCAAAAGCACGTTTTCATCCGTAATATTTTTCTTTGAAACAAATAGGCTCTCCTGCATATTTCTGAGAAATTGCATGCCGGCTTTTCGTCCTTGCAATTCGGCTGCTTTAAAAGCGAGAGCAGCCATATAAGGCGATGAAAGCGGCTGATCCTGTTCGAACCAGACATTGCCGTCACATGACATGCCAGAGCGGCTCGCGATCTTTTCCCATGCTTCTGCGAGAAGATGCTTTTTTCGCTTTTTATTTAAAGCGGTAAGGCTTGCGGAAGCGATAATGCGTAAGGTGAAAAAACGTCCGTATCTGATTTTCAGCTTTTTGATGACGGGCTCTAAGGACCAGCATTCAGGACATAAAGGGTCTACAAACATATAAATTTCAAGCGGTTTTTTTGGATGACCGTGGCAATGGGCGAAGTATAGCTCATGCTGATAGTTTGTCAAGATGATCGATCCTCCGCTTCCGTTTGATTCACCATATGCCTTGCTGTCAACTCCAGCCGGCCAAACAAAAACTCACGAATTTCGCCCTCCAGCCCTACATGGTCCATTGCGTCCTTCATACAGCTGAGCCACGCATCAGCTCTCTCGTTTGTAATTGGAAAGGGAAGATGCCTTGCTCTGAGCATAGGATGGCCGTGCTCCTCAGTATAAAGCGGAGGCCCGCCTAAATACTGAGTTAAGAATTGCTTCTGTTTCCTGGCGGTTTCTGTCAAATCGCTTGGAAAAATCGGCTTCAGCAAAGGATGAGACGCGACACGCTCATAAAAAGTATCAACAAGTTGCGATAGAAGTTCCTCTCCAATCGCTTCATAAGGTGCGTTAAACGATTGTCCCATGTTGACTACTCCTTTAAATATGGCTAATAGGAATCATAAATCCTATTGCAAAAAGTAATTTTCTGTATTTCATTGTTTCATCTAGATTTATTTTAGCAACAAGGCATCATTTCTACAAACAAACTGCCTTTTATGCGTTTGATGAGTCATTTCGGCTGACAGCCGGGGTTTGTATTTCATATCATATCACATAAAAATCAGGAATGCGTAAGATTTCACTCCGCAAAAAAACCAGAGGGGGAGCCCTCTGGTTACGCGTAATAAGCTGAAGTTATTTTTTTTACATAGTTTTGCGTTTCTTGGAAAGGAGGAATGCCTCCGTATCGGTCAACATTCCCCGGTCCGGCGTTGTAAGCCGCTAATGCCATAGACACATTGCCGCCGTATTTATCCAGCATTTGTTTTAAATATTTCGTTCCGCCCTCCACATTTTGCTGCGGATCAAGCGGATTGGAAACGCCAAGTGAGCTTGCTGTTGACGGCATCAGCTGCATGAGGCCCATCGCACCTGCTCCGCTGACCGCTTTTGCATTAAAGCCTGATTCCTGTTTGATGACGGCACGGATCAGTTTTTCATCAACGCCATATTTATCAGCGGCTTTTTTAATCGCACTGTCAATAGAAAAGTCTCCCGAACTGATCTGATTTGCTTCATGTTTGTTTGAAGCTGAATCTGCAGCAGCTGTTTCAGTGCTTTCTGCCGCTTTTGTGATTGAACCTGAATTGCTGCTCGTATATGAGTTAAGCCCATACGCTGAAAGCAGTGACGGCGCTGTTGTATTCGCGCTGTTCAGCATGCTGAGCGGGCTTGGCGATGAAGAAGGTGCTGATTGCTGAGATGCCAGACCGTTTGTATATTGGCTGAGCAAAGAACTGAAACTTGAAAGCGGGCTTTCCGTATTCTGATTGTCCGAGCTGCTGCGTGCATTAGATATGGACTGTAGTGCCTGAAGCTGAAGTAAAGCTGCCCAATTCGTTACATTCACGATGTCATTCCACCTTATATAGACTTTCGTTTTTCTTCATAAAAACGCAGAATTTTATTTTTGGTTTCGCGCTGAGGAATGCTGAATTGCTGAAGCAGCTTTTCGAAGGCTTGTCTGCCCTCATGCCAATCCGCCGCCTCAAATTCAATTTCATAGTCCTCTTTATTTAAATATCGGCTGTGGTCTAAAACTATTAAGCCTTTTTCTGTTTCTTTTTCCGCACGGTTTGTTGCTAAAGATCCAAAGTATTGAATGGCATCCGTATCGATCTGAAGCTTGTGCAGCTGGTCCTTCACGGGGCCCTCGGGAACTGAAAATCCAGCGAGATCTGATATCTCTGAAAGCTGCTGGTGCGTTTCCAGAAGCCCCACATCAGCCGGCTCCTTTAATGTAAGGACATACTTTCCGTTTTTTCTGCGGATACGAAGCGCAGCATGTTTTTGTTTCAGCGCGAAGCTGTCTGTATCAAAATAATGATTCTTTTGATCTGTAAAATCTTTTTCTGTCAGCTGGAGTGCCGCTGCTATGTTTTTGAATTCTTGTTTGGTCAGCATGTTTTTAAATTCGATTTCAATTTCTTGGCTCATGATGCTCTTCCTTTCCGCCCTGTAAATCTTATTTTTACTATTATCTCTTTAGATGTTAGGTTTATCAATATCGAGCTCGATATGATAAAATGAATCTGTACTTTGTTTAAAAAAGGAGAGCATTATGCAAAACAGAATCGAAATTTTGAATGCAACATTATCGGATGATCAGCTTCGCCTCGCCTGTCAGACAGAAGGAAACGAAGCGGAACGCAAGCCGTCAGGTCAAATGCTTGTTGATTCTGACCACTTTGCTTTTGTATACATACTTGAATTAGCTGATTCTTTTGAATATGTCATTATAAAGGAACATGTATGGCCGGAACTGAAGCAGGCCCATGCACAAAAAATACCGGTTGTTTTAGAGGCAGGAGACCAAACAATTGAACTGGCAGGCCTGCATGAGGAGCTGGAATATCTTTTAGAAAATATAAAAGATAATGCAAACTATGGAGAAGAAATGGAAGAAAAAGTGAAACGCGTGTTTTTATAGAAACTGGTTCGGAATTGGGGGATGTATGATGGATGACAAACAATGGGAGCGTTTTTTAGTGCCGTATCGCCAGGCTGTCGAAGAGTTGAAAGTGAAGCTCAAGGGGATCCGCACACTATATGAATACGAGGACGACCATTCACCGATCGAATTTGTGACCGGACGCGTCAAGCCTGTGGCCAGCATACTTGAAAAAGCGAGACGGAAAAGCATACCGCTGCATGAAATTGAAACCATGCAGGACATTGCTGGCCTTAGAATCATGTGCCAATTTGTCGATGACATCCAAATCGTAAAAGAGATGCTTTTTGCCAGAAAAGATTTCACCGTTGTGGATCAGAGGGATTATATTGCGGAACATAAAGAGAGCGGATACCGATCATACCATCTTGTTGTGCTGTACCCTTTGCAGACGGTATCCGGAGAAAAGCATGTTCTCGTAGAAATACAGATCCGTACACTGGCGATGAATTTTTGGGCGACCATTGAGCATTCATTGAATTATAAATACAGCGGAAACATTCCTGAAAAAGTAAAACTAAGGCTTCAGCGCGCTTCTGAAGCGGCTTCCCGGCTTGATGAAGAGATGTCGGAGATCAGGGGTGAAGTACAGGAAGCTCAAGCTGCCTTTTCAAGAAAGAAAAAAGGAAGCGAGCAACAATAGGTAAAGGGGAAGAAGAGCATGAAATTTGCCGTATCATCAAAAGGAGATCAAGTTTCTGATACGCTGAAAAGCAAAATACAGGCGTATTTATTGGATTTTGATATGGAACTGGATGAAAATGAACCGGAAATCGTTATTTCAGTCGGAGGCGACGGAACGCTTTTGTATGCTTTTCACAGATACAGCGACCGCTTGGACAAAACAGCATTTGTCGGCGTTCACACAGGTCATCTGGGTTTTTATGCCGACTGGGTTCCTCATGAAATTGAAAAACTTGTTCTTGCCATCGCGAAAACGCCGTATCATACAGTCGAATATCCGCTTCTCGAAGTCATTGTGACCTATCACGAAAACGAGCGGGAAGAAAGATACTTAGCTTTGAATGAATGTACGATTAAAAGCATCGAAGGAAGCCTTGTTGCTGATGTGGAAATCAAAGGGCAGCTCTTTGAAACCTTCCGGGGCGACGGCCTCTGCCTGTCAACTCCATCAGGCAGCACAGCCTACAATAAGGCGCTGGGCGGAGCGATTATCCATCCGTCTATCAGGGCAATCCAGCTTGCGGAAATGGCTTCAATTAATAACCGCGTGTTCCGTACGGTTGGGTCACCTCTGCTTCTCCCATCCCATCATGATTGCATGATTAAGCCGAGAAACGAAGTTGACTTTCAAGTGACGATTGACCACTTAACCCTTCTCCATAAGGATGTAAAGTCGATCCGCTGCCAAGTTGCATCCGAAAAAGTGCGGTTTGCGAGATTCCGTCCGTTTCCATTTTGGAAAAGAGTCCAGGATTCGTTTATTGGAAAAGGTGAATAGAAAGAGGACATATCGTGGAGCATTTTTTTATCAGAAAGAACATTACTTCCGCTGAGGACGGGATGACTGTAAAGGAATATGCCAGTGAACTGGGAATTTCAAAACGTCTGCTGACCGATATTAAGTTTGGCGGGGGCGACCTGCAGATTAACGGTGAGCATGTGACGGTCAAATACGTTTTGAAAGAGGGAGATCTTCTTATCGTGAAGTTTCCTGAGGAGCAGGTGAGCGAGACGCTGCTGGCAGAGCCTGTTCCGCTCGATATCCTTTATGAGGATGAACATGTGCTTGTGATAAACAAGCAGCCGTATGTGTCATCAATTCCTTCGAGAGAGCACCCCTCCGGCAGCATTGCCAATGGAATTATTGATCATTATCAAACAACCGGAGTGAGGGCGACAGTTCATCTTGTCACCCGGCTAGACCGGGATACATCAGGTGTCATGCTTGTTGCCAAGCATCGATTTGCCCACTCCATTTTATCGTCTGCGCAAAAAAACGGCCTTGTGAAACGCCGGTATGCGGCAGTGGTTCACGGGCGGATGGCACAGATGGAGGGAACAGTCGATGCTCCGATTGGCAGACATCCTGACAGTATAATTGAACGGACGGTAACGCCAGACGGCCAGAAGGCTGTTACGCATTTTTACGTCACATGTGCAAATGACGATATGACCTCGGTGACGTTGCAGCTTGAGACTGGACGAACCCATCAAATTCGTGTTCATATGAGTTATCTCGGGCACCCGTTGTGCGGCGATACACTGTACGGCGGAACGAGACAGGAAATTGGCCGGCAGGCTCTGCACAGCGAGCATCTTTCGTTTATCCATCCGCTGACACAGGAGAACATGACATTTCATGCTCCACTGCCTCAGGATATGAGAAAACTGATAAAAGGAGAGAATCATTGATTCTCTCCTTTTTTATATGGGGCGAAATCTTGATTCGTCGTAAGGCAGGGAGCTTGGAACAGAGACGGTTTCTATTTCTGGAAAGCGAAAGCCTGTCAGTTGATTTCCGAACACGCAGCCTGTATCAATGTTGATGGTGCGCTTGACCTTCCGAGGCTCTTTCACAGGTGTATGACCGTATACCACCCAAGCCTTTCCGTTATAGGCTGCCGCCCAATTACGTCTGACGGGTCTGCCGTCCGGATATGTTTCACCCGTCACGTCACCGTAAAGCACAAAGTCCTTCACTCTCCGGGTATATTTGCCGATATCGTCAGCTCTTATGCCAGCATGGGCGACAACTAATTCTCCATTATGTAAGATGTCGTAAAGCGGCGCTGTTTCGTACAGCTTCATAAACTGTTCGCTGACTGATTTTCTCTCATCTTTAGAAAGTTCCTCAAGCTCTGCCGCTGTTGTTTCGAGACCATGCATCACTTTTACCGGATTTCCTTTTAAGTAACGATATAATTTATTGCAATGGTTTCCCGGGACATAACGCACAGCGCCTTTTTCGTAAGCGCCGGCTACAAATCGGATGACCTCTATCGATTTGGGCCCTCTGTCAGTTAAATCTCCGGCAAAAACAAGCACCCTGCCTTCTTCATGGACAGGTACTCCATTTTTGATTGTATAGCCAAGCTTTTGGATTAATGCAGTCATTTCGTCATAGCAGCCATGAATATCGCTGATGATATCGTAAGCCATGCGGTATCCTCCTTACCGATTGTTTTATTTATTATGAAGCAAAGTGTTGTGAGTCATCACAAGCTTTTATGTGCAAATTATAGAAGAAGAATCATTTTCTAAACAGGATTAAGACCTTATCACTTTATTTTTCATCATCACCCTTGTTAAAATCGCGTTATGTTTTTTAAAAATGAGGTTTTGTTCTCTGAGTGAGAACTAGCATAACCCTGACTTAAAAAGGAGGTTCTGATTATGGCGCATACATCTGTCGCATCTTTAGTTGTTGTACTTATCGTTGCATTTTTGACACCCATCCTTTTGCATCGGTTTAAACTCAGCATCCCGGTTGTTGTTGCTGAAATCATTATGGGGCTGATAATTGGGAAAAGCGGCCTTAATTTAGTTGTGGAGGGTGACACCTGGCTCCAGACACTCTCTATGCTCGGATTTATCTTTTTAATGTTTTTAAGCGGGCTTGAAATTGATTTTTCGTCGTTTGAGAAAGGAAAGAAAAAGCAGTTCCTGCCGAATGGCAAGGAAGCGCCGAATACGTTTGCTGCGGCATCTGTTATTTTCGTCGGTATTTTTATTTTATCATTGCTCTTGTCCTATGGGTTCGTCTTGGCCGGATTTATCCAAAATGCATTTTTGATGACCCTGATTATTTCAACGATTTCATTAGGCGTTGTCGTTCCAACATTAAAAGAAGAACGGATCATGAATTCGAATATCGGGCAGATTATTTTGCTTGTTGCTGTTATTGCTGATTTGGCCACGATGATTCTTCTTGCTGTTTTTTCTTCTTTATACGGAGAGGACAGCGGAAACATGTGGCTCCTGATGATCCTGTTTGCGGCCGGAGTGGTGCTTTACTTTTTCGGCCGGGTCTTCAAACATCGCTCTTTTGTTCAATCCATGTCAAAAGGGACGATCCAGATCGGGACGCGTGCCATTTTTACGTTAATTATTGTACTCGTTGCCCTGTCTGAATCACTTGGGGCGGAAAATATTCTTGGCGCTTTCTTAGCGGGGGTTCTCGTTTCCCTGCTTTCGCCAAACAAAGAACTTGTTCAGCAGCTGGATTCATTTGGTTATGGGTTCTTAATACCGATTTTCTTTGTGATGGTCGGTGTGAAGCTGGATATTTGGACTCTTTTTCAGGATAAAACAATTTTAATCATGATTCCGCTCCTGCTGCTGGCGCTGTTAGTCAGCAAAATCATTCCTGTCATGTACCTAAAGAAGTGGTATGATAACCGAACCATTTTCGCGTCCGGTTTCCTGCTGACATCAACGCTTTCGCTCGTGATTGCCGCTGCAACAATCGGCCAGCAGCTTCACGTGATCAGTGCAAATATGTCAGGAGCGCTAATTTTAGTAGCCGTCATTGCAAGTATTTTTACGCCGATCTGTTTTAAAAAATTATACAAACGGGAAGAGCAGCCGGAGGAGAAAAAGACGATTACGTTCATTGGCGCCAATCAAATGACTTTGCCTGTTACACTTGAATTGCCAGAGGAAGAGTATGACGTGCGTGTTGTACACGTCTACCAAGAGAATGCGGAGGAAAAGCTGTCAGAATCAGTGTTTGCTGTTGAAACAATTTCTGACTATGAACACGAGACGCTTGAATCACTCGGCATTTTTGAAACGGATATCCTCGTTGTGGCGACAGGAAATGAAGATATGAATGCAGACATTGCTTTACTTGCAAAAGAAAAAGGCACAGAAAGAGTCATTGCAAGCGTAGGATCACCGGAGCATGAAGCAGCTCTGAAGGAGCAGGGAATCAGCATCTTTTCTATTCTGCTCTCGACAAAAACGCTGCTTCGCGCACTGATTGAAGCGCCTGGCGTCATGAAGCTGCTCACGAACCAAGAGTCTTCGCTGTATCAAATTAATATGGAGAACAGTAAATATGATGGTGTCATTTTACGGGAATTCCCTTTAACAGGTGACGTCATCTTTGTCAGGATTTTCAGAGGTGTGGACAGCATTGTTCCTCATGGGGATACAAGGCTGAAACTTGGAGACCGTTTAATTGTCACCGGATCTCGGGGGTACGTAACGGATCTTAAGAAAACATTGGAAGGATAAATCTTGACCAAATAAGGATTCGTGTTAATATAGAGGTGCAGAACAATTCAATATGTATTCGTTTAACCACTAGGGGTGTCCTTCATAAGGGCTGAGATAAAAGTGTGACTTTTAGACCCTCATAACTTGAACAGGTTCAGACCTGCGTAGGGAAGTGGAGCGGTATTTGTGTTATTTTACTATGCCAATTCCAAACCACTTTTCCTTGCGGGAAAGTGGTTTTTTTATTTTCAGAGGGGGAATGATTTGTGAAGTTTTCAGAAGAATGCCACAGTGCAGCCGCAGAATGGTGGGAGGGGAGCTTTGTCCATCCGTTCGTTCAAGGAATCGGTGACGGAACGCTTCCGATTGACCGTTTTAAATACTACGTACTTCAGGATTCCTATTACTTAACGCATTTTGCAAAGGTGCAGTCATTTGGCGCAGCTTATGCGAAGGACCTTTTTACAACGGGGCGGATGGCAAGCCATGCCCAAGGTACATATGAGGCAGAAATGGCGCTTCATCGCGAGTTTGCCGAGCTGTTGGAAATCAGCGAGGAAGAGCGTAAGGCGTTTAAGCCGTCTCCTACGGCGTACTCTTATACATCCCATATGTACCGTTCGGTTTTGAGCGGGAATTTCGCTGAAATCTTAGCGGCCTTGCTGCCATGCTATTGGCTCTATTACGAGGTTGGTGAGAAATTGCTGCATTGTGATCCGGGGCATCCAATTTATCAGAAGTGGATTGGCACATATGGCGGTGACTGGTTTAGACAACAGGTTGAGGAGCAAATCAACCGCTTTGATGAGCTGGCGGAAAACAGCACGGAGGAAGTGCGTGCCAAGATGAAAGAGAATTTTGTCATCTCCAGCTACTATGAATATCAATTTTGGGGAATGGCCTATCGAAAAGAAGGCTGGTCTGACAGCGCCATAAAAGAGGTGGAGGAATGTGGAGCTTCACGCCATAACGGATGACAGCAAGCCGGTAGAAGAGCTAGCGAGAATCATCATTACGATTCAGAATGAAGTTGATTTTATTCATATTCGGGAACGCTCAAAATCGGCGGCGGATATTTTGAAACTGCTCGAGCTTATTTTTGAAGGCGGTATAGATAAACGAAAACTGGTGATGAACGGGCGCGTGGATATTGCACTTTTCTCTACTATTCACCGCGTGCAGCTGCCAAGCGGCAGCTTTTCACCGAAGCAGGTCAGAGCCAGATTTCCACACCTTCATATCGGGAGGTCGGTGCATTCACTGGAGGAAGCGGTTCAAGCAGAAAAGGAAGACGCGGACTACGTGCTGTTCGGCCATGTGTTTGAAACGGATTGCAAAAAGGGTCTTGAAGGCAGAGGAGTATCTTTGCTGTCAGATATCAAACAGCGGATTTCCATCCCGGTTATAGCCATCGGGGGGATGACGCCGGACAGGTTAAGAGACGTAAAACAAGCAGGGGCAGACGGCATTGCTGTTATGTCAGGAATTTTCTCTTCCGCTGAGCCCTTGGAAGCAGCCAGACGATATTCCCGTAAGCTAAAGGAGATGCGCTATGAAAAGGCATTATGAAGCAGTGGTGATTGGAGGCGGAATTATCGGTTCCGCGATTGCTTATCATTTGGCAAAGGAAAACAAAAGCACCGCATTGTTTGAAAGCGGAACAATGGGCGGCAGAACGACAAGAGCCGCTGCCGGAATGCTGGGCGCCCATGCCGAATGCGAGGAACGTGACGCGTTTTTTGATTTCGCTATGCACAGTCAGCGTCTGTACAAAGGTCTTGGAGAAGAGCTTTATGCATTATCCGGTGTGGATATCAGGCAGCATAACGGCGGTATGTTTAAGCTTGCATTTTCTGAAGAAGATGTGCTGCAGCTGAGACAGATGGACGATTTGGACTCTGTCAGCTGGTATTCAAAAGAAGAGGTGTTAGAAAAAGAGCCGTATGCGTCTGGTGACATCTTTGGTGCATCTTTTATTCAGGATGATGTGCATGTGGAGCCTTATTTTGTTTGCAAGGCATATGTGAAAGCAGCAAAAATGCTTGGGGCGGAGATTTTTGAGCATACGCCCGTCCTGCATGTCGAACGTGACGGTGAAGCCCTGTTCATCAAGACCCCTAGCGGAGACGTATGGGCTAATCATGTTGTCGTTGCCAGCGGGGTGTGGAGCGGAATGTTTTTTAAACAGCTTGGACTGAACAATGCTTTTCTCCCTGTAAAAGGGGAGTGCCTGTCCGTTTGGAATGATGATATCCCGCTGACAAAAACGCTTTACCATGATCACTGCTATATCGTACCGAGAAAAAGCGGAAGACTGGTTGTCGGCGCGACAATGAAGCCGGGGGACTGGAGTGAAACACCGGATCTTGGCGGATTGGAATCTGTTATGAAAAAAGCAAAAACGATGCTGCCGGCTATACAGAATATGAAGGTGGATCGTTTTTGGGCGGGACTCCGTCCGGGAACAAAGGATGGAAAACCGTACATCGGCAGACATCCTGAGGACAGCCGTATTTTATTTGCGGCTGGCCATTTCAGAAACGGGATCCTGCTTGCTCCCGCAACGGGCGCTTTGATCAGTGATCTCATCATGAATAAAGAGGTCAACCAAGACTGGCTGCACGCATTCCGAATTGATCGCAAGGAGGCGGTTCAGATATGATGCTACAGCTGAACGGTAAAGACGTGAAGTGGAAAAAAGACACAGGTACAATTCAAGACCTGCTGGCGTCGTATCAGCTTGAAAATAAAATCGTTATCGTGGAAAGAAATAAAGAAATAATCGGGAAAGAACGCTATCACGAGGTTGAGCTTTGTGATCGTGATGTCATTGAAATTGTCCATTTTGTAGGAGGCGGATGAGCATGTTAACAATTGGCGGAAAATCATTTCAATCAAGATTGCTGCTGGGCACGGGGAAATACCCATCGTTTGACATTCAAAAGGAAGCAGTAGCTGTTTCTGAGTCTGATATTTTAACATTTGCTGTAAGGAGAATGAACATTTTTGAAGCATCTCAGCCGAATTTTCTGGAACAGCTTGATTTATCCAAATATACGCTTTTGCCGAATACAGCGGGCGCCAGTACTGCTGAAGAAGCGGTTCGGATTGCAAGGCTGGCGAAAGCTTCAGGCCTTTGTGACATGATTAAAGTTGAAGTCATCGGATGCAGCCGTTCCTTGCTGCCTGACCCTGTTGAGACATTAAAAGCGTCTGAACAGCTTCTTGAAGAAGGCTTTATTGTGCTCCCGTACACGTCGGATGACGTTGTGCTGGCGAGAAAGCTGGAAGAGCTCGGCGTTCATGCCATCATGCCGGGTGCATCTCCGATTGGATCAGGACAAGGAATCTTAAATCCTTTGAATCTGTCGTTTATTATTGAACAGGCGAAAGTACCGGTCATCGTGGATGCGGGAATCGGCTCGCCTAAAGATGCGGCATACGCAATGGAGCTTGGAGCGGATGGCGTACTGCTCAATACGGCTGTATCTGGCGCTGACGATCCCGTGAAAATGGCTCGTGCCATGAAGCTCGCAGTGGAAGCAGGGCGCCTTTCTTATGAGGCGGGCCGAATCCCGCTTAAGCAATACGGAACGGCAAGCAGTCCGGGAGAAGGTCTTCCTGTATGACAGGCAGGTATTCAAGGCAGGAGCTGTTTGCTCCGATCGGCCCATCCGGCCAGAAAAAATTGAAAGAAGCGCGCGCCGTGATTATCGGCGCCGGCGCGCTCGGAACAGCCAGTGCAGAAATGCTGGTGAGAGCGGGAGTCGGCTCTGTGAAAATTGCCGACAGAGATTATGTTGAATGGAGCAACCTCCAGCGCCAGCAGCTTTATACAGAAGATGATGTCAAAAAAGAAATGCCGAAAGCAGCCGCTGCGGAGCGCCGTCTCCGTTCGATTAACAGCGATGTTGATGTGACCGGCCTTGTCATGGATGTGACAGCAGAAAATATCTTCGAGCTGATTAGGGATGCATCGATTATTGTGGATGCGGCTGATAATTTTGAAACCCGCCTGATCGTAAATGATGCTGCGGTAAAGGAAGGGATTCCTTTTCTTTACGGTGCCTGTGTAGGGAGCTACGGTCTTACCTTTACCGTGGTGCCGGGTTCTACTCCTTGCCTGCATTGCTTGCTCGATGCACTTCCGATTGGCGGAGCAACATGTGACACAGCTGGCATCATCAGTCCGGCTGTTTTGCAGGTAGCAGTCTTTCAGGTAACAGATGCACTGAAACTGCTGACGGGAGAGGAGTGCGAGCCGGTGCTGCGCTCCTTTGATTTGTGGAAAAACGAGCGGTCAGAAGTGAGAGCGGCCAGTCTCAAACATGACGCATGCCCAAGCTGCGGCACAAAGGATTTTCCGTTTTTGTCTTATGAAAATCAAACAAAAGCGGCTGTATTGTGCGGCAGGAACACGGTGCAGATCAGATCATCTATTACGAAAGAAGCGGATCTTGAAGCGCTTGCCGGTCAGCTGAGGCAGGCCGGGCTTGAAGTAGCTGCGAACCCGTATTTAATTTCCTGCCGCTCGGATGATATGAAAATGGTGCTGTTCCGGGACGGCAGAGCTTTGATCCATGGAACAAATGATATTGCCCGGGCAAAATCCATTTATCATAAATGGATTGGGTAATAAAAGGAGTGTAGTGTAATGAGTATATATAAAGCATTGACAATCGCCGGATCAGATTCAGGCGGCGGCGCAGGGATACAGGCTGATATTAAAACCTTTCAAGAGCTTGATGTATTCGGAATGTCTGCGATTACGGCGGTAACCGCTCAAAATACGCTTGGCGTTCACGGGGTGCATCCGCTGACTGTAGAGACGTTGAGACAGCAAATTGACGCTGTTGCTGAGGATTTGAGACCGGATGCAGTTAAGACGGGAATGCTCTGGAATGCCGACATGATTGAAGAAGTGGCAAGAAAAATTGACGAGTACGGATTCAATCGTGTAATTGTTGATCCGGTTATGATCGCAAAGGGCGGGGCATCCTTGCTGCGTGATGAGTCAGTTGCCACCTTAAAGGAGTTGCTCATTCCAAGAAGCTACGCGATTACGCCGAATGTCCCGGAAGCAGAAACGCTGACAGGAATGACAATCAGCTCGCTGGATGACCGGAAAAAAGCAGCGGAGCAGCTCGTCAAGATGGGTGCGCAGCATGTCATTATCAAAGGCGGGCACCAGCCTGAGGACAATCACATTACTGACCTTCTTTTTGATGGCAGCATGTTTATGCAAATCACCCATCCTTATATCAATACGAAGCATACGCATGGCACAGGCTGCACCTTTGCTGCGGCTTTAACGGCCCAAACGGCTAAAGGAGACAGCATCCATCAGGCATTTGAGGTTGCGGCCAACTTTGTCCGTGAAGCGGTGGAAAATACGCTCGGCATCGGATCGGGACACGGGCCGACAAACCATTTCGCTTTTAAACGAAACAGCTTAAATACAAGCCGATGAGATCACCAGCTGATGGTGATCTCTTTTGCGTTTGCTACGGTATGCGCTTTTCATCTGGACAAGGTTATGATATGATAGGAATTAAGATCAGGTACTAATACTATGTCTTTATTAAATATAGGAGGCTTTATACATATGAATTTTTCACTTGAAGGCCGTAACATTGTTGTGATGGGGGTAGCCAACAAACGCAGCATCGCCTGGGGCATTGCGCGTTCTTTACATGAAGCGGGTGCACGTTTGATTTTCACATACGCTGGTGAACGCCTGGAGAAATCCGTTCACGAGCTTGCCGGAACATTAGACCGCAACGATTCCATCATCCTCCCTTGCGATGTTACAAACGACGCAGAAATCGAAACTTGCTTCGCAAGCATTAAGGAGCAGGTCGGTGTAATCCACGGTATCGCGCATTGTATCGCGTTTGCCAACAAAGAAGAGCTTGTCGGCGAGTACTTAAACACAAATCGTGACGGCTTCCTTTTGGCTCATAACATCAGCTCATATTCTCTGACTGCTGTTGTCAAAGCGGCACGTCCGATGATGACTGAAGGCGGAAGCATTGTCACTTTGACGTACCTTGGCGGAGAGCTTGTGATGCCAAACTACAACGTCATGGGTGTAGCAAAAGCTTCTCTTGATGCAAGTGTGAAATATTTAGCTGCTGACTTAGGAAAAGAAAATATCCGCGTCAACAGCATTTCTGCCGGCCCGATCAGAACATTATCTGCTAAAGGCATCAGCGATTTCAACTCTATCTTAAAAGACATCGAAGAGCGTGCACCGCTTCGCCGCACGACAACACCTGAAGAAGTGGGCGATACAGCTGCGTTCTTGTTCAGCGATATGTCCCGCGGGATTACAGGTGAAAATCTTCACGTTGATTCTGGTTTCCATATCACTGCCCGCTAAGCAGGATCTATATCAAGCAATCCCGAATAGGGATTGCTTTTTTATTTCTTCTGATTTTCAGCTTTCTGTCATATAGATAGAATATGACACAATCGGAGGGATGAAGATGTCTAATAAGAAAAGAAACGCGGATAAAAAACCGCTCATGTATATTGTTCAGCCGGATTATGCAGAAACTACAAGGTCATCCATGCAGGAGATTGTCATCAAAAGAAAGGCCGACAAACCCGCTCCGCCAAAAGCTGAGGAAAAGCCGGCTCACCATGAGAAGCAGCAGGAGGAAGCCGTGGCACAGGATGTCCTGCAAGAAGACCAAAAGCCTGCAGCCGAACCAGTGAGTCAGCAAACACAAGAGGCGAGAGAGCCAGAGAACATAAAAAGCCAAGAGGAACAGAAGGCAGAGCCGCAGGCCGTAGAAGAAACCGTTGAACACGAGCCCCCGAAAGCAGAAAAAAAGGAAGAGCCTGCACTTGAGGCCCGGAAGCCTGAGAAAGAACCGGAAGCTGTCCATAGTGCTGATAAAGCGGAGGAAAAAGCACCGCCGGCACGAAAAGTGAAAAAACCGATGAGCAAGATGACGATCCACGAAAAAATTGATTTTTTAACAAAGCTGCCTCATAACATGCCGAGAGCGCTTTGTTTGATTGAAGCCAATGGAAGAACGTACAGGGGCGTGATTGTCGGAAGAAGAAATGATTCCGTCCTGCTTCGAACAACCGGAAACGGAGCCCCAACCGAACTGGCAATCGATGATATTACCTCTTTGCACCCGCTCGGTTTTTAACGAAAAAGAAAAAAGCTGCCCGGCTGATGTTGCCGGACAGCTTTTTTTACATAGAGAAAAGCCTGCAGGCCTGCAAGCTTTTCCAGCTTATGATTAATGATGATGTGTACGATTGATTAATCGAGGATTTAAGCAGTTGATTGCGCAGAAGCAGTCTAAGTCAACTTCAATACAGTAGTTCGTTTTTTCGAGTCGGAACACTTCACACACCGTATCTTTATCGGTGAAGTCCAAAATGTGTTTGTGTTCGTCAAATGCGATTAATAATGACAGTGTTGCACAGCTTCCATGCACTCTTTCGACCCTGAAAAATACTGTATTAAAGCAAGGGCCGTTATCGAGTTCGCCGACATTTCCGAAGGCGACTAATGGCGTTGATTTTGATGTAAATATTGCAAAAGGCACTGTGTCGCCTAACGAATGGCTTACAGATAAAAGCTTAGAGTGGCAGCCGGTCGGGCAGTCTTCTTCAACAGCGTTTTGCAGATCTTCAATATTTTCTACAGCTTCACGCACGCAGCTTGATGTTTTCTGGCTCATATTATCCCTCCTGCCTTATAAATTTGAGACTGGCGAAATGATGGAGAGTCAGCTGCCTCACGCTGGAAGCAGCTGAATGATTTGCACCTGTAATAGAGTTTGGAAGGGGATTCCTCTTTACAAGTGTTTATCCATTGTGATGATGCTTTTTATCTTTGTGAGGCGATGTTCTGTCAACTAGCTCTGGTGACAGGCACTGAATCGCGCAGAAGCATCCGAGATCCACTTCAATGCAGAAATCTGTTTTTTCTAGCCCGAAGAAATCCGGGTCGCAAGGGTGGCAAACACTTAAGGTATCGCCTTTGACATCGACCGGGCGTAAAATAGACAGTGTTGCACAGCAATCGCATAATTTTTCGACGCGGAAGAAAATGGATTCAAAGCATTGCATATCATCCACAAATCCCCCTACGTTTCCGAATGTGGAGAACAATCCGCCTTTTTTATCAAAAACGAGAAACGGAATTGTGTCTTTTCCAGCAATCGTAGGGTTTAAAAGGTTGGTATAGCAGCCAGTCGGACACTGTTCTTCAACTGCCTCCTGCTCTGCTAAAATCTTTTCCACTGCATCGCATACACAGTTCTCATGCCGGCCATGGGTTTTTCCGCAGCTCATTGATTTCAGCTCCTTCTTTATAGGGTATTTGACTTTAGTCCTTAACAACATATGTACCCGTGCCCCACTTGGTGTGGGTGAACGTCTATATATTCATCATATGCTTGGAAAATAAGAAAAAGCAGAGCGTTTTTAGCTCTGCTTTTAGGTCCTAGAGGACAAGAGTGATAACTAGGATGGCTACGAGTGTATTTGTTGCTGTAGAAATAAGGGTTGCGATATCGGCATCTACTGTTGTGACGTTTACGCCGCGGGAACATTCGATGAGAAGTTTTTGGCGGTTTACTTGTTTGTTAGCTGTAAGCTGTAACAAATCTTGTGCGACTAATTCGGCAATTACGCCGTCTGCAATTGATGTCAGAGTTGCCGTTACGACAGCGGCATTAAGTGCTGTTACAACTGATGTTACGGCTTGAACGTCTGTAGATGTAACATTGATGTCACAAGAATCTCTAATAATAATCGTTTCATCTGAAACTTGTTTGTTGAGATTTGCTTGAGCTAGATCTTGGTCGATGAAGGCGTTGTCGTTGCCAAAAAAACCATTGCCATTACAGCAAACGTCGCAATGACATTTTCTTTCGTGTTTTTCTTTATCTTTCTCTTTGTCATCTAACGGATGGTCACAGTCAGGATCAAGTGCAACCCAAGAATATGGTCTGCTTTCCATATCTATTCCTCCTTTTCTTTTACTGTTATTAAATGAGCGAGCCTCTTATTTTGACTGAGTCATATATCCTGATGAAGAACCCTATTTTTTATGATTGGCTAATTGTTATCGTTTTTCCGTCTTTGTCTGATCTGTTCAATGAGCTGCTCTCTGCGGCTTAACGGTTTTGTGTTCTTTTGCTCTTGTGCGGCTGCTTCTTCTTTTTTCTTCTTTTGGTTTTCTATTAGCGCTTGTGATTTAGCTTGTAAGTCTTTTACAAGATTTAAGAGCATTTCTTTTTCTTCGTCTGATACTTTTTTCATTTTGTCTTTTGTGACCCCATGTTTAGAAAATATATTTTGGACCAGCATTTTCGTCATTGGATCAACTTCTGGAAGCTTTGCAAGCTCTTCTTTGAATTTATCGTTATCTGACATTTGTTTTCACCTCGTCTTTTAAGTTTGTGAAAAGAAAGGGTTAAAGGACGTCAAGTTCACTAAGAATGCTGTTTAACACCTGAAGCAAGATTTGTACAAAGGTTATTATCTCGTCGGCAGACAAAGTAATTTTGATGTTGCGGCTGTTGATAATTTTAATGATGGTTCTTTTTTTGATTTGGGAGCTATCGAGAATAAGAATTTCACTTGCCACTGCGTCAGCCAAATCCTCGTCGGCGATGACGAGCTGAGTCGCCACGATAATCATGGTTGTCACAAAGGCTTGTATAGAAAGGGCAGCTGTTATATGTGACGTGTCAATTGTGATATTTTCGCAATCAATCACTTCGATCTGCTGTTCGAATTCGCTTGATAATTGCTCAAATATTGCAGGGTGCAGGGATTCGACTTTTTCTTCAAATGACATAACCTTCACTCCTTTCTTATCCATACTCTATATAATGCAAATGGGGTGCAGAGCGGAATAATAAAAATAACCAATTTTCTGCCGGACAAGATACAATTCATGAAGAATAGGGTTTTGGCATATATGTGAAGGGATCATGATTGGCAAAGGAGTGAACGAGTGGTTATAAATGGGCTGACAATTGTTCTTCTATCGCTTGCGGTCTTTCGGCTCGCCCGCCTGCTGGTGTTTGACACGATTATGGCGCCGCTTCGCAGTCTGTTTCATGAAGAGAAGGAAGAAAAGGATGCGGACGGGAACATTGAAACCTATATCGTGATTAAGGGAACCGGTGTCAGGGCGTTTATTGGTGAATTGCTGAGCTGCTATTGGTGCACAGGCGTGTGGTGTGCCGGCTTTTTGATTTTATGCCAGGCGGTGATCCCGCAAGCGGCGCAGTGGCTGATTTTACTTTTGGCGATCGCCGGCCTTGCCGGCATTATAGAAACGCTCGTATCAAAATGGCTGCAAGAATAAGGCGTTACCACCAGCAACTTTCTGTCAGAATACGCATAAAGTAGCATATATGACATAAGGAAAGGAAGGGGACAAAAATGAATCAGCATCATAAACCTTCCCAAAAATCTCCATATACAGATTCATCGTATCAATCAAAAAAGATAAAAAAGAAAGGCTGCGGGTGCGGAAATAAAAAGAAAAAGCCTCAATAGCCTGGCAAAGAAACCGGAGAACTCCGGTTTTTTGTTTTTTTAACGAGGCGGTCTCGCTCAGCATATATCATAAGCGGGGGGATAAAAGTGAATGAGTTTGAAAAATGGATAGAAGGAAGATATGAACCACATGAACAAAAGCAAAAAGAGCATGAAGACACGATGGGCAGTATCAGAAAAGACTTGGATGCATTTGATAAAGCCGGTCTGGAATTTGAAGATGAGATTGAAGAGCTGGCTGAAAAAACGGAGGCCTTACTTAAAAAACATCAAGCTCAATATGATCAATCGTAAATCCGCAAACGCCCTATGCGAATATCCAAGCCGATCCCAGCAGCTCACATAGTGTATAGAGAGTAAAGGAGGTGCTTATCTATGGGCTTTGGATACGGATTCGGCGGCGGCTACGGCGGCGGCTGTTATGGCGGTTATGCTGGCGGTTACGGCGGCGGCTATGGTTCAACATTTGTTTTGTTGGTCGTATTATTCATTCTCCTCATCATCGTAGGTGCATCTTTCTTTTAAGATGTATTGAGGAAGTACGGGTTATAACCCGTACTTCCTTGCCTTGTGTTTATTTTTAAAAATGTTGGAAAAGCACATTGTATTATGTGCATTCATACAATACCGTATTACTCCGCCAAAAGGAGGCGCATTATGGATAATCAATTTTTTAAGAACATCGAAAAGAAAACAGGTGTGAAGATGCAGGATGTAATGAATCTTGCCGGATCACTCCAAAACGCTAATTTTAAAGATGAAAATACAGTGCGCAGTGTGATTAACCGCGTAGCGCAGATGGCAAACAGACGCGTGCCAAAAGAATTAGAAGATAAAATTGTGGAATCTATTACAAGCGGAAAAGAAAAGCTTGATTTTGGCACGATTTCTAAAATGATGGATAATAAATAAGTGGATGGCCTGGCTGACTCACTGCAGCGGGCCTTTTTTTACAGTAAAAACCCGGCAGTAATCTGCCGGGCTGTTAATGATGCAAGGGCTGTCTTGCTTTCTGTAGCAGGGGATACAAAAATCTTGAGCGGTTGGCTGTTTTGCCGCGCCTGTTAGCAGGGCAAGACAAATATAAATGCTGTTTCGCCCGGGTCATGGCTACATATAAAAGGCGTCTTTCCTCCTCAAGAGCGGCCTCGTCTCCTTTTCTTGCCGTTTCTAATGAGAAATCGTGCGGAATCGAGCCATCTACAGTGCCTAACACGTAGACTGTTTTGAATTCAAGGCCTTTTGACCGGTGAATGGTCATCAGCTGAACGCCATGTTCATCCGTTCTGTTTTTCTCAGCGGCCCTCATATGGTCTACGTGGGCAAGAAAGTCAGGAATCGTTTTGAACTTCTTGGCGACAACCTTGATGTCGCGCAGGTCATCAGAGCCTTTTTCCAGCTTGTTGCCCTCATTGCCCCGCTTTTTTAAATACTCGGAGAAGCCCATTTTTCCTTCTGCAAAGGTGATGGCTTCTACGGGTTTCATTGTGCGGAGGCTTGCAAAAAACGGTACGATTTTCTTGATTTTGTCCAGCTGGAATGGCTTCAGATCAGGCAATTTGGCCAGCGCTTTGATCATGGTACAGTCCTCTGTAATCGAGAGCGCCTTCAGCGTATTCAAAGCGGACTGTTTTAAAAACAAGGCGGGAAGCAAGTGTTTAATCGCCTCGGTGTCATCCTCATTTTGGCTGGCGTACAAGTAGGCGAGAATCTGGCGGACGATCCGTCTGCTGTAAAACGATTGGACGCCGCGGTCAGCTGTATACGGAATTGACGATTGATGAAGCCTTTCATATATAGCACGGCCTCCGCTGTTTGTGCGGTAAAGAACCGCAAAGTCTTCTGGACTGGCTCCATTTTGAATTTTTTCTTTGATATCGGAAACGACCATTGTGGCTTCTTCCTCTTCATCATAAGGATAAAACAGCACAGGGACCTGAATGTCATCGCGGGCCGCTTCAAGCGTTTTGGCATATCTGTTTTTGTTCTTTTTCACAACGATATCAGCACTAGAGACGATCGGGTGCGTAGACCTGTAGTTCGCAGTTAAATAGATCGTCTTCGCTCCCGGATAATCCTTTTGAAAATCAAGAATGAAAGACGGATTGCTTCCGCGAAACGCGTAGATGGACTGGTCATCGTCTCCGACACAGCACAGGTTTTGCTCCGGGCTGGCGAGCATTTGCATGATTTTGTATTGAACCGGATTAATGTCCTGAAACTCATCAATTAAGATATACGTAAACCGAGATTGATATTGTTCCAGAAGGTCAGGCCGCTCGATAAACAATTCATAGCAGGCTGAAGCCATGTCATCAAAATCAAATTGGCTGTGTTCTTTTTTCTGGCGTTCATAATGTTCATATAAACGATAAACTTGTTTTTCCCACTCATCTTTTAGAGGGATGCGTTCATTTGGGACATAAGTGTTTTTCCAAAAACCGATCTGCTGCAGGGCTTGGTCAACTGGGAATTCTTTCTCATCGATGCCTTCTTCATAGAGTGCTTTTTTGATATATTGTTCCCGCTGCCACTCCATTTTCAGCAGATGCTCACCGTTCCATTTAGCAGAATTAGAGTGATACAAGATCTTATAAAACAGACTGTGGAATGTTCCTGTCACAATTCTTCTGACTTTTGCCGGCTGTAATCCGTACTGGTTCGCCATACGCTCTTTCATTTCAGCGACAGCTTTTGTTGTAAAGGTGACAAGCAGCATATTTTCAGGCGGTATGCCTAAGTGTTCGATCATGTGGGCGGCACGGGCTGTCAGTACCCGTGTTTTTCCGCTCCCCGCACCTGCAAGCACGAGGAGCGGGCCCTCTGTTTCCGTGACAGCTTTCAGCTGATCCGTGTTTAAACCGACAGACGGAAAAAGGCTCGTATCGGGTTCTATTGTTTTTGGCACAAATGGTGTTCCTGGTTTAATGCTTCTAGGACGGTGCCATTCTGTAACAGCTGGGGACGGGTCAGCGGCGATCGCTTTTCCCTTGGGTAAACGAATGACACCAGATTCCTGATCATCTTCTTTTTTCCCCTCTTTAGAGGGCTTCGGTTCGCACGCCTCCTCACATGCCGGAAAATCGCCTGGCTGGCGATGGATAAACTCTGGCGGATCGGCGATGTTAAGCCGTAACAAAACGGGCTTTCCGCAATGAGAACAAAATAAATGTCCTTTTATTCCCTCTTCAAAGAGGAATTGATAATGTTCTCTCGAATATGTATGTAAATGTATGATTCTATCATTCAGTCGGGCGCATTTCAAAAAGGGGTCCTCCCAATCAAAAGGTGTTCATTACAGACAATGACTATCATATCAAAAGAAATGTGTTTCAAAAAGTAAGTTTAAGGGAAAAGAGACAGCAGAGGGGTGGGTATTGTATGATATATGCAGGTCAAATTCAGAACCAGCAATACGCTCAATATGCTAATAGAACGATTGGACATAAGCAGGATTATGCCGGAACCGAAAAAATCAGCTATGTCCCGTTTCAGCGGGTATACAAAGAACTGGAAAAGCAGCAGGAGAATCAAACGGCAGCTGAAAGAAAAGTAAACGAGATGAAACGTAAGCGCTCTCTTTATAAGAGATTGCGAGAAAAAGGAATGGGCACATATATTAATCGATATGTATAAAAAACCGTTCATACCAGAGAACGGTTTTTTTATATGCAGTAAAAATCCGGATCTCAAAAGATCCGGATGCGTTCAGTCCTTCATCATTTGTAAGTGCGGAATGCCGGCATCGAGGAATTCTTTTTCAGAAAGCACGCGATACCCGTGTTTCTTGTAAAACGGCACAGCCTGTGTTTGCGCGTTTAAAATGAAACCGGAAGCGCCTCCGTCTGCCGCGGCTTTTTCGAGCGCTTTCATAATGATGCCGCCGACACCGGCTGAGCGGTGGCTTTTCAGTACGCAAATCCGCTCTAACTTGCCGTAGCCGTCCTTCATGCGCCATCTTCCGGCACCGACAGGCTTTTCACCGTCATACACGACGATATGCTCTGACTCATTTTCAAGTTCGTCAATTTCTTCTTCAGCAGGCACGTTTTGTTCTTTGACAAAGACTTCTTCTCTTACATAGAATGCATCTTTCAGTTGTTCTTCATTTTTTGCGATAACTGCTTTCAAACATTATTCTCCTCTGCCTAGCAAGAAGGTTTCATATACTGTCCACGATCCGTTTTCCAACTGGTAGAGCAAGTGGAAACGGTCAACGATTTCTTCATGCGACACTTCCTGCATTTTTAATTGTCCCAGCACATCTGAATGCTCATCGTCGGAAAGATTTTGGCCGACCGTCACATGCGGAACGAAATTATATTCCTGTTCTCCTGCCAACACACCGGTGTATAGCTTTTCATTGAGTGTTTTTAACTCTTCCGTCGGTTCTGCTTTGATGTAAATGACATTATTGACAGGCGCAAATGAGCTGTATTTTGTCATTTTGAGAACGAGTGGGTGGGACTCTTTTGCGATGTTTCTTAAATGTGATACGAGCTGATCCGCTTTCTCCTCCGCGCATTCAAAGGATGCTCTCAGCGTCAAATGAGGCGGGATTAGAGAGTAGCTTGGGTCATAGCGCTTTCTGTAAGAGTTTGCAAGGTCTTGGAGCTTTTTTGATGGAAATAAAACGATTCCGTATTTCATATTATGTCCCTCCTGGAAATAAAGTATGATAGAGTGTTAAAGCATTTTTTTCAGCGCCGGGGTGATGAGCGGCTGCCAGTATGTCCATTTGTGGTCTCCGTCAAATGGCTCGAAATCATAATCGGAAAGCTTTTTCTCCAGCAGCTGTTTCAGCTCCCGGTTCGGTTCTGTAAAGTCCAGAATGTTCCCGTCTGTCGTGTGGACGTCAGTTTCTTTTGTTCCGATTTGGTGATAAATAGAGAGGTGTTTGATATCGCCTGACTGTTTCACGGCTTCTAGTACATGTTTGTCAACATAGGGAGACTGCATGATGATGTTGCCAAACATATTCGGATAATCAAGCGCTGTCATAAGTGACACGGTCGCTCCGAGTGAATCACCGATCAGCGTTCGGCCGTAACCGATCTGATAGGTTGGATACTCATCATCTGCAAAAGGAACGAGCTCATGGGCGATGAACCGTTTATAAGCCGAAAATTTTGAACCCTCCGGATGATAAGTGTTTCTGCGCTCTTTTACATCCTTATAAGGAACACCGATAATAATGCTCCGGTCTATTTCGCGTTTCGACAGCAATTCCTCAACCTGTCTGCCGATCCTCCCCAGCCTGAAATAATCGTGGCCGTCCTGCGCGATAATAACATGGTATTTATAAAGCGGGGAGTAGTTGGACGGCAGGTAAACAAGCAAGGTCATTTCCTCGTTAAGCTCTTTTGAAAAGAATTTCTTTTCTTGCACTGTGCCGTTTTTCGGTGCCATAAAAACATTCCTCCAGGACATCACTATACTTTCTTGCATTTTCAATTATTGTACCATGAATTATTAGAAATTTCTCTCTTTAAACGGTTCGGCACACGAAGAAAAAAGTGTTGAAATAAACTGTGAATTGCGCTAATATAAAACAATCAGAAAATTGAAATCGATATTTCTTATCGTGAGAGGTGGAGGGACTGGCCCTTAGAAACCTCAGCAACCGGCTTGTTTTGCATGTGCAAAGCGCCAAGGTGCTAAATCCAGCAAGCGTTTTTTATGCTTGGAAGATAAGAAGAAGCGTTAAACCCCTTCTTCTTATGAAGAAGGGGTTTTTATTTTGAAAAGGGAAGGTGTCAGCTATATGTCACAGCACGTTGAAACGAAATTAGCCCAAATTGGGAACCGTAGCGATGAAGTCACGGGAACAGTGAGTGCTCCTATCTATTTATCAACAGCATACCGCCACAGAGGGATCGGAGAATCTACCGGATTTGATTATGTCCGCACAAAAAATCCGACACGCCAGCTTGTTGAGGACGCCATCGCTAACTTAGAAAACGGCGCGAGAGGGCTTGCTTTTAGTTCGGGAATGGCTGCTATCCAAACGATTATGGCGCTGTTTAAAAGCGGAGATGAACTGATCGTTTCATCGGACCTATATGGCGGCACGTACCGTTTATTTGAAAATGAATGGAAAAAATACGGATTGACTTTTCATTATGATGATTTCAGCGATGAGGACTGTTTACGCTCTAAGATTACGCCGAATACAAAAGCGGTGTTTGTGGAAACGCCGACAAACCCCCTCATGCAGGAGGCGGACATTGAACATATTGCCCGGATTACAAAGGAGCACGGTCTTCTGCTGATCGTAGATAATACATTTTATACACCGGTCTTGCAGCGGCCGCTTGAGCTGGGAGCTGACATTGTCATTCACAGCGCAACCAAGTATTTAGGCGGGCATAACGATCTGCTTGCTGGACTTGTCGTGGTGAAGGATGAGCGGCTCGGAGAGGAAATGTTTCAGCATCAAAATGCGATCGGTGCCGTCCTGCCGCCATTTGATTCGTGGCTTCTGATGAGAGGAATGAAGACGCTGAGCCTCAGAATGCGTCAGCATCAGGCAAACGCGCAGGAGCTTGCGGCGTTTTTAGAAGAGCAGGAAGAAATTTCGGATGTGCTGTATCCCGGAAAAGGCGGCATGCTGTCCTTTCGTCTGCAAAAAGAAGAATGGGTCAATCCGTTTTTAAAAGCACTGAAGACCATTTGTTTTGCAGAAAGCCTCGGCGGGGTGGAAAGCTTTATTACATACCCTGCGACCCAGACGCACATGGATATTCCTGAAGAGATCCGCATCGCAAACGGGGTGTGCAATCGGTTGCTGCGCTTTTCTGTCGGTATTGAACATGCGGAAGATTTAAAAGAGGATCTAAAACAGGCATTATGTCAGGTCAAAGAGGGAGCTGTTTCATTTGAGTAAACACAATTGGACGCTGGAAACCCAGCTCGTGCACAATCCATTTAAAACAGACGGCGGAACCGGGGCGGTCAGTGTACCGATTCAGCACGCCTCGACTTTTCACCAATCTTCATTTGAAGAGTTCGGGGCATATGATTACAGCCGCTCTGGCACGCCGACAAGAACAGCTCTCGAAGAAACAATTGCCGCATTGGAAGGCGGAACAAGAGGATTTGCTTTCAGTTCAGGCATGGCTGCCATCTCAACAGCATTTTTACTGCTGTCACAGGGTGATCACGTTCTTGTGACAGAAGATGTATACGGCGGAACCTTCCGTATGGTGACAGAGGTGCTGACCCGGTTTGGCATTGAGCATACGTTTGTCGACATGACGGATCGTAATGAAGTGGCGCGGAGCATCAAGCCGAACACAAAGGTCATTTATATGGAGACACCGTCAAATCCGACACTTGGGATTACGGATATTAAAGCGGTTGTTCAGCTTGCAAAAGAAAACGGCTGTCTGACCTTTCTGGACAATACATTCATGACACCGGCACTGCAGCGACCGCTTGACCTCGGCGTGGATATTGTACTTCACAGCGCGACAAAATTCTTAAGCGGACACAGCGATGTGCTCTCAGGTTTGGCTGCTGTCAAAGATAAAGAGCTTGGGAAGCAGCTGTATAAGCTGCAAAACGCGTTCGGCGCCGTCCTTGGCGTACAGGATTGCTGGCTTGTCCTGCGCGGATTAAAAACATTGCAGGTCCGTTTAGAGAAAGCGAGTCAAACAGCCCAGCGGCTTGCGGAATTTTTCCAGAAGCATCCGGCGGTGAAGCGCGTGTATTATCCGGGACTGGCTGATCATCCCGGCGCTGAAACCCATAAAAGCCAGTCAACGGGAGCGGGCGCCGTACTATCTTTTGAGCTTGAAAGCAAAGAGGCCGTTAAGAAGTTAGTCGAGAATGTGTCACTGCCGGTCTTCGCTGTCAGCCTTGGTGCCGTGGAATCGATTTTGTCCTATCCGGCAACGATGTCTCACGCGGCAATGCCTAAGGAAGAGCGTGAAAAACGCGGTATCACTGATGGCCTGCTCCGTCTGAGTGTGGGCGTCGAACATGCAGACGATTTAGAACACGATTTCGAACAAGCGCTGAAAGAAATTGCTCCAGTTGCGGTTCGTTAAAAAAGAAGCCGGGGATGGCCCGGCTTCTTTTATTATTGTTCGTCATCAGGATTCAGAATCGCGAGGACTTGATGATCCTCCCAAACGCCATTAATTTTTACATTTTTTCGGGCGATGCCTTCTTTATGAAATCCCGCTTTTTCTAAAACACGCATGGACCCGAGATTACGGGGCATCACACCGGCTTCAATCCGATGCAGTTTCAATTCGTGGAACGCATAATCAACAACCAATCTGACTGCCTCTGTCATAATGCCCTTTCCATTATGGGCTTTGTCTAAAAAATACCCGATGAACGCAGTTTGCAACGCGCCACGGATGATTTGAAAGAGCGAAACCGTCCCGATTAATCTATCGTCTGACGCTGTAAAGATGCCAAAATGATATTCTTCATCTTTCTCAAGTCTTTCCTGATACTCGGTTATCCGTTTTCTTTGCCCCTCAACCGTATAGTAATCGTCTGCGCGTATCATAGAAAACTGTTCGAAAAAATCCCGATTTTCGCTTTGCAGCCGCAGATTTTCTTCGGCATCCGTTACTTCTAAAGGTCTAACATAAATGGTTTTTCCTTTTAACATACAGTGATCTCTCCGTTCTCGTGTCAGCTTTCCTCTTACATTATTCTCAGGGAAATGCAAATATCCTTTTTATAAGAAGGAAGAAAACCAATTTCCAATAAAAGTGCCAACATAGTTGCCGATTAAGTAGCCGAGCGTACCGACAAGCATGATCGGGGCGACAAGCTCCCGCCATCCCTTGGCAATTGCCATCGCAGCCGCAGTCGTCGGTCCCCCGACAGTAGCGTTGACGGCGAGCAGAATTTCTTCAAGCCGCACGCGGAACAATTTTCCGGCAGCTAAGGAAACTGCTAAATTGCTGATCGCAATGATAAACACGAATAATAGAATAAGAGGCGCATTCGTGACGATTAAGCGGAGATCTGCAGGAATGCCGATCACCACAAAAAACAAATAAATCAAAAAGGTTCCAAGTTCCTGAGATCCATTGAGCCTTTCAAAAAAACGCGGGAAAAGAAAAATGATAAGAACAGTTAAAGACGTAAGCACCAGGTACTGATCGCCAAGCGTACCGGTCAGCAGGGGATGAGAAAAAATGCTTTTAAAATAACCGGAAACCTTCATACTAACCGCAACAAGTGCGAAAGCGGCACCGGCATTAAATGCGATATCCTTTAAGGAAATATCCTTCCGTTTCCAATAGCTTTCAGCACTGTTTCCGCTGTTTCCATCGGCTTTTACCTTCTCTTCAAACGGCATGGCATAATGCCGCTGAAACCATTTGAGTGCAGGAATGCTGATTAAAATAAAAAACAAAAGCGCCATCATAAAATTATCAGCCACAACGGTAGCCGACACATATTCACCAGGCGTCTCAAATTTTGCCGCCATCGCCGCAAAGTTGACCCCGCCGCCGATATAAGAGGCGCTGATCATCCCGCCGATTTTATCGAGATAGGGAATATGCTGTTTGAGTAGAAAAAAAGCCAGGATACTGCCAAGCACTGTTCCAACGGAGCTAATCAGAAAAATAAACAGCAAACGCCTGCTTTCCTTAAAAATTTGCCTAACATTGATCTGAAACAATAAAAGTGGTATCGCCAGTGGTACCACATAAGACCACACAGTGTCATACACAGGCGACTCAACAGGAAGCACTCCTACATTTGTAAACACCATAGCACCTGCAAGGGCAATAATAGCGCCCGACACAGCAGAAGCCCACTTAAAGCGCTGCTCCAGCCCGATACTCACTGCCGCCCACACCGCAATAAACCCCCATAATACCCAAACATCATCGGAAGAGATCAAAGAATGCAAAACCCCATCACCTCTATTGTTGGAAAATTAAGACATATTATAATAGCCGGGGAACGGAACAGCAAGTCCAAAAAAAGTTTTTCTAAAAAAGCAGTTGACGAATAGAAGGGAAGTTTATATAATAGAACTTGTCAGAAAGACAATAACATACCCAGCAACACATACATATCATGATTCCGTAGCTCAGCTGGGAGAGCGCTACCTTGACAGGGTAGAGGTCGCTGGTTCGAGCCCAGTCGGAATCATAGCTTAAACCCTTGCGTAGCAAGGGTTTTTTACTTTGCCTATTTATTGATTTTGTCATCATTCATCGAGTTGGGGACGGAAGTTTTTTTAAGCTGATTTTGAAGTGAATTCAAAATCAGCTCTGTTTCTATGCTAGGTTAAAGTTTCAATATTCTTTTCGATTTTTTGAATAACTTGTTCGAGCCATATGATTGGAGAAAACTAAGAACGTCCACTCCGTCAGCAGCTTCATCGATAAAATCATTCTTTTCTTCATCCGAATAATCGCTGTTAATAAAATCTTTCAATGCAACTATATCAGTTTCTTGCTCTTCTTTTGGAATCTCTTCTAGTATTCGTCCAGTGCTGATTCTGGAGAATCAATATCCTGATGAAAATAACCGCCAAGGAATCCAAATACAGAATCAGAAACTTCGATTTCTATCATTACTTATCACCACCAAGAAACTGGTAACTTTAAATCTGAGAGATGGTACGTATCTTATTCTATATAACTTTCTGCTATATCAATATCATTTGTCATTTCTAAATCAGGGTACTTTTCATCTAATTTTCTTAAACAATTAATAAGTTCTTTACTTTGCAAACTTTCAGCTAAATCTTCAAATACTTCACTGATCCAATATAAATCTTCTTTATTACAATTTTCTAGATAGCTAATTGAATTTTCCTCATTTTCTGAGAGTACTTCAATTATTTCATCCCAACTCTTTTGAATTTCATAGTCATCATTAAGATTAAGTTCTTTTCTTTTAATTAATATAGCTTCCATTTTTTTCTCTAAGTTCATATTGGTCCTCTTAACTAAGAAGGGCTATTATTTTCAGCTTGCTTTTCCTATTGTTACATCTCCATCATGGAAAAATTCAATAACATAACCAGATTCGCTGAACATGAAAGTATCTGAACCTACAGCAGTTACATCATCAATTACGTTTAAAGCGTTGTCTAAGCTGGTTTTTACAGCTGGATAATCACCATAAGCCCAGAGGAGAATAACATTTTTGTCATCTATTTTATTCTCAATTAACCATTCGTCGATATCTTCAGCATAATCAATAGATCTGTGAGTAGTTACTTCATCCCATTTAATTCTTCCCCATGATGTGAAGGGGAAGCTTTCGCCAAGTTGTTCATGATATTTGCGTGTCTCAGAAATAGTGAGGACTTCTTTGTTATCTCCAAGAGCTTCTAGACATTCTTCGTATAAAGTCATATTAACACTTCCTATTTATTTAAATGTTTTAAAAGGGATTTATAAGTATCTTCGTTTCCGTTAAAAGGTATATAATATTTCTTTGCCTTATCTCCTTTTCCATTTCTATAATCCTCAACATTTATATGAGGTCCCTTTTCGGGGTCATAATCTAATCTCCAAAGGACTTTATTATCTCCAGACATTCGGCCAGTAACTTTACCAAAGCCTGCGCTTTTAGATAAAGTACCTATAAAAGGTTTTGAATCTATTCCTAAATCACCAATTAGATTTAGCGCCTCATTTCTAGCTTGTTCATATGTATCTACCTTTGGAAGCGCGACTTCTCTTGATTTTTTGGAAAGGCCTTTTTTAACTGTCTTGTTGTTTGATGACTTACCATTGATTGATTTAAAGAATACACTATCTTTAGTGGAATCGGCTATTCTTTTTAGGAGCGGCGTATTTTTAACGTTAATAGTATTCCCGGCGTCTTGTAGAATCCCTTCTAATGCAGGAGTATATCGATTAACATAAGGTTTGACAGATGGATTGCCATTCTTAATCTTTTCACTAGCTGCTTTCCCAACTTTAGCAAGATCCTTCGAGCCTGTTGAGACAGATGACTTTCCACCTTTCAATAACAGAAGACTTCCGCCCAAATAAGTAACATAGTGCATCCGTGTATATGCATCCCCGTGAATCATTTTTTTATCCCAATTATCCTTCAATGTGTCAACCATACTTTGAAAGGCAGCTTGATAGTCGTATTCCAAAACGGTATCCAGCACTTTTTGAGGCTCCTTGTTTAAGTTGTCAATTGTCCAACCGATATTCCATCCGAATTGAATGGCTCCTTCACCGGTATCCTTGGCAAGATCGTATATACCAACAATCGCACCCTTGGCGCCATCACCTATGATTTGCAACACTTCTTTTCCGTTATCCATGAAAGCTTTACGCTGTTCAAGAAATGAAACAAATTCAAGCTGTTCAGGGGTAAGGTTCTCATAGCCGACCTTCTTGGCAATGTCTAAGTATTCATCTGGATCCGTCACTCCGTCAGCTAGCTTCTTTTTCAGCTCTTTGATTTCTCGTTCTTTCGCTTCATCTTTCTTGATCTTCAAATAAGCTTCAGTCTGTTTTTCAATATCGCCTTTTTTCTTATGTATGTCACTCTCTCTGTACGCTTTGGCGTTATAGTGAATCGGTGTGGCGTTTTTCCCTTTTCCTGTGGATTCCTCAAGCTTTTGAAAGTCCTTCTTGATGAATTGCTCGTTTGGCTCTGACTGAGCATATTCAGAAACAAGTGCTTCATCAACACTGCCTACTTTATTGACTGTTTTTTTGCGTTGGTTCTCCGCATCGGCAAGTTCGTCTTTAAAGGTTTCTGTCGAGAACAAATCAAGCGGAAGAATATCGTCGATATCATGTAAGATATCTTTCATCATTTTCTTTTGTTCAGACATTATGGATTTTGATTTTGTGTAGGCGTTAGCCAGCTCGTGTTCTAAGAAGAATTCTTCTATGTATGCATCAGACAAGCTGGCGTCCTCTAAAGTGCCTGAAATGCTTGTTAAGAAAGCAATTTTCATATCAAGTAAGTCAATCCAATTGTCAGCTACACCGGCATGATCTTGGTAAAATACTTTGATGTTGTCGGCACCTTTTCCAGAAAACTCACTGTCATCTAAATCAGCTACAGCTTTAAAAGCCTTTTTTAGATTGACCATCTGACTTCTTAATTCTTTGTATTCCTTTGCACGTCTATCTGCTTCTGAAAGCAGTGATTTGGCTTCAAATACTTTCATGATCATATCCTTTCGTTTGAATAGCTCCAACAAGATTTTACCATGGGAAAATGAAGAAATAGACAGCGATGTAATTCAAAAGTGTGAAATGAATAATTTGATCTGTGTCAATTTACCTATTCGGATTATTTGTTTGGAAACTAATGACGCAGTAAGACGATTCCAGCTGATGAATGGTTTAAATCCTAATGGCATTTATGGCCCGAAAACTAAAGCGAAGCTCGAATCCCTTCTTAAATAAAAAGCCCTTCCCGATTGGGAGGGCTTTTTCTCTTATTTAATAGAAACGTGATGTGTGTACCAGTTTCCGGTTGCAGTGAATCGTAATTCCATATGGCCGTGGCGGTTACCTCCATACTTTACAAACGTGTAATCAGAATTGGCGATTGCATCCTTAGCCGTTTTATCAATGTTTGCAATTTTCTTGGAAGTGATTTTACCATTAATTAGAAGCAGGCCGGAAGAAGTATCGACTGTATGATGAGTGAACTGAACTTTTGGAAGGTACATCTTAATAGAAAAACCCTTCTCTATAAGAGCAGGGTTTTATTTTTTATACATGCCTATTTTTTATCTAAACTTGCAACTACATCTTTAATATAGCTAGCAAACTCTTCGTTAGTTACCTTATTATGGCGGCCATCATAAGTTGCTGAGTTTCTGTTATATAGAGAATATTTCGGGAAAATTACAAACGAACCACCGTTAATCATTCTTGTCACAATACGAGTGGTATCTGGCATTTTTATTTCTCGGCCATCTTCATCATATCCTAAAAAACCTTCTTCCCATAATGAGCGGTCTTCATATTCTCCAGAGGTTAATTCAAGAACTTCTTCTCCGTTGAAATGCACAGACCAATGAAGTTCGCTCTCATCGATAAGCTGATGAGTATTAGTTTCTTCATCTTGCTGATCTTCATATACTTTACTACGGTTAAACGAGCTAGTATCTAGTCTAAAATACCACCATTCAGGATTTTCTCCAATTGGATGGAAAGATAATTTTGTAGGATTTACTATTAAAACATTACCGCTAAAGTTTAATTCTATACGTCCATCTTCAGAAGAAAAAACAGAATCTGTTAGATCATCCCCGCCACCTGCTGGCATAAAAGTATGATTATCAGCTTCACTACTCCCTATCTTATGTAATATTCGAACTATATGACTTCGGTCAGTAATTGTCATTTGAGAAGTAGGCACACCATCAAATATTTTAGAGATAAGGTCTTTCCATAAAACTAAGTGTTTTGCTTTTGTTTCTTGATACTTCTCTTCATATTCTTTCATAATTGCCCCCAAAGGTTTTATAAAATATTAATTGTTTTCTAAATAATGATAATTATTCCATAGGATGTGATTATTATCAAGATGTATTCTGTTAGTAAAGATTCTTTACGTTTGTAATATCAGACAATTTAATTAAATTTGTATCACCTTTTAAATCCTTCACATGAAACTTCTGTTTCACTTCGTTTATGAAATGGACATGTCCTGTTATTTCTTCTATAAAGCCATCTCTGTATACAGTGATGACCAGAAGCGAGTTAAATTCCATGGCTTCGCAAATAGTGCGTGCCATTTCCTCGAGCAGGTATTCATCGAGAATGGGTTTTTCGATTTTCTTAACTTCTCTCTCTTTCTGTTTAAAAGGGCAGCCCTTTGCTCAGGCAATATGAATTTTTGTTCCCATCTCTTGTCGTAAATTCCTTGACTCATTCTGATCATCTCCTTGGATAAATTATATGCGAACAAACGTTCCTTAATTAACGGAGAAAATAATGGAATATCAAGACTGTAGTGTAATCCTAATTAGAAAAAGAATCGGTAAGTTATAATGCTATTTGGGGACAGATGGGGACGAATTGGGGACCAACTTGTTCATTTTTAGTCAAAACAGAAGATTTTTTATCAGAAACATTTGTCAGAAAACCCTATAAAATAAGGTTTCGAAATGAAACATACGTTCGTATCAGAACATAATCGCTACCTTGACAGGGTAGCGATCGCTGGTTCGAGCCCAGTCGGAATTATAGCTTAAACCCTTGTGCAGCAAGGGTTTTTTACTTTGCTTTAATAAAGCAGGTTTATCAAATTCGCGAGTTGTTGGCGAACTTTTCTCTCCAAACAAACATAAGGTTTTTAAAATTTTCTGTTTCCATGGAACTTTTGTCATTTACACTTTCTGTATAAAGATGTTCTACGACCGTTTTATCTTTTTTTATATATGCAATGGTGGTGTTTAATTGAATCTCATATTCTACGGATCAAAAATCGCAAACGCGGTTAAACGGTTCCAACTGATGAATGGTTAAAAGCTAACGGTATTTATGGACCTAAGACTAAAGCGAAACTTGAAGCGAAATTATAAAAAATTAAACCCCTTCTGTTGTAGAAGGGGTTTAAAATTCATTTATCAATTTTCTTGTGGAGCAATCTTTGCCACTGGAGCACCACAGAGTAGGAAGAATGCAAATACTGCTGGTGGGGAAACTGCTAAACCTATAGTTCCTAGAAATCCTACAACAGTCAACCAATCTCCGTTTTGAATGGCTTTTTGAACTTGATTTAAAGCACCTTTACTTAAGTTAAGTGCATCTTCTAAACATCCTTGAACACTATTGATTTTGACATCGGTATAATTATATTCCTTATTCATATAATTAGCGAAAGCAATCATGCCCTCTTTTTGAGCTGGAGGATAAGGAGCTTTTTCAAGCTCGTCCTCATTGACTGTATATCCCGTCTCTTTGTCAAAAACTAAAATTTTAGTAAAGATGTACTCAACTTCTGCAACAGATTTTTCAATTTGTTCTTCAGTTAAGCCATCTAAACCGTCCTCCGGATTCAATTGTGTTGCTGAAGCTGCTGGTGCAATTGTGGCAATAGCAAGAAAGAAAATCGACGCCAGAAAAAACAATCTTTTCAACATGTGTGAACTCCCCCTTTTTTGAAATGGTAAAGCAATTCAATAGTAACATACATTTTTTCAAGAAAAAGGTAGTTTTATTTAGAATTAAACAAATTAGACATAATAAGTCAAATATCGACAGAAGATTGTTACCACAAGTGCAAAGCAAGAAACGAAAGTGCCCATGCAAATATCCCGAACATTACAAAGAATCTAAGAAAAGTTTCGTATTTTGTAAGTTTTCGTTCTTTTTTTGTTTTACCTAATCTCCAGTAAAGGGCATAGCCGGAGAATAATAAAATTATTTGTCCCAGTTGAGACACGGACTCTAAAAACTCTATACCATTCATTGATTTCACCTCTTATTTAATTATCGCAGACGGAAAAACCGTTTCCAACAGTTATATAAAAATTGAGCAATCCGTAATATGTCTAATGGTATATGAAATGATGTTTCCCTTATCCAGCAGACCATAAGTGTATAGTGGTAGCAGCGTTACTCGGGGTTAAGCGGGCATGTGCAAGCCAGCTTAATGTTAGAATATAATCGCTACCTTGTGACAGGGGGAGAGGCCCCTGGTTTGAGACCAGTCGAAATCATAGCTTAAACCCTTGCGTAACAAGGGTTTTTTATTTAGTTATATTTGTTAGCTTTGTGTCTACATAGGGACGAATTGAGGACGAAAATTTTTTTGCTGATTAAGAAGTGAATTCAAAATCAGCCCTATTTTTATGCTAGGTTTAATGGATTATAAGGTTTCAATATTCTTTTCTATTATTTGAATAACTTGTTCGAGCCATACTAATGGAGATACTCCGTAACTAAGAATGTCCACTCCGTCAGCAGCTTCATCTATAAAATCATTCTTGTCTTCATCCAAATAATCACTGTAAAATCTTTTAATGCTACTATATCAGTTTTTTGCTCTTCTTTTGGAATCTCTTCTAAGTATTCGTCCAGTGCTGACTCTGGAGTTTCTATATCTTGATGAAATATACCTCCTAGAAAATGAAATACAGGTTCAGATAAGTTTGTATCTATCATGATATCATCTCGTTGGCTAGCCAGTTAATATAAAGATACCTTTTCAATAAATTTTAGCAATTGTTAAAACAGTAATTGTATCTTCTCCCTTGGCTATTTCTCTTCTTAAATCTTCATTTCCTTTATAGGAGTATAAAGGCTTGTTCTTATCACAATTTAACCATTTTTCTATCTAACTGTAAATTAAGAGTACTATTAACAGCTCTTTCTGTAGTGCTTTATTTTTAAATGATGATGAACTGGAAATCTTCTTGTTACTCATTTTGCTTTTAGCTAGTCTTTGAATCAGTTCTTCGTCGGTTCCCATACCCCCACGACTAAGTCTTTAACACCAAATATAGTACCGTCAATCGCATTCATTACTCTACTATTACCCCTTAAATCGCTGCCTTAATGTCGGGGGTTGTTTTTATTTTTCAAGAAAATGTTATAATGAAAAGCCATAAAATGATGGGAGGGGAAATTTCGATGCATTACATAACGGCATGTTTAAAAATCATCAGTGATAAAGACCTTAATGAGATAATGAAGGAATTCAAAAAACTTGAGGAAGAAACGAACAAAGAAGAGGGTTGTATTACATTCCATGCTTATCCGCTTGAGCCATCAGAACGTAAAATAATGCTTTGGGAGATTTGGGAAAACGAAGAAGCTGTGAAAACCCATTTCACGAAAAAACACACAATAGACGTTCAAAAACAAGAATTAACGGAAGTAGAATGGTTAATGAAAAGCAATGTGAATGATTGAAAGGCTCTTTAAAAAGAGACATTCAACGACTTAGTATCAGCCACTTGTGACTAAGTAGTAAATTGTTGTCCAAATCTTATTTTTTCTATTTAATATTTTTTGAGACGAAAATGTTTTTTTAAGCTGATTTTAAAATGTATTCAAAGTCAGCTCTGTTTGATTTAATGGATTATATTCTTTGGATAGCTTGTTACCATCATAATGGAGATACTCCGTATAAATTGGAGGTTAAAATAATGAGTCATTCTCAAGAAAAAATCGCACTAATTACAGGAGCAAGCAGTCAAGGGGATATTGGTACGGCTATTTGTCGTAAGTTAGCCTCACAGGGTATACATATCTTCTTTACTCACTGGAATTCTAATACGGCCTGGATAGAAGAATTTCAACAAGAAATTTTACGTATGGGTGTCCGCTGTGAGGCAATGAAAATTGATTTATCAGATGCACATGCTGCATTCACAATACATGAAAAAATTTCAGATAAATTAGGATATCCTTCCATCCTTATTAATAATGCAGCTCATTCCGCAAGTGATAATTATGTATCGTTAGATGCTAAATCACTTGATGAGCATTATGCGGTTAATATGAGATCGAATTTTCTTCTTTGTGTTGAATTCGCCCGTCGGTTTAAAAAATCTAATTTAATATCAGGAAGAATCATCAATATGACATCAGGGCAGGATTTAGGTCCTTTGCCTGGGGAGTTAGCGTATGCAGCAACTAAAGGAGCTATTTCTGCATTTACTAGGTCGTTATCACAAGAACTTGCACCATTGGGCATCACTGTTAACGCCGTAAACCCAGGTCCAACAGATTCTACATGGATGACAGATGAAATAAGAAATTTTCTTTCACCTAAATTTCCAATGGGGCGTATTGGCACACCAGATGATGCAGCACGAATGATTGCTTTTCTTGCAAGTGATGAGGCTGAATGGATAACTGGACAAATTATTCATTCAGAAGGTGGATTTATTCGGGGCTAAGCTACTGAAACACAATATACACCAATGTATGATGTATTCCCAAAACTAAATCTAAACTTGAAGCGCAATTGAAATAAAATAAGGTCCCTTCTCTTTTTAGAGGGGGACCTTATTTTATTCATGCATGTTTTGCATCCAGAAAATCTGGCAGATAAGAGATTAATAAACCGTTACATATACTTTTCCGAATACTGCAGTACCTTTAAACAAAGTGATCGTGGCTTTCCCTTTTGATTTAGCCGTCACTAAACCATTTTGATCGACTTCAGCAACTTTTTGGTTATCAGTCCAATAACGAGTAGCTGAATTATTTTTAACAGAATAGGTTTCTCCAACTTTTAGAGGTAAATCATAGTCTTGAATCTTGATAACATGTGTAGGTGAAATAGAAATGTTCTTTACTTCAGTAGGTGTGGAGTTTATTTCATGAGCTGAAGCTACCCCGCTGACCGACAGAGCTAACGCAGAAATCGATAAAGCAGAAGCAACCGTTTTTTTGAAATTCATTTTGAAACACTCCTTTAAAGTTTTTTGTCTTGCACTATAACAATTCAATAAAAGTAATTATTTTCCTTGTAAATAAATGTTAATAATATGTGAACGATCAACTGATTTGAGCTAAGACTATTGTGTGCCCTGCACAGAGTTTGTATTTATGATTGAAAATTGCTGAGAGAGAATGGCCATCCTTAAAATGTTAATAAAACACATTTGATGGTTATTAGTTTGTTGAGCGTGTGGAAATTTTGTTACCTGCACTTTATCCCCGAAGATACCAAATCATTTTTCTTCATCATGTTCTTACTTTCGTACTCATACATTAGAAAATCTTCGTTCTAAATAGGTGAAGAATTGGAGTATTTTTATGAATTTCTGCTGAATATACATTACATAGCAAACTCAAAGAGTATAAAAATCGCATTTTTCCGGAAGCTTCGGTAAAAAACGAAACTTTTGTCTCTATGATTTTATTTTATAATGTAAACGGTTTCTTATATAGTATACTTATACTATCAATTTGCTCAAGTAGATACTGACAGGAAGGATAGAAAAACAGATGGAATACATAAATACAAGACAAAAAGAGATTTTGTATCTGTTGTTATCTGAACCTGATGACTATTTAGTTGTGCAAGATTTCGCAGATAGGGTACAGTGTTCTGAAAAAACAATCCGGAATGATTTGAAAGTGATCGAGGATTATCTCAATGAGCATTCTCATGCACAGCTTATTCGAAAACCAGGGTTGGGCGTTTATTTACATATAGAAGAACAGGAAAGGACCTGGCTAAGCCAACAATTACATACTGAACATTTTTCTTCTAGGCAGCGGAGCGATGAAGAAAGAATGCTGCACATTGCTTATGACTTATTAATGAATCCGAAGCCTGTTTCCGCAAAAGACATTGCCGCTCGGCATTTTGTCAATCGATCTTCCATTAAAAAGGATTTATACGCAGTAGAAGAGTGGCTGAAGCGTTTTGATCTCACACTGGTTTCTAGGCAGCGGCTTGGATTAAAGGTTGAAGGGAACGAAAGAAATAAAAGAAAGGCATTGGCAAGAATATCTGATTTGATCCACAATACAGCGTTTACCAGCCAATTTATTAAAAGTAAGTTTTTACATTATGAAGTAGACTTTGTGACGAAAGAAATCAAATCACTACAAAAAAAGCATTCCCTCTATTTCACAGACGAAACGTTTGAAAATTTGCTGCTGCATACATTGTTAATGGTCCGCCGCATCAAAATGAAGCAGCCGATTTCATTGTCCCCAAAAGAAATGGCGGCAGTAAGAAAGAAGAAAGAATATCAATGGACATTTGCTTGTTTACAGCGGCTTGAACCGGTTTTTGCAATCCGCTTCCCTGAAGAAGAAGCCGTGTACTTAACATTACATATATTGGGCGGTAAAGTTCGTTATCCATTGCAGACAGAAGAGAATTTTGAAAATGCTGTGCTTCCTAAGGTTGTAGGGCATTTAATCAATCGTGTTTCAGAGCTGAAAATGATGGATTTTCATAAGGATCAGGATTTGATCAATGGTTTGAACATTCATCTCAATACTGTGCTACAACGGCTGAGCTACGATCTTTCTGTAGCAAATCCTATGCTCAATGACATCAAAAAGATGTACCCTTATTTGTTCCACCTCATCATTGATGTTTTGGAAGACATCAATCAAACTTTTGATCTTCATATTCCTGAGGAAGAGGCAGCATATTTGACATTGCATTTTCAGGCAGCGATCGAACGGATGCAGGGCAGCAGCGAGACACATAAAAAGGCGGTTATCGTCTGCCACATGGGGATTGGGATGTCACAATTGCTGCGGACAAAAATTGAACGGAAATATCACCAAATCGCTGTAATGGCTTGTATTGCAAAGGCCGATTTAAAGGATTATATCAAAAAGCATGAGGATATTGATCTTGTCATATCCACCATTGCGCTGGAGAATATAACGGTTCCCCATATTGTTGTGTCTCCGCTTTTAGAGCCTGGCGAAGAGAAGAAATTAAGTGCGTTTATATGTCAGCTGGGCGAATCACACCGCCAAAAACAAAAAACGTTTCAGATGCTGAACAATACGACTCCTTTTTTGGTTTTTTTGCAGCAGGAGGCAGAGCACCGCTACAAGTTAATCGAACAGCTGGCGACAGCTTTGTTTGAGAAAGGCTATGTTGATAAGGACTATGCGGTTCATGCGGTGATGAGGGAAAAAATGTCGGCGACAAATATTGGGTCAGGCATTGCCATTCCTCATGCAAACGCTAAATTTATTAAACAATCAGCAATCGCGATTGCCACATTAAAGGAGCCGCTTGAATGGGGAAATGAAAAAGTTTCGCTCGTTTTTATGCTGGCTGTCAAACACGAGGATCAAACCATGACAAAGCAGCTGTTTAGCGAGCTTTCATATCTTAGCGAGCAGCCGGCCTTCGTCCAGAAGCTGACGAAAGAAGCCAATGTCATGACATTTTTATCTCATTTGGATTATTAAAAGCAGGGATTATTCCTTGCTTTTTTTTGTTATAGGGAAAAATGCCTTTATTACCGGAACCTATGGTAAAAAAAAGCGATTTTAATGAGCTGATTTCGGTATACAGTTGAGACAAGATCTTATAATTCACACTTTAAAGGAGGGTTCCTATGAAACTGTTAGCGATTACATCTTGTCCGAATGGAATCGCCCATACATATATGGCAGCGGAAAATCTGCAAAAAGCTGCTGACAGACTGGGCGTTAGCATCAAAGTTGAGACCCAGGGAGGGATTGGTGTCGAAAATAAGCTAACCGAAGAGGAAATTCGCGAAGCGGAAGCAATCATTATTGCTGCAGACCGTTCGGTAAACAAAGACCGGTTTATAGGCAAAAAACTGCTGTCTGTGGGGGTACAGGACGGTATCCGCAAACCGGAAGAATTGATTCAAAAAGCTCTTAACGGGGATATACCGGTCTATCGTTCCGCTACAAAATCGGAATCCGGTAATCATCAGGAGAAGAAACAAAATCCAATTTACCGTCATTTAATGAACGGCGTTTCATTTATGGTTCCTTTCATTGTTGTCGGCGGATTATTGATAGCGGTTGCATTAACGCTTGGAGGGGAGAAAACACCTAAAGGCTTAGTTATTCCGGATGATTCCTTCTGGAAAACGATTGAACAGATCGGCAGTGCTTCATTTTCATTTATGATTCCGATTTTAGCCGGCTATATCGCCTATAGCATCGCTGATAAACCGGGGCTTGTGCCAGGTATGATCGGCGGTTATATTGCGGCGACTGGAAGTTTTTATGACAGCGCAAGCGGCGCCGGATTCCTCGGGGGGATTATTGCCGGGTTTTTGGCCGGATACGCTGCACTTTGGATCAAAAAATTAAAAGTTCCAAAAGCCATCCAGCCGATTATGCCGATTATTATTATTCCGGTGTTTGCATCACTGATTGTAGGTTTAGCGTTTGTATTTTTGATAGGCGCGCCTGTAGCTCAAATTTTCGCCTCTTTAACAGTTTGGCTGGCGGGGATGAAAGGGTCGAGCTCGATCCTTCTGGCATTGATTTTAGGGGCGATGATCTCATTTGATATGGGCGGTCCTGTAAATAAGGTGGCGTTTCTGTTTGGATCGGCAATGATTGGAGAAGGAAATTATGAAATTATGGGACCAATTGCTGTCGCCATTTGTATCCCCCCGATTGGCCTTGGCGTTGCGACGTTTTTGGGAAAAAGAAAATTCGAGGCATCTCAAAGAGAAATGGGGAAAGCGGCATTTACGATGGGTCTCTTCGGCATTACTGAAGGAGCGATTCCATTTGCGGCGCAGGACCCTCTGCGCGTTATTCCAAGTATTATGGCAGGCTCAATGACAGGTTCTGTGATAGCCATGATTGGCAATGTGGGAGACAGAGTGGCGCACGGCGGACCTATCGTTGCAGTGCTTGGCGCAGTTGATCATGTCTTGATGTTTTTTATTGCTGTGATTGCAGGATCTCTTGTCACTGCTCTGTTCGTCAATGTACTAAAAAAGGATATTACGGCGTCTCCTGTGCTCAGTGAAACTGCACCGCCCTCCGCGCCAAATGAAGCTGCGGCAGCAAATGAAATAAAGCAGCCAATTCAAAGCCAAAAAGCTGAGATGTCGGAATTTAAAAAACTGACAGACATTATCAGCCCGGAATTAATTGAACCAAATTTATCGGGGGAAACGAGGGATGACATCATAGATGAATTGATTCAGAAATTGTCACGAAGAGGTGCGCTGCTTTCAGAGAGCGGGTTTAAACAAGCCATTTTGAATCGTGAACAACAGGGAACAACGGCGATTGGCATGAATATCGCGATTCCGCACGGAAAGTCTGAGGCGGTCAGGGAGCCGAGTGTTGCCTTTGGGATCAAACGATCAGGCGTTGATTGGAATAGCCTGGATGGATCAGAAGCTAAATTAATCTTTATGATTGCTGTACCGAAAGAGAGCGGGGGAAACCAGCATCTCAAAATACTGCAGATGCTATCTCGTAAGCTAATGGATGACAATTATAGGGAGCGGCTGCTCTCTGTGCAAACAACAGAAGAAGCCTACAAGCTGCTAGAAGAAATCGAATAAAGCGGGGGATTTTCATGACGACTGAACCGTTATTTTTCAAGCCTGTTTTCAAAGAAAGAATTTGGGGTGGGACCGCTTTAGCTGATTTTGGCTATACCATTCCGTCACAACGAACAGGAGAGTGCTGGGCTTTTGCCGCGCATCAAAATGGTCAAAGCGTTGTTCAAAACGGAATGTATAAGGGGTTCACGCTCAGCGAATTATGGGAACATCACAGACATTTATTCGGACAGCTTGAAGGGGATCGTTTCCCTCTGCTTACAAAAATATTAGATGCTGACCAGGACTTATCTGTTCAGGTGCATCCGAATGATGAATATGCCAACATACATGAAAACGGTGAGCTTGGAAAAACAGAATGCTGGTACATTATTGATTGCCAAAAAGATGCCGAGATTATTTATGGCCACAATGCAACAACAAAGGAAGAACTAACTACCATGATAGAGCATGGAGAATGGGATGAGCTCTTGCGCCGTGTAAAGGTAAAGCCGGGGGATTTTTTCTATGTGCCAAGCGGTACTGTTCATGCGATTGGAAAAGGAATTCTTGCTTTGGAGACGCAGCAGAACTCTGACACAACCTACAGATTATATGATTATGACCGAAAAGATGCAGAAGGCAAGCTGCGCGAGCTTCATCTGAAAAAGAGCATCGAAGTGATAGAGGTCCCGTCTATTCCAGAACGGCATACAGTTCACCATAAACAAATTGAGGATTTGCTTACAACGACATTGATTGAATGCGCTTACTTTTCGGTGGGGAAATGGAACTTATCAGGATCAGCAAGCTTAAAGCAGCAAAAACCATTCCTTCTTATCAGTGTGATTGAAGGGGAGGGCCGTATGATCTCTGGTGAGTATGTCTATCCCTTCAAAAAAGGAGATCATATGTTGCTGCCTCACGGTCTTGGAGAATTTAAACTCGAAGGGTATGCCGAATGTATTGTTTCCCATCTGTAACATGGCAGGGCTTGAGAAATAAATTTGCGAGTGAAGACTCCTATTCTCCAGCAATGATCTAACTAAAATAAGAGTTTAATAGTTGGAGAAGAAATGTTACACTCTTTTCTGTATATGGTAAAGAATGAAAAAACACGATTCGGTTGGTAGTCCGGATGCATGATTGATCATGTCAGTAACCTTCCCCTCCTCGGGATGTCCATCATTCTTTAATATCTTTTATGAGGAGGGAATCGTTATGAAATTAACGGTTTACTATGATGGTCAGTTTTGGGTAGGCGTTGTTGAAGTTGTGAACAATGGAAAGCTAAGAGCCTTTCGTCATCTTTTTGGCACAGAGCCGAGGGATTCTGAAGTATTAGAGTTTGTTCATAACCAACTTTTGAATATGATGGTCCAAGCTGAGCAGGAAGGAGTTCGTTTACAAGGCAGGCGTCAAAAAAAGATCAATCCAAAAAGATTGCAGCGCCAGGTTTCAAAAGAGTTGAAAAACGCCGGAGTAACTTCTAAAGCTCAAGAGGCGATAAAGCTAGAGCTTGAAGCAAGAAAGCAAAAGAAAAAACAAATAATGAAAGAACAACGAGAACATGTAAAAGAGCAAAGGTATATGCTCAAAAAGCAAAAAGCGAAAAAGAAGCACAGAGGTAAATAATCCAAACAAAAGCAGGCGCAGTGCCTGCTTTTGTAATTAAGGACTCTACTTTGTAACATATATCCAATGCATATAATCCGCTGATTTATGATCCAATATAAACCCTAACTTCTCCAAGGTTTTTTGTGAGCCTAGATTATCATGTTCGCATCTTGCGGTGATCCGGTTTACTGTTTCTTGGCTTAATGCCCAGTTTATTAGTTTTTGGGCGGCTTCCACACAATAACCTTTGCGGCGATGACTTTTATTTGTTGCAAAACCGATTTCAATCATGCCATTTTCGTCTGGGTCACCTAAAAATCCAGTTCCTCCAACAATTTCATGACTGTCCTTCTTTACAATAATCCATGAATCAAATCCTTTTGTTCCATTGTTTTTGACTAAAATCTCGCGGAAATAAGGTATCGCTTCAAAAAAATCAGAATTTGGCCATTCACCATTTGTTTCATAACCTAAGTCTTTGATAGCCTGATGATCTAGTTTAGACGCGGCGTCAAGAAGGGGAATATCAATCGTTTTTAATCGTAATCGATTCGTTTCAAGGAGAACCATATATCTAATCCTCTTTTCTTTTTACTGGGAATAATGATAACATATAACAATTTTCTCTGATACCTTGGCAGTAGAGAAAGATGGAAAAATTGAGGGGGATTGAAAGAGTGACAGGGGAGAGTTTGCCCAGACCAAAAACGGGTAGGAAAATGCTGATGTTAATGTGTCCCTACCCGTTTTTCTGTTCCTGAATGCAGGGTTTCTGATAACATGTTGTGCTACCTTTTCGCAATCAAATAAAGCGATATGGCTCTTTGGGTTTGAACAGGATTATGAATGATAATGACCCATTGGTTTCTTCGTCTTGGAAAGCTTGCTACCGCATACAATGGAGCAGTATCGCGCGGAGTGAACCCACCATTTATCACGTTGATATCTCTTCCTTCAAGATGACAAACTAAGTATTCACCTGGATTGATGACCTGTTGGTTCGTCCATGCGTAAGAATAAAAGCCGTCTCCAAGATCTTCGGTGGAAGATGGGGGGACAAAGCCATCTACAGTCAATGTGATTTCTCTTCTTCGCTGTCTTTCTGAAAAATCTGGACTTCTTTGAGGGTTATGAGTATGTGAAAAGTAAGGAATTAACGCAGGGCCATAAAAGTAATGATACAAAGCAACCACTCCTTTATTTTCCATTCATACAAATTGTATGTGGGAGTTATTTGTTCATTCCTGTTTTGTTCCATGTAGACTAATAATGGGCTATAGGCGTCCAAGGAAATCAATTTGTCCTTTCGTTGATTCAATGCTAGTAACCTTGAAAATGCAGGTTAGGATGATAGAATTTACTTATTACTGCAAGAAGTTAGATATACATCATTTTGATAGTGGGTGAAAACAATGGCGAAAAAAATGGCAAAAACAAATGCGGTTCGTCTGATAGAACAGCAGAACATCTCTTATGAGGTATTAGGGTATAAAACAGACGGCCAGCCGGTAGATGGCATCTCTGTTGCGGAAAAAATCGGTTATCCTTTGAAATATGTATATAAAACGTTGGTTGCAGCAGCAGGAACAAATCATTATTATGTCTTTGTTGTACCCGTTGCAGAAGAGTTAGATGTAAAAAAGGCAGCAAAGGTGACAGGGGAAAAGAAAATAGAAATGATTGCAATGAAGGAGCTGTTAGCGGTAACTGGCTATCTTCGCGGCGGCTGCTCGCCAATTGGCATGAAAAAATTGTTCCCGACCTATATTGATGCATCTGCAGAAACGCTTGATTTTATTATTGTCAGTGCAGGGAAAATCGGTATGCAGCTAAAGTTGGCGCCACAAGATTTAGCCAGATCATGTGATGCCGCATTTGCAGAAATTGTATAGATGCAGATATAGGGGAACGAAAAAGCTTAGTCATATCGACTAAGCTTTTTCCGCATCCCTTTCAAATATGATTTCAAAATAAGCAGCTGCCCCATACCCATCTATACTGGGAGCGAAAATCTGAACGAATCTCCAGCCTCTTTTCGCATAATCATGGATGATTTGCTGGTAGTCTTCTTTAGGCCTTCTTCTCATCGTACTCAGCTCAACTCTTACGAATTCATATTCTTTCATCGTTTGATCCCTCCTATTAAGGTATACGTAAAATGGAGCGAGAAGTTCCGAAAACCTAGGTTAAGGTCTGCCTCACTAAACACAGAAACATCTTGAAGAGTTAAGGGGCTATAAAAACGAATTTCACCGGGTCAGCAGTCCAAATGAATCTCTTGCTTATTGCATTTGACTGAGTATATAAGTAAAAAAAGAGCGGCCAGAACATATAAGAAGGAGATGATCATTAACGCACTCATAACAGGGTAGTGTTTAGCGGAGTAGATGAAAAAATCAAGCTGTGAAATTTGTTTGGGGCTGCTGACGGCATCAATTCCATTTAGCAGTTTTGAGAGTTTAGCAGTATAGTTCCAATCAAATCGATCTGAAACAAGCTCGCTTCCTTGATACCAATTAACAGCAGCTAAAAACAGAAATACCATAATAGAAAATCCAAGCTGAACAACTAAAAATATTCCCTTCACTTTTGTATGACCTCCAAATCTATGAATATGGGAAAATCAAACAATATATTACCACCGTATGGGTTATTCTTGCAATTTCACTTTCATACAACTCAAACGCAAGTCTATTTTTTTGTTTGTTTTTGGCTTATAATACCTGATGATGGAAAAAGAGTGCGGGTTTATAGATTAGAGAAACAAATGTATTTCTTAGCATTTTTTATTTGTGGAGAGAGTATAGAAGCATTCGATTAGATCTGCTTTTTCACAGAAACGCTTTTCATCTGTTTGCCTGAGCTTTACAATTGGCTGGCAAAAAAACAATGATTTCTTTCAATCAAAACATGCAACGATGCGACATATTTTATATCTTGATGACTTATCTCATTGCCTTTAAGTCATTCTATCGAGAAAGCGATGGTATTTTATGAACAAAGAAACCCTAAAAAACATACTCATGATTTTTTCAATATGCGCAACCCTCCGAGAAACCGATGGTATGCGCATAGCTGATAGCTGGATTTTGAGTGAGATTATACGATTTTTGATTTGCATGGCTGAGTTTTTTGCCATGACATTTCTATTAGATGCTGTTTTTCCAAACAAAAAAGAGTCACATTAATGTGTGGCTCTTTTTGCATCATCTGATCAGAAACATCATAAATGAATCGATCATCATGATGAAGAACAGCAAGCAAAAATAAATAAGCGAGTAGACAAACATATCCTTTGCCCACTTCACGTCATCGTCTGTTTTGAATCCTTTGATGCTTTTTTTGATCCATATGCCTCCGAGAACCAAGGCGGCTAAGAAATAAAATGGGCTTATATGGCCGGTGCCGAGAGAGAAAGGAAATAATAGCGTGACCGGCACCAGGACGGCAATATATTGCATCATTTTTATTTTTGTTACATGATTGCCTTTGACTACTGGCAAGAGCGGAACGCCAGCAGCGCGATATTCCTCTTTGCGTCTTATCCCAATCGCCCAAAAATGCGGCGGCTGCCACAGAAACATAATCGTGTACAACAGCACTGCTGTCATACTGAAGTCACCGGTTACGGCACAATACCCCATCAATGGCGGCGCAGCTCCTGGGAAGCTCCCGACAAATGTGCTCCACACAGACGTTCGTTTCACCCATACCGTATAGATGATCGCATAAAAAATAAAGGCGGCCAGTCCGAGAAAGGCCGTTAATGGATTGAGGGAATAAAGCATGGCAAGGCCTGCGATCCCTAAAACAGAGCCATATGTTAAGATCATGGCTGGCGGCATTTTCCCTGTGACCGAGGCCCTGCTGCGAGTGCGTGCCATTTTTGCGTCCATATGCCGATCAAAATAGTTGTTATAGACAGTGCCGGAAGCCATCACAAACGCGGTTCCCAACATTGCTGTTACCATTGTCATCAAAAAAGCCAAGCCGGTTAACGTTTTTTCTGCGCTTGCAAACGCGATCCAAAATCCGCCGAAGGCTGCTATCGAGTTTGATATGATAATGCCGGGTTTTGCAAGTTTGATAAAATCGTAAATGGTTACCCGGTTCGAAGCTTTTATGTATTTTGTTTCAGATATGGCTGCAGAATCTCTTGTATTCTCCAAAAATAGACGCCTCCCCCAAAACTGCATGCTTTTGTTATCGTAACAAGAGGGGGACAGAATAACAATTATTCCCCATATTTGTCATGATATTGTCATTTTTAAAACAAAAAAATGGGGAGCTGGACTGCCCCCATTTTGATATGCGGCGACTAGTAACCGTAACCTCCGCCATATCCTCCGCCATAACCGCCGCCGTAACCGTGCCAAGGGTAGTAAGGCGGTCGCGGGCGCGGGTAGTAATAAGGCGGGCGCGGATAAAACGGGTAGAACGGATAATACGGTCTTGGATAATAATAAGGCGGATAAAATGGCGGTCTCGGACGCGGATAATAATAAGGCTGTCTTTCATCATAAGGGGTAATTTGTTCAAATGACTGTTCATTCAAAGGGTAATCCAAGAGGAAAACCTCCCTAGCTTTTTTTATTCCTTTTACCATATTCCTGATGCTTAAGTTGGGTGTATGTACATTCATGAAATTCGGTTTTTTTTATGATGAAATTCCTTAAAAAGGATTGACATGAACTTCTAAATCTCATAGTATTACAAATGTGAAATAAATGTTACTACAATGTTACAAAAACATTTCTAAATAGATACAGTTCCAACTGATGAAGAGTAAATCGAAATGGCTACGAAAGAAGGAGTTTTTGTTGTTGGCAAAAAGAATCAAATGGTTTCATGTATTAATAGCAGTTGTATGTGTGGTGGGCCTTATCGGCTTTTTCCATAATCATTCATTGAAAAAAGAAACGGTCATGAATAAAGTAAGAACTGATTCTCAATATGGGAATGTTGAGATCGCAACGCTTGTGAATGACGGGAAAACTTTTAATTACGCGGTAAACTATCCTGTTTTCAAAAATGAAAAAATGGATTCGGCATTAAAAAGATTCGCAGAAAAAGAGGTTCGTCAATTTCAAAAGGAAACAAAGGACGTTGACCAAGAGCATACGACAAAACGCAACGAATTAAATGTTGATTATAAAATTGTCCATTATGCCAAACAGACAGTGGCGATTGTATTTAATGAATATAAATACATCGGCGGGGCACACGGGCAAACCGTGAAAAAAACGTTTAACTATGATTTTAGTAAACAAGCGTTTCTTTCCATTGATGATATTTTCAAAGAGGACGCTGACTACTTACATAAGCTTTCGTTAATCGCTTATCACGAGCTGAAAAAGAATAAGGACATTGCCGCGGACGATGCACTGTTAAAGGAAGGGACGGCTCCGAAAAAAGAAAATTTCAGCCGCTTTGCCATCAAGGAGGATTATATCGAACTTTACTTTGACACATATCAGGTTGCAGCAGGCTATCTTGGAGAGCAATCGATTGCCATTAAGAAAAGTCTTTTGAAAGACATTCTGAAAGAACAATATATTGATAAAGCAAAAAATAAAAATAAAATCAAAGAACAAAAGCCGAAGCATGAAGTGATTTCTTTACCCAAAGAGGAAACAGTTGATCCAAATCAAAAAGTCATTGCGCTTACTTTCGACGACGGCCCGAATCCTGCGACAACAAATCAGATTCTAGACTCCTTGAAGAAATATAAGGGTCATGCCACGTTTTTTGTTTTGGGGAGCAGAGTTCAATATTATCCGGAAACGCTAATAAGAATGCTGAAAGAAGGAAATGAGGTTGGGAACCATTCATGGAGCCATCCGCTTCTCACAAGGCTTTCAGTGAAAGAAGCGTTAAAGCAGATCAATGATACGCAAGACATCATTGAAAAAATAAGCGGATATCGTCCGACGCTTGTAAGACCCCCATACGGCGGCATTAATGATGAACTGCGGAGTCAAATGAAAATGGATGTTGCGTTATGGGATGTTGACCCGGAAGATTGGAAAGACCGTAACAAAAAAACAATTGTTGACCGTGTCATGAGTCAGGCGAGAGATGGAAGAACCATTTTAATTCACGATATTTACCGCACCTCTGCTGATGCGGCCGATGAAATTATGAAAAAGCTCACCGATCAAGGATATCAATTGGTGACGGTTTCTCAGCTTGAAGAGGTTAAAAAACAAAGAGAAGCGAAATAAATTACAAAAGGCTGTCCGTACGGACAGCCTTTTTTCTATTTAATAAGAGCCTGTGGTGGCCCAAACATTTAAGTTTGGTCCTGAATACTTGCCGAAAGCGTAAGAAGTCCTTGGATCTAAATCATATACCATCGGTGTATAGCAAGACTTTTGGCCGGCCACCGCTTTTCCATTGCCGCCTGCAGAATCACAATTATATCTCTTTCCGTCCGTGTTTCGGGTAATCTCCGCATTTGCTTCAAAGCCAGACGTCAATGTATTATTCATCGTGATTTTTGCCCAAGCCGTTTTACATGTACTGCTGAATTTAAGCTCGACTACTCCGATGACTTGATTGCTGGCATTCACTAAGTTTGAGGATTTTTTTGTAGAGCCGCTGGACGCACAATCATTGTAATAAGGGCTTTTTCCATCGTAGGCATGGGTTTCCGCATTGGCGGGTACACCTTTGACGGCAAAAACAAATACTACTGCAAATAACACCAATGAAGCCTTCGTAAACAGTCTTTTCATATCCTTTATGACCTCCTTAATATGGCAAACAATAAATCATACGGAGGAACAATCAAAACATGCATGCTTTTTTGTGAACAATAAAGGCGGCCGGGAGGATGGAGTTCTTGGCCGCCTTTGATGTGAGGTTAAACTTTTACATCAATGGTTTGTCCGAGAGTCGGATGCTGAATCATCTTTAAGGTTTGATCGGCATTTTGCTGGGCGGTATCCAGCATTTTTTTCGTTAAAGCGATATTAACATTCTGGGCAAGGGATGCTTGATGCATTGCAACCGATAAAGCAGGAATATCCATCGTTCCACCTCCTATGCCTTACCTATCGGCGGCTTTGTATCATTTTACAGTGAAAAATGGCTTAATTTCTCCTGTTGACCTTTACGCTGCGGCATATCGTATGTTTTTGACAAGGAGGGAATCAGGATGAATCTTGTCATGGAAAAGACCTTTGAGCAATACGAAAAGCTGTTTTCAATGGAAGAACAGAAAAGAGAAGATGAATTTCGGTATACGATGATGAGGCCGTTTGAAAAGATGTGGACCGCCATCCAAGTTCCGCTGAAAGCGAAGGAGCCAAACGGCTATGATGTGATCATGGCTGCGAAAATGCTGGGCTATTTGGATGTCCGTGATGCTGAAAGCGGCCAGAAAGCACTGCAAATACTGAAAGAATCACATGTTTCAGAGACAGCTGAATCTGCACTTCGGCAATGCATATTTTTTGCTGAGCGCGAACAGCTGCGGATGAATGCAGAGGAGATCAAATTCGGCCTTTATATCGCTGATCCAAATAAACTTCAGCTGCAAAAAGGCTACTGCGGGTTTGGCGGGATACCGGGCTTTATTCATGTATGGATTGATCCGAACCGTTATAACCTGCCAAGGATTCCTTCCATTATTGCTCATGAATTTCATCATAATGTGCGGTTTTCGTATATAGATTTTCATCATGGCTCTGTAAGTGTCGGGGATTATCTTGTGATTGAAGGATTGGCGGAATCATTCGCCAGAGAGCTGTTTGGTACGGAACGATTGGGCCCTTGGGTAACTCGTTTTGATCATGAGGACTTGCAATATTCCATTGATGTGATTAATGAGGTGCTGGATGTGAAAGGATTTTCGGAAGTCAGCCGTTATATGTTTGGTGATCCAATTGCTAACGATCAAGGCTTTAAGCCTGCTGGTTTATCGGCTTTTGCAGGTTATGCAGTTGGCTATCATGCCGTTCAGTCATTTATGAATCACCATCACATGACGATAAGCGAGGCCACACGTTTGGATGCGAAGACCATTCTTTCTCAATGCGGGCTGTTTTCTACATGAAAAAAGCGTCACATACAGCGGCGCTTTTTGATTCCCAAAACCAGCAGTTCTATGGCGGCACAGGCGGCAATTCCGATTGTATATGCTTCGATATCGCTCCATAAAAAACCGTACCCCAGTACAAGCCCGCCAAGAGAAGTATCCCTAATCTGGTCGATCCATTCGGCATGATAGAGCTGGCTGAATTCAATGACAAAACAGAAAGAAAGACTGATAATGCCCGTTATCATTGTCTTCAGCTTCCGAAATAGAAATCCGCATCCCGTAAAGATCATGGCGGCCCACAACGAGTCTCCCAGATAAGTATTGAGAGTATCAGGAAGAACACTGGAGAATGCTCTGGATCCAAGCCCCAGCCCAATGATCAGTACGGTGAAAACTGCATATATCCAACGATTTCGCTTCATTGCGAATTGATACCCCGTCTCTTTTTCATCTCCCTGTATTGTAAGGAATATAGCTTTTATTTGTCCACTAAAAAAGCGGCTGAATAGCCGCATAGGGTGTTTATTTTGCTTTTAGGTTTACATGGTCGGCTGTCTGATCTGTGCCTATTACAAAATGGAGTTCATAGCGGCCTGTATCATATACATAATCGATTTCATCGGTAAACGGGACGGTTAACACCCGATTTGCTGGTCCTAATTGCTTCTGCAGCACTTCCGGCGTAACTCCGCCTAAATTCAGCTGACGTTCCACACCGGTTCCAAAGTAGCGGATTTCTGAAATTGTCATGTCTTTATGATAGGAAAATCCGTAGCCCGGCTGTCCCATATTCCAGTGATATAAATCAAATCGATTGTCTCCCCCGACTGGTCTTTCCGGTTCCCCAAACGCAGCGTGGACATCCCCTTTTGTGCTTTTGTTAATGGTAAGGCCTTGCGCCTGCTGAGGCATTTCCCCTTTATAGGCGGTGTTATAGAGGTTTTTGACAAGCTCGGCGGCTGATTGATTCGTGTTTTCTGAGAGTGTGTTTGTTTGAGCTGCGGCCTTTGCCGGTGCTGAAAAGGACGCAGCCCCAAAGCCGGTAAAACAGCTTGTTACTGCTGCCGCAGCGGTTATAGCAGACATTGTCTTTTTCATGTTAATCCCTCCTAATTGATCTACCATTCCGTTTCCCCGTGTTTTTGCAACGAAACATGTGAGTGCGCTTTGTATGTTTTATTGAGTTGTTGTAAGGGAACTGAAATAGGTAATTCGGTATATAAAGCAAGAAAGGGGAATGGAGATGCCTGGCAAGAAAAAAATCACAATAAACGGCGTTGAAATGGAAGCGTCCGAGGAACAGACGGTGCTGCAGCTTTTGAATAACAGCTCGATTGAAGTGCCGCAAGTTTGCTATCATCCAAGCTTAGGGCCGATTGAGACATGTGATACGTGCATCGTCAGCATCAATGGTGAGCTGAAGAGGTCGTGCTCCGCTGAATTAAAGGATGGGGATATCATTGATACGCTCTCACCTGACGTGAAAAAAGCGCAGGTCATCGGGATGGACAAGATTTTATATAATCATGAGCTTTATTGTACAGTTTGCGATTACAACAATGGGGGATGCGAAATACATAATACGGTGAAGGAAATGAAAATCAATCACCAAAGCATTCCGTTTGATCACAAGCCATACCATAAGGATGAATCCCATCCGTTTTATCGGTATGATCCAGATCAATGTATTTTGTGCGGACGCTGTGTTGAAGCATGCCAGGACGTTCAGGTAACTGAAACGCTGACCATTGACTGGGAGCGGAAACGCCCGCGCGTCATTTGGGATAACGACGTGCCGATCAATGAGTCGTCATGTGTGTCATGCGGCCATTGTTCAACGGTCTGTCCGTGCAACGCGATGATGGAAAAAGGAATGGAAGGGGAAACCGGATATTTAACAGGCATCAATAACGAAACGCTGCGACCGATGATCGAGATCACGAAAGGCGTAGAGACAGGCTACGGCTCGATTCTCGCCATTTCTGATATGGAATCGGCCATGCGTGATGAACGAATCAAAAAAACGAAAACCGTCTGCACGTATTGCGGCGTCGGCTGCAGCTTTGATGTCTGGACAAAGGGCAGAGACATTCTGAAAGTAGAGCCGCAGGAGGAAGCGCCAGCCAACGGCATTTCTACTTGTGTGAAAGGCAAGTTCGGTTGGGATTTCGTCAACAGCGAAGAACGCCTGACAAAGCCGCTGATCCGGGAAGGCGATCATTTCCGTGAAGCAGAGTGGGAGGAGGCGTTATCGCTGATCGCCAGCAAGTTCACTGAATTAAAAGAGGCGTTTGGCCCGGATTCTCTCGCTTTTATTACATCTTCTAAATGTACAAATGAAGAATCCTATCTTATGCAAAAGCTGGCCAGAGGTGTCATTGGCACAAATAATGTGGACAACTGCTCTCGCTATTGCCAATCTCCTGCGACTGCCGGCCTGTTCCGGACAGTCGGCTATGGCGGTGATTCAGGATCAATTACAGATATCGCGCAAGCGGACCTTGTTTTGATTATCGGTTCGAACACGTCTGAGTCGCATCCAGTCTTATCCACTCGCATTAAACGGGCTCATAAGCTAAGAGGGCAGAAAGTGATCGTCGCGGATATCAGAAAACACGAAATGGCAGAACGCTCCGATTTATTTGTCCAGCCGCGTGCCGGATCGGATATCGTCTGGCTGAATGCGATCGCCAAATATTTAATAGAAAACGGCAAGGCCGATGAACGATTTTTGAGAGAAAGAGTGAACGGACGAAATGAATATGTAAAAAGCCTCGCGCCGTACACACTTGAATATGCTGAGGAGAAAACCGGGATTGATCGAGAAACCCTTATCCAAATGGCAGAGATGATCGGGCAAGCTGACAGTGTGTGCGCATTGTGGGCGATGGGCGTGACACAGCACATTGGAGGAAGCGACACGAGCACGGCGATCTCTAACCTGCTGCTTGTGACAGGAAACTACGGAAAACCGGGAGCAGGTTCTTACCCATTGCGCGGCCATAATAACGTGCAGGGAGCAAGTGACTTCGGGAGTATGCCTGACAGAATGCCAGGCTATGAAAAAGTGACGGATGAACGAGTCCGCCAAAAATACGAGCGTGTGTGGGGTGTGCCGCTGCCGAAGGAGCCGGGTATGACCAACCACGAAATGATTGAAAAAATCCATTCCGGAAAGTTGAAAGCGATGTATGTAAAAGGTGAAGAAATGGGCCTGGTGGATTCCAATATCAATCATGTACACGCCGCATATGAAAAGCTTGATTTCTTTGTGGTGCAGGACATTTTCCTTTCACGTACAGCGGAGTTTGCTGATGTGGTTCTTCCTGCGAGCCCAAGCCTTGAAAAAGAAGGAACTTTTACAAACACAGAACGCCGGATTCAGCGTTTGTATCAGGTGTTTGAACCGCTGGGCGAATCAAAGCCGGATTGGCAGATTATTATGGAGGTTGCCAATAAGCTTGGCGCCGGCTGGCACTATAAGCATCCTGCAGACATTATGGAGGAAGCAGCCAAGCTGTCGCCGATTTATGCCGGTGTCACCTATGAACGTCTTGAGGGCTATAATTCCCTGCAATGGCCTGTAAACGCTGATGGAAAGGATTCGCCTTTACTCTTTACAGAGCGCTTCCCTTTCCCGGACGGCAAGGCCATTCTCTACCCTGTCCAGTGGACAGAGCCTGAGGAATTCGGTGAGGAATATGATATCCATGTCAACAATGGGCGGCTCTTGGAGCACTTCCACGAAGGGAACCTGACTTACAAATCAAAAGGGATTTCGGAGAAAACACCGGAAGTGTTCCTAGAAATTTCTCCTGAGCTTGCGGCAGAACGAGGGATTCAGGACGGAACCCTCGTCAGACTCACATCGCCTTTCGGAAATGTCAAAGTGAAGTGCCTGATTACTGATCGAGTCAAAGGGAAGGAAGTATATCTGCCAATGAACGATTCAGGGGAAGCGGCGATCAACCTGTTAACAGGCAGCCATGCCGATAAGGATACCGATACGCCTGCTTACAAAGAAACATCGGCCAAGATGGAAATTTTGAAGCACGACGGAATCAGCCCGCTGCCTAAGATCAACCACCGCAACGGCAATCCGCAGCCGCAAATCGGTGTGCAGGTTCAAAAGAAATGGGCGCGGAAGGATTATATTTTCCCTGGTGACGCTGTGAAAAGGGGGATGGGCCATAATGGCTAAAGCGATTAAACGAATTCAAAAAATCGAGGTAACAGAAGAAGATCAGCGAAAGCGTGATTTGCGGGAAATTGAAGATGCTCTAGTTGATCACAAAGAAGCGATTCTCGAAACATTGCATATGCTGGGCCATATGAACGAGCGCGGGGTCCTGCCGTTGCTCCGCGGCCTTTTTGGCCAAGGGGATAAAGTTCTTGATATTCTGGTGAAAAAAGCAGATACAGAGGAAACGGCCAACACGCTGAAAAATCTGCTTCTTCTGTTTGGAACACTCGGCATGCTGGACGTGAAGCAGCTGGAGCCTCTCATTTTGAAAGTGAATGCGGGTGTGGCAAGCGCTGTAGAGCAGAAAAACAGCGAAGAAAAGACAGGTTATTTTGATATTATCCGCTCGCTAAAAGACCCGGAAATCAACAAATCAATTACACTGCTCTTTTCCTTTTTAAAAGGAATGGGACAAGATACAAAGGAGCTGGAACGCACGACGCAGCCTCCCGAGCACCAAAAACATCATCAGGAACCTCGAGAGAAAAGGGGAATGAATAAGCGAGATTGACCTCCCACCCGAGCGGCTTCAGCCAGCTCGGGTTTTTTGATGAAAAGGTCTAATGGACTAGTAAAAAATATTCAAATACTAGGAAGAAGTAAGATTGTGATGAATGAGATAGAAATAATCGTTACTTTCTTACCTGTTAAGAAAAGGAAAAATCTGATTATAATAGAAATCGATTACTTTAGATGGGGGAACAATCATGAAAAAAGTCTTATTACTATTATTTGTCTTGACGATCGGGTTAGCGCTTTCAGCGTGCAGCCAATCGAGCGATGCGTCAGAGAAGGAAAAACCGAAAGAGAAAAAATCGCAAGAAGAGCTTGAAAAGGAACTTGATAAGGAATTGAAAAAAGGCGGTGAGCCGAAGACCAAAAAAGATGATCAAATACATAAAATAGGAGAAACATTTAAAGCAGGACATACGAATTTTACAGTGAATAAAGTTGATAGAGTGCAAAAAGGTGAATATATGAATGTTGGCGGAGCTGTAAATGAGGAGACAAAAACAATAAAAGATGATGAGGAACGGCTTATTATAGAAGTTACGATGGAAAATATAGGGGAAGATTCAATAAGCTACAATTTTATCGGGTTTGATTTAAGAGATAAGAATGATCAATCAGTACGGCCTGTTTTTTCTATAGAAGAGAAGGGCAGAATCCTTATGGGAGGAACACTAGTATCGGGGAAAAAGGTTACAGGTGTACTCAGTTATGTCATCCCTAAAGGAGAACAGAAACATTACACACTGGTATATAATCCGTTTTTAGCTGATACAAATAGCAGTAATACAGAAGAGAGAGTAAAGGACGATATTGATTACTTGGTGAAGTTAGATTAGAAGCTAATTTACAGTTGCACGTTTTTCATCTGTGGAAAACGTGCATTTTTTATAGCGAAACTTGACTTGAAAGGATGAGTGATAAAAGTGCAAACCAAATGGCTGGAACGGGCACAGCGGATTCAAGCGATTGCACAGGCTGGGCTTGCTTTTTCCAAGGATGTGTACGACAGGGAGAGGTACGAAGAGCTAATGAAGCTCAGTGCAGAAATGATGGTGGATTACTCACAGATGGACATTGAAGTTATCACTGATTTATGGCAAGGCGAGAAGGGCTATCCGACACCGAAAGCGGATGTTCGCGGCGCAGTATTCCGAGAGAATCAGATTTTGCTTGTCCGGGAGAAGCATGATGAGCTGTGGTCGCTGCCGGGTGGATTTTGCGAGATTGGTTTATCGCCAGCTGAAAACGTCGTCAAGGAGATCAAAGAAGAGTCGGGGTACGATACAGAGCCGTCTCGATTGCTGGCCGTGCTAGACAGCCATAAACACTCTCATCCCCCTCAGCCTTATCACTATTATAAAATCTTCATCGCATGCAGCATGACGGGCGGGCAGGGGGAAACAGGGATCGAGACGAATCATGCCGCTTTTTTTCCGGAAGACAGACTCCCGCCGCTCTCTCCAAAACGAAACACACCCTCACAGCTTAGCATGCTGTTTGACTTTTTGCGCCATCCGGACAAGAAAACGATATTTGACTAAAAAAGAAAGAGCCTATGGGCTCTTTCTTTTTTATAATGTAATGTGTTTTTCGTTGGCGAGTTTCAGAAGGGTCAAAATAGAATCGGCTTGTTTATGGCCGAGTTTTTGCTTTAATTTGTTTTCTTCAACTAATCTGCTGCCATAAATTTTAACAGAGGCTTTGTCGACGACAGTATGCCAGTTTTCCTGTTTTTTTCCCTCAACAAGCGGTTTTTCATGTCTCTCAGAAAAAGAGAACACAAAGAGTACGAATGCAAGTGAAAGTAGGATTCCGACAACTTGTTTTTTGTAATCAGTCTGTGCTGCCACGTTGTTCTCTCCTTCATCTTTTACCTTCTATTTAATCATAGAACCAAATTATTTTACATAATGGGAAAGTCATTTTTGGAGTTAGTGCATTTGGTTGGAAACAGAGACGTTTTTTGAGCGGAGCGGTGCAATTGAATCCATATTGGATTTGCGTGCTTATGCCTAAGGTCACGTTGTGAGCCAAAACAGCAGTGCAGAATAGAAAAAAATTGAAAGATTATGGTAAGATAAACGAAATTCGAGGGGGAATATATGATGCCTGCATCGAACATCGTGATCGCCTGCCTGCTGTTATCAATTTAATTATTTGTGGTAGTCCCTCTCTTTTTCGAAAGCGGGAGGTGAAGTGGAACATTAATTGCTGAATTCTTTCAAGGGGAGTGACCGTACATGAATGTGTTAAACCGCCGGCAAGCCTTGCAGCGAGCGCTGCTCAATGGGAAAAACAAACAGGATGCGTATCATCCGTTTCCATGGTACGAATCGATGAGAAAGGATGCGCCTGTTTCCTTTGATGAAGAAAACCAAGTGTGGAGCGTTTTTCTTTATGATGATGTCAAAAAAGTTGTTGGGGATAAAGAGCTGTTTTCCAGTTACATGCCGCAGCAGACAAGCTCTATTGGAAATTCCATCATTAACATGGACCCGCCGAAGCATACAAAAATCCGTTCAGTCGTGAATAAAGCCTTTACTCCGCGCGTGATGAAGCAATGGGAACCGAGAATTCAAGAAATCACAGATGAACTGATTCAAAAATGTCAGGGGCGTAGTGAATTTGACCTTGTTCACGATTTTTCATACCCGCTTCCGGTTATTGTGATATCTGAGCTGCTGGGAGTGCCTTCAGCGCATATGGAACAGTTTAAAGCATGGTCTGATCTTCTGGTCAGTACACCGAAGGATAAAAGTGAAGAAGCTGAAAAAGCCTTTTTGGAAGAACGAGATAAGTGTGAGGAAGAACTGGCCGCGTTTTTTGCCGGCATCATAGAAGAAAAGCGAAACAAACCGGCACAGGATATTATTTCTATTTTAGTTGAAGCGGAAGAAACAGGCGAGAAGCTGTCCGGTGAAGAGCTGATTCCGTTTTGCACGCTGCTGCTGGTGGCCGGAAATGAAACCACTACAAACCTGATTTCAAATGCGATGTACAGCATATTAGAAATGCCAGGCGTTTACGAGGAACTGCGCAGCCATCCTGAACTGATGCCTCAGGCAGTGGAGGAAGCCTTGCGTTTCAGAGCGCCGGCCCCGGTGTTGAGGCGCATTGCCAAGCGGGATACGAAGATCGGGGGGCACCTGATTAAAGAAGGTGATATGGTTTTGGCGTTTGTGGCATCGGCAAATCGTGATGAAGCGAAGTTTGACAGGCCGCACATGTTTGATATCCGACGCCATCCCAATCCGCATATTGCGTTTGGCCATGGCATCCATTTTTGCCTTGGGGCTCCGCTTGCCCGTCTTGAAGCAAATATCGCGTTAACGTCTTTGATTTCTGCTTTTCCTCATATGGAGTGCGTCAGTATCACTCCGATTGAAAACAGTGTGATATACGGATTAAAGAGCTTCCGTGTGAAAATGTAATAGATAAGGAGACTGGAGATTCATGAAAAAGTACCATATTTCGATGATCAATATCCCGGCGTACGGACATGTCAATCCTACGCTTGCTTTAGTAGAGAAGCTTTGTGAGAAAGGGCACCGTGTCACGTACGCGACGACTGAGGAGTTTGCGCCCGCTGTTCAGCAAGCCGGTGGAGAAGCATTGCTCTATCATACATCCTTGAATATTGATCCTAAGCAAATCAGGGAGATGATGGAAAAGAATGACGCGCCACTCAGCCTTTTGAAAGAATCACTCAGCATTCTGCCGCAGCTTGAGGAGTTATATAAGGATGATCAGCCTGATCTGATCATCTATGACTTTGTTGCGCTGGCTGGTAAATTGTTTGCTGAAAAGCTTAATGTTCCGGTCATTAAGCTCTGTTCGTCATATGCCCAAAATGAATCCTTTCAGTTAGGAAATGAAGACATGCTGAAAAAAATAAGAGAAGCAGAGGCTGAATTTAAAGCCTACTTGGAGCAAGAGAAGTTGCCGGCTGTTTCATTTGAACAGTTAGCTGTGCCAGAAGCATTAAATATTGTCTTTATGCCGAAGTCTTTTCAGATTCATCATGAGACGTTCGATGACCGTTTCTGTTTTGTCGGCCCCTCTCTCGGAGAACGGAAGGAAAAAGAAAGCCTGTTGATTGACAAGGATGATCGCCCGCTTATGCTGATTTCTTTGGGTACGGCGTTTAACGCATGGCCAGAATTTTACAAGATGTGCATCAAGGCATTTCGGGATTCTTCATGGCAAGTGATCATGTCGGTTGGGAAAACGATTGATCCAGAAAGCTTGGAGGATATTCCTGCTAACTTTACTATTCGCCAAAGTGTGCCGCAGCTTGAGGTGTTAGAGAAAGCTGATTTGTTCATCTCTCATGGCGGGATGAACAGTACGATGGAAGCGATGAACGCAGGTGTGCCGCTTGTCGTCATTCCGCAAATGTATGAGCAAGAGCTCACTGCAAATCGGGTTGATGAATTAGGCCTTGGCGTTTATTTGCCGAAAGAGGAAGTGACTGTTTCCAGCCTGCAGGAAGCGGTTCAGGCTGTATCCAGTGATCAAGAGCTGCTCACCCGCGTCAAGAATATGCAAAAGGATGTAAAAGAAGCTGGCGGAGCGGAGCGTGCGGCAGCTGAGATTGAAGCGTTTATGAAAAAATCCGCTGTCCCGCAGTAAAAACATAAAAACCGAAATCAATTTGATTTCGGTTTTCTGTTTAAATATTTTTTTTCATCCCGCATCTCCGGCATTCTCTAAGAAATTTTCCGCCTTTTACAGAGCTTTTGAACAGTGTGTAATCACAGTTGTCGCAGCGCCCGCTGCGGGCGTCCGGATATTCATTGAATTCGTAAACGATCGATGTATCGTAGCCTTTTGTTTCATATTCTTCTTTTTTTGTTTCCATGTCGTCCCTCCGTTACAAGACGTGTCTGCTGTTTATCTTACAGCAAGCTTCCGGCGTATTCAATGGATTTTAGAGGTTTGGGTTTATCTTGATTTCTCCCTTGGTTTGCGCCAAAATAGCTTTAATAAGCTTGTATACATAAAAAGCCTATGCAAAGAGGAGAGGAAACGGGTATGGGAAAAGGGTTAGTTGGAAAACGTGTGGCAATCGGTGGCTCACGAAAAACGGAAGAAATCAGTACAATCATTGAAAAACAGGGCGGAATACCTGTCATCCGGCCTCTCCAAGGTACAGTTTACTTAGCAGAGAAGCAGGTGGAGCCGGATTTGCGGACGTTTGCGGAAGAAAAAGCTGACTGGGTCATTTTCACGACAGGCATCGGGTTGGAGACTCTTGTCGATATGGCAGAGAAAATTGGACTGAAAGATGAGTTTCTGCAGGCCATTCGCCAAGCGAAAGCGGCATGCCGGGGATACAAAACGCTGTCTGCGTTGAAAAAGCTTGGAATCACACCGGAAGCTTCGGATGAAGACGGGACAACAAGAGGCTTAATCCGTTCTTTGGAGCCTCACGACTTTTCAGGAAAAACAGTCATGGTGCAGCTTCATGGCGAAAAAGCGCCGGCTCTCATGGCATTTCTTGAAGAAAAAGGCGCGTCTGTCCTGCCGATTCTGCCTTATCAGCACATCCCGCCGGAGGAGGAAACGGTGGAGCGGTTATGCCGAGAGCTGATGAACGATGAGATCGATGCCGTTTGTTTTACAACGGCCATTCAGGTTCGTTCCCTGTTTGATTTTGCCAAGGGGCGAGGTTATATCAATGAAGTGAAGAAGGTATTCGAAGAACGCGCCATCGCAGCTGCTGTCGGAAAAGTGACTGCTGAAGCACTGCGGGAAGAGGGCATTACGAGACTGCTTGCGCCAGAGATTGAGCGGATGGGTGCGATGATTGTTGAGCTGGCCAAGTATTATGAAGAAAAGGAATAACAAGTACAAAAAGCCGCTTTTCCCTCGGAAAGCGGCTTTTGTTGTCATTCATTCTGCTTCAGCTGCTGATGAACGGTGAATAATGATGGGTATGTCAGCACGCTTAAGATTACACAAGTCAGCGCGGCTGAGGCCATCGTTGTAAACACGATTAAGAGTTGAAAGCGTACTGCCTGAATCGGGTCCGCGCCGGCTAGAATCTGGCCTGTCATCATGCCGGGAAGCTGGACAAGACCCAGTGTTTTCTGGCTTTCGAGCGTCGGGATCATACTCATTTTCATCGCTGAAGTAAGAATGCGCTGTATGGATTGCTTCGGTGTGCCGCCAAGTGACAATATTAATTGAATTTCTTCTTTGCGAACGCCGACTTCTGAGTTAAGCCGGTTTAGAAACAAACTCGAGAGCACCATCGAATTTCCGATGACCATCCCGCTGATCGGAATGACATATCGTGCCGTAAGCGGAATGATATGAAGAGACAGCAGAATTCCCTGCGTCACAATTTCTACGATTGCTAACGCGGCAAACACCCTCCAAAACGAACCGATAGTATTTTTCTTTCGCTTGATGACATTTTGCGCCGCCACCGCGAGCATTAACAGCACCATCAGCAGGATAAAAACAGGGTGGTCTCCGCGAAAAATCAGCGACAAAACATAACCGATGATAAGCAGCTGCACCGCGGCCCGGATGGTGGCGATGATCATGTCTTTTTCTACACCGGCTTTAAAGGATTTTGATAAAAACAAGGCGATCAAAACAAAGATCATCGTTAAAGAGAGAGAAAGGTAATCCATTACCGAGTGCCTCCCTTCAAAAATTCTTTCGCTGCTTCATGCTGCGGAGCGGAGAAAAATGTTTCGGTTTCTGCGATTTCAAGCAGCCGGCCATCTGCCATAAACCAAATGGTATCGGCTACTCGTTTTGCCTGCTCCATATTATGAGTGACCCACATGACTGTCCATTTTTTCTCTTGATGCTGACGTTTGATCAGTTCTTCAATCTCAAGAGCAGAAACCGGGTCCAAGGCCGACGTGATTTCGTCCAACAATAGAATGGAGGAAGGATTTGAGAGCGTTCTGGCCAGTGACAGTCTTTGCCGCTGCCCGCCCGATAAGTCTCTGGCGCTTCTGTCTAACAGCTCTGACGGCAGCCCTGTAAGAGAAGCCAGCTTTTCAGGAGAGTACAGCTGGGATTGATGCAGCCTTTGTACAAGACTTAAATTGTCACGCACTGTCCCGTCGAGCACGGGAGCCGATTGAAACGCGAGGGCTGCCGTTCTCCTCAGCTCATTGACATTCCATTCTCTTACTTCCTTTCCATATATTTTGATTCCGCCGCTGTCAGGCGTTCTCATTAAATTACACATAGAAAGGAGGGTGCTTTTGCCTGAGCCGGAAGGGCCTAAAACGGCTACGATTGCACCCTGTTGAATGTCTCCGGTGACATCCTGCAGCACATCATAGGTTTGTCCATCTTGTTTATAGCTTTTTCTGACTGATCTGAAGGAGATGGCTGGTATGTTTTGTGTTTGATCGTTTGCTTCCATTACAATAATCACCTTTCAATATAAGTAGGCTGACATTATATTTAACTATAACGTGAAACAGATTCCTTTTGGTAGCACAAATAAAGGAGAACAGGCTTTCACCCATTCTCCTGCAGATGCTACGCAGTCAGATTTGACTGTGCTTTCTTTTTCGGTTTTCTCGGCTGTGAAGCGAAGGTATGTAACATCATCCCCGCTATTATAATGAACAAACCGGCAAATGATAATAGAGATGGGAAAACGCCTGACAGCAGAACAATTTCACCAAGCAGCGCGAAAATCACTTCACCGGATTGAGTGGCTTCAACAGCTGCGAGTTTTTGCGGATTGTCTCTTACCATATCAGTGGCCCAGAAAAATAAAACCGTCGCAATGATGCCTGAGCTGACGGCAACGATAAAGGATTGAACGGTTTGACTTGCTGTTGGAAGGCCATCTGACCACCAGCCGTAAGCTGCTAATATAAGCCAGAATGGAAGGCTTGCCAATGTCATTCCAAGCACGCGCTGAAATGTATCAAGCCGGCCTCCGTATTCTTCGAGCATTCTCCTGTTTCCTAACGGATAGGCAAAAGCCGCAATGACAACCGGCAGCACACTGAAAAGCAGCATCCTCCCAGAAAGCGATTCTGCATGCTGAAGCTGAATCAGAGCCGCTCCAATCAGGATGATCACGGAAGTGCCAAGTGAAACCAGGGGAATCTTTTGGCGAACGAGCTGCGGACCGCCCGGCATATCTTGTTTGACATAAAACAAAGGAGATAAGAGCACCCCGGCTACAATTGTAATTTGCCAGGTTCCGGCTATGAGCCACCCCGGACCGTATGCAGCCGCAAATGTAATCGGCGCGTAAAAAAGCACGAAACCGACGAAGCTCCATTTGATCCAATAAAACGGCTTTTTCCTCATCTCTAGTAAGAGAGGCGTGAATGTCCCTCTCATGATGACAATCAAACATAAAAATGGCACCATAAAAATAAAGCGCAGCGAAGAGCTCCAAAGCCAGCTGCCTCCTGATAACTCCATCGCTCTGTTTAATATAAAGGTAACGGCGAAAAAGAGTGAAGCCAATATTCCGATAACGATAGCTTTCATGATATCCCTCATTCTGGCATTATTTTTTTATACTATACTATTCGGTATCATGCAGATCAATGGAATCATGAGAAAAACATCATGTTTGGCGAACTGCTATGTGTGGAAGACAAAAAAGGGAGGTGAAATTGATGGAAAAAGAGACACAGACATACTTCTTTCCGGATGACGGCAGGATTCCGAATCACCCTGATTTTCCGCTCGTGGTGTATCAAAACGCGCTTAAGGACACCGGACTGGCAGAGCGGATCGTCATCCGGCATGGCTGGTCAAACAGCTGGTCAGGGAGTGTTTTTCCATACCATCATTATCACAGCAATACGCATGAAGTCCTGATTGCCCTTAGGGGAGAGGCTGTGATTCAGTTTGGGGGAGAAAAAGGGGCTGCCATCCCTTTCAAATCAGGCGACGCAGTCGTGATTCCAGCCGGAGTCGGACATAAAAAGCTCAGCTCAAGCCCCGATTTTACTGTCCTTGGCGCCTATCCCGGAGGCGTTCAGTATGATATGAAGACGGGGAAGCCCAATGAGCGAGAGGAAGCGGTCAAACAGATTAAGCAGGCGGCGTTGCCGGCGAATGATCCGATCACAGGAAAAAGAGAGCCTCTATTGGAAATATGGGTAAAGTGAAGGGGAGAAATTGCTGGATTGTCAATAACTAGTGCCGCAGAAACGATATGACATGTGCTCCATATAAATTAATTTCATAATCGAAGCAATTCACGTTCAAATTTTGTTCAAAAAGTGTTATCATATAGAAGGTAATCGAATTGGAGTTTTTTGTGTTTGCTATTTTCAGAGAGAGTAAAGGATTTTGACTTATTCAATTGTTTATTTTTAGATAAAAATAATACTGAATATGGCAAGATGAAAAACTGGGTAGTAAACATTTATTTTTGTAAATGATTGTGCACGAATTCACAATCCTTATTCTTATGCCTTAAAAGCGTGAGACAGGGAGAGGCACTACCCTTTCCAAAAAAATCAGCAAACTGCTTATAGTAAAGGAGAATTGGATATGCCAGAAACAATCGATCAAACAAATGCGTCTGTCAGCCAAAGCCAGCAAGATCTTATTGATCAGCTATTAAAGCCAGAAGTTCAAGAATCATTGACTGTTTTAGTTGACCAGCTTCCGAAGCTGACTGAGTTAGTCAATATTTTAACGAAGTCTTATGATTTCGCTCAGTCTGTAGCGACTGACGAAGTGTTAAAAAACGACACAGTCGGTGCGATCACTGAAATTCTTGAGCCTGTAAAAGAAACAGCGAAAGAAGTAGCTGCGACTGCGATCGAAGCAAAAGACCGCGCGGAAGCAAGCAACGAAACAATTGGTCTTTTCGGCCTGCTGCGTATGCTGAAAGATCCTCAAGCTCAAAAGTTGTTCCGTTTTGCTAACAGCTACCTTGAAGTCATGAACGAACGCGAAAACCAAAAATAATCTCAGATTCAAATTGATATAAAGGACGGAGGATATACGATGTCAAAACATATTGTCATTCTAGGCGCTGGTTATGGCGGAGTTCTTTCTGCTCTAACAGTTCGCAAACATTACACAAAAGAACAAGCACGCGTGACAGTGGTAAACAAATACCCAACTCACCAAATCATTACGGAATTACACCGCCTTGCTGCAGGCAACGTGTCTGAAAAAGCGGTTGCAATGCCATTAGAAAAACTTTTCAAAGGCAAAGACATTGATCTTAAAATTGCGGAAGTAAGCTCTTTCTCTGTTGATAAAAAAGAAGTTGCGCTTGCTGACGGTTCTACATTAACTTACGATGCGCTTGTTGTAGGTCTTGGTTCTGTAACGGCTTACTTCGGCATCCCAGGTCTTGAAGAAAACAGCATGGTATTGAAATCTGCTGCCGATGCGAACAAAGTCTTTCAACATGTTGAAGATCGTGTGCGCGAGTACTCTAAAACGAAAAACGAAGCAGATGCAACAATCCTTATCGGCGGCGGCGGCTTAACAGGTGTTGAGCTTGTTGGTGAGCTTGCTGACATCATGCCGAACCTTGCGAAAAAATACGGCGTAGACCATAAAGAAATCAAATTAAAACTTGTTGAAGCAGGTCCGAAGATCCTTCCTGTTCTTCCGGATGATCTTATCGAGCGTGCGACTGCAAGCCTTGAAAAACGCGGCGTTGAGTTCTTAACAGGTCTTCCTGTTACAAATGTAGAAGGAAACGTAATCGATCTGAAAGACGGATCTAAAGTTGTTGCCAACACATTTGTTTGGACTGGCGGCGTACAGGGTAACCCATTAGTCGGTGAATCAGGTCTAGAAGTGAACCGCGGACGCGCGACTGTAAATGACTTCCTGCAATCTACATCTCATGAAGATGTATTCGTTGCTGGAGACAGCGCAGTTTACTTCGGTCCAGACGGCCGTCCATACCCGCCAACTGCACAAATCGCATGGCAAATGGGTGAGCTGATCGGTTACAACCTATTCGCTTACCTGGAAGGCAAAACGCTTGAAACATTCAAGCCAGTAAACTCTGGTACACTTGCAAGCCTTGGACGCAAAGACGCAGTTGCCATCATTGGTGCTAATTCTACACCGCTTAAAGGTCTTCCTGCTTCCTTGATGAAAGAAGCAAGTAACGTACGTTACTTAACACACATTAAAGGACTTTTCAGCCTGGCTTACTAATCCTTTTAATGAATCTGACATTGCCAAAAGCGTTCCTTACCGAGTGCTTTCTGGCAATGTCTTTTTTATGTTTATGACAGCGTTAACATTTCATTTTCAAAAAAGAGATTGATCCCAGAGGAATATAAAGGTAAAATAAAAACAAATCAAAATGTTAACGTTAACATTTTGAAATAGAATGAAAGACGGTGAGGACATGGAACCCTTCATGGGCGAAAACTTTTTATTGAAAAATGAAACCGCTGTCAGCCTCTATCATAATTTTGCGAAAGACATGCCAATTATTGATTACCACTGCCACTTAAGTCCGAAAGAAATCTATGAAAATAAGACATTTCAAAACATCACGGAAGCCTGGCTGTATGGTGACCATTATAAATGGCGCATCATGAGAGCCAATGGAATTGAGGAGACATACATCACCGGAGATGCGCCTGATGAGGAGAAATTTATGGCTTGGGCGAAAACCGTGCCGATGGCGATCGGCAATCCGCTCTATAACTGGACTCACTTAGAATTGCAGCGTTTTTTTGGCATTTATGAGATTTTAAACGAGAAGTCTGGGCCGGCTATATGGAAACGGACAAATGAACTGCTCAAAGGGGAAGGCTTCGGGGCAAGGGATTTAATCGTGAAATCAAATGTAAAGGTCGTGTGCACCACAGATGACCCTGTTGATTCTCTTGAATACCATCTATTATTAAGAGAAGACAAAGACTTTCCTGTCAGCGTGCTGCCTGGATTTCGGCCGGATAAAGGACTTGAGATCAATCGTGAAGGCTTTCCTGAGTGGGTGCAGGCGCTTGAAGATGCCGCCGCCATATCGATTACAACCTATGATGAGTTTTTAAATGCGTTGGAAAAACGAGTGCGATTCTTCCACTCAGCCGGCGGCAGAGTTTCTGATCACGCGATAGATTCAATGGTATTTGCCGAAACAACAAAAGAAGAAGCTGGACGGATTTTTTCTGACAGATTACAAGGAACAGAGGTTTCTTATGAAGATGAGAAGAAATTTAAGACACATACGCTTCAGTTTCTTTGCGGTTTGTATGCGGAGCTCGATTGGGCGATGCAGTTTCATATCAACGCTTTAAGAAACACGAATACAAAAATGATGAAAAGGCTCGGACCTGATACAGGCTATGATTCAATGAACGATGAAGAAATTGCTAAGCCTTTATACAAGCTGCTGAACTCAGTTGAGATGAAGAACCAGCTGCCGAAAACGATTTTATATTCACTGAATCCAAATGATAACTATGTCATCGCCAGCATGATCAACAGTTTTCAGGACGGTATTACCCCAGGAAAAATACAATTCGGCACAGCCTGGTGGTTTAACGATACTAAAGACGGGATGCTCGACCAAATGAAAGCGTTATCAAATGTTGGCCTTTTCAGCCGTTTTATCGGCATGCTCACCGATTCCAGAAGCTTTCTTTCGTATACGCGCCACGAATATTTCAGGCGGATCGTCTGCAATTTGATTGGAGAATGGGTGGAAAACGGCGAAGTGCCGCGCGATATGGAGCTTCTGGGAAGCATCGTTCAGGGGATTTGCTATGAAAATGCGAAACACTACTTTCAATTTCAAGAAGAGAAAGCAAACGTGTAACAAAGTATCCGCTCAGTATCGCTGAGCGGATCACTATCCGAAAATTCTTAAGACACAGAGGTGGAACATGCGAACTGAACTGGCAAATAAGGTTGTGTCGGTCGAAACGGAAAAAAGGCTCTCATTGAAAGAGAAAATGTCCTATGGTTTTGGTGATTTTGGCAACGGTTTTATGTTTGATCTCGGCCAGATTTATTTATTGAAGTATTTCACTGATGTAGCGGGAATCCCCGCTGCGATGGCCGGCGGCATTTTTTTAGTCAGTAAGCTGTTTGCGGCGATAACAGATCCAATTGTCGGCTCATCAATCGATTATCGCAAAAATATCGGCAAACGGGGGAAATTCAGGCCTTATCTATTAATCGGCAGCATCGTGCTTGCGGTGCTTACTGTTCTTATTTTTCTGTCTCCCAATGTATCAACGACCGGAAAACTGATTTATGCATATGCATCCTATATGATTTGGGGCATCGGCTATTCGTTTGTGAATATTCCGTACGGCTCATTAGGGGCAGCGATGACTCAAAATTCTGAGGACCGGACCTCCATTTCGACGTTCCGCCAAATCGGATCACTTGGCGCCTTGTTTATCACAAGTGTTGCCGTGATGCCGCTGCTCATCAAGTTTGATAATCCGAAGGTCGGCTACCCGGTGGTCATGGGCTTGTTCGCCGCACTCGGTGTGCTTTGGTTTTATATTTGCTACCGCAACTGCAAAGAACGCATTGTCATATCGGAAGCACCCAAAGAAAAATTAACACTCTCATCTGTCGTCAAAACATTTATTACAAATAAACCGCTGTTAACCCTTGTCCTGATGACGATTTTTTCAATTTCCGCATACAACATTAAATCCGCCATGCTAGTCTATTTCGCACAATATAACTTGGGCAATGTTGAATTAATGGCTTATATGAACTTCATCATTATCGGTTCTTCCTTTTTGGGCGTCGTATTCCTTCCAAAGCTCGTCAAGATGTTTGGAAAGAAACGAACGGCAATGATCGGCTTCGGCATCAGTGTGGCCGCGGATCTGATCAACTTTATGCTTCCATCTAACGTTTATGTGTTTACAATTCTCGCCAGTATCGCCTTTATCGGAATCAGTATCCCAAATGGCATCACGTGGGCTCTTGTCTCCGATATTATCGACTATGGTGAATGGAAATCCGGTGAACGGAAGGAAGCAACGACATATTCACTTTTCAATTTCTCAAGAAAGCTTGCTCAATCTTTGTCTGGCTTTCTCTCGGGGATCGGTTTGGGGATTATCGGCTATGTGCCGAATGCAGTCCAGACAGCACAGGCGCTGATTGGCATCAAAGCGCTGCTTCTTCTGTATCCGGCCATTGCGTTGGCATTAGCGATGATCATTATCGGCTTTCTTTATAAACTCACAGACCAGCAGCATGCTCAGATCGTTCAGGATCTTCATCAAAAGAACTGACAATATAATATAAAGAATATTTAAAATAATTTGTAAATAAAATGTGTTTGTAGGGGTTTCACTAGGGGAGTGCCCAAAAAACTGAAAAGGAAGGAGGCACTTGTTTGAAAACGATAACAATTGCAGCTGAAGAAGCAAAGGGACTCGTTCGGCAAAAGCTGGCCGGTGCCGGTTTGAATGAACGAGATGCTGAAAAAGTAGCAGATGTTCTCGTGCACGCTGATTTGCGCAATGTACATTCGCATGGCGTGCTGCGCACAGAACACTATGTGAACAGGCTTTTAGCGGGAGGGATCAATCCTGGGGCACAGCCTGTTTTTAAAGAAACGGGGCCTGTGACCGGGGTGCTTGACGGAGACGATGGTTTCGGTCATGTGAATTGCGACATGGCGATGGACCATGCAATTGACATGGCGAAGAAAAAAGGAGTCGGCATGGTCACGGCCGTAAACAGCAGCCATTGCGGAGCGCTAAGCTATTTTGTGCAAAAAGCGGCTGACGAAAAGCTGATCGGAATGGCAATGACGCATACAGACAGTATCGTTGTCCCGTTTGGGGGGAGGACTCCTTTTTTAGGGACAAATCCGATTGCTTACGGTGTTCCGGCTAAGCATAAAAAACCGTTTATCCTAGATATGGCGACATCCAAAGTGGCTTTTGGGAAGATTCTGCAGGCCCGTGAAGAGGGCAATGAAATTCCTGAAGGATGGGGAGTCGATGAAAACGGAGAAGCAGTAACTGATCCTGACAAGGTCGTCTCACTTTCAACATTCGGCGGCCCGAAAGGCTATGGACTATCGATTGTAGTGGATGTGTTTTCCGGATTGCTGGCGGGCGCGGCTTTTGGCCCTCATATTGCCAAAATGTACAGCGGCCTTGATCAAAAAAGAAAGCTGGGGCATTACGTTTGCGCGATCAATCCAGCCTTTTTTACTGACTGGGATACGTTTTTAGAGCAGATGGATGACATGATTGATGAACTGCAGCAATCACCGCCGGCTGTTGGATTCGAAAGAGTGTATGTGCCCGGCGAGATCGAGCAGCTGCATGAAGAAAGAAATAAGGAAAAAGGAATTTCTATCGCCCGGAGCGTGTATGAATTCTTAAAAAGCAGGTGAGAAAAATGAAAGCGGTTCAAGTGCGAAAAGCGTATGATCTGGTGACAGCGGTGGTGAAGAAGCCAGTTCTTTCAAAGGATGATGAAGTGCTCGTGAAAGTCAAGCGAGTCGGCATTTGCGGTTCAGACATGCACATTTATCATGGAACGAATCCGCTCGCTACCCTCCCGAGAGTCATCGGACACGAGGTAACGGGACAAGTGGAGGCAGTTGGCGCGAATGTACAGAGCCTAAAACCCGGTGATCATGTGGTGATTGAGCCGATTTCTTATTGCGGATCGTGCTATGCCTGCCGCAAAGGGCGGCCGAATGTTTGCGCCAAGCTTTCTGTATTTGGCGTACATGAGGACGGGGGCATGCGGGAATATATTGTGCTTCCGGAAAGGCAGCTTCACGCGGTCTCAAAGGACTTGCCTTGGGAGGAAGCAGTCATGGCCGAGCCTTATACGATAGGCGCCCAGGCAGTGTGGAGAGGCCAGGTGGAAAAAGGTGATACCGTTCTGATCCAGGGAGCGGGGCCCATCGGGATCTGTGTGTTGAAAATGGCAAAGCTGGCGGGCGCTGCTGTCATGATGACTGACTTGAACGACGAGCGGCTGGCATTTGCGAAAGAAAACGGCGCCGATGCTGTTGTAAATGTCCAAGCAGAACATGTTGCCGAGCAGGTCCTTGAATGGACTGGGAATGAAGGAGCAAACGTGGTCATTGATGCTGTTTGCCTGCCGGAGACTTTTGCACTTTCAATTGAGGCTGTGTCACCGGCGGGACATGTGGTTGTGCTTGGATTTGATGAAAGAGCGGCTCAGATTTCTCAGCTGCCAATTACAAAAAAAGAAGTCACGATAACCGGATCGCGATTGCAGACCAATCAGTTTCCAAAAGTGGTAGAGCTTTTGAATGGAGGCCGGTTAGTGCATAACGGGCTGGTGACCCATACATTTTCAGTTGATGACGTTCATCATGCATTTCAGTTTATTAAGGAGCATCCAGATCAGGTGCGAAAAGCCGTCATCACGTTTGATTAAATGACTGAATCCGGAGGTGCGAGCATGAATATGACATTCCGATGGTATGGAAGAGGCAACGATACAGTCACACTTGAACACGTGAAGCAAATTCCCGGTGTCAAAGGCATCGTTTGGGCTCTCCATCAAAAGCCTGTCGGCGACGTGTGGGAAAAAGAAGAAATCAGAGCCGAGACCGAATATATTCAATCCTATGGTTTTCATGCTGAAGTTGTAGAAAGCGTGAATGTTCACGAAGCGATTAAACTTGGGAACGAAGAACGCGGCCGGTATATTGAAAACTACAAGCAAACGATCCGCAACCTTGCCGGATTTGGCGTGAAAGTGATCTGCTATAATTTTATGCCGGTTTTTGATTGGACACGCACGGACATGTTCCGGCCGCTAGAAGATGGATCGACCGCTCTGTTTTTTGAAAAGGCCAAGGTGGAAAGCCTTGATCCTCAAGAGCTGATTCGGACGGTGGAGGATGCATCTGACATGACACTGCCGGGGTGGGAGCCCGAAAAATTAGCTCGGATCAAAGAGCTTTTTGCTGCCTACAGAACGGTCGATGAAGAAAAGCTATGGGACAATTTATCATTCTTTTTGCAGGAAATTCTTCCTGTTGCTGAGCCCTATGGTGTTCAAATGGCCATTCATCCGGATGACCCGCCGTGGCCGATTTTCGGACTGCCGCGCATTATCACAGGAGAGGCAAGCTATAAGAAACTGCGGGCGATATCAGATTCACCGTCTAATTGTATCACCCTTTGTACAGGTTCAATGGGAGCCAATCCCGCTAACGACATGGTGGAGATCGCTAAAACGTATGCCGGCATCGCTCCATTTTCACATATTCGCAATGTGAAAATTTATGAGAATGGCGATTTTATTGAAACATCTCATTTAACAAAGGATGGTTCGATCAACATTCAAGGCGTGATGGAAGAACTGCATAAGCAGGATTACGAAGGATATGTCAGACCGGATCATGGGCGCCATCTTTGGGGCGAGCAATGCCGCCCGGGATATGGCTTATACGATCGGGCACTTGGCATCATGTATTTGAACGGGCTGTGGGACGCCTATGAAGCAATGGCAAAAAAAGAGGTGGGCATATGATCCCGCTGCATGAGAACCTGGCTGGTAAAACGGCTGTCATCACTGGCGGCAGCGGCGTGCTTTGCTCTGCGATGGCCCGGGAGCTAGCCCGTCATGGCATGAAGGTGGCGATTTTGAATCGGACGGCTGAAAAAGGCCAAGCGGTCGAGAAGGAGATAACGGCGGCTGGCGGCACAGCGTGCGCTGTTGCTGCGGATGTGCTGGACAGGATGTCACTGGAACGGGCAAAGGAAGACATCCTTGGCCAATTTGGCGCTGTTGATCTGTTAATTAACGGGGCTGGCGGCAATCATCCTGACGCGATAACCGATGTGGAGACATATGAAGAAGCGGGAGAAGGCCAATCCTTTTTTGATATGGATGAGAGGGGCTTTCTAACTGTATTCTCCACCAATTTCACCGGTGCGTTTCTGGCCTCGCAAGTGTTTGGAAAAGAGCTGCTGAAAGCCGATTCACCGGCGATCATCAACCTTTCTTCCATGAGTGCTTATTCACCTATGACGAGGGTTCCGGCATACAGTGCCGCGAAAGCATCCATCAATAATTTTACGATGTGGATGGCTGTTCATTTTGCCGAAACCGGGCTGCGGGTCAATGCGATTGCCCCAGGCTTCTTTCTGACAAAACAAAATCATGATCTGCTGATCAACCAAGACGGAACGTTCACCAGCCGATCTCACAAAATTATTGCGGGAACACCGATGAAGCGCTTCGGAAAACCCGAGGATTTGCTCGGTACGCTTCTTTGGCTGGCGGATGAATCCTATTCCGGTTTTGTCACTGGGATCACCGTTCCTGTCGATGGAGGATTTATGGCTTATTCAGGTGTGTAACGAAAGCGGTGCAACAGAAACTGAACCAACATAGGGGTGAGGTTGAGATGTTTTCAAAAGATAAGCTTCCCGTTATCCTTTTTTTGTTCCTGGCAGGGGTGATTAATTACCTGGATCGCTCGGCGCTTTCCATTGCAGCTCCTTTTATTCAGGATGATCTCACATTGTCTGCCACGCAAATGGGCTTGATTTTCAGCAGTTTTTCGATTGGTTATGCGATTTTTAACTTTCTTGGGGGCGTGGCATCCGACCGCTATGGGGCAAAGCTGACCTTGTTTGTCGCGATGGTTGTTTGGTCGCTGTTTAGCGGAGCAGTCGCCCTCGCTTTTGGCTTTGTCAGCCTGCTGATTATACGCATTCTCTTCGGAATGGGAGAAGGCCCGCTTTCGGCGACCATCAACAAGATGGTGAACAACTGGTTCCCGCCGACCCAGCGGGCGTCTGTTATCGGTGTAACCAACAGCGGCACGCCGCTCGGGGGAGCCATTTCCGGCCCGATAGTCGGCATGATCGCAGTGGCGTTCAGCTGGAAGGTATCCTTCGTTCTCATTATGATTATTGGATTGATATGGGCAGTGCTCTGGTTCAAGTTTGTCAAAGAAAAGCCGCAAGAGACGATCAAGGAAGCACCGGCAATAAAAGCAGAAACGTCTCCCGGAGAAAAAATTCCGCTCACCTTTTACCTGAAGCAAAAAACGGTCCTGTTCACGGCGTTCGCTTTTTTCGCTTACAACTACATCCTCTTCTTCTTTTTGACGTGGTTTCCGAGCTATCTTGTCGACGAGCGGGGATTAAGTGTTGAATCGATGAGTGTCATCACGGTCATACCGTGGATTTTAGGATTTATCGGGCTGGCTGCGGGGGGATTTGTTTCTGACTATGTGTACAAAAAAACGGCCCGAAAAGGTGTGCTGTTTTCGCGCAAGGTTGTGCTTGTCACGTGTTTGTTTTCATCAGCTGTCCTGATTGGTTTTGCCGGGCTTGTGGCAACGACTGCGGGGGCTGTCACACTGGTCGCTTTGTCAGTATTTTTTCTATATTTAACAGGTGCTATCTATTGGGCTGTCATTCAAGATGTGGTTGATCAAAACAAAGTCGGTTCTGTTGGAGGCTTCATGCATTTCCTCGCCAACACGGCAGGAATTATCGGCCCGGCTTTAACCGGATTTATTGTTGACCAAACAGGCACGTTTTCTGGAGCATTTTTGCTTGCCGGAGGGCTGGCTGTCTTCGCTTCACTTGCTGTGATTCGTTTTGTCCGTCCAATCATCGGCAAGTCAGCGGGAACAGAAGCTGAGAATCCTGTGTCTTATTAATCTGGAAATATAGTGGGAGAGGCGGTATGTTTGATGATACAATATACAGTAAATAATCGCAGCCGGTATGAGAAGGAAGGGAATTAGATGGTAACCATAAAAGATATCGCAAAACTCGCAAACGTATCCCACACTACTGTTTCCAGAGCACTCAACAACAGCCCTTACATCAAAGAACATACGAAGAAAAAAATATTAGAGCTAGCAGAGCAGCTCAACTATACACCAAATGTAAATGCGAAAAGTCTGGCGATGCAAAAGTCGCATACGATCGGGCTTTTCTTTACAAGCATTACAAACGGAACCTCACACAGCTTCTTTGCAGACACAATTAAAGGCGTCAATCAAGCCATAAGTGAGGATTACAATCTGTATGTGCGCGGCATTGATGATCTGAAAAACTATGACTCCGTTACACCGATGAGATATGACGGCATCATTTTAATGAGCCAAAGTGACATTGATAATTCTTTTATTTACCATATTCGCGAAAAAAACATTCCGCTTGTCGTGCTGAATCGTGATATTGATGATCGCACCATCACGAATATTTTGTCCAATGACAAGGAAGGCTCTCAAGAAGCTGTAGAATACTTCATTCAGTCCGGACATCAAGACATCGCCATCATCGAGGGGATCGAAGGCTTTAAATCCTCCCAGCAGCGAAAGGAAGGCTACTTATCTGCACTGATTCAACATCATATTCCGATCAAGCATGAATACAGTGTCAAAGGACAGTACGATATGGAAAGCGGCTTTCAAGCGATGGAGCGGCTGCTGGCACTGCCGAATCCTCCAACCGCTGTTTTTTGTTCGAATGATGACATGGCAATCGGAGCGATGAATGCGATATTCGCAAAGGGCCTGCGCGTTCCTGATGATATTTCGGTGATCGGGTTTGATGATATTGGGTTTTCACAGTACATCACGCCAAGGCTTTCAACAGTAAAGCGCCCAGTGGAGAAAATCAGCGTGCTCGGTGCGCAAAAACTCTTGTCGCTGATCAGCGAGCCCGAAACAAAAGCAGAAAAAATCTTGGAAAACACAGAATTCATGGTGCGTGATTCAGTCAGACGATTGACGACGTGATGCCCCGTTTTTCAGCGGGCATTCTTTTATAAAGAAAAATGTTAACGTGTGCATAAAAAGAGGGAGGCAATAAGGATGCAGAAACTGAATAAAAATGTGTACGATCACTATACTCAGTATCCAGAAAAAATTCTCCAATTCGGAGAAGGAAACTTTCTTCGGGGATTTATCGATTGGCAGATTGATCAATTGAATCAACACACTGATTTTAATGGGAGCGTGGCAGTTGTCCAGCCAAGAGGCTCAGAAAAAATCAAACGATTAAATGAGCAAGATGGATTATATACACTTTTTTTACAAGGAATGAAAGACGGAGAAGCGGTAAACGAGCATATGATTATCAACTCAATCAGCCGGGGGATTGACCTGTTTTCTGATTATGAAGCATACAAAGAATTGGCATCAAGCGAAGGGCTTCGGTTTATCATCTCCAACACCACTGAGGCTGGGATTGTATGTGAGGAAAAAGATCGTTTAGAGGATAGACCGCAAAAAACATTCCCTGGGAAATTAACTGCATTTCTCTACTTCCGCTATCAGGCTTTTAAAGGAGATCAGACAAAAGGGTGTGTCCTAATCCCATGTGAACTGATTGAGAACAACGGCGAAAAGCTGAAGGAAACGGTTCTTCATTATGCAGGTCTGTGGAAGCTGGAGGAAGGATTTACACAGTGGATTCATGAGGCTAATACATTTTGTAATAGTTTAGTAGACCGGATTGTTCCGGGTTTTCCCGTCGACAGCATTGATGAGATCACGGCGGATCTTGGCTATCAGGATGATTTGATAGTTGTGGGAGAGCAATATTATTTATGGGTTATCGAGGGGCCTGATTGGATTGGAAAAGAACTTCCCTTTGCGGCTGCAGGGCTGCATACAAAGATTGTCAGCGACCTCACCCCATACCGGACTAAAAAAGTAAGAATTTTAAATGGCGCTCATACAGCAATGACGCCAGTGGCTTTATTATACGGCTTGAAGACTGTTAGGGATGCTGTCGAGCATCCGGAAGTGGGGCGATTTATAAGAGAGCTGATTGATGACGAAATTCTTCCTGTTTTAAAAATGGAAGGTCTTTCTCAGTATGCTGACGATGTGCTGAACCGTTTTAAAAACCCGTATATTAAGCATTACCTGGAAAGCATTGCATTGAACTCCGTTTCCAAATTCAAAACGAGAAACCTGCCGACTCTTAAGGAATATGCTGAACAAAAGGGACAGCTTCCTGAACGCTTGGTGTTTTCTTTCAGCGCTCTTCTGTATTTTTATCATGATAACGAGACATTGCAGGATGATCCGGCAGTTCTTCAATTTTTCAAAGAGGTTTGGTGTCAGGAGGATGGCGACATGCTTCGGATTGCATCAAGAGTGTTAGGCGAACAGCGGCTGTGGGGGGCAGATCTCAATGAGATACCGAAGCTGACTGATAGAGTCGCTGTTTACTTGAATCTTATTCATGAGCTGGGCATGCAGCGGGCTCTTGAACAATACTGCATACAAGGGGGAGAGGTACGTTGAAGTCGTTTATAAAGATTCATAAGCAAGATAATGTCCTTCTTGCTCTGCGGGATATCCAAAAGGGAGAGAGGCTGCATGCGGACGGCGTGTCGATTGAAGTAAAGGATGATATAAAAAGAGGCCATAAGATTGCATTGCAGCCTATTAAAGAAAACGACAGCATCATTAAATACGGGTTTCCAATTGGGCATGCATCACAAGATATCTCGATCGGAGAGCATATTCATGTCCATAATACGGAAACAAACCTGTCTGATATCCAATCATACAGCTATACACCGAGATTTGATGAAAATCCGTATTCTAATGAGAACCGGACGTTTAAAGGTTTTAGAAGAGAAAACGGAGATGCGGGTGTACGGAATGAATTGTGGATTGTCCCAACTGTCGGCTGTGTCAATGGAATAGCAGAAAAAATGCTGCAGCGTTTTGTCAGAGAAACAGGGGATATCGCTCCATTTGATAACGTACTGGTGTTAAAGCATCAATACGGATGCTCGCAGCTTGGCGACGATCATGAAAATACGAAGCAAATCCTGCTGAATGCCATTCGCCATCCAAATGCCGGCGGCGTCTTGGTGTTAGGGCTTGGCTGTGAAAACAATGAGCTGGCAAGAATGAAGGAAGCACTGCAAGATGTGAACTTGAAGCGGGTGAAGTTTCTGGAATCCCAGTCGGTGACCGACGAAATGGAGGCAGGCGTTGCTTTGCTGAAGGAAATTCATGAAGCGGCCAAAGGAGATAAGAGAGAAGACATTCCGCTGTCTGAACTGAAGATCGGGCTGAAATGCGGAGGTTCGGACGGTTTTTCCGGCATAACCGCAAACCCGCTGCTAGGCCGTTTTTCAGATTATCTCATTGCACAGGGAGGGAGCACGGTGCTGACGGAAGTACCGGAAATGTTCGGCGCAGAAACCATCCTGATGCAGCGGGCTGCCAATGAAGAAGTGTTTCATAAGATAGTCCAATTAATCAATGATTTTAAACAATATTTTATCAAACATGATCAGCCGGTGTACGAAAATCCTTCACCGGGCAACAAAGCGGGCGGCATTTCTACACTTGAGGATAAATCGCTGGGCTGTACGCAAAAAGCGGGGATTTCTCCTGTCACGGATGTCTTGAAATACGGGGAAGTGCTCAAGACAAGAGGGCTGACGCTTTTGAGCGCGCCAGGCAATGATTTGATCGCCTCCTCCGCATTGGCGGCGGCCGGCTGCCAAATTGTCCTCTTTACAACGGGGAGAGGCACGCCGTTTGGCACCTTTGTCCCGACGGTGAAAGTAGCGACAAACACCGAGCTGTATGAAGCGAAGCCGCATTGGATTGATTTTAACGCAGGCCTTTTAGCAGAGGATGATGTTCATGAGGAATATGTGCTGCGTGATTTTATCCACTATATGGTTGAGGTGGCAAGCGGCCAGCTTGTGAACCATGAAAAAAATGATTTCAGAGAACTCGCCATTTTTAAATCGGGTGTGACGCTATAATAAGAAAAGGCTATCCTTCAAGCGGATAGCCTTCTTCATTAAATCAATTTTAAACCGCTGACTAAAATAATGGACGCCATAATAAATTGCAGTGGACGCGGGGAGAATCGAGGCGAAAGATGGCTTCCGATCAGCACGCCGGGAATTGAACCAATGAGCAGATTAGCTGCCAGCATGTAATCCACGCTTCCGAAGCTAGCGTTCAAAATGCCTGCTGCCGTAACAAGAAGAAATGCATGCGCGATATCTGTTCCGACAATCTGTGACGCTTTCATGTTAAATAAGTAAATCATGGCGATTGCAAATAATGAGCCGGAACCGATTGATGTTAAGCCGACGATAAACCCAAACACAACACCAATAAGAATCGTCAGCGCCCGCTTATTTTCAAGCGGCATCAGCTGCCAGCGGTTGGGACGAAGTTTTCTATCCAAAAACAAACGAACGATGATTGAAATGGCAACCAGCGTTAACACATATCCTAGAGCGTGCTTAATAATTTCTTCCTGATGCTGGTGAAAGGCGGGGAACAAATGCAAGATGCCAATGGCTAGCGAAGCACTCGGAATACTGCCGATGGCTAAGTATTTTACCAATTTAAAATTAATCGTTTTCTGCCGCCAATGGGAGGCAACGCCAAACAGCTTTGTGATCGAGTTATATACAAGATCTGTACCGACCGCGATGGAAGGATTAATTCCAAGCACAATTAAAAGGGGAGTTAATAAGGCCGCTCCACCCACTCCCGTCAATCCGACTAAGGCTCCGACAAACAAACCCATCAATATGATGCTTACACTCATGATAAAGGCCTCCTGAAAACCCGACTATTTTTATCAGATTATATATGATTAGGACGCGTTAATCAATTAAATTTTTTGAATTTTTGTACGTTAGCTGCTTGAAATTTTGGTATGCTCAATATCTCTATTCATTTGCCCTATAATGAGTGTCTGGACGAAATCGAGAAGTACTAAAGGCGCAAAAAAAAGATACCTCTTAACAGGTATCTTTTTTTTTGTTTACGCTACATGCGCTGCTGATAGAAAGGAAGCTCAGTGTGACCCATTTCCCGCACATACACGAACAGGTTGCCTTTATGGTGAATTTCATGCTCCATTGCAAGCTGAAGCAGCGCGCGGCCTGTGACTTTTCTGCCGAAAGCGGATGTCAGATCAATTTCTCTGTCCAGCTGCTCTTCAGTCAGCTGTTCAAGGATAGCGGCCGTTTTTTCTGTATATGTTTTTGCCAGAACATTGAGATCTGTTTCTGTTTCTTCCTGCTTGTTTTGAAATGGTGAGGCATTGCCTTCCTTAATGACATTTGCGAACAAGTGGAAAGACGTAAGAATGTGTTTGACCAGCTCTTCTGCTGACATTGATGTTTCTGCCGGTTTGTAGCTGTAATGGTCTTTGCTGATTTTTTCGGCAAGCTCATTGGTCACGTTTCGATGGGATAAAAAATGGCTGACAATTTGATTGGATTGGCTCATTATGATCTCCTCCATATGTAAAAATAAATGGTGCAATGAAATCCTATATCAACGGTTACGAATTCACAAGTAATATGCTGTGGGATGAAACAAAATGCTATGTCAATCGTATATATAACGTTCACAAAACATGAAATGGAGTATAAACATGACTAACATACCTTTCATTTATCAGTACGAAGAAAAAGAGAATGAAAGAGCTGCGGCGGGCTACGGCACTTTCGGTTACCTTATCACACGGATTGAAGAAACGCTTTATGATCAATACGGTGTATTCTATGAGCTCTATGCCAGTGATGATCCAAATACGGAATACTGGGAGCTTCTTGTAGAAGATGTCCGCAGCGGTTCATTGGAGCCTGAGCATGTGGCATATATATTTGAAAAGCTTGAAAAGAAAACCTTTGCTTACGATGAAGATGAGAAAGAACCGGATTATACCGTCCATAAGTCTATAAGAAACAGTGTATACGCGTATCCCGAAAAGGGAGTTGCTTTTGCCAGAATTCCATATTTTCAAGATGGGAGCATTATGAGTTTTGATTGTCTGTTTGCGGTTAACGATGAAAGGATGCGTGCATTTCTGGAGGGAGTCAGACCGCGTCTTTGGGAAAAAAGCAAGCGGAAAGTGACCGTGTTTACGGATGGAGATGGAGGGACTTCAAGAGAGCAGGAAGCCATTGTCAGAGAGGTTCAGCGAAGTCAAGTCATCATGAATCCGCTATTGAAAAAGGAGATATACAGATCAATTGATCAGTTTTTTCATAGTGATAAATCGTTTTATCAAACATATGACATCCCTTACAAGCGCGGCATTCTGTTATATGGACCTCCTGGAAACGGAAAGACGACGTTAGTGAAGTCGATCGCAGGCAGTATCGATGCACCTGTTGCTTATTGGCAAATTACTGAATTTACGTCGAGCGAGACAATAGAAGAAGTCTTTCAGGCAGCGAGACGCCTCGCTCCTGCAGTTCTGGTTATCGAGGATATAGATTCGATGCCGGAAGATGTGCGGTCCTTTTTTCTCAATACGCTGGACGGCGCGACATCAAAAGAGGGGCTATTTCTCATCGGTACGACAAACTATCCCGAAGAGATCGATCCAGGTTTGATGAATCGTGCAGGGCGATTTGACCGTGCCTATGAAATCGGGCTTCCGGATGAAGAGCTGCGGCTGGAATATATGAAAATGAGAGGCTTTGGCATCTTTTTGAGTGAAGGAGAAATAAAAAACGCCGCAAAACTTACAGAAGGCTTTTCCTTTGCACAGCTGGGAGAATTATATGTATCTTCAGCCCTTCAATGGCACCAAGAAGGGAATCACCATATTGAAACCATGGTGAAAGACATGACAGGAGAGCAAAGAAAAAGCCAGCGGGGAAGCTGGATGGAAAGAAACAAAGTCGGTTTTCACTGAAAGAAAGCACGGGTGTTTGAAAAACCCGTGCTTTTTTGTTGCGGTTAGCCGAAATTCGACAATTGCGGTTATTTTGCGTTCTTCTTTTTCTTGTAAATATGATAAAATATGACATATCTCGGGTAATTCAAAAGGGGGGATTAATTGAGGATGAAGCAGACGATTCCGTCCTCTTATGTCGGGCTTAAAATTAATGAATGGTATACTCATATCCGGCAGTTCCACGTCGCTGAAGCCGAACGGGTCAAGCTCGAAGTAGAAAGAGAAATTGAGGATATGGAAGAAGACCAAGATTTGCTGCTGTATTATTCTTTAATGGAGTTCAGGCATCGTGTCATGCTGGATTACATTAAGCCTTTTGGAGAGGACACGTCGCAGCTAGAGTTTTCAGAATTATTAGAAGACATCGAAGGGAATCAGTACAAGCTGACAGGGCTTCTCGAATATTACTTTAATTTTTTTCGAGGAATGTATGAATTTAAGCAGAAGATGTTTGTCAGTGCCATGATGTATTATAAACGGGCAGAAAAGAATCTTGCCCTCGTCTCGGATGATATTGAGAAAGCCGAGTTTGCTTTTAAAATGGCTGAGATTTTTTACAATTTAAAACAAACCTATGTTTCGATGAGCTACGCCGTTCAGGCATTAGAAACATACCAAATGTATGAAACGTACACCGTCCGCAGAATCCAATGTGAATTCGTTATTGCAGGTAATTATGATGATATGCAGTATCCAGAAAGAGCATTGCCCCACTTAGAACTGGCTTTAGATCTTGCAAAGAAAGAAGGCAATCCCCGCCTGATCAGTTCCGCCCTATATAATCTCGGAAACTGCTATGAGAAAATGGGTGAACTGCAAAAGGCAGCCGAATACTTTGAGAAATCTGTTTCTATTTGCAAGTCGGAAAAGTTCGATAATCTTCCGCATTCTATCTACTCTTTAACACAAGTTCTGTATAAACAAAAAAATGACGCCGAAGCGCAAAAAAAGTATCGTGAAGGATTGGAAATCGCCCGTCAATACAGTGATGAATTATTCGTGGAGCTTTTTCAATTTTTACATGCGTTATACGGAAAAAACATAGACACAGAATCAGTCTCACACACCTTTCAATTTCTTGAAGAACATATGCTGTATCCTTATATTGAAGAGCTGGCGCATGATGCTGCCCAATTCTATATAGAAAACGGACAGCCCGAAAAAGCACTTTCATTTTATGAGAAAATGGTGCACGCACAAAAACAAATCCAGAGAGGAGATTGTTTATATGAAATCTAAATGGATGTCAGGTTTGTTGCTCGTTGCGGTCGGGTTCAGCTTTACTCAGGTGATGGTTCATGCAGGTGAAACAGCAAACACAGAAGGGAAAACATTTCATATTGCGGCACGCAATCAAACATGATGCATAAAAAAGACCCTTAGGGGTCTTTTTTATTTCTTCAGCTTCCATTCTTTTATCGTCAGCTCAGAAGATCCACTTGCCACCAGCGGATCCGCATGGCCGATTTCCGCTGCCTCTTCCAGTGAATCTGCTTCGATGACATACGCTCCGCCTGTGGCGTCGCTAAATGGCCCAAACATTTTTAAACGTTTTTCTGCTTGTAAACGATCCAGAAATTCATAGTGCCCAGCCACATGCTCCTGATTAAATTTCTCTGTTCTCATTGTCAGCATTAAATATGTATACATATTTAGACCCTCCGTGAACTTCAGTTTAACACATTTATCCATATTACGGTGATAGATGATATGAGCTTTTCGTCCTACGAATGCCACCTATTTATGAAAAAAGAAAAGGAGAGATGATAGGTGAGCATTCCAGTAAAGAAAAATTTGGTTTCTGAGGCGAAATACGCGTTGAAGTGTCCTAATGCAATGTCCGCTGAATACATTACCATTCACAACACGGCAAACGATGCATCAGCGGCCAATGAAATCAGCTATATGATCGGGAACACAAGCTCGACAAGCTTTCATTTTGCGGTCGATGATCAAGAGGTGATTCAAGGTCTGCCGCTTAACCGAAACGCTTGGCACACTGGTGACGGCACAAACGGTCCGGGAAACCGCAAATCAATCGGTGTTGAGATTTGCTACAGCAAATCGGGAGGACCGAAGTATGAGGCAGCTGAAGCCTTGGCGATTTCATTTGTTGCACAGCTTTTGAAGGAGCGCGGCTGGGGCATCGATCGTGTGAGAAAGCACCAGGACTGGAACGGAAAGTATTGCCCGCACCGCATTTTATCAGAGGGGCGCTGGGATCAAGTGAAGGCGGCAATTGAAAAGGAATTAAATGGGGGCTTATCAGCTAAAAAAGCTGCAGTCTCTTCTTCAGCGTCTGTATATCATGTGAAAAAAGGCGACACATTGTCAGGGATTGCCGCATCACACGGAGTCAGTGTGAAAACGCTGCAAAGCATCAATCATATTACTGACCCGAATTACATTAAAGTCGGACAAGTGATCAAACTGCCTCAGACGGCATCTGCTTCTAAAAGCCATGCCGCATTCTCATATCCGCTCCCATCCGGCGTGATCAAAGTGACAAGCCCGCTGACGAAAGGGACAAAAGTAAAGCAGGTGCAGACCGCTTTAGCCGCTCTTTATTTTTATCCTGATAAAGGAGCGAAAAATCACGGCGTTGACGGCGTTTATGGCCCGAAAACAGCAAATGCAGTGAAACGTTTTCAGTCTGTCAGCGGTTTAACGGCTGATGGGATTTACGGTCCGAAAACGAAAGCGAAGCTGGAGGAAAAGCTGTAAATGAAAAGACGGAAGCTGTGAAGCTTCCGTCTTTTTATCTTACATACAAACTGCGGCAAGCACCTTTTGAATATCATAAATGCTCTCATCTTTTTTAAACTGCTTTGAGACGGCAGGAAGTTCTGCGCCGGAAATCCAAATTTTCAGCTCTGAATCGAGGTCAAAGCGGCCGGCCGTTTCCACGCTGAATCTGGAAATGCTTTTGTACGGAATCGATTGAAACTCCGTTTTCTTGCCTGTGATTCCCTGCTTGTCCACAAGAATAAGCCGCTTGTCAGTGAAGACAATCAAATCGCGAACCAGCTTAAACGCGGCTTCAACCTTCTCACCCTCAAGTAAAATATGAGCAAGCTCTTCTTTTACAGCAGCCGTTGACAGTGTTGACGCATTGCCGAGTAATCCATCAATAAACCCCATCATATACCTCCTCTGCGTATTCTATCAAATCATACTATAAAAAAGGTTTTCATTCATGGATGAGTAGAGTAAACTGGTGCTGACTGGTAAAGGGGGGCGTTCAAAATGACAGATAGGTATGACAGCTTTGCGGCCCTTTCTGCTTCTGAGTCGGAGTACCGGATTATTTATGAAGAGAAAAACGGAAGTGAGCTTATCGTCCTCGGTCCCCACGGCGGCAGAATTGAGCCTGGCGTCAGTGAACTGGTGCGGGCATTTTCGGATCGATGTTCCATCTATTTGTTTGAGGGTCTAAAGCCGCGAAACAACCGTTCCTTGCATCTCACCAGCATTCGTTTTGATGAGCCGCTGGCTTTAGAAAAAGTGAATGCCCACCATTACGCATTAGCGTTTCACGGGTATTATGATCCGAAAATCCAGCATACTTTGGTCGGCGGGGCGGATCGTAAAAAAGCCAAGCTCATTTGTGAGCGTCTGAATGAAGCGGGTTTTAGCGCCGAGCTCACTAATGAGAAAGACCGCCTGGCAGGTGTACACCCAAACAATATTGTCAATCGGACGAAAAGAGAAATGGGGCTGCAATTGGAGGTGAGCACGGCACAAAGAAACGCGCTGTTCTGCAATTTTGGGTGCCGTGATAAAAGCTACATACAAAACGATTTGTTTGATCGATATGTGGAAGCCGTCAAGCTTGGCTTTTATACATAAAACGAAACGGGACCTGCACTGTCAGCCTATTCCTTCATACGCTGGGATTGTGCGAAAGTGTAGGGAGGAATGATTCATGTTTTATCATATAAAAGAGCTTCAATATCAAGCAAAGCCAGCTCATCCCGATCCGGTTTATGCGAAAAAACTTCAAGAGGTGCTCGGCGGCCAATTCGGTGAAATTAGCGTCATGATGCAGTATTTGTTTCAAGGGTTTAACTGCAGGGCGGTTGCTAAGTATAAAGATTTGTTATATGATGTGGGGACCGAAGAGATCGGGCACGTAGAAATGCTGGCAACGATGATTTCCAGGCTTCTGGACAATGCACCCGCGGATGTACAGGAGGATGCTTATAAAAGCAATCCAGCTATCGCAGCAGTCATGTCAGGGATGAATCCTCAGCACGCGATTGTGTCCGGATTGGGGGCGATGGCATCAGATAGTGAGGGCTATCCGTGGAATGCAAAATACATTATCTCAAGCGGAAACCTGCTGGCCGATTTTCGCGCTAACTTAAATGCGGAGGCCCAAGGACGCCTTCAGGTGACACGGCTTTATGCCATGACCGATGATCCAGGGGTAAGAGATATGCTGTCATTTTTGATTGCAAGGGATACCTATCATCAAAATATGTGGTACGCGGCCATTAAAGAGCTGGAGGAAAGAGAACGGGATATTGTCGTCCCGACGACGTTTCCGCGTGAGCTCGAAAAGCAAGAAGTCTCCTATGATTTGTTTAACTTTTCCAGGGGGGATGAAAGCTCGCAAGGAAGATGGGCACATGGGGAAGCCTTTGACGGCCGGGGTGAATTCAGGTATATCCCGGCTCCGATTGCGTTCGCATCTGCGCCTCACCTTAAACCGGCGCCCATGTGGCTGCATAATACAGTTCCCCCAATGTCGAAATGTTAGGTTCTCTTCTGGGCTGAGGAATATATCCTTAGCCCGTATTTGATCAGATTATTTGATCAGATGTTTTTGCCAATATGATATAACGCTTTTTCCTCAGCGACCTGCAAGTGCTGCTGATCGCCTTCCTCGTACGCATTTGGCCGCTTGTGAGATAATAAATAAGCGAGCCGCTTCTGAAATTGAATACCTGCTTTACGCCGTTCAAACATGTCAAGCCTTTTATCAGCAAATTCCTTTGTTACCCGGAATACCGCCGCAATTGTGGCGAGTGCCTGGCTTCTCCATTGCGGCAGTTCCATCTGCAACAGCATAAAGGTTGGCACACAGAAGTGGTACATAAATTGATTTGCCTGGAATTCTTGAAGCTCTCTGAAGAGCTTGTTCATCTGAAAATGATTGCCTGCATGCTTTAACACGTGGCACAGCTCATGGCCAAAATCCTCCCATTGCTCTTCCCGTGACTTTTTTTGGTTCAATACGATACTGTACATGCCGTCGTATTTCACCATCATGCTCCCCATATCCTCAAAATGCACCCAAATATCCAGATCCTTTGCGATTTTCAGCATGTCAATGTGATGAGGGGATGTGATGCCCAGCCGGCCGTATAAATTTTTAACGTATTCCTCCAGATGTGATAAGTAATCGCCCAATTGAATACTCCCTTTCGAACGTTTGTTCTGTTTTTAGCGAGAAAGAAAAGCCCGTATAGGACTGGAAAGTAGTGTAGAAATCTTTCCCTTTTCTTTAAAAAATAAACACTTTTTTCTTTATATCGGTCTACTTTTTATATGTTTTAGAGAACAGAGAACGATTTATTTATTTTTCGGTTTGCGGTTTTTCTCTTTTTCTTTTAAATAGTTGATAAATTCGATGGCCTGCTGTTTGCTTTCTGGGGAAAAATCCTGCATATCGCGGTATGCAAGCTGCAGGTCCGGATCTGAGAACATGTCGTCATCGGATTTTTTGTCTTTTCCCGTTAATAAGTAATCAGTCGTTACTTGAAAGTAATCAGCCAGCTTTTGGAGTGTGTCGTAATCAGGTTCGCTTCGCCCATTTTCATAGTGGGAATATCGTGCCCGTGACACACCGATGTGTGATGCGATTTCTTCCTGTGTCCTTTTCCCTCTGAGACTCTTCAATCTGCCGCCTATCATACTATGACCTCTCTTTTTTAAACTCCCTACGTTACTTATGATTATAGATACAATATGTATCAAAATAAAGTTATGATAAAAAAAGTATCAAAAATAACTTGATGATACAGTTCGTATCGTTTATACTTGGTAACAGTTGATACGAAATGTATCGAAAACAAACCAGGAGAGTGATCACATGTATCCAATCCAAATTGTTTTTAGTGAAAATCCCATAGATCAGCGCCATCTCGGACAATCCGGCGGCACCATTTCGTTTACGGCATGCGGCCTTCCGGTGTTCCACTTTGAAACGCAAGAGCAGTTTCAAGCATACATGATGTTAAAGGGAGAAGCGGCGTACAATGAAAAACGATAAAAGCTATCCTTTTCCGACGTATTCAGGGTTATTGAATTCAGAACATTATGACAAAATGGGCCCGGCGCTATGGTTGTTTCTCTGGTTTATCAGCTCAACAACAAAAGAAATCGAAAAAGACGGGGTAAGCTGGGGCATCGTACTCGGCCATAAGCCGTTAAAAGCGAGAGAAATGGCGGCAGTCTTCGGCGTAAGTGAAAAAACCGTCAGAAGATGGCTGGAGCTTCTCGAAAACCATGATTACATAAAGGCCGTCCGTGCGCCATACGGACTGATGATTTCGGTCAAGCATTCCAAAAAATTCAGCTTCAGATCGGACAATACTGTACACGGGAGTCTAAAAGAACGGCCATTTTCGCCGCAGACACCGGACACAAACGACCGTACAGATATAGATAAAACAAACAAATATACTGCTGCTGATGATGCAGTGGATCACATTGCGAAGCGGTTTACACAATTACGGTCGGCTCAAGAAGGACGCACCGTGTATCCTTCCTCAAGAGATTATCAAGCCATCGCCCGCATTGTTGCCATCGGCGTTCCTGTCATGCAAACAATCAAATGGCTTGAAGAATGCTTTCAGACTTTTGAAAACCGGCGGACCGCCGCTTCTGAAACAATCAAGGCTTTTCGCTACTGCTCGAAATTCATTGAAGACAGATTTTTCGCGCAGCAAGCCAAAAAGAATGCCGCAATTCAGCATGAGAGGATGAAAAAACATGACAAAACGAACAATCGAACAGATTTTGGACGAGCTGAGAAGAGGGAGACGTCCATTACTGGCGGACAAACCGGCCGAATCAGACACAAGCAGGTATGATTGCCTGCGCTGCAAGGATCAGGGCGGTTATCTCGTCAGGCAGAATGGCCTGGAAGTCTGGACGATGTGCAGCTGCATGGCAGAACGGAAAGTGAAGCGGCTGCTGGGTGCAAGTGAGATTACCCACGCTTTCAGACAGCTCGGCTTCAAGGAATTCCGCACGGAGGGAAAGCCGCAGGCCATAAAAGACGCATTTGAGTGTACAAAAGAGTATGTTGCCGATTATGAACAAATCAAGGATTGCCGAAAAAACAGCATTGCCCTTTTAGGACAGCCCGGATCAGGGAAAACACACCTTTTGACTGCCGCTGCCAACGAATTAATGAGAACATGCTATGTGCCTGTCATTTATTTTCCGTTCGTGGAAGGCTTTACTGATCTGAAAAATGATTTTGCCCTATTAGAAGCGAAGCTGAACCGGATGAAGCAGGCGGATGTGCTGTTCATAGATGACCTGTTTAAACCGGTTAACGGCAAACCCCGCGCTACAGATTGGCAATTAGAGCAAATGTATTCGGTACTCAATTATCGCTACTTAAATCATAAACCGATTTTGCTTTCGAGCGAGCTGACAATTGAAGGACTTGTACGGGTCGATGAAGCGCTCGGCACGAGAATCTATGAGATGTGCAGTGACTATTTAGTGATTATCAAAGGAGCAGCCTACGAGCTTAACCATAGATTGGAGGGCGTCAGATAATGTGTAAGCTTTGTCAAACAAAGAAAGTCATTGTGGAACATACCGGTATTGGAGTCGTTTTTCATCCATGTCCGAACTGCCGGTCCGGCACTGACTTAACGCCTGTCATTCAAAAGCTGGAGCAAATGCTGACAGCGGGAAAAACGAGGCTGAATATCTATGATTAAACAGCTGACTGCACTAATCGCTTTGCTGTTTCGGGCAAAGCGAACAGAAAAAAACATTGAACAATGGTATAAGGACGACGGGAAGTGAAAGTGTTGGCAAAGACAAAACAGGCAGAGAAAAGCCCTGCACCGTGGCGTGCTGTCCCGTGCGGGGATACGAAACCGATCTATATTTATTCAGCTTACAGTGAAGAAGAAAAAGAAAGATTTCCGTACTCAAACGGGCGGCTGATTGCAGCTGTATTTGACCTCAGCTCTTATTCGCAAAAAAGCAATGCCGCTTTGATGGCCGCTGCGCCTGAATTGCTGGAAGCGTCTAAAGCAGCACTTGATTTTCTGAAAGGGAATTCTGTTCATTCAAAGGAGCGCATCATTCAGCTATTAGAAAAAGCTGAAGCAAGCGCTGCACCGTAAAGGGGAGGAAATAAAACATGATTCATCCTAAAAAACTGCAGCATATTGATTCCGTCACGCTTAAGAGCCAGCTGGAGGAAGGGAAAATCCGTGTCATTATTGTGGATGGCATCAAGCAAGAAGCATGGATCACAGAAGCGCCGGAGCATGGAAAAACGCTCGTCGAAACAAGAAAGGGCGACCTTGCCCGTGTGGAATTTGAAATCGGCTACAAATTAAATTAAAGCGAAAACAGAATACGTCCAAGACGGAAAGCCTGCGGACACTGATCAACTGCACAGCATTTGTGCGTTGATTGGTGTCCGTTTTTTATTTGCCAAAAATGAGGAGGATCATAGAATGCAAGACTTACTATTTGAATATAAACGCACGCTCAAACAAACAAGAATACAATATAAACCGCTCGCTGAGGCAGATGAATCCGTGCTCTCAGCTGAAGAGCTGAAGGATAAAAAAATCATCAGAAATATGATTACTGATCTTGAATATGTAACAGAATGGCTTGAAAAAGGAAGGCAGCCCGGCATCAGACGGGCGATTGACCGGCGTGATGCCTACCAGCGGCTGATGATCAAGGACCCGAGAATCATCGAATCATTTTCCAGCGCTATGATGTTTGAGCCGGACGGACAGGTATCAGAAGAAGACAGAGAGAAAATTCGAGAAGCATTAGCCCTGTTAACGGACAGAGAAAAGGAAATGTTTTTGCTGCATAAGGTAGAATGTTTTTCTTATGAACGGATCGCCGATCTTCTCGGCGTGAAAAAATCGACAGTGCAAACGACGATTAAACGGGCGAGTTTAAAGATGCAAAGACAGCAGGAAGAAATGAATCGATCACTTGCCTGAAAGCTTGTCATACGTTTGCCACCTATAAGTGAATAGAGCATGACACATAAGCGGCTGGCATGATCAGCCGCTTTTATGAATAAATAACCATGCTGGAGGTGGCGGTGATGCCGTAGCATGAAAACACAACAGCGCGAACAAGCATTAGCAATCTATCAACAACATCAAGGAAAGATCACAAATCGGGCGATTGCGGACACAATCGGTGTTTCCGCGAAAACAATCGGCATCTGGAAAAAACAAGACAAATGGAAAGAGGCCCTGTTTTCTGCGTCCAAAAACGAACAAAAACAGCGCCCTATAGACAACGATGAATTAAATGAACGCCAGCGGCTGTTTTGCCTGTATTACGTCAAAAGCTTCAATGCCACACAGTCAGCAATCAAAGCGGGCTATTCTCCGGACAGCGCTCATGTGACGGGCAGCCGGCTCTTAAAAAACGAAAAGGTTGCTGCTGAAATCAAACGCATTAAAAAAGAAATGGTCAATGAGATGTTTATTGAAGCGATGGATGTGCTGCAGGTTTATATCAAGATCGCGTTTGCGGATATTACGGACTATGTGACCTTTGGAAAAAAAGAGGTCCAGGCTGTCGGGAAATCGGGTCCGCTGTTTGATGAAGATGATAACCCGATTATGAAGGAAGTCAGCTTTGTCGATGTCAAAGACTCGGGGCTCGTTGACGGCACCATTGTAACGGAAGCAAAGCTTGGCAAAGAAGGCATTGCCATCAAGCTTGCAGATAAAATGAAGGCGCTTGAGAAGCTGTCCTTATATTTTGATTTGTTTCCAGATCAATTTAAACAAAAAATTGAAAATGAGAAATTGAAGCTTGCCAAACAAAAAGCGGAGAAAACAGATGACAGCCAGGAGCCGATTGAAATTATGATCAAACGAAAAGAGGGCAAGTCATGATTGTAAAAGAAATCAATCCTCATTTCGAAGATTACGTGTTCAATTGGGAGCAGACGTACCAATTTCTCGTCGGCGGCTACGGCTCCTCCAAAAGCTATCATACCGCATTGAAAATCGTGCTAAAGCTGCTGAAGGAAAAACGGACGGCCCTTGTGATCCGGGAGGTGTTCGATACCCATCGGGATTCGACCTTCGCCTTGTTTCAAGAGGTGATCGAAGAGCTCGGTCTCACAAAGGCTGTGGCATCTCTTTCTTCCCCGCTGCAGCTGCGATTTCACAATGGCAGCCGGATCATGTTCAAAGGAATGGACAATCCGGCAAAATTAAAATCGGTTCATAACATTTCATTAATATGGATTGAAGAGTGCTCAGAGGTGAAGTATGAGGGGTTCAAGGAATTAATCGGACGTCTTCGCCATCCTGAGCTGAAGCTTCATATGATCTGTACCACCAATCCCGTCGGCACCTCCAATTGGACGTATAGGCATTTTTTTCGGGATGAACGCAAGAAACGGTTTGTGCTGGATGACAGCGAACTTTACGAAAAGCGGACGATTGTGAAGGGAGATACGTATTACCATCATTCCACCGCTAACGACAATCTTTTTCTCCCGGAAAGCTATCTGAAACAGCTTGACGGACTCAAAGAGTATGATCCCGACCTGTACCGGATTGCCCGCAAAGGACGATTCGGCGTCAATGGGATCAGGGTGCTGCCGCAGTTCGAGGTACTCCCGCATAATCAAATGAAAAAATGTATCGCAGCCATCAGCAAGCCAATCTTTCGTACAGGCATGGATTTTGGATTCGAGGAATCCTATAATGCCGTCGTCCGGCTTGCTGTAGATCCTGAAAAAAAATACCTCTACATTTATTGGGAGTATTATCAAAACAAAATGACAGATGACAGGACGGCTGAGGAGCTGCGTGAGTTTATTGAGACACAGGAATTGATCAAAGCCGACTCGGCTGAGCCGAAAAGCATTCAATATTTCCGCCAGCAGGGCTTTCGGATGGTTGGAGCCAGAAAGTTTCCCGGCTCCAGGCTTCAATATACCAAAAAGGTAAAACGGTTCAAAAAAATCTTCTGTTCGGATCGCTGTGAAAATGTCATCTATGAGCTCAAGACACTTACGTATGCCAAAGATAAAAACGGAGCTCTGATTGAGGATGAATTCACGATTGACCCGCATACGCTTTCTGCCATTTGGTATGCGCTTGATGATTATGAGGTTGCTGATATGAAAGAGACAGCACACAAACGAATCCGGCCGAACCGAGAAAGGAGGAGGTCATAAATCATGCACAATCAAACAGTCAGAGCAACTGTATTTAAAGCCAATGCCGCGGCTCCTCAGACAAAGCAAATCTATGAAGATGACTTTTCTGAGCTGTACGGAGAGGACATTATCGCTCCGCCCTACAATATCATCGAGCTCAAAACCATTGCCGAATACTCGACTATTCTTCAGCAATGCATTGATGCGTACAGAGTGAATATTACAGGCTTTGGATTCGATGTTGAGTACACATTTGATGTCAACGCAAGTGATGTCGATCAGGCAAAAAAGAAAAGAGCGGAAAAAGACTGGGCCAGACTCGAAGCCTTTTATAAATGTCTTCACTTTGATGAATCAGCTGAAATGATTTTAGGCTATGCCATCGAAGACAGAGAAAAAACAGGCAACGGATTTATGGAAGTGCTTCGCGACGGGGCGGGAAAACCTGCCGGCATCGAATATTTAGATGTGAAATATATGCGTGTATGCGGAGCCGGCGAGCCTGTAGAGGTTTCATTTGTATATGAAGAAAACGGGAAAATGAAAAGGATCAAAAGGCAAAAACGCTTCCGAAAATATGTGCAGATGATCAATGGAAAGAAAGTATTTTTTAAAGAATACGGCGATCCGCGAAAAATGGATATGCGCACAGGTGAATATGTAAACACATTGGCAGAGAAGTATCAAGCAAATGAAGCCATTCACCTCAAAATCGGAAGCGGCGTATACGGTGTACCCCGCTGGATCGGCAATATTGTCAATTTATACGGGGCCCGAAAAGCAGAAGAGCTCAATTTTATGTATTTTAAGCAGGGACGTCACGTCCCCGCTGCGATTACAGTGGAAAACGGGATGCTGTCTGAAGCTTCTTACCGGGAGCTGCAGGAATACATGAATGATCTTGAAGGTGTTGAAAACGCCCATAAATTTCTCCTGATCGAAGCGGAAGGAATCGCAAAAGAAAAGGATCTCCACGGAGGCGAGGATATTACGCCGGTTTCCGTGGAAATCAAATCCTTGGCTGAAATTCTCCAAAACGACGCCTTGTTTCTTGAATACGATGAAAAAAGCAGAAATAAGCTGCGTTCAGCGTTCCGCCTCCCGCCGCTGTATACAGGCGAGGCCCAGGAATACAACCGGGCGACAGCTGATACGGCTAGAAAAATTACGGAGGAGCAGGTTTTTCAGCCGGAGCGAAAAACGCTCGTGAATAAACTGAATACGCTGCTTTTGCCGGAGCTGAATATCCATGACGTCAGGCTGACATTAAAAGGACCGGACTTTCGTGATCCGCTTGAGATTGCGAAGGTGCTCGGTCCTTTTATTACAGCAGGAGCAGTCTCGCCGAATGATTTACGCGACCTTGCCGGACGGGTGCTTGGCAAAACACTGGAGGAGTGGCCTGAGGACATTTATAAACGGCCTGCAGGACAGGATGCGGAAAAGACAAACCTGACTGCGCTCATGCAGGAGTTGAAAGAAAGCATCGAAGATATCAAAACGTCCTGAAGGGAGGTGAATCAAGCAGGTGGCGCGAGAATTAAGAAATGCCAAAATCAGCTTTGTCAGTTATGTGGACAAGGCGGCTAACCAGACAGAATTTTTCTTTACGAAGTCAGCCAAACCTCCGTCATTTGAAAAAAAGGTTCGGCTGTTTACAAAAAGTGAGCAGGATGAACAAAAGCTCGTGTACGGAATCGTGTATGAGCCTGATGTTCCTGATGCCCACGGCGATTTTATGACCGCCGAGGAAATTGAAAAAGCGGCGCACGGTTTTCTCGCGGAGGCACGGGAGATTGATATCAATCACAGCTTTGAGGGCGGAACCGGCGTCGTGGTCGAGTCCTATGTGGCGCCCGATGATTTTATGATCGGATCAAAGCGGATTACAAAGGGCTCATGGGTACTCGTGACAAGAGCGTCTGACGAGGTGTGGGAACAGATTAAGGCTGGAATTATCACCGGCTACAGCATGGCTGGCACTGCAGATGTGTATGAAGAAGAACCGGTCGAAAAAGCAGGGTTCTTCAGTGTATTCAAGCAAATGCTTGCTGACAAAACAGGGAAGGAGACTGAAGAAATGAGAAAAGAAGACATGAAAGAATCATTCGAGCATGCGCTTTACCCTCTGCTCAAACGGCTTGAGCGGATTGAAAAAAACACAGACACGGAGGAAAAGCCGGAGCAGACGGGTGATGACGAGCGTCTGAAAAAGCTCGTTGAAGACATGCTTGCCCCGCTGATCGAACGCATCGAGGCTTTGGAAAAAGCGCGAGGCGCGTCTAAGCAGACAGCGGACGATACGGGCGGCAATACAGAGCAAGTCAAAAAATCAATCTGGAGCGGACTGCTGTAAAACCAGTCAAGGAGGAGGAAATCAATTGAGAAATCAAGAGATCATTCGGAAAGCGGAAATGTCGCTTTCTGCTTTAAAAAGCGGCGGGCTTATGAACCCTGCGCAAGCATCGGCTTTTATCCGCATGGTGCAAAACACGCCGACCATTTTCAGTGAATCCCGCGTGATTCAAATGGAAAATGACTCGCAAAAATTTGAGAAAATCGGCTTCGGCCAGCGTATTCTGCGGGCTGCGCAAGAAGGAAAAGCACTGTCAAACGACGAGCTGACAGTTCCAACGACAAGCACTGTCCAGCTGAACACGAAGGAAGTCATTGCGGAAATTAACATTACGTATGACACACTTGAAAACAATATTGAAAAAGACGGCCTGCAGCAGACAATCATGCAAATTTTAGCAGAGCGCGCAGCAGTTGATATTGAAGAGCTGATCGTTAACGGTGATACAGCATCAGCTGATCCGTATCTGGCACAGCTGGACGGCATCCGTAAACAGGCGGTTTCCCATATCGTTGACATGAACGGTGAAGAACTGTCCAGAGCGACATTCAAGAAAGGCTTAAAGGCAGTTCCGCCAAAATATTTGCGCATCCCTCAGGAATTCAGATTCTATACGTCTCACGGCTTAGAAGTTGAATGGAAGGACCGCGTGGCAGACCGCCAGACAAACCTTGGGGACCAGGCTGTTCAGGGCGGCTTGTCAACAGCATTCGGCGTACCGGTCAAAGGAGTATCCAATATTCAGCCGTACACAGTCGGTGAGGGAGACGCGCAATATGACGCTTCTGATATCATTCTCACACATCCGAAAAATATCATTCTCGGCTTCTCCCGCAATATCCGAATTGAAGTCGACAAAGACATCCGCTCCCGTAAATTCATTATTGTCTTAACGGCCAAGCTGGACAGCAAGTTCGAGGAAGAGGATGCCTGCGCAAAATTAATTAACGTAAAAGAATAATAGAAACGAGGTGGTCAGCTCATGCTCATTGAACCGACTGACGTAGCCTCCTATTCGGTCTATGATCGGGTGAAAAACAGGCCGGAAGAGCTGCTGGCGCAGGATATCATCGAGGCGGAAGCAGAAGCGGCTCTCATCACGGGCCACCGCTTTGAAGACAGCTTGTATGATCCGCTGCCCGGCAAGGTGAAGTTGGCTTTAGTAAAGCTTGCCCAGTATTTTGCGCTTGTCAACAGCGATGAATCTGCCTCATCAAGCTATCAGTCTGAGAAAATGGGGGATTATTCCTACACGGTTTCCGGAGAAGGCGGCATTCAGCGGCCAGAGGTATATCATTTGCTCGAGGAGTTTATCACGCCGGGCTACGCCCCTGAATCCTCCAGACTGAAGGTGAGGTCTTTATGAGCTACAGGCAGATGCTCATTCATCGCTGCGACATTTATCATGAAGCAGCGCAAGCGCCGTCTGCAGGCCGATTTGGGATTCCGGCAGACAGGCTGCAGCCGGTGATTTCATATCCGGATACACCCGATGAACAAGATGTCCCTTGTTATTTTACCGAAAAAACACAGCAGCTGATTCAGGAGGAGCCGGATCAAACTGTATATCATAGCTTTCTCGTCCATTTTCCGTTGTCAGCGGACATCCGCGTGAACGATAAAATCATTTGGGAGAATCATAAATATATACTAAAGCTGCCGAAAAGGATCAGACATCATCATTGGGAGGTCGTCGCAGTCAGGGATGAAAGCCTATGAAAATAGCGGGATTGAAACAGCTGAACACGGCATTAAAAGAAGCGGCTTCAGGCGGTTTTTCCAGACAGGCGTCCCGGTGGCTTGAGGAGTGCGGGCAAGATTTTCTGGAGATCGTCCAATCTGAACTCATCAGCACACAAACGATTGATACAGAAAAACTGCTCAGTTCCTTTGAGAAAGGCGCAGAGGACAATCTCTGGATTGTGCAAAGCGGCGGGCTTTCGCTTGAGGTGGGGACACAGCTTGATTACGCCTCATTTCTTAATGACGGCCATTGGACGTCAAAACAAGATGTGAGATGGGTGCCGGGGCGTTTTCAAGGCTCACGGTTTATTTATGATCCAGCGGCTTCAACGGGAATGGCGCTCAAGAGAAAATGGATACCGGGAACGGGCTACTGGGATCATGCACTGCTTTTATATGAACAGCTGTTTGAAAAATCGTTGGAAAGCAAACTGCGCCAGTGGCTGAAGAAGCTGTAAAGGAGGAGCAGGATGAACAGTGAAACAGGATCGATCATGGCGTTTTTGTACAGCCGGTGGTCTGTTCCCATTTATGAACGCGAGCTTCCTGATCACTTTCAGGTGCCGTCGTTATATGTCCCGCCACCATCTGTTTTCGAGGAAACAGATACGGTCTCCACATTTAAAAAAACCTACAGTCTCAATGTAAAACTGTTTCATCTGGACTCCGTTCAGGCGCTGGATGAAGCGGACAGACTCGCGGATGCCATCAGAGAAGCGAGAAATATGATTCCGCTGCTGAGTGAATCCGGCGAGAAGACGGGGGATACGGTTCGCATCTCCCAAATCGAGACAAGGGTAGGAGACAGGGGCGAGGCGGCCATGGTGATCAGGTGGAGCAGCCGATATTATTATCACAAAACAGAACAGCCTGTCTTACAGGATATCGACATGAACAGCGGGGTGAAATAAACGGTGTCAAAGGACAAACAACAGAAGAAGGCTGTACATACAAAGAGCCGGGAAGCTCTATTTGATACAGCGGATTTGATTAAGCACGCGAAGGAACTGTTCGGCGTTAAGCCGGATATTCTTCAGGGGGCTTTATTTGGCGTGGATCAACCACGTATGACGAAATCAGAAGCCAACCAATTGATTCAAACATTTCTAACCAAGGAGGTCATGTCATCATGAATGGCGGAACATTTACAACAGGCAAAGAAAAAGAACGTGCAGGTATTTATTTTAACTTTAAAACGACGGCACAGGAGCGGGTATCACTCAGTGAACGGGGAACAGTCGCACTTCCGGTCGCATCAAGCTGGGGCGAAGCGAAAACGTTCGTCTCCATTTCCAGCGTTGAAGACCTAAACAAAAAAGTGGGCCTCAGCATTGATGACCCGTCTTTATTGCTGCTGCGTGAAGCGAAGAAAAATGCGAAAACGGTATTGATGTACCGTCTAACCGAAGGTGTCCGAGCGTCTGCTGATATTGCTGAAGGCGTCAAAGCAACTGCAGTATATGGCGGAACAAAAGGAAATGACATTATCATCCGCATCAATCAAAATGTGCTGGATGCTAATTCTTTCGATGTGACAACATATATGGACGAATCAGAGGTTGATAAACAGACTGTCAAAAAGGCTGAAGAATTAACAGCTAACGGCTATGTCACTTTTACCGGAACAGGCGATCTTTCTTCAACGATTCCTCTCACTGGATCAGAAGGAGACACTGCAGCTGAGACGCTGAATGCATCCGCGGGAATCCGTTTATCTGGCGGTACGGATAAAGCCCCTGTCAACTCCGACTATACAGATTTCTTAGCCGCGGCTGAAACGGAGAGCTTTGATGTGATTGCGCTGCCTGTTGCAGAAGGTGACCAGTTGAAAGCGACGTTTGCTGCTTTCATTAAACGCCTGCGCGACGGCCAAGGACAAAAAGTGCAAGGCGTCACAGCCAATTATGCCGGTGATTATGAAGGCATCATCAACGTAACAGAGGGTGTGCTGCTTGAAGATGGCACGGAAGTTACACCCGACAAAGCAACAGCTTGGGTAGCTGGAGCGAGTGCAGGAGCAACCTTTAACCAATCACTTACATTTGTAGAGTACGAAGGCGCAGTTGATGTGTTACACCGCCTTGACCACGATACGATTGTTGAACGTCTGGGTAAAGGTGAATTTTTATTCACATTCGACGCCCGTGATAAATCCGTCAGCGTAGAAAAGGACATTAACTCACTCGTGACGTTCACAGCTGAGAAAAACAAGAAATTTGCGAAGAACAAAATCGTTCGTGTCCTGGATGCTGTGAATAATGATTTAACACGCGAGCTGAAAGCCTTAATTAAATCAAGAAAAGGCAGCGGAAGCGATATCCCGGCATCTGAAGACGGACTGCAGTATGTAAAAACGATGATCACACAATACATGACAACGCTTCAGGACGCAGGCGGCATCACTGGCTTTGATTCCGATGAAGATATCACAATTTCAATGAATGAAGATCGTGACGGCTTCTTGATTGACCTGGCTGTACAGCCTGTCGACGCAGCAGAAAAATTCTACTTTAATGTGGAGGTAAACTAATATGGCATTAAAAGCACAAAACACAATCTCAGGAAAAGAAGGCCGCTTATTTCTCGATGGTGAGGAAATGGCGCACATCAAAACATTTGAAGCAAACGTTGAGAAAAACAAATCCGAAGTCAACATTATGGGCCGCCGCATGACAGGCCATAAAACAACAGGGGCAAATGGAACAGGGACCGCAACGTTCTACAAAGTCACATCAAAATTCGTGCTATTGATGATGGACTATGTCAAAAAAGGCAGCGACCCTTATTTCACGCTCCAAGCTGTGCTGGATGATCAATCCTCAGGCCGGGGCACAGAGCGAGTTACGCTGTACGACGTCAACTTTGACTCTGCCAAAATCGCAAGCCTTGATGTCGATTCAGAAGCGTTAGAGGAAGAAGTTCCATTTACATTCGAAGACTTCGACGTCCCTGAAAAGCTATCTGACACGTTTTAATCAAAGCTGAATCAGCCCATACGTAGACCTTTCTCAGAAAGGTCTGTTTTTTAAAGATGAAACCAAACAATAGACAAGGGAGTTTTTTACATGAGCGAGAAGAACGAAAACGTATATGATCTTTCCTTTTTTATGCCGGGAAAAACAATTGAAGCTGAGGAAATCAAAGTGCCGATCTCAAAGCGTTTTGTTGATAAAAAAGGGAACATCGTGCCATTTATTTTTAAAGCGATCACGACGGAGCGCATTGATGAATTGGAGAAAGAAACAACAACGTATAAAAATGTCAAAGGCAGAGGCCGTGTAAAAGATTTAGACAGCCAACGCTTTTATGCCCGAATCGCAGTTGAATCAACCGTTTATCCGGACTTCCGTTCAAAAGAGCTTCGAGAAGCTTACAAAACGGCTGACCCGGTAGAAGTTGCGAAACGCGTGCTCTCAGTTGGAGGCGAGTATGCGAACTGGTTAAACAAAGCGATTGAGATTAATGGATTTGAAGATGAATTAGAGGATCTGGAAGAAGAAGCAAAAAACTAATCAAGGATGGGCATAAAGAAGCCGTGTATCTCTACTATGCGATGCACGAGCTTCATTATTCTCCATCAGATTTATTAGAACTGTATGAAGCGCCTAGAAACTTCAAGGCGCTGTTGTATGGACTGATTGGATATAAGCTCGATCTCCTTGAAAAACAAGCAAAGAAAGGAGGGGCATCGTAATTGGCAAAGCTGACAGCAAGGTTTGAAATGGAAGACCGTGTAAGTAAAAAGTTAAGAAAGATTCAGAATGGGTTTAGAGCACTTGAAAAATATAGAAAAATGGTGCAGCGAAAAAGCGCTATTGATGTACGAAAAGAAAGCAAAACTGTATTAAGGACAATTGATCGCATACAAAAATCATTAAAGAAAAAGCTTGGCGCCCAAATGATCTCCATTTCAACTGAGGATAAAGCCAGCAGTGTCATTCAGCAGGTTAATGTTCAATTGCAGGGATTGCCGTCATCTGTATCTATTAAAATAGATGCTAGTGACCAAGCAACCGAAAAGTTTGAACGATTAAGAGAGCTCGTGGCAGGTTTTAAAGGCTTTACGATTATGCTGAGTGCAGAAGATCAAGTGTTGCCGGCTGTGCAAAAAATACAGCGCTATATGGAAACTGCACTTAAAAATGGTTACTCTGTTACGATACGCGTGATTGATCACGTCATGAAAACAGTCGGTCGTATTTCTGCTGGTATTAATGCCTTAACAGGAAAAGACAACAAACTTGAGCTCGCTATTAATGACAAGGTGTCAAATAAGCTGGATTCATTGCAGAAAAGAATTGACAGCATGGGAAGTTCAGGTCCCTCCGAAAAAGGAGCGCCTTCAGCAGGAGGTACAGGAGATATTGCGAGCATGTTTGATCCAGAAACGATTTTGACAGCACTGGACAAATTTGCTGCTTCATTCATGGAAAAGGTGGATGAAATCGCTACAAAGTTCAGCCCGGAAACAATCTTAACAGAGCTGGATAAATTTACGACATCGTTCATGAATAAGGTGGATGAAGTCGCCACAAAGTTTAGTCCAGAGACAATTTTGTCGCAGCTGGATAAATTCACAACATCGTTCATGAATAAAGTGGACGCAATTGCAACGAAGTTCAGTCCAGAAACGATTCTGGCACAGCTGGATAAGTTTACAACATCGTTCATGAGTAAAGTGGACGCAATTGCGACAAAGTTCAGTCCAGAGACAATTTTGTCGCAGCTGGATAAGTTCACAACATCGTTCATGAATAAAGTGGACGCAATTGCAACGAAGTTCAGTCCAGAAACGATTCTGGCACAGTTGGATAAGTTTACAACATCGTTCATGAGTAAAGTGGACGGAATTGCGACGAAATTCAGTCCAGAAACGATTTTGTCGCAGCTGGATAAATTCACAACATCGTTCATGAATAAAGTGGACGCAATTGCAACGAAGTTCAGTCCAGAAACGATTCTGGCACAGTTGGATAAGTTTACAACATCGTTCATGAGTAAAGTGGACGGAATTGCGACGAAATTCAGTCCAGAAACGATTTTGTCGCAGCTGGATAAATTCACAACATCGTTCATGAATAAAGTGGACGCAATTGCAACGAAGTTCAGTCCAGAAACGATTCTGTCACAGCTGGATAAATTCACAACATCGTTTATGAGTAAAGTGGATGCAATCGCAAGTAAATTCAGTCCAGAAACGATTTTTAAGCAGCTTGACAAGTTTACAGATTCCTTTATGAAAAAAGTGGATGATATCGCAAGTAAATTCAGTCCAGAAGCGATTTTTAAGCAGCTTGACAAGTTTACAGATTCCTTTATGAAAAAAGTGGATGATATCGCAAGCAAATTCAGTCCAGAAGCGATTTTTAAGCAGCTTGATAAGTTTACAGATTCCTTCATGAAAAAAGTGGATGATATCGTAAGTAAATTCAGCCCGGAAACAATCTTTAATGAGCTTGACAAGTTTACAGATTCCTTCATGAAAAAAGTGGACGATGTCGTAAGTAAATTCAGCCCGGAAACCATTTTTAACGAGCTTGACAAGTTTACAGATTCCTTTATGAAAAAAGTAGATGATGTCGCCAGCAAATTCAGTCCAGACGCCATTATTACTAAAGCGGAAGACTTTGTAACAAATATTGTTGACAAAATTTCAGAGAAATTTAATTTCCTGAATCCGGATAAAATCGCTAATAAAGCAGAAAAGTTTGTTGATAACATTGTTTCAAAAATCGCCAAGAAATTCGAGAAATTCAGCCCTGATAAAATTATTGAAAAAGTGGGAGAGTTTTTTGAAAAAATTATAAAAGGCATTGCTGAGAAGCTGGGGAATCTGGATATTGGCGGGTTGCTTGGCGGCAAATCCAGCGGAAGCAAAGGCAAACAAAAAGCTTCAAAAGCCAATACAAAGAACTCAACTTCTAACAATTCAAACCGCACTAAAAAACCTTCTATGAACCAAAAATCTTCAGGTTCAAAATCGAAAAAGTCAGGCGGCAAATGGGGCGGGGCTTGTGGTTGCTGCTGTGCCGGAATCAGTACAGGCAAAAGCAAAAAAGTCAAAAATAGAAACGGTTCATCAACAAAAGGGAATAAAACAAATCCTGTGAATACACCTAAATCTGCTAAAGGAGCATCAGGCAAAGGTTTTTCAGGCCTTCTGAAAACATTGGGTGAATCAAAAGGCTTAAAAGGCGGACTGAAGGGCTTAAAAGGAGCGGCAAAAGGAATACCAGGATTAGGCGAAATACTGTCCCTTACTGACTTAGCCGGTATCAATAAGGATAATGCTGGTGAAAAAGTAGGTTCAGCCGGCGGAGGTTTAGCAGGAGCCGCTGCAGGAGCGGCTATTGGAAGCGTTGTGCCGGGAGTCGGGACCGCTATTGGCGGTGTTGTAGGAGGAATTGCCGGTACTTTCGGCGGTGAAAGTTTAGGCAAGGCAATTGATGCTGGCGCTCTAGAAGATACATGGAACAGCATTACAGAGGGTGCGCAAAATGCCTGGTCAGCCATTCAGGATACTTGGGGAACTGTATCAACATGGTTTATGGACAATGTCTGGACGCCAGTATCAACTGCAGTTGTGGGTGTAGCAACAAGCATATGGTCCAACATCGTAAATGCATGGACAACGATTCAAACGATATTCAGCACGGTGGCAACATGGTTTATGGACAATGTCTGGACGCCGGTTTCATCAGCAGTTGTGGGTGTAGCAACAGCAATATGGTCTAAAATCGTAAATGCATGGACGACGATTAAAAATGTGTTCAGTACAGTTGCTTCATGGTTTATGAGTAATGTGTGGGGGCCAGTCAAATCTGCTGTAATAGGAGCGGCAACTACAATCTGGGATAAAATGACCGGTGCTTGGAATAAGATTAAGAGTGTTTTCAGTACGGTATCGGGATGGTTCATGGATACAGTTTGGAACCCGGTCAAAAATACAGTCTCAGATGTAGGCAAGGGAATCTCAGATGCTTTCAAAAAAGCGATAGACACCGTTAAGAACATTTGGAAAGGCCTGAGCGGCTGGTTTAAAAAGAATATTCAAGAACCTCTTACAAAGGTGGGAGAAGCGATTTCAGATGCTTTTTCTAAAGCGTTCGGCTGGGTGAAGCAAATCTGGGATAAAGCTGGCGGCGTAGCTAGTAAAGTAATTAATTTTGTAACCGGCGGCGGTGATCCGAATAAAGGTAAGGATCCGGATAAAAATGCCACAGGCGGCTACATCACCAAACCAACCATCTCGTGGATCGGTGAAGCCGGCAAGGAATTCGTTATCCCGGTTGATAACAACCGAGGCCGGGGGAAGATGCTTCTTTCACAAGCGGCGTCTAAGCTGGGTATGCAAGTTGTAGACGACATGGGAGCAGCTTCGTCTTCTGGCGGAAGTCCAGCATCTGTTTCAGGAGGAGCAGCTGTCAGTCCTCTATCAGGCTCAGCCTCCCCAGCAATGAACACTGCAAATCTTACAGGCCAAGCGTCCACACTCGGACAGCAATTTTCAGAAGGCTTTGGTAAAGGCATCAGCGATCAGCCGGTCAAAATGGAAGACTGGAAAAAGAAAAACATCAATACGCCATTTACACAAATGATTTCTGCTTCACCAAATTACGGTAAACAAATGGTAAGCGGGTATGCCAAGGGCCAAAACGGTACAGCAACCGGAACGGACGGCTTTTTGCAATCAAAAGTTAAAACGCCGTATCAAGCCACTGTGAACAAATCGTCTTCATGGGGCACAGGAACGGTCAAAGGCTTTGCGCAAGGACAAAACTCAACCCAAACAGGGACTGCACAGTATGTGAGTACACATGTTGACAAACCGTTCCTGCGTTCAAAAGACACATCGAACAGCTGGGGCTCCGGTTTGATCGGAAACTTTGTGACAGGCATGAATTCTAAATCCAGTGAAGTAAAACAAGCAGCAAAGGATATGGCCAAGAGAGTGGAGCAGGCTTTCCGTGAGGAGCTAGATATTCATTCACCTTCCCGTGTCATGATGAGCTTGGGGCGTTTTGCTTCAATTGGTGTTGTCAAAGGCCTTGGCTCAGTAGATGTAAAGAAATTTGCTGAAAAACAAGCCGGATCACTGGCGGCTGCCTATTCCGGAATGGGAGCCATGGGCGGGAACGTAAAACAATGGATTATGGCTGCTCTCATGGCCACCAAGACACCGATGAGCTGGCTACCGGGACTCATGACGATTGCGCAGCATGAATCCGGAGGCAATCCGAATGCAATTAACTTGTGGGACAGCAACGCAAAAGCGGGGCATCCGTCACAAGGGCTGATGCAGACGATCCCAAGCACCTTTAATGACCATAAAGCACCGGGTATGGGTAACATTAAAAACCCGATTCACAACGCAGCTGCTGCGATCGGCTACATTAAAAGCAGATATGGATCAATCAACAATGTGCCGGGTATTAAAAGCCTGAATCATGGCGGACCGTATGTCGGTTACGCAAACGGCGGGCTGATTACAAAAGAACAAATCGCCCGTGTCGGTGAAGGAAACAAGCGGGAATGGATCATCCCAGAGGAACGGGGCATCCGAGGCCGCTACCTCCTTCAGAGAGCTGCGCAAGCTCTTGGTATGGAAGTGACAGATCCGTCTCAATCCCAGCAGACTGAGCTTTCTTCAGGACAAGTTTCAGCAGTTACATCCGGTACACGGCAAACGATACAAACAGCCGGAACGAAAGAAATAAAGATTGAGTTTAACGGCGATCAGCATTTCCATAATGGACAGGATGCTGATGGCCTGGTTGCGAAAATCAAGCAGGCATTACTTGATGAATTACAAAAAGACATTAACACCAGTACAAAGGGGGTCGTGGCTTTTGACTAAGTCTATCTATGAATTTTGGATATCACAGGGGAAAGAAAAGCTGCGATTCCCTGTTCTTCCTGAAGCGATTGATATAGCGAATAGTGTACAAAATGACTCAGTAAAGATAACGGGATTGGGTGAACTAACGTTTATTGAAGAACCCGGAGCAAAAGAAATTTCATTTTCTTCTTTTTTTCCAAAAAAGTATACGCCGATAGCTGAATATCAAAATCTCCCGTCTCCGGAAAATGCCATTGCGAAAATTGAAAAATGGATGAAGGCAAAAAAGCCTGTTCAATTTTTAATTACGGGAACAAAAATCAATATGACATGCAGTATTGAAAGCCTTAAATATAGTGAGGGAGATAATGAAATAGGAGATCGGGATTTTGATATTGTATTAAAAGAATACAAAACCGCTTCCCCGCGGAAAATCAAGCAGAAGAAAAAAACAAAGGCAAAACGTCCGTCGAAGGCTGCGCCGAAGACGTACACAGTGAAAAAGGGAGACACGCTATGGGACATTGCAGGCAGATTTTACGGGAACAGCACTCAATGGCGCAAAATTTGGAACACCAATAAAACAGCAATGATCAAACGAAGCAAACGGAACATCAGGCAGCCGGGCCACTGGATTTTTCCCGGCCAAAAATTAAAGATACCGCAATGAAACAGGTGATGTATGATGATAGAACTGTTCGTCATTAAAGACACAGAGTGGCTTGAGCTGGTTGCAGAAAGCGTATCGCTTGAAGGCCATCGTTATCAGGCGCCGCGTTCTATTGAAGCGACCATCGTCACCAAGCAGGGCGACCAGACGTATTACAGTGTCTCAGAAGGAGATACGGTTTTGTTTAAGTGGAAGGGAAAAGAGCTGTTTCGGGGCATTGTTTTTGCAAGAACCCCGGACGAGCATACGCTTGCCTTCAGCGCCTATGACATGCTTCAGTACCTGGTCAAAAACCAGGATATGTACGTGTTTTCCAATCAGCGGGCCGACCAGATCATCAGAAGGATTGCTAGTGACTTCCAGATACCGACAACCTCGATCGCAAACACAGGCCATACGATCAAAAGTCTTGTCATTAAAAATGATACGACATTGTATGACATCATATTAAAAGCGCTGAAACAGACGAAAAGCCAGACAGGACGACATTACCAGCTGTATTCGGAAAAAGGAAAGCTCGGTCTGCGCGCTTGGCCAGATCCGTCAGAGGTATGGGTGCTTGAAACGGGCGTCAATATCACGGGCTACCAATACAGCACTTCTATAAACGACACTGCTACTCGGGTGGTGCTTCGCCGGCAGAAGGACAATAAGACATATAAAGCCTCTGCCAAGGACAGATCAGGCTTAAATAAATACGGTGTGCTTCAATATACGGAAACGGTCACGGATGACATCAACCAGGCACAGCTTCAGCAGCGGGCAGATGTAAGCCTTGCTGAAAAAAAGGGCGTGAAAAAAGAACTGAAAAATATTCAGGCAGTGGGCATCCCGGAAGTGCAGAGCGGCTTGCCCGTCTATATTTCGATTCCAGAGGCCGGCATCAAGAAAACCTATTGGGTAGATACGGACCGGCATGAATTTAAAGGAACGAAACATACGATGACGATCGATGTTGTTGAAAAGAATACGATGCCGGAAGGAGTATCCTGATGAGATTAAGTGAGGCTATAAAACATTTGGCAGTCGGCGCAATTGACGCTGAGTCTCCGGTAGAACTGCTCCCGGCTGAAGTCGTTTCGGTTTCTCCTGTGGAAATCAAATTAAAAGAAAACAGCAAACTGATCATACCGGCTGACGCCATCATTATCCCAAAACGGATGCAGTCCGGAGGAGACGATGCACTCGAGCCGGGGGATCGCCTCATGACCGCGGCTCTGACTGGCGGGCAATCGTTTTTTATTTTAGATAAGGTATAGACAAAACCGCTTCAGTACGAAGGGGTTTTTATATTTAGCATGTAAAAGGAGTGGGCATCATGGCCCTGACACCAGAAGTAGAGTTTGAGGATTTTGAAGATGAGAGCGAAGTCATTGAAACCTCGCAAACGTATAAAATAGATTTTGAAAACGGAAGAATTACGAATGAGCTGATTACCGGGCTTGAAGCGATCAGGCAGTTCGTGTATATCGCCTTACAGACAGAACGCTATGCATATTCCATATACAGCCATAATGTCGGAAACGAGCTTCAGGACGTGCTGACAGATCATGAGACGACTGATGCGTATAAAAAGATGGAGATTCCGAGACTGATAGAAGAGGCGCTGGTTTATGATGACCGGATATCGGCTGTAACAGACTTTGAGATAGAAAAACAAGGCGATGCGTTTCATGTGTCTTTTGTGGTGGAGACGGATGAAGGGACGCTTGAGATTGAGGAGGTGATTGGCGAACATGTTTGAAGATCAGACCTTTGAAAATATTATGGAGCGAATGCTGAACAGCATTTCCGCAGATATTGACACAAGAGAAGGCAGCGTCATTTATAATGCGTTAGCCCCGGCGGCGGCCGAGCTTGCGAAGTCTTATATATGGCTGGATACTGTGCTTGAGCTAGTTTTTTCTGATACCGCACAAGGCGAATTTTTAGACAGGCGTGCAGCGGAAGCGGGAATTGAACGGACAGCCGCGACAAAGGCGGTCAGAGCGGGAGAGTTTACATCTGGAGTTACTATTCCTGTCGGCTCCCGCTTTTACGTGGATAATCTTTATTTTCAATATACGGCAGACGGGACGCTCATCTGTGAAACACCTGGTGAAGCGGGAAACGCCAATCTGACCGGACGCAATTTACTGTCATTGGATACCATTCCCGGTTTAGAAACGGCCATTGTCAAAGAAATCCTGATTCCGGGGCGCGAGGAAGAGGGAGATGACAGCTTGCGAGAACGGTATTTTACAAGGGTTCGGCGTGAGGCCGTCAGTGCCAATAAAATGCATTATAAAGAGTGGGCTGAGGAAGTGGACGGTGTGGGAAAGGCAAAGATCTTCCCGCTTTGGAACGGTGAAGGCACTGTCAAAATTGTCGTCACCAATGCGAATCTTGAGCCCGCTTCTCATATTTTAATTCAAAAAGTGAAAGATTATATCGACCCTGAACCAGGACAGGGAGAGGGACAGGCGCCAATCGGAGCCGTTGTCACAGTGGAGAGCGCGGTCTGGAAAGAAGTTGAGATTTCTGCCGAAGTGCTGCCTGAGATCAATCACTCAATTGATGAAGTGAAGTCAGAAATTGAGGAAGGCGTTTTAAATCTCTTTAAGAAAATGGCTTTTGAAGATAACGTCATCCGCCTTTCTCAAATTAACAATATCGTCTATAATTCACCATCAGTCAGTGACTACTCCAATATTCAAATCAACGGCACGTCTGAAAATCTGGTGCTGAGCGACGTGGAAATTCCTAAGCTTGGGCAGGTGAAGATCATTGAGCAAACAAGATGACATGACAGCGTATCTGCCGCCGTTTCTTACCAGCCTTAAAGAAATGGCTGAGCTGCTGAAAGCGGAAGCGCCTGAGTTTGATAAACAAAATGACAGCATATTTGATCTGACGGATCAGTTATTTGTACCGACGGCGACATGGGGGCTCAGCCGCTGGGAAAAGATTTTAAACGTACCGCGGGAATCAGGTGACACTGATGAGATCAGACGATTGAGGCTCATTTCCAAAATGTCGAACATCCCGCCAATCACATACAGGGCCATTGAGCAGGCGGTAAACCGTTTCTTGAAAAACCCGTCTGCACAGGTCCGCCTGCTTCCCGGCGAATACCGATTTAACGTCGATATCAATGTTGATGACCTCCAGCACATGAATGAGCTGATCGAAGCGATAGAAAACATGAAACCCGCTCATTTGGCGTATACGCTCAGAGGCGGATTGAATGAGACGCTGCAAATCAAAGATACAGTCATCCTGAATCACCGCAGATACCGAACAGCCAGTGAGCTCAAGGTCGGTTATTCTGTCACTCTTAACAACAATGAGGTGGTTTTAACTTGATTTCAACCATATACAGAGAACGCACAGCAGCTGATCTAAAAAGCAGAATCGATCACGTGCTGCTCAACGGCCAAAAAACAGAAATAGTAGAGCTTGCCATTGACGGTGCGACCGTCACCGTTCTGACAAAACGTGAGGAAGACATCAAGCATATCGAAACGGTACAAATTTTTGACGAGCTGGGCAACGTCATTACAGAGAGAAAGACTGACCTGGACGTTAGCGAAAACAGAACACTCGATTTCAGATTTACTTTTGAGGTGGTGTAAACATGGCATACGAAGAAAAAACAGACTGGCTTCCGGATGATCCCATCAACGAAGATGACGTCAATCGCTGGGAAAAAGGCATAAAAGACGCCCACACAGACCTGGCCGCCCACAAAAACGACATGAACAACCCCCACAACACAACAAAGGCGCAAATCGGGCTGGGGAACGTGGATAATGTGCAGCAGGCGGCGAAGAAGGATTTTGACAAGCATGAGCAAGATCAGGTGCGGCATGTTACTGAGGAAGAACGAGAGAAATGGAACGGCAGTCAGTTATCTAAGATTACGAAAGATGATGGTTCAGTCTTTATCACTATTGGTAATGGACAAGACTTTAACGAGGTAGCTGCTCAACAAAAGAGATCATTTACTTTTTATACAGCAAAAACAGGTCTGAATACACCTCCGCAACCTACTAAAGGCATTTACTTGTACTCTTCTGAAAAAGAAGGGGAAGCAGTTGCTATGACAAATGATGGGGGCATCTGGAGAAAGACTCTAACGGGGGGAGAATGGTCGGAGTGGAATGCTTTCGAGACAGAAAGTGGATCTAAACTGAAGGCTGATCAAGCTGAAACAAATGCTAAATCTTATACGGACAATCATACTACTAACAGTAGCATACACATAACAAATACTGAACGTACGAAATGGAACGGGGCTCAACTGACAAAGTTAACGAAAGATAACGGCAGAAGAACTTGGGTACCTGATGGGACGGATATTCTATCATTATCAACGGGGTATTATTATGGTGTAGGTAAGAATTTAGTAAACAATCCAGTTGATGATGATAATGCTTGGTATAACTACGATGTGATAGAGGGTGAGAGCGGCAGAAAAACAATTGTTGCTTACCAAAGCTTTGAAGTCACCATGTGGATTGGGATGGTGCATACCGATGGAGAATTCAGAGGATGGAAACGTCTGATCACATCAGAAGAATTGAATAGTGAAAATATCAATAAAATTGGCGATGAGTCACTTTATCAGGACGCATCATACTCTGGAAACAACTATCCTATTGGTATTACCACAGTCGGAATTCTTCAAGGGTCTACAGGATATCCTCATGAATACGGTGAAGTGCTGAATATAAAATCTAGTAAATACCGTTTTGCTCAGTTTTTCTTTTATGCTGGAAATACAGGCCAAAAGAAAATATTTATTCGTCATTGGTATGATAGTGTAGGCTGGACTGAGTTTATTACCATTCCTTCATCAGATGAACTAGAATCTGTTTTAAATACAGCAAGGCTTTATACTGACAGTCATGCGAATAACACGGAAATCCATGTTACGGAGAACGATAAAACAAAATGGAATAACAGCCAGATTTTCAAATTGACTCAAGATGACGGAACGTTGGGAAAATTCTACAATGAAGATTTAAATAATATTATTAAAACAGGATTTTATTATATTTATTCTTCTACGACTGAATTAAATGCTCCTATTAATAGAAATGGGTATTTGCTTGTATATAATGTTGGTACCTATCCGTATCAAGAATTTACTACTTATTCGGGAGAAACAGCTTCTATTCCAGACAATAGAAGAAAATTTATCCGAAATAAAAAGCAAGATTCAGAAGAATGGACTCCGTGGATGGAGATTGAAAATTCACAAGGAGCACAGGCAAAAGCAGACAAAGCTTTAGCTGATGCTAAAACCTATGTAGATACAAATTATACAAATCAAAAATTAACCAAACTTTCAGGTTCTGATGCAATAACAGATGCTAGAACTGGAGGGGATGAGTATCCTCAGGGATTAACTTTAATAGATATTGGTCAAGGAAATAATACCGGTTATCCGCTTCGTTACGGCTTCGTGAAAAATGAGAAACACAGTGATTTTAGATTTGTTCAATATTTTTATGGCACTGGAAATGAATCTGGCAGTTACATTGATAGTACTGGTACATGGATACGGCACTGGTGGAGTGGGTCAGGCTGGACAGCTTGGCATAAAATTTCTGGATTTGCTCACGCAAATATAGGAACTACAGGCATACAGTATTTGGATAAAAAAGCCCACACAAAAATTCAATTTAATCGCAAAAGAAAAGATAGTCACAATGCATTTGATACAAAAAATAGTAGATTCGTTGCTCCTAATGATGGAATGTTTTTAGTAGGAGTGGGGCTGTATATGATAAATACACCGGCTTACATCAATTTTCATCTGAAACTCTATCTAAATGGATCATTGTATAAACCAATTGACCATTTGAGGGGGGACTTTAATGATAAGGAAAGTGAAATGAACCTTGACTTAAATGGTACTGTAACCGTTCCTATGAACAAAGGTGATTATATAGAAATCTATTGCTATTGCAATTATAGCGGTGATGATAGAAGAGGTGTATCCGATTATAACGAGGCATACAACTATATAGACATTCAAGAACTTGGAGGGCTTAACTATCCTACAGTATAAGTATAGGAGGAAAAACGATGATCGCAGAAGCAATCATGTATAAATACCCCAATGCAGATCCAACAAAAGATTTTATCGTTCAGAATGACGGGGAAGGGTCTTATATAGCCGAGTGGAACCTGCGCGCCCCCATCCCAACCCAAAAAGAACTCGAAACCTGGTGGGAGGAGCTGCAAAAAAACCCGCCGTACGAGCCGCCCGATCAGGTAGAGCTTCTCGCTCAGGAGTTGTCGCAGGAAAAGTTGGCACGCAAGCAGCTTGATGAGCTGAACAAAACTTTGGGAAGCGAGCTGGCAGGTATTAAGCTTTCACTACTTTCTTTGAAAGGAGATTACTCTGAATGAATTATTGGGTGCTTGCCCTCTATTATGAGTGGGCGACAGCAGATATGGTAAAGCAAGCATTAGCATATAAAGACTGTTCAATTGAGGATCTGGCAGAGGGTGTGAACAAAAAGCTGATCACAGCTGACCAGTATAAAGAAATTACCGGTAAAGCCATGTAGTAAGGCTTTTTTATTTTGCCTGTTTTTAGATCAAAGGAGGATGAAGATGGTGAAGTATCAATATGAATTTCCTCTCGATAGGACTGGAAAAGCCGGCGCTGTAAAGCCCTATCGAGGAGGAAAAAATGATTTTTTGACACCTGTTTCGAATTTGTCAGGCGTAGCGGAGATTTTAACAAATGCTTCCTTAAAGGCGACTGAGGCATATAGTCAGCTCGGGCAGGACAGGCTTAGCGCAGTTCTGATTTCGAAAGTGAAGGGCTGGGCGTATGCAGATCGTGAAGGTACGCTCTTTATAGAAGAAAGCGACAACAACAATGTTTGGACAACGACAGCAGCAGTTAATGTCGCAGCAGGTGTCCTGACAGCGACGGACTGGGTATATCTTTCTAAACGCTATTACCGCTTCCGCTATGTGAACGGGAATCTTCAGCAATCCGAGTTTGTATTATACCAATCAGTCGGTGCGGGTGAGATGGATGTGCGTGTCAATGGAAAAACGCCTTTACAGATTGACTTTGCGGAGAATCAAACACACGATGGACGGCTGAAAGTCGAGGCTCGCAAAACATTTGACTTTGTCTTTCATGAAAATGCAGAGTCCGCCGGCGAGGGGACTGCCTTACCTGTTGACGGTGCCGCGCATTTACTCGTTGAAGTCTACGGCACAGCAGAAATGAGCGAAGTCAAATTTTGGGGCAAATCGGTGTCAGGACAGAAACTGCCTATCAGAGGCGTGAAAACTGATGATGCTACCACTGCCTCCAGTACATTAGGAAAAGCCGAGGCATGGGCCTTTGATATTAAAGGGTTTAAGGAGATTATCATGGAGATTATCAGTATCACCGGCGGTACTCTTTCGGTAAAAGGGACCGCGGTTTCATAACAGTCTCGGCCCTCGGAAGGGAGGTGATCTGCATGTGAAGGAGGAGTGAGAGATGCAGCAAGAGGCAGATGTGAATGTGTTTCAGCAAGATTTAGCAGACATGAAAGGCGAGCACAAAGCACTTGAGCAGAGGGTTTCTGCATTAGAACGCGTGTCTGACCGGCAAGACCAGCAAATCATGACGCTGAACGAAAAATTAAACAAAATTGAAGAAAACACCACGTGGATTAAACGCACCATCACAGGTGCCATCATTACAGCAGTGTCTACAGGCATCATTGGCGGAGCCATCGCCATTATGTACAGCCTGCTGCAACATTAAAGGGGGATTTTCATGAACACGTTTGACAAGGGCACGGTCATCAGGACGGTGCTTCTTTTAATTGCTTTAATCAACCAGACCATGCTGATGCTCGGCAAATCACCATTGGACATTCAGGAGGAGCAGGTCAATCAGCTCGCTGACGCCCTTTATTCAGCCGGTTCCATTGCATTTACAATTGGAACGACACTTGCCGCTTGGTTTAAAAACAACTATATAACAGAAAAAGGAAAAAAACAGCGCGACTTGTTAAGGGACAATAATCTGACGAAATAAGGAGAGATGAAAATGGTTAACATTATTCAAGACTTTATTCCGGTTGGCGCAAATAACCGTCCAGGCTACGCAATGACGCCGCTCTACATTACGGTGCACAATACAGCGAATACCGCAGTAGGGGCAGATGCTGCAGCCCATGCCCGCTATTTGAAAAATCCTGATACGACGACAAGCTGGCATTTTACAGTTGATGATACAGAAATTTATCAGCATCTGCCTTTGAATGAAAACGGCTGGCATGCGGGAGACGGAAATGGCAGCGGCAACCGGGCTTCTATCGGAATTGAAATTTGCGAAAATGCCGATGGCGATTTTGAAAAAGCAACAGCAAATGCCCAGTGGCTCATCAAAACATTAATGGCTGAACAAAATATCAGTCTCGCCAATGTCGTCCCTCATAAGTATTGGTCAGGGAAGGAATGTCCGCGAAAATTGTTAGATACGTGGGATTCGTTCAAAGCAGGAATTGGGGGAGGCGGCAGCCAAACTTACGTCGTGAAACAGGGCGACACGCTCACATCCATAGCGAGAGCATTTGGTGTTACGGTTGCTCAGCTGCAAGAGTGGAACAATATCGAAGACCCGAATCTTATTCGCGTTGGTCAAGTATTAATTGTAAGTGCTCCATCGTCCACTGAAGAACCCGAGCTCTATCCGCTCCCTGATGGTATCATTCAATTGACAACACCTTATACCTCAGGAGAACACGTCTTTCAGGTGCAACGAGCACTTGCGGCTCTGTATTTTTACCCTGATAAAGGCGCTGTCAACAACGGAATTGACGGCATTTACGGCCCGAAAACAGCTGACGCAGTCGCGCGTTTTCAGTCTGTTAACGGCCTGACTGCCGACGGTATTTACGGACCTGCGACGAAAGCGAAGATCGCAGCGCAATTAAGCTGATCACAGACCACAAAAATCCCGGAGCTGGTTCCGGGATTTATTTTTTCTTCTTCAACTTTTTAATAATTCCAGCACTGCGCTCCCTCACCCGAAGCGAGTACCCGGAAAGCCCAAACCTTCCGTAATCAACAAACTTCACACGCCTCACCAATTTTTTCATCACTGTATCACCTGACATTATCCTCTGTTTGTATTTATTATATGTAACCCTTTAAGAAAAGGAATAAGGACAAGAGCTGTTTTCCCTTGTCCTTTTAGTGTGATCATGCTCTTTTTCGTTTATACTCGTCAATCAGCCGTTCGTTTTCTTTGAAGATTCTTGCTGTATGCGGACTGACTTGATAGCTTGCGACACTGGTGGTTGAACGTTTTTTCAGGATTTTAAACGGCTTCGCCGCTCTGGGCTCGCATCTGTTTTGAAACGCACGTTCCATTATCCTTCACCTTCCTCCTCAATTGGCAGCACCAAATCATATATGCTCGTTAATGACGTAAATAGCAAATAATCAAATTCCGTGACAATGCTGTCAGACGTCAGCTTGATGACATAGTTCTGTGTCTCGATGGTAAAGGGGATGAGAACCACTTTTCCGTATTGGTCGTAATAAACATCCTTTCGATCGAGCCGTGTTTGTACATCTGCCGGATCATCCATATGCTCGGTTAACCGGTCTTTATCAGCCTGTGTCGAATAGTGGCAAAGAGAAGCCGTTAAGTTCATTTTATCAGCATAGGTTTTCAGCAGCTTATCAATACCTTCAGCATAAGCATCTATACTTCCATAATAAACATGGATCGGTTCGTTTTTCAATAGGTATTGGTATGTTTTCAGCCGATTGAGGTATATGTGGAGCATTTCGTTGTTTTCTTCAAGAATTTCTCTTGTGTCTGTTTCAAGCTCGCTGCCGGCCAGTTTTTTGACGTATGCACTTAAGAAGATAAAAGCATCAATCAAAGCAAAACTGACTGCGACAATGAGATACCGTTCCCAGTGGGTAAATAGGGAAGTGGGCTCATATGTCCAGTATACCATAGCGCCCAGAACAAACAGCAAATACCAAGTTTTCCGGATGGCGGACATTTTTTCTTTGACCTTCGCTTCGAAACGCCACGTGGCATACACGTATAACCCCAGTCCGGCCACGATGCACCAGACCATGATCTGAAAGAATAAAACCATATTCGAATCCCTCACATCTGAAATAGGTTCTGCTTATTGTATTCGAGAGATCCGGATGGTTTTCCTGTTCCATCAAAAAAACCGCTCCTTTGACAGAAGCGGTGTGACATTAAAATATCATATTACATTAAAATATCATATTTAAAATAAAGTAGGCGATGGCACCTAGTGTCGCTGAAATCGGAAGCGTGATGACCCATGTAATGAGCATTCGCTTGGCCGTACCCCAGTTTACGCCTTTTACCCGGTGTGACGCACCGACGCCAAGAATTGATGAAGAAATGACGTGGGTTGTACTGACCGGCAAATGAATAAACGTGGCGCCGAAAATAATGGCTGCTCCGGTTAAGTCAGCGGAAACACCGTTTACCGGACGGATTTTCATGATCTTTCCGCCAACGGTTTTGATGATTTTCCAGCCGCCGATTGATGTTCCGAGACCCATGGCTGTCGCGCAGGCGAATTGCACCCAGGTAGGAATATCATTAGCAGAAGTATGTAAATTCGCTGTGATGAGAGCCATTGTGATAATTCCCATTGCTTTTTGTGCATCGTTTGTTCCGTGTGTATACGATTGCAGGGCAGCTGTTACAATCTGCACTCTGCGGAATTGCTTATTCGTTTTCGCCAAGTTGCTGTCTTTGAAAATCAGCTTAACGATGCTATAAAGAATAAAACCAAGGACAAAGGCAATAATTGGTGATAGGATCAGTGCTTCAATGATTTTAATGAAGCCCTTATAGTTTAACGCTGCAAATCCGGCTGCCGCAATGGCTGCACCGGCAATAGCGCCGATGATGGCATGGGATGAGCTGCTTGGGATACCGTAGTACCATGTGATAAGGTTCCAGGCAATTGCAGCGAGTAGCGCAGCCAAAATGACAACAGAGCCATTTTCCAGCGTATAAGGATCTACGATGTCTTTCGTAATGGTTTTGGCAACACCTGTAAACGTCATTGCTCCGATAAAATTCATCACAGCAGCCAATATAATGGCATGGCGCGGTTTCAACGCTTTTGTCGATACCGAAGTCGCAATTGCGTTTGCCGTATCATGAAACCCGTTGATGAAATCAAACGCCAGAGCACAAATGACTATTAGTATCGTTAATATTAATAGAATATCCATTTTTACCCCTCGTTACGCGTTTTTCATAATGATGGTTTCAAGATTATTGGCAACACTTTGACAAGAGTCGGCGATTTCTTCAAGCGTTTCGTAAATTTCACGATATTGAATGACTTTGATTGGGTCTGTTTCATTTCCGAAAAGATTCTTTAATGATTTTCTGTGCAAGTTGTCACAGCTGTGCTCATACTCTTTTATTTTGATTGCGTGAGGCTGAATATCCTTTAAGCGATTTTCTGCCAGCAGCTCGATCGTAATCAAAATCTCTTTCGCACATTCTCTGATGTATCCGCTGAATTTATCGATATGCTCGTCTGATGAAGTAATTGAGAAAATTTCCATCATGGCAGAGAAATGTTCGATTCCGTCAAGCACATCATCCAAGCTGTTTGTCAGCTGAAGGATATCTTCGCGCTCAATAGGAGTGATGAACGCTTTGTTAAGCTCTTTAATCATGACATGAACATGATTGTCACCTTTTGTTTCATATTCCTTTAACGTATCTGCAAATTCTTTAAGAGTCGTTTGGTTAGTGACCTTAAAATTCACAAAATATTCTGCAGTTTCGTCTATGTTCTTTGCAATTTCTGTTAAAAGGAGTGAGAACTTATCTTTTTTTCTTCTTATCATTAAAAACCCTCCATAGTTTGAATGAACAATGCACACATCAAATTATTATATAGCCTTTTGTCGAAAAAAAACAGGTAAAGTCGAAAAAAACGTATCTTGACTTTTTTGATAAATCGTGTCTCCTTATTTTGACCTACTTCGCTTTAAAAAAACGACCCAAGTTTGCAAAAACTTTCTGCTTAACGTAAAAAGTATATCAAAAGTTGTGTTTTTCCTGTCAACTTTTATCTTCTGTTTCACCAAAAAACGGTTCCCTAAACAAGGGAACCGTTTTATCAGCTTGCTTTTCGTTTTTTCATCCCGTAATAGACAGGCAGTCCGGCAAGGCCGATGAGGATGGATAATCCGCAGCTCATAGTATCTGTAATGAGTGTGCTGCCTAGCACAAAGAAGGAGCCCGCGATTGCCAGAATTGGCATAAATGGATAAAGCGGAACACTGTAGGCGCGCTTTTCTCCCTTTGCTCGCTTGCGGAGAATAAACACTGCAAAAAAGGCCATCACATAAAAAATGTAGATCATGAAAATGGAGATTTCTGAGAGCTTATCAGGGTTGCTGATCAGCATCATAATCAAAGCTAAAGCAATTTGAAAAGAAATCGCAATCCATGGTGTCCGGAACGACGGGTGTACATGTGACAGTTTTTCAGCAAATGGAAGCTGTTTGCGTTCCGCCATTGCAAATGAAACACGCGGGAAAGAAAGCACCTTTCCATTTAAGCACCCAAAGATGCTGACGATAATCCCTACACTGATCAGCTTTCCGCCAATTGACCCGAACAGCATGGTTGCCGCGGTGCTTGTCGCATTTTCACCAAGCGTGACAATTTCGTTCGCTGACAGGATGTGGAGCAATGCAAAATTAATGAAAATATAGATCGCCGTTACAATTAATAATCCGCCCGTCATAGCGCGTGGAAGCAGCTTTTCGGGATTTTTCATTTCTCCGCCGAGAGCGGCAAGGAGAATCCATCCGTCATAAGCAAACAACGTAGCTAAAATAGCCGCCCCGAAGTTCATATCGGAAATGCTTTCGTTTACTGCTGTGAAGATGTGCTGATCGCCTTTCCAAAGGCCAAAGATGATGATGCAGGCAATCGGAATCAGTTTTCCGATCGTTGTCAGCGTTTGGACAAAGCCGCCGTATTTTGTACCGATAATATTAATGACGCATAAAAAGAGAACTGCTATAATTCCGATTACTTTTGATAGTCCAGATCCCCAGCCGAAAAGATTCGCCATTAAAGATCCAAAATATAAACCCAGTGCGCCAATAATCGCTGGACCGTAAATGATAATCTGCACCCAGCCGCACAAAAATCCCCAAAACTCGCCGTACACTTCTTCAAGATACGCATAAAGCCCGCCGGTTTTTGGAATCTGCGTTCCGATTTCCGCGATTGTCAAACCGCCCGCCAGTGTTAAAATACCGCCTAGCAGCCAGGCGAAAAGCGCCGTTTTTGAATCACCTGAATAAGCAAGCACAGCGCCGGGCTTCATAAAAACACCAGAACCGATAATGGTTCCGATGACAAGAGTAAGGGCAAACAAGAGGCCTATCTCTTTTTTCAAACCGTTGTCTTCAGTATGCATGTCCTTAACCTCCTATGATGTTGAAGCTTCATGTTGAAGAATCTATTTTTTCATATTGTAAACCCTATTTTAGAAAAGTGAAATAAAATAAATTTTCTGATTTTCGAAATTTGCTTTGTGTACAGCAGATAAAACTGTGGAAACACCTGTTTTAACAATCTATAAGCGAATAAACTTCATGATTTTTATTTGTAAAGTTCGTGTTTTCTGTATTAGGATTTTAGCCGGTACAGAGGGGAGATGAGAATTCAGAAAATGAACGAACCTTCGGTGAAGCTGATATGTTGACTTTCTCATGCGAATAAAATACTTTGTTATTAGAACAATAAATATACAACTATGATATGATATCTCGAAATCGAGATAAATTAACCTGGAGGGACAGCATATGAAAGTTAACGGCATTCACCACGTATCGGCATTAACGGCCGACGCACAAAAAAACTTGGATTTTTATAAGAAAGTATTAGGATTAAAGCTCGTCAAAAAATCCGTCAATCAGGATGAACCGACAATGTACCATCTGTTCTACGGAGATGAAGTGGCAAACCCGGGAACTGAGCTGACGTTTTTCGAGATTCCCCGCATTGCACCGTTTCATGCAGGAACAAACAGTATTTCTTCTATTGGATTGCGCGTTCCAAGCACAGAAGCCCTGCATTACTGGAAAGAACGTTTTGAAGCGCAGCAAGTAACGCACAGCGGTATATCCAAAAGAGCTGGACGTGACATATTGGCATTTCAAGATCATGAAGGGCAGCGACTTTTGCTGACTGCTGATGAGGAAGGAAAAGGATATGGCCTGCCTGTTAAACAGAGCGGCATTCCGGAAGAATTTTCGTTTCGCGGGTTAGGGCCGATTGAACTGACTGTGCCATATGCTGAACCAACCTTACACGTATTGACGAATATTCTTGGATTTACAGAAATCAGCCGTGAACCAGTCGAAGGGCAAGGAACCGCCGTTATTCTGGAATCAGGAGAAGGCGGTGCTGCAACGGAAATCCATTTAATAGAAAGAAACGATCTTCCGCGCGAGCGTCAAGGCAAAGGAAGTGTTCACCACGTTGCATTTCGGGTAAGAGATGAAGAAGAACTTGCCGGGTGGCACCGGATCATTAGCCGGGAAGGCTTTAGCAATTCCGGCATTGTGGAGCGCTACTATTTCAAGGCGCTGTATTTCAGAGAACCGAACGGCATTTTGTTCGAGTTATCAACAGACGGACCGGGCTTTATGGTAGATGAAAATCTTGATGAGCTTGGCCAAACGATCGCTCTTCCGCCGTATCTTGAGCATCGAAGAGCTGAAATTGAAGCGAAATTGAAACCGATCCAATAAATTGTGATTCATTTGCCTTCCGGCGCCGCCGGAGGGCTTTTTTTATTACCATAATTAATTTTGACCTAAACAGCATGCCTTATTAGGGAGGAAATATCAGATGCTGATTGGGAGAAATGGCTTAAAACCCTTTGCAAATATGGGTGATTGGTATGGAATGGCCTCGGCAAAAATATTGTCTTTGTTTATTAATAGTTTATTCATATTTGCTTGTTACACTATTTCCAAGTTAGACAAAAAGGAGTGAAAAATAAGTGGAAAAGAAAAAACGCGAGCTGGATATTTTCCTCATCCTCATTTTGCTCGCATCTGCATTCTTAAATATCTATAACATCTGGAATGATGATACGGTGAATCCTTATTACACCGCTGCAGTCACAAGTATGATGCAAAGCTTTCATAATTTTTTCTATGCCTCATTCGACGCGGCGGGGTTTATAACGGTTGATAAACCGCCTATTACGTTCCAGATACAAACCATCAGCGCACTTATATTCGGTATGCACGGCTGGAGCGTCATCCTGCCTCAGGCACTTGCTGGTGTAGGTTCTGTCCTTTTAATGTATCTGTTAATAAAACCGACATTCGGTAAGACAGCAGCAAGAATTGCCTCTTTCATCATGGCATGTACACCGATTGCTGTAGCTGTAGCACGTACAAACAATGTTGATGCATTACTGGTATTTTTCTTATTGCTTGCTACATGGCTTCTCTTTAAAGCGATCAGAAAAGGAAAGCTGATCTGGCTGTTAGCAGCATTTTTCGTTGTTGGAGTAGGTTTTAATACAAAAATGCTGCAGGCTTACATGATTTTACCGGCCTTCCTATTGTTCTATTTGATTGCGGCAAATGCCGCGATGAAGAAAAAAATCATTTCGCTGGTCAGTGCGTTAGCCGTATTAGCAGCCGTTTCGTTATCGTGGCCGCTCATTGTCGACAATATCCCTGCAAGCAAGCGGCCTTATATCGGAAGCAGCCAAACCAACTCTGTTTTGGAATTGGCTTTTGGCTATAACGGAATCCAGCGGCTGACAGGCCAAAATTCAGGCGGCGGCCAGGGTGCGCCAAACAAAGACGCTTCAAAAGAAATGTCTTCTTCTGATAACACTCAAGCACCGCCTAATCAGTCATCAAACAGCAGCTCATCAAATGATGACAAATCTTCAAATGGCAATATGACGGCACCTCCATCCAATGGCCAAATGCCAAGCGGAGGAGAAATGCCAAGCGGCGGTCAAGGAGGCCCTCCAAGCGGCGGAGATGGCGGCCAAGGCGGACCTGGCGGAGACGGAGGGAAAGGCGGTACAGGAACCGGTTCGAAAATGCAATCAGGTTCAGGGATGTTTGGAACGGGAACACCTGGTCCACTGCGGCTTTTCCAAACAGAGTTATCTGATCAAATCAGCTGGCTTCTGCCATTTGCGATATTTGGAATCGCAGGCTTACTGATCGCAGGCGCGAGAGAAAGAAGAAGATTATCTGTAGAGCAGAAGGAAACGGTGTTCTGGGTTGCGTGGCTTGTACCGATTGCCGGATTCTTCAGTGTCGCAGAATTTTTCCATCATTATTATCTCATCATGCTGGCACCGCCGATTGCGGCTCTTGTTGGTGCGGGATGGGTTGCCCTTGTTCATCTGTATCGCAATCAGACAGGCTGGAAAGCATGGCTTTTGCCAGGAGCAATTATTGCGACAACTGGATTTGAATTGTTTATTCTCAGAAACTACAACGATCAAATCGGTGTTGGATGGAGTATCGGGGTAGGTGTTATCGGCGTGTTGTCAGCGATTGCTTTGCTGCTGTTTAAACAGCGCCAAAAACCGTTCAGTTATTATGTTTCACTTGCAGCTCTCTTCGCATTGCTGGTGATGCCGATTTATTGGGCAAGTACGCCACTTCTGTACGGAGGCAACAGCTCACTGCCTGAAACAGGCCCTCAGCTCGCATCAATGAGCGGAAAAGGCATGGGAATGTCTGATGCGACTGTAAATGAAAAACTGATCAAATATCTAGAGGAGAATAACTCCGGAGCTGAATACCTATTCGCCACAACCGATTCGAACACAGCGGCACCATATATCATTAAAACGAAAAAAGCTGTCATGGCTATTGGCGGATACAGCGGTTCTGACCCGGCAATCACACTGACTCAATTCAAAAAACTTGTAAAAGAAGGAAAAGTGAAATACTTCTTGGCTTCTGGAATGGGAAGAGGCGGAAACAATGACATTGTTGAATGGGTTGAGAAAAATGGAAAAGAAGTAGCATCAGAAAAATGGCAATCAAGTTCTGATCAAAAAACAGAAAATACTGATTCAGCTGATACATCAAGCAGCAAGGCTTCAGGTGAAAACGGCAAAATGGGCGGACCTGGCGGAATGAATCAGTCAGCAACATTATACGAACTACATGCTGATGAATAGGAGGCAAAAACATGAGCAGACATATTCAATATTCAATTGTTGTACCTGTGTATAATGAAGAGCTTGTCATTCATGAAACCTATCAGCGCTTAAAAGAGGTCATGGATCAAACGAAGGAAAACTACGAGCTGCTTTTTGTAAACGATGGCAGCAAAGACCGCAGTATTGAGATTTTAAGAGAGCACAGCCTGATCGACCCGAGAGTGAAAATTATTGATTTTTCAAGGAATTTTGGACACCAGATCGCCATTACGGCGGGTATGGATTATGCACAGGGGAATGCAATCGTCGTCATTGACGCCGATTTGCAGGACCCTCCTGAACTGATTTTAGATATGATTGAAAAGTGGAAGGAAGGCTATGAGGTCGTGTACGCCGTGCGGACTAAACGAAAAGGGGAAACCTTTTTCAAAAAACAAACCGCGGCTATGTTTTACCGGCTTCTCAGCGGTATGACAGATATTGATATCCCGATTGATACGGGGGATTTTCGTCTCATGGACAGAAAAGTCTGTGATGAAATGAAGAGATTAAAAGAAAAAAATCCATTTGTCAGAGGGCTAGTCAGCTGGGTGGGCTTTAAACAGACAGCGGTCGAGTATGTACGTGATGAAAGGCTTGCCGGAGAAACAAAGTACCCGCTCAAGAAAATGCTGAAGCTGTCAATGGACGGCATCACGACATTTTCACATAAACCGCTGAAGCTGGCAAGCTATGCGGGGATTTTAATGTCAGGTGCTGGATTTCTGTATATGTTTATCGTGCTGTATCTGAAGCTATTCACAGACAGCACGATTACCGGCTGGTCATCACTTATTGTGATCCAGCTCCTGTTCAGCGGCATTGTCCTTCTGATTTTGGGCGTGATCGGCGAATATATCGGCAGAATCTACGATGAAGCCAAAGACAGGCCGCTTTACATCGTCCAAAAATCGTATGGAATTGAAAATAAAAGACTCTATAGAGACCAGCATATGTCATAACCTCAAACCCCCTGTCCGTTACGGACAGGGGGTTTTTATGTTCTGAGCACGATCTAAAGCAAAAGATGCTGATAGATATATGGAAATTGGGTAAAGAAGAGATTGTGAGCTTGTACTGCGGTTCAGTCATGCTGAAATAAAAACAGCAAAACTTAAAGATTTCGTCCTCGGCTTTGCTGCATGTCAGCTGTTATATTGGGGGGCTTTTAAGAAACGCATGATTAGAGCCGTACCAGTTATATTTAATAGAATACTGGTACCCAATACAATTCCCCACGTCAACGTCGATTCAGAGAGAAGAAAGCTCAGCAAAAGAAAAGCCAATCCTGCGCAGATCATACTCAGTCCCACGGTTTACATGTTCATGCCTCCTAGCAAACGATGTTTCTAGCATCTGATGTGAATGATGTCAATCTGTATGATATACGGATATCTCGTCAGAAAGTTTCATAGAACAATTAGGTCTTTTATCTAATAAAAAGCCTCAGACCGCTTTTACGGCCTGAGGCGTTATGTCTTACGAAGTTTTCTCTTCTTTTTGATCCAGTTTAATTTTTTTCGTCATTTCTTTGCCGTTTCGGAGAATTTTCACTTCAACGGTATCACCGATCTTTGCGTCTTTATATAAGATATTGCGCAATTCACTGCCTGTATCAATTTCTTTACCTTTTAGGCCGATGATAATATCCTCCGCTTTTAATCCGGCCTTTTCCGCAGGAGAGCCTGAAGCGACCTCACGGATGTAAACACCTTTATTCAGCTGGCTGCCGAACAGGCCGAGTGTGCCTTCTTGGTAATTTTGCGGCACTTGTTCTAGATCAAGCATGCTGACACCGATATATGGACGTTCAATTTGTCCTTTAGACAGCAATTCTTCAGCAATCGGTTTTACGTCATTGCTTGGAATGGCGAATCCGATACCCTCAACATCATCCTCACTGATTTTCATACTGTTAATGCCGACAATTTTGCCGTCTGCATTTAACAAAGGACCGCCGCTGTTACCTGGATTAATTGCTGCGTCTGTCTGAATGACGTTAATGCTCGTTTCGCCGGCTGATGTAGACATTGAAACCGTTCTGTCCACGCCGCTTACAATTCCTTGTGTTACTGTGCGGGACAGATCTTTTCCAAGCGGATCCCCAATCGCAATAACGGTCTCGCCTGTTCTGAGATCAGATGAATCACCGAAGTTTGCCACTTTTGTGACGTGGTCATCACTGATTTGGAGGACGGCTAAATCAGTTAACGAGTCACTGCCTACCAGCTTTGCAGTAACCTCAGTGCCGTCATATAAAGATACCTTCAGTGATGATGCCCCTTCTACGACGTGGTTATTTGTAATGATATAAGCCTTGCCATTCTCTTTTTTGAAAATGACACCTGACCCTGAACCGCTTTCTGTATCTTCGCTGGAATCAGAAGAACTAGAGCCGAACAAAGAGCTGTTTGATTGTGCCTGAAGATTTGTAATACCGACAATCGCTGGTGAAAGGTCTTCTACCATATCTGAGATTTTAGAAGAGTCCTCGCTCTTGAATGCAGATGAGCTGCTTGAGCTTGATGAGCTTTTTTTAGATTCAGAGGAGGTGCTTGTTGCTGTAACAGATTGCGTTTGCTGCTGGCTGGATGATTGTTTTGCAGTGTCCTGAGAATCATGGTCGCCAAGCGGTGTAAACGTGTAAATGCCAAGGGCGAGACTGCCGCCGATCACTCCGCCAAGCAACGGTCTGAACCATCCGAATCCTCGTTTTTTCTTCTCCTGATCATGAATGACATTGCGGGCCGAGTAGGAGGCGCTCTGATCGTTCTCTTTCGTTAAAAAGACCTCATTCTCATTACCTTTCGTTCTGTTTTCATCACGATAGTTATCCATCATGTTCACTCCGTTTCTCTATTTTCACATGTCTATTTATATTGATAGGTTTATGACTTGAGTTTATCATAAACAAAAACTGTGGGATAAAAATGAAAAGATTATGGGAAATTGTGAAAAAGTGCGGAAAACGGTACACTTCATATTGTATATGAAAGGACTGAGTCGATGGAACAGATTGGATTGATTGGATATGGCAGCATGGCGGATATGATCGCCAGACAGCTGTTGAAACATGAACAAATAAAAGAGAATGAGCTATTTATTGAGACGAGAACGAAGGGGGAGCGGCTGCGGGCACTCATGTCAGATTATCCAAACGTATCGGCTGATCCGTTGGAGAATTGGGCAAATACGTGCCAATTGATTTTGATATGCGTCCCGCCACTCCATGTCATCGAAACAATGCGCCGTCTGCACCCGTATGTGAACAGAAATACTCACATCGTATCCATAGCTGCCGGTGTGCCGCTGCGTCTTTTGGAGGCAGAAACAGAAGCGGGTATCTCACGTGTTATTCCTGCCATTACGTCCGAAGCAGAAGCTGGCATTTCACTTGTCGTTCACAGTGAAGCACTGGCTGCGGAGAAGAAAGAGCATCTGAATGAATTGTTATCGGTTTTCAGCCGTGTTCGAGAAATCAAAGAATCGAATGTTGATGCGGCCAGCAATTTAACGAGCTCGGCACCGGGATTCATAGCTGCAATCTTTGAAGAGCTGGCACTGTCTGCCGTCAGAAACAGCAGCCTGTCCAAAGAAGAAGCCTTTGATTTTCTGATTCATTCGCTATACGGAACTGGCAAGGTGCTGATCGAAAAAAATATGTCTTTCGAGGAGACGCTGGAACGTGTTGCAACCAAAGGCGGAATAACGGGAGAGGGAGCTGAGGTGATACACGCCTCTGTGCCGGACGTTTTTGATGAGGTGTTTGAAAGAACCCTGAAAAAATATGAACTGCTTACAGAACAGGTTGGTAAACAGACATGAATCCTTGAAAGAGGATTCTTTTTTTATCACTGAATGATTGAGATTTTTCCCAGTTATATTGCATTTTTCCTCTTTTTTTAATATAATTTGTTAGAATATTCATAATTTAGTAAAAAAGGAGGAGCGTTATGAAATTGTACATGTCAGTAGATATGGAAGGTATTTCGGGTCTTCCGGACGATACCTTTGTGGATTCCGGCAAGCGGAATTATGAACGCGGACGGCTTATCATGACTGAAGAAGCAAACTACTGTATTGCTGAAGCGTTTAACAGCGGGTGTACCGAGGTGCTGGTCAATGACAGTCATTCGAAGATGAATAATCTGATGGTTGAAAAGCTTCACCCTGAAGCAGACTTGATTTCTGGTGACGTCAAACCATTTTCAATGGTGGAGGGACTGGATGATACGTTTACAGGCGCTTTGTTTCTCGGTTATCATGCGAGAGCCTCGACTCCTGGTGTCATGTCACACAGCATGATTTTCGGCGTCCGTCATTTTTACATAAACGATCGGCCTGTCGGTGAGCTTGGATTAAATGCATACGTTGCCGGTTATTATGGTGTCCCGGTATTAATGGTAGCCGGGGATGACCGGGCGGCAAAGGAAGCGGAAGAGCTTATCCCGAACGTGACGACAGCCGCAGTCAAACAAACCATTTCAAGATCCGCAGTAAAGTGCTTGTCGCCTGCGAAAGCCGGACGGCTGTTGACAGAAAAAACTGCGTTTGCCCTGCAAAACAAGGACAAAGTCAAGCCGCTCACACCGCCTGACAGGCCGGTTCTGAGCATTGAATTCGCCAATTATGGCCAAGCAGAATGGGCGAATCTGATGCCGGGAACGGAAATCAAGACGGGAACTACAACCGTTCAATTTCAGGCGAAGGACATGCTTGAAGCCTATCAGGCGATGCTTGTCATGACTGAGCTTGCGATGCGGACATCATTCTGCTAAAGGGGTGTTTTAGGCTTTGGCGCGATACATGATAAAGCGTTTTTGGGCAATGGCAGCTACGATTTTGGTGATTACCACCCTGACTTTTGTTCTCATGAAGGTCATTCCCGGATCTCCTTTTAACGAGGAGAGAGGCACAAATGAAGCCGTTCAAAAAAATCTCGAAGCCTACTATCACTTAGACGATCCTCTCATTTTCCAATACATTTTCTACTTAAAATCCATCATTACATTCGATTTCGGACCTTCAATTAAAAAACCGTCGGACAGTGTAAATGATATGCTGGAACGCGGATTTCCCGTTTCCTTTGAGCTTGGGATGACAGCGATTGTCATTGCTGTGATTTCTGGGCTGGTGCTGGGCGTAATTGCTGCACTCCGCCGCAATGGCTTTTTGGACTACGCCGCGATGAGTCTTGCAGTACTCGGCATCTCCATCCCGAATTTTATTCTGGCAACATTGCTCATTCAGCAATTTGCTGTCAATCTCAAACTATTTCCCGCTGCGACATGGACGAGCCCGATTCATATGGTGCTTCCGACCGCAGCGCTTGCTGTAGGGCCAATGGCGATCATTGCCAGGCTGACACGGTCGAGCATGGTCGAAGTTCTGACACAGGATTATATCCGCACAGCAAAAGCAAAAGGGCTTTCTCCGTTCAAAATTATCGTAAAACACGCACTCAGAAATGCACTCATGCCCGTCATTACCGTCCTGGGCACACTCGTCGCCAGCATCTTAACAGGAAGCTTTGTCATTGAAAAAATCTTTGCCATTCCGGGAATGGGAAAATATTTTGTTGAAAGCATTAATCAGCGGGACTACCCCGTGATTATGGGAACGACCGTTTTTTACAGCGTCATTCTGATTATCATGCTGTTTTTGGTCGATTTGGCCTACGGTCTCTTAGACCCGCGCATTAAACTGCATAAGAAAGGGTGAAGCGTGTGAATCTCCCTGTACAAACGGATGAACGCCAGCCAGAACAGCACAATCAGGTGCCTGATGAGTGGTTTGTCTCGAATCAGGAAAAAAATCGGGAAGCCGATTCGGTCAAGCGGCCGAGTTTGTCATACACGCAGGATGCCTGGAGGAGGCTGAAAAAAAATAAATTAGCGATGGCCGGACTCTTTATTCTTTTATTTCTTTTTGTCATGGCAGTTATCGGGCCCTTTTTATCGCCCCATAGTGTCGTACGCCAATCGCTGACAGAACAAAATCTTCCGCCCTCAGCCGATCATTGGTTCGGCACCGATGAACTCGGCCGGGATGTGTTTACCCGAACATGGTATGGCGCGAGAATCTCGTTGTTTGTCGGCGTGATGGCAGCACTGATTGATTTTTTGATCGGTGTCATTTACGGAGGCGTTGCCGGCTATAAAGGCGGCAGGATTGACAGCATTATGATGCGGATTATCGAAGTGCTGTACGGGCTGCCGTACCTGCTTGTTGTCATTTTGCTGATGGTGCTCATGGGGCCGGGACTGGGCACTATTATTGTGGCGCTTACTGTGACCGGGTGGGTCGGCATGGCGAGAATTGTAAGAGGCCAGGTGCTTCAGATTAAAAATTATGAATATGTACTCGCCTCGAAAACCTTTGGCGCGAAAACCTTTCGCATCATCCGGAAGAATTTGCTGCCGAATACTATGGGAGCGATCATCGTACAAATGACATTAACCGTACCTGCCGCCATATTCGCAGAATCATTTTTAAGCTTTCTCGGCCTCGGCATACAGGCTCCGTTTGCAAGTTGGGGCGTGATGGCGAATGACGGCCTGCCTACGATTTTATCTGGGCATTGGTGGCGCCTGTTTTTTCCGGCCTTTTTCATATCTCTGACGATGTACGCGTTTAATGTGCTGGGGGACGGATTGCAGGATGCGCTTGACCCTAAGCTGAGGAGGTAGCTGTATGGAAAAAGTTCTGTCAGTCCAAAATCTGCACGTGTCTTTTACGACTTACGGCGGGACGGTTCAGGCGGTCAGAGGGGTGAGCTTTGATTTGTATCAAGGAGAAACCTTTGCGATCGTCGGCGAATCCGGCTGCGGCAAAAGCGTTACCTCCCAAAGCATCATGGGCCTGCTTCCGCCTTATTCGGCGAAGGTGACAGACGGCAGCATTCTATTTAAAAACAAAGACCTTTGCCGTCTCTCTGACAAAGAAATGAGAGGTATAAGGGGAGCCGACATTTCTATGATTTTTCAAGACCCGATGACGGCGTTAAACCCTACGCTGACTGTCGGCGACCAGCTGGGGGAAGCGCTATTGCGCCACAAAAAAACGAGCAAAAAAGCGGCACGGAAAGAGGTGCTTTCCATGCTGTCATTGGTTGGTATTCCAGATCCCGAAGAGCGCCTAAAGCAATATCCCCACCAATTCAGCGGCGGCATGAGACAGCGGATTGTCATTGCGATGGCGCTGATTTGCGAGCCTGACATCTTAATTGCGGATGAACCGACCACCGCCCTGGATGTAACCATTCAGGCACAGATTTTAGAGCTGTTTAAAGAGATTCAGAGAAAAACGAATGTGTCTGTCATCCTGATTACACATGATTTAGGGGTCGTTGCCCAGGTAGCTGACAGAGTCGCAGTCATGTATGCCGGGAAAATCGCGGAAATCGGCACGAGAAAAGATATTTTTTATCAGCCGCAGCACCCTTATACAAAAGGACTGCTGGCTTCTGTCCCGCGGCTGGATTTAGATGGCGCTGAGCTGATCCCAATCGACGGAACGCCGCCGGATTTATTTTCGCCTCCGCCGGGCTGCCCGTTTGCCGCCCGCTGTCCGAACAGGATGGTTGTGTGTGACAGGGTGTACCCGGGCCAGACGATCAGATCTGACTCGCACACCGTCAACTGCTGGCTGCAGGATCAACGAGCAGAGCATGCGGTGCTGTCAGGAGATGCGAAGGATTGAACATGAAAAGGGGGAAGAGGATGAAACGAGTGAAAAAGCTATGGGGCATGGGTCTTGCATTAGGACTTTCGTTTGCGCTGATGGGGTGCACAGCAAATGAACAGGCCGGAAAAGAAGGCAGTCATGATAAGGCAAAAACCAGCGGAGAAAAGGTGCTGTATGTAAATAATGAAAATGAACCGACTTCATTCGATCCGCCGATCGGCTTTAATAATGTGTCATGGCAGCCGTTAAATAACATCATGGAGGGGCTTACGCGTCTTGGCAAAGATCATGAGCCTGAGCCGGCAATGGCGGAGAAGTGGTCTGTTTCGAAAGATAATAAAACTTACACATTTACGATTCGGGAAAATGCGAAATGGACAAACGGAGATCCTGTAACAGCTGGAGACTTCGAATACGCGTGGAAGCGGATGCTTGATCCGAAAAAAGGCGCTTCATCGGCATTCCTAGGTTATTTTATTGAAGGCGGCGAAGCATATAACAGCGGGAAAGGGAAAAAAGACGATGTGAAGGTGACGGCAAAGGATGATCGAACCCTTGAAGTTACACTGGAAGCACCGCAAAAATATTTTCTGAGCGTTGTGTCCAATCCTGCGTATTTTCCGGTAAATGAAAAGGTCGATAAAGACAATCCAAAGTGGTTTGCTGAGGCGGATACATTTGTCGGAAACGGTCCATTTAAGCTGACGGAATGGAAGCATGATGACAGCATCACAATGGAGAAAAGCGACACGTATTGGGATAAAGATACAGTGAAGCTTGATAAGGTGAAATGGGCGATGGTCAGTGACAGAAATACAGATTACCAGATGTTTCAATCAGGGGAACTTGATACCGCTTATGTCCCTGCTGAGCTGAGTGATCAGCTGCTTGATCAGGATAACGTCAATATTGTTGACCAGGCGGGTCTCTATTTCTATCGATTTAATGTCAACATGGAGCCGTTTCAAAATGAAAACATCAGAAAAGCCTTTGCGATGGCTGTGGATCAAGAGGAAATTGTAAAGTATGTCACGAAAAATAATGAAAAACCGGCGCGTGCCTTTGTATCGCCTGGGTTTACGCAGCCTGACGGCAAAGATTTCCGTGAAGCAGGCGGAGACCTGATCAAGCCTAACGAAAGCAAAGCGAAGCAGCTGCTCGAAAAGGGCATGAAGGAAGAAAACTATAATAAGCTTCCAGCGATCACGCTTACTTACAGCACAAAGCCGGAGCATAAAAAGATTGCCGAAGCTATTCAGCAAAAATTGAAAAATAGCCTTGGAGTCGATGTAAAGCTGGCCAATATGGAATGGAACGTATTTTTAGAGGATCAAAAAGCGCTGAAATTCCAATTCTCTCAAAGCTCATTTTTGCCTGATTACGCGGACCCTATCAGTTTTCTGGAAGCCTTTCAAACGGGAAATTCGATGAACCGCACAGGCTGGGCCAATAAAGAATACGATCAGCTGATCAAACAGGCGAAAAATGAAGCCGATGAAAAAACACGGTTCTCTCTTATGCATCAAGCTGAAGAGCTGCTCATCAATGAAGCGCCGATCATTCCGGTTTATTTTTATAATCAGGTTCACCTGCAAAATGAACAAGTAAAAGGAATTGTCCGTCACCCTGTCGGCTATATCGATTTAAAATGGGCAGATAAAAACTGATGGCGGTGATTGAGGAAATACTGCTTCTTTATGCGAAGGAGCGGTATTTTTTCTCTTTCTTGCACGTATACGTAGGGTGCAGAGCAAATGAAAGGAGTGTTTTCGTTGAATTACAAGCCGAAAGCGCTGAAAAAGGGTGATACAGTCGGAGTGATCGCGCCCGCAAGTCCGCCGGATCCAAAAAAGCTTGACACCGCGCTTTTATTTTTAGAAGAGCTCGGTCTTCAGGTAAAGCTGGGCAAGGCGCTGAAAAACCAGCACGGCTATTTAGCGGGACAGGATGATGAGCGGCTGGCGGATCTCCATGAGATGTTCAGAGACGAGGAGGTAAAAGTAGTGTTGTGCGCATGCGGGGGTTTTGGGACAGGACGTATCGCCGCGGGCATTGATTTCAGCTTGATCCGCAAACACCCTAAAATCTTTTGGGGATACAGTGATATTACGTTTTTACATACTGCCATTCATCAAAACACAGGTCTTGTCACCTTCCATGGCCCAATGCTCAGCTCGGATATTGGCCTTGACGACGTTCACCCGCTGACAAAAGCGTCATATAAGCAGCTCTTCCAGGAGACGGAATTCACCTATACAGAAGAGCTTTCTCCGCTGACCGCACTTGTTCCTGGAAAAGCGGAAGGCGAGCTTGTCGGGGGAAATCTGTCTTTGCTGACGTCTACACTGGGCACGCCATTTGAAATTGATACGAGAGGAAAGCTTCTGTTTATTGAAGATATTGACGAGGAGCCTTATCAAATCGACCGGATGCTGAATCAGCTGAAAATGGCGGGGAAGCTGACGGACGCGGCAGGAATTCTAGTTTGTGATTTTCACAATTGTGTCCCGGTGAAGCGAGAGAAGTCTCTCTCGCTTGAGCAGGTGCTGGAAGACTATATTATTTCTGCGGGCAGGCCTGCTCTGAGAGGATTTAAAATCGGCCACTGCTCGCCAAGTATTGCCGTTCCGATCGGTGCGAAAGCTGCTATGAATACAGCAGAAAAAACAGTCGTAATAGAGGCAGGCGTTTCAGAAGGGGCGCTGAAGACATGAAAATCATTCGAATCGAAACAAGCCGAATCGCTGTCCCGCTGACAAAGCCGTTTAAAACCGCGCTTCGCACTGTGTATACGGCTGAATCAGTCATAGTAAGGATTACTTATGACAGCGGTGCAGTCGGATGGGGAGAAGCACCCCCGACGTTAGTGATTACAGGAGACAGCATGGATAGCATTGAAAGTGCCATCCACCATGTGTTGAAGCCGGCATTGCTTGGAAAAAGCCTGGCGAGCTATGAGGCCATTCTGCACGATATCCAGCATCTTCTTACAGGAAATATGAGCGCGAAGGCTGCTGTAGAAATGGCGCTATACGACGGCTGGGCGCAGATGTGCGGGCTGCCGCTTTATCAAATGCTTGGCGGATATCGAGATACGCTGGAAACAGATTATACCGTCAGTGTCAACTCACCTGAAGAGATGGCAGCTGATGCCGAGAATTATCTCAAACAAGGCTTTCAAACGCTGAAAATAAAGGTCGGAAAAGATGATATTGCAACAGATATTGCCCGTATCCAGGAAATCAGAAAACGTGTCGGATCAGCTGTGAAACTGCGTTTAGACGCTAATCAGGGGTGGACGCCGAAGGAAGCGGTAACTGCCATTCGGAAAATGGAGGATGCGGGTCTAGGCATTGAGCTTGTCGAGCAGCCTGTCCATAAAGATGATCTCGCTGGGCTTAAAAAGGTGACAGATGCAACAGATACGCCGATTATGGCTGATGAAAGTGTTTTTACACCGCGCCAGGCGTTCGAAGTTCTGCAAACCCGGAGCGCAGACTTGATCAATATTAAATTGATGAAAGCGGGCGGCATCAGCGGAGCAGAGAAAATTAATGCCATGGCGGAGGCCTGCGGGGTGGAGTGTATGGTCGGCAGCATGATCGAAACGAAGCTGGGCATTACGGCCGCGGCGCATTTTGCGGCAAGCAAGAGAAACATCACACGCTTTGATTTTGACGCGCCGCTGATGCTGAAAACAGATGTATTCAAAGGCGGCATAACATATAGCGGCAGCACGATTTCGATGCCTGGCAAACCGGGCCTCGGAATCACCGGGACTGCGCTTTTGAAAGGGGAAAAAGAGCAATGATGCACACTGTCATATCAGCAGTGGCCAACATCTGGACAGTGCCTGATTCACCGCGCCCGTCTGATCAATTCATGCTTCAACCGACTGTAATGATCAGAGACTGGCTGGAGCGCATGACGTATGATGAACGGCTTGGATTATGTACAGACAATGTAATCCAAACTCAGGTTCTTTTTGGCGAAAAGGTACTTGTGATGGCAGAACAGGGGGAATGGGTTTCTGTGATCGTGCCTAGCCAGCCATCCCGAAAGGATCCGCGCGGATACCCAGGTTGGATGAAAAAGAACCAGCTGGAAAAATCTATGCCCATCGATACACAACACGATGTGATGATCAGCAAACCTGCTGCCTTTTTGTACAGAAGCAATGGGGAAAAGGAGATCGAATTAAGCTTTTTGACGGTTCTCCCCTTTATTGCAAAAGAAAACGGATATTTTAAGGTTTCGACTGTTTTGGGAGAAAGGTTTGTGAAGCAAAGTGATGCAGTGCCTGTCAGCAAACAGAAAGGGACTGCTGAAGACATCATTCAAACGGGTGCGTTTTTCCTTGGCCTTCCCTACCTATGGGGAGGGATCAGCGGGTTTGGGTTTGATTGCTCCGGATTTATGTACAGTATATTTAAGGCGAATGGATATAGCATCCCCCGTGATGCGGGAGATCAGGCTAAGGCGGGGAAGGGTGTCCCGCTTGATGATATGAAAGCAGGTGACCTGCTGTTTTTTGCTTATGAGGAAGGAAAAGGAGCGATTCATCACGTCGGTCTGTATGTAGGCGGCGGGAAAATGCTTCATTCTCCAAAGACAGGAAAATCAATCGAAATCCTCACATTAAAAGAGACAATCTATGAAAAAGAACTTTGTGCGGTGCGCCGCTGTTTTTCAGAATAAGGAGGGAGACAAATGACGCCACTGCCTTTGTTAGAGGTCAGCCAGCTGAAAATGCATTTTGACGCAGGGAAAAAGCGGACAGTCAAAGCCGTCGACGGGGTCACCTTTCAGATTCGTGAAGGAGAAACGTTCGGGCTAGTCGGGGAATCAGGGTGCGGGAAATCAACCTTGGGGAGAGTGCTGATGCGCCTTTATCAGCCGACAGAAGGAAGCGTGACATACCGCGGCACAAATCTTCATGCACTGAGTGAAAAAGAGCAGTTTGCCTTCAACCGCAAACTGCAGATGATTTTTCAGGACCCTTATGCTTCACTTAACCCGCGCATGACCGTTCGAGAAATTATTTTGGAGCCGATGGAGATTCACAATCTCTACAATACCCATAAAGCGCGGCTTCTCGTCGTGGACGAGCTGCTTGAGGCAGTTGGGCTTCATCCCGATTTTGGCAGCCGTTATCCGCATGAATTCAGCGGCGGGCAAAGGCAAAGAATCGGGATTGCGAGAGCACTGTCGCTGAATCCTGAATTTATCGTGGCGGACGAACCGATTTCTGCTCTTGATGTCTCTGTTCAAGCGCAGGTGGTCAACCTGCTGAAGCGGCTTCAAAAAGAGAAAGGGCTAACGTTTTTATTCATTGCCCATGATCTTTCGATGGTGAAGCATATCAGTGACAGGATCGGTGTTATGTACTTAGGGCACATGATGGAAATTACAGAGAGCGGCACCTTGTATCGTGAACCGCTTCATCCCTATACAAAGGCGCTTTTGTCCTCGATTCCGATTCCGGATCCCGAATTGGAGGACAAGCGTGAGCGTATTCTCTTAAAAGGAGAGCTGCCGAGCCCGGTCAATCCGCCAAGCGGCTGCGTGTTTCGTACCCGCTGTCCGGAGGCGATGCCTGAATGTGGAGAATCTCGTCCCCAGCTTCAAGAAATCGAACCCGGCCGTTTTGTCGCTTGCCATTTGTATCGAAATGCTGAAACGAAGGAAAAAGTGAGATAAATAAAAAGAGTGGCTCCTTTTTACTAGAGCCACTCCATTTGTTTTATACTTGATGTAAAAACTTTACACAAACCGGGTAAGGGACAGAAACCGTTGATGGGAGGAGTGTCAATCGGCCGGTTTCTTTGTCTCTTTCAAACAAGACAAGGTTGCCTGTTTCTTCATTTGAAGCAACGAGGAACCCTTCCGTTGGGTCAAATACAAAGTCACGAGGCCAGTTTCCTTCTGTCGACACTCTTTCTACGAAAGCCAGCTCTCCTGAATATTGATTCACTTCAAATACGGCGATACTGTCATGGCCGCGGTTTGCGACATAAACAAAACGTCCGTCCTGCGTGACATGAATTGCGCTTCCCTGGCTGTTATCTGTAAAATCATCAGGGATGGCAGAAACGACTTGGATTTCTCTAAATTCGCCGGCTGTCGGGTTGTATTCAAGCGCAATCACTTCATTGCTTAATTCTGTCATGACATAAGCGTATTTTTCTTTCGGATGAAAAGCGATATGGCGAGGTCCTGCACCGGGAGCGAAGGAATGGCTTCCGGATTCAGTCAACACGCCGTCTTTCAGCTTATAGGTGTACAGCTTATCTATACCTAAATCAACCGCTACCACATAATTGTGTTCAGGTGTGAACCCCGCGTAGTGTGTATGCGGTTTTTCTTGTCTTTCGTGCGGCCCTTTTCCTGTGTGAGCGGCCTCTGAAACAGGTGATTGCAAGCTGCCGTCTTCCTGAACCGGAAAAACGTGTACCTTCCCGCTGTGATAATTGGCAGTCAGGACGAATTGATTTTGATCATCAATGCTTACGTGACATGGCGAAGGGCCATCAATTAACTGATGATTCAGAAATGTCAACTCGCCGCTGTTTTTATCGATTTGATAGGCAGCAACTCCGCCTTGGCCGTCTGCTTTTTCGATGGAATAAAGGATGGTGTTGTTTTTATTCGGCGCCACATATGTCGGGTTGCCCAGCTTAGCGGCCAGCTTTGGCTCGCTGAGTGCTTTTTTCTCAGTATCAAGCTCAAATGAATAAATTCCTTCGCTTCCGCCTTTTGTATACGTCCCGACATATCCTATGTATTTTGTCATGCGATTTCCCCCTTAAAAATGATGTCACCTCTATATTAACGTATCTTGATAAAATAAGCTGTTCAAAACATGAAAAAGGGGAAGATTCTTCATTCGCCTCGAATCAGCGGCATTGTGCAGCACCTGAAGGAGCCGCCTGATTTAATAATTTCTGACAGGTCAATTTCGATAATGTGATAGCCTCTTTTCGATAGCTGTTGATTGACATGGCGGTTGCCAGGGAGACTGATGATCGTTTTTTTTCCGATTGAAAGGACGTTGGTGCCAAGCGTAAATTGTTCGTCCTCGGGCACCTCAATAAGATCATAACGTTTTGCTAGCATATCGGCTGCATCTGGCTCAATGGCCTGTGGATAAATTAACGCTTCGCTTTCAGATACAATGTTAAATACGCAGTCCAAATGCAAAAATTTTTCATGAAGCTTCACTGGAACGATCGTATATTCAGGAAGTGCCTCTTCCAGCTGGCCGATAGCTGAAATGTCGGTGCGCTGGCTGATTCCGACATAAACAATGTCATCATCGATAATGACGTCTCCGCCTTCAATACTCGTATCAAGCATGCGGGTGTAAGAGATACCTTGGCTGTGAAAAAAATCTTTTATAACGGCTTCTTCTCCTTGGCGAATCGGTTCAGTCATGCTTGACAGAAAGGCTTTTTCTCCGATGACAAATCCTATGTCCCTAGTAAAAACCTGCTCTGGTAGTCCGTCGCGAACGGGCAAAAGGACGACCTCAACGTTGTGTGACCTAAGTGCCTCCACTAAGCGGCTGTGCTGGTCGTTTGCGGTTTTTACATGAATATTGTCATCTTCAAAATGTTTTTGTGTTTCGTTTATAACATCTTTTATGGTCATGTGCTCAGGTTTGCATAAGATCACTTTCTGAAGTGTGCCGTATTCCGTTCGGCATAGCGTTTTGTGCTGAGATTTCGGGATGGATACGTCCATTTGTTTTTCCTCCTAAAGTGTGAAGAATACATTTATTATTCCCTCATCATGAAAATCATTAAACCATTTTAAATTTTAGACAAATGGAAGAGAATATTGTTTAATAGGAGAATATAAGTGCATTTAGCTAAAAGATCAGACATCAAAGGGGAGAAAGGTATGGAAACACCGGAAACAAGATTTTGTAAAGAGTCAAAGGTTGTGAAAACCAGCAGGGTGTTCCCGCTTGACACGAACAACCATAATACGCTGTTTGGCGGAAAATTAATGAGCTACATAGACGACATTGCCTCTATTTCAGCGGCGCGCCATTGCAGACGTGAAACGGTAACAGCTTCAATGGATTCTGTAGATTTTTTAAAGCCGATCGGGCAAAAGGATTCTGTCTGCCTAGAGTCATATGTGACATGGGTCGGCACATCTTCCATGGAAGTATTTGTGAAAGTTATTAAGGAGCATTTGATGACTGGCGAACGGGAACTCGCTGCCACATCCTTTTTGACATTTGTCGCATTAGATTCAAATGGCAAGCCGGTGCCTGTACCGAGGGTTGTACCGGAAACAGAAGAAGAAATCATGCTGCATAATACAGCTGTACAGCGTGCTAATGAACGTAAGAACCGCAAGAAACACAGCCAGGCGCTTGCGAATGCGCTCGGAACTGATAAGCCTTGGTGAACGTTAAACCCAAAACATAAGTTGTTTTGGGTTTTTTTTGTACTTTTCAATGGTGATTATTGCAATGGTTAGTCCGTTTTTGCTAGGGGATTCTATAAAAAAGCAACAAATGTCATGTTAAATTGATAATTTTGTGACAACTTTATTAAAGATTCATTTTAGATATATCTTTTATTCGTAAGATCATGTATTTTAAAGATATATTATGAATACATCTTTTCGAAAGGATTGTTTATAAAATGTTAGATAACAAAACAATCGAAATTATTAAAAGCACTGTACCCGTATTGCAACAGCATGGAGAAACAATCACTGGCCGTTTTTACGATCGGATGTTTCAAGACCATCCAGAGCTTTTGAACATTTTTAATCAAACAAACCAAAAGAAAAAAACACAGCGAACTGCTCTGGCAAATGCCGTTATTGCAGCTGCGGCAAACATTGACCAATTAGGAAACATCATTCCGGTTGTCAAACAAATCGGCCACAAGCACCGCAGTATCGGAATTAAGCCTGAGCACTACCCAATCGTCGGTAAATATTTGCTGATTGCGATTAAAGATGTATTGGGAGACGCTGCAACTCCTGACATTATGCAGGCATGGGAAAAAGCGTACGGAGTCATTGCTGACGCGTTCATCGGAATTGAAAAAGACATGTATGAACAGGCTGAAGAGCAAGCCGGCGGCTGGAAGGAGTATAAGCCATTCGTTATCGCAAAAAAAGAGCGGGAAAGCAAAGAAATTACATCCTTCTATTTGAAACCGGAAGACGGCAAGCCGTTACCTGAATTCCAAGCAGGGCAATATATCAGCATCAAAGTGCGGATTCCTGATTCTGAATATACGCATATCCGCCAGTACAGCCTGTCTGATATGCCGGGAAAAGACTATTATCGAATTTCAGTGAAGAAAGATGGTGTCGTGTCTTCTTACTTACACGATGGGCTGCAGGAGGGAGATTCAATAGAGATCAGCGCACCGGCAGGGGACTTTGTTTTAGATCATGCATCACAAAAAGATCTCGTTTTGATCAGTGCCGGAGTTGGCATTACACCAATGATCAGCATGCTTAAAACATCTCTTTCCAAACAGCCTGAACGGCAAATTCTGTTCATTCATGCGGCGAAAAACAGTGAATATCATGCATTGCGCCATGAAGTAGAAGAAGCAGCAAAACATTCTGCTGTTAAAACAGCATTTGTGTATCGCGAGCCGACAGAGGAAGACCGTGCAGGTGATCTGCATTTTCATGAAGGACAGATTGATCAGCAATTCCTCAAAGAACTGATTGCCAACACAGATGCGGATTACTATATTTGCGGTTCACCGTCGTTTATTACGGCAATGCATAAGCTTGTATCAGAGCTCGGATCAGCGCCGGAGTCTATCCATTACGAGCTATTCGGCCCGCAATTAAGTTTGGCGCAGTCCGTTTGAACACATACATGAAACTCTTCTCCTTTCAGAGAAGAGTTTTTTATTGAGATATAAGAAGGCAGACAAGCGCCGGTTTCTACATCCGGACAATCACAGACCCGCTGCCATTTGTGCATACACGGTTTTGCTGTTCTTGCATTGTTCTCAGCAATTCATTGTTTACCTCAATCGCTCTAATTAGTTGCTTCATTCTTAGCTCCAAACCGGCCAGCCTGTCGATTGTTTGCTGCTGGTAGCCCTCGGGTTGGGGAGCCAATGGCAGATCAAAGGGCCAAAGGGTATTCGACTTCTGATTTTTCATATTGCGTATTGCGCCTCCAATCGGTGTCACTTTCTATTATGTTATGTTCAGGCGATATGCACGTTCGCCTAGACACTGATGCATAGAGGGCCTGCCACGGGGCACAATAGGCTCAATATGACCAGCGGATGGAGGTAAAGATCGGTGTTATGGATGGTATGGGTATTTTTACTGAAGCCAGTTATCGTATTTTCGATTGCATATATTTTGTTTCGGCTTGCCGGTAAAAAAGCTGTGTCACAAATGAACAATTTTGACCTGCTTTTGACCTTCGCAATCGGAACCATTATCAGTGAGCCGATCCTTACATCCAAGCTGCCGATGTCAATTTATTATGCGGGTGCTTTTTTGGTGCTTTATCTTATCATGAGCAAGCTCTCTTTATCTAATAAATGGCGATGGCTCCTAGTCGTGAGCCCGACTGTCCTAATCCGAAACGGGGATATTGATGAACGCGGCCTTCGTAAAGAAAGGCTGACTGTTAATGAGCTGCTCGGAAAGCTGAGGGAAAAGGGCTATGCCGACCCGGCTGACATTGATCTTGCTATCATTGAAGAAACGGGAGAAGTAAGCGTCATCCCGAAAGAGGAAGCGAGAGCGGTGCAGGTGCGGGATTTGAATATGGAAGCTGAACGGAATTTTATCCCGATTCCGCTCATACTGGATGGCGAAATCCTTGATCATAATTTGAAATATCTCCAAAAAAACCGATCCTGGCTGTTTGAGAAGCTTGAGGAAAAAGGGTACAGCCCCAAACTGCTGTCTTCGATTACCCTTGGCACGATGAATGCACGCGGTGATATATCCCTTGATTTAAATACCGCTAATGAACCGCAGCATGATCCTTACTTATATAAACCGGGAAATAACAATTAAGATGGCTCTCTCTTGTAATGAGAGCTTTTTTCTTTTTTAAAGGGAATTTTTGTTTGGTGTCAAATGTACCTAGTTAGGAGGGGAACTGAACATGAAGGACTTATCCATAAGAAACGACATGGCGCCAACGGTCAGTTTGCTGTATTCCGCAGTGGAAGAAAACAGTCTCCGTCTGGCTTCCATCGTAAGCCATATGACACACAGTGAACTTTACTATAAGGGGCGCTGCCAAACAAAAAACAGCACGGCTCAGCTTTTGCACCATATCACAAATGTTGATATCAGATGGGTCTGGCGTATCAAGGAAAATCGGATACCGGACCATATTGAACAGGCATACGGCCCGATGACAGATGAAAGCGGACGGCTGCCTGAACCGGTGAATCAGCCAGACTTAGATGAACTCCTGAAAAGACATCAGCATGTAGTAGAGGAGTTGAAATCGGTATGCTTCACTTTAACTGAAAATGCTTTGAACCAGCCGCTTTCCTTCGAAGGTGACACCGCGACGATACGATGGGGAATTTGGCATATGGCAGATCATAACCGCTATCATCAGGCACATATTGAAGCTCTCAAAAAAGAATGGAAGCAGGATGTGGCGAAGTATGAACGCTAAAACGAAGCTTGTGACTGATCGAATTCGTTTGCGCTGTATGGAAGATCGGGATCAAGCCACTTTGTTTGGGCTGCTTTTTAATGATCCTGACGTCATGACATATTATTCCGGTTTAAAAGATAAGAGGCAAACCCGCGAGTGGGTCAATTGGAACCAACGAAATGAAAAAGGGTACGGCGTTAGTCTGTGGATCGCCGAAGATAAGCGGACAGGGGAGTTTTTGGGGCAATGCGGCATCGTTCCCCAGCAGATCGAAAATCAAACCGTAATGGAAATTGGCTATATGTTTGCCCGCCGCCACTGGGGGAACGGCTATGCGCAAGAAGCGGCTCGGGCCTGTCTGGACTATGGCTTTAACGAGCGGCAGTTCGGCAAAATGGCGGCTTTGATTGATCCGGGTAACAAAGCGTCCATACGGGTAGCGGAGAAAATCGGCATGCATTACAGCAAAACGATCAGAAAATGGAATAAACCGATCGCGGTATATGAAAGAAAATCTTACAATTGAAAGATAGAGCTGAGTTTAGTATCATGATATCATGTAAAGTTTTCTAGGGTTCCGCATGTCAATTGACATGGACTGGTCCGAGAGAAAACACATACGCGTAAATAGAAGCGCGTATGCACACGGAGGGAAAAAAGCCCGGGAGAGTCAATCTCATGTGAGACGACTGTCCGGGGTTTTTTTGTTTTCGGAGAATCTTAATAGATAGAAAGGAATGACTCAAAATGAAATGGGGATTGGTCGTGCTTGCCGCTGTTTTCGAGGTTGTTTGGGTGATAGGCTTAAAGCACGCTGACTCAGCCTTAACATGGAGCGGCACTGCCATCGGCATCATATTCAGCTTTTACCTTCTAATGAAGGCGACTCACAGTCTGCCTGTTGGTACCGTGTATGCCGTCTTTACCGGGCTCGGCACAGCGGGAACAGTACTTAGTGAAATCGTTCTCTTTCATGAACCGGTTGGATGGCCGAAGCTATTGTTAATTGGCGTGCTCTTAATCGGTGTAATCGGGTTGAAGCTTGTGACACAGGATGAGACAGAGGAAAAAGGAGGCGAGGCATAATGCTGCACTGGATCAGTTTACTGTGCGCGGGCTGTTTAGAAATGGCCGGCGTGGCCCTTATGAATCAATATGCGAAAGAAAAAAGCGTGAAATGGGTGCTGTTGATCATTGTTGGTTTTGCCGCTTCATTTTCCTTGCTGTCGTACGCAATGGAAACCATTCCGATGGGAACGGCTTACGCGGTCTGGACAGGAATTGGCACCGCCGGCGGGGCGCTTATCGGCATCCTCTTTTACAAGGAGCAGAAAGACGCCAAACGGATCTTCTTTATCGCGTTGATTTTATGCTCAGCAGTTGGTTTAAAAATTCTGTCATAAATTGATTTTTATCAAATCTTCAGTATAATGGATAAATAGTTTAGACTTACAAAGATAAGAGGGATTATTCATGAAATCATATATGACTCAGCGGTTGGACGAATACCGTGACGGAAATGAGGATAAAGGGCGGCTCTTGGTCAGCTGCCCCGATCAGCCGGGTATCGTCTCTGCAGTTTCCGCGTTTTTATTTGAACACGGTGCCAATATTATAGAATCAAATCAATATACGACAGACCCTGAAGGCGGCCGGTTCTTCCTGAGAATCGAATTCGACTGCGCAGGCATTCGTGAGAAAAAAACATCACTTCAGGCGGCGTTTGCCTCTGTAGCGGATAAATTCGACATGACATGGAGCTTAACTTTGGCGAGCGAACTGAAGCGTGTCGCCATTTTCGTTTCAAAGGAGCTCCATTGCCTGCATGAGCTGATTTGGGAATGGCAAACCGGCAACCTGATGGCGGAGATCGCTGTTGTCATCAGTAACCATGAGGAAGCGAGAGAGCTGGTTGAGCGCCTGAACATTCCATTCCACTATATGAAAGCGAACAAAGACATCAGAGCGGAAGTCGAAAAGAAGCAGCTTGAACTGCTGGAGCAGTACGATGTTGATGTCATCGTGCTCGCACGCTATATGCAGATTCTAACTCCTGATTTTGTTTCGGCTCATCCGAATCGCATCATCAATATCCACCATTCATTCCTGCCAGCTTTTATCGGTGCGAATCCGTACAAACGGGCCTACGAGCGCGGCGTGAAACTGATCGGTGCGACATCTCATTATGTGACAAACGATCTTGATGAAGGGCCGATCATTGAACAGGATATTGAGCGTGTGGACCACCGCGATAATGCGGAAGCGCTGAAAAACATCGGAAGAACAATTGAGCGCAGCGTGCTTGCCCGTGCTGTGAAATGGCATTTGGAAGACCGTGTCATCGTTCATGAAAATAAAACAATCGTCTTTAACTAGACTGCAAGAGGCCCGCGCAATGCGGGCTATTTTTGATGACAAAAAACCTTGACAAGTGTCTTTTTTCTTTGCATAATATAAAAAAATCATTGAGCGTTGAAGAGGATTAGTAAGCAGACCTTTCTGTGACAGAGAGCAAAATGAATCGCTGAAACATTTTGCCGCATGAAACCTGCCGAACCTGCCTTGGAGTCCTAGGGGGAAAACCTAGGCGCATAACCTGGCGTTACAGGAGAGCGGAGCGTGCACAAGCGCGTTCAATCAAGGTGGTACCACGGAAACCCATTTCGTCCTTATGAATCAGGATGAAATGGGTTTTTTTATTGTAGAAGAGCCGCGGAGGAGAATAAATGAAAAAACAAAGAATAGTAGTGAAAATAGGAAGCAGTTCGCTCACGAATAGCAAAGGAAGCATTGATGAGGCAAAAATCAGAGAGCATGTTCAGGCGATTTCCGTGTTAAAAAAAGCGGGGCATGAAATGATTCTGATTACCTCGGGTGCCGTAGCGGCGGGGTTTTCCAGCCTCGGTTATCCGTCCCGTCCCGTTACCATCAAAGGAAAACAGGCGGCGGCCGCGGTCGGACAAACACTGTTAATGCAGCAATATATGAATCAATTTAAACAATACTCATTAACTCCGGGACAAATCCTTTTAACGAGAAATGATTTTTCGAAAAGAGAACGGTACCGAAACGCGTATGCTACGATAATGGAATTATTGGAACGCGGCGTCATTCCGATTATCAACGAGAACGATTCTACATCTGTTGAAGAATTGACATTCGGAGATAATGATATGCTTTCTGCGTTAGTCAGCGGATTGATTCACGCGGACCAGCTCATGATTCTCACCGACATTAACGGACTGTATGATGCCAATCCAAATGAAAATCCTGAGGCGAAACGATTTGATTATTTGCCGGAGATCACGCCTGAATTGCTTGGATATGCAGGTTCAGCTGGATCAAAGGTCGGCACCGGCGGAATGAAATCAAAGCTGTTAGCCGCACAAACCGCGCTGTCTCTGGGAGTGAAAGTATTCATTGGAACAGGCAGCGGAGAGCAAAAACTTGCGGACATTTTGGACGGCAGGGGAGACGGCACTTATATCGGAGACAAAGAACTATCTTCGGTTAACAACACAAGGCAGTGGATTCAGTTCCACTCGCCGATATCGGGAGAAATTATCATTGATGCGGGTGCCGAGGAGGCGATGATCCATAATGGAAGCAGCCTTTTGCCCGCTGGCGTTGTGGGTGTGAACGGAAGCTTTCCGAAAGGGGCGGTTGTGGAAGTCAGGGGACCGGGCGGCGTGATCGGCAAAGGCCAAACTCATTACTCCTCCGAGGAGATTATGGAGGCTAAAGGCAAACGCAGTGACGAACTTGATTTTGAGAAAACGTTTGAGGTTATTCATAGGAATGACTGGGTCAATGTAAAAGACTAGGAGGCGGAAAAATGAGTGAAGTTTCTGTAAAAGCGAAGCTGGCGAAAGAAGCAGCAGCCGAAATGATCATGAAAACAACAGCCGAGAAGGATGAGGCGCTCAGCCTCATTGCAAACGGACTCCGCAAAGAACTAGATTTTCTCTTGGCGGAGAATGCAAAAGACATTGTGAACGGAAAAGAGAATGGTTTAACTCCGGACATCATTGACCGTCTCACACTGGATGAGAAACGGATACGCGATATCGCGGACGCGGTGGAGCTCTTAATCGACTTAGCGGACCCAATCGGCGACTCTCTTGAAACGATTGAAAAAGAAAACGGCCTGTTTATTGAAAAAATCCGTGTGCCGCTCGGTGTCGTAGGAATGATTTATGAGGCGAGGCCAAACGTCACAGTTGATGCGGCTACCCTTTGCCTGAAGACAGGGAACGCGGTTGTGCTGCGGGGAAGCTCCTCAGCCATCCACAGCAACAAAGCGCTCGTCAGTGTCATTCACAGAGCACTTGAGCAATCAGCGCTTCCGATTCACGCTGTGCAGCTGATTGAGGATACAAGCAGAGAGACAGCAAAAGAGCTCTTTACGTTAAATGATGGCTTAGACGTATTGATTCCGCGCGGAGGCAAGAAACTGATTGATCTCGTTGTGAGAGAATCAACAGTTCCTGTATTAGAAACGGGAGCAGGAAACTGCCACATATTCATTGACGAAACAGCCAAACCGCAAATGGCAGAAAAGGTTGTCGTAAATGCCAAAACGCAACGCCCTTCCGTATGCAACGCGATTGAATCATTGCTGATTCACAAGGCTTGGGCAAGACAGCACGGGAAAGAATTGCTGGACCAGCTGGAAAACGCGGGAGTTGAAATTCGCGGTGATGAATTGGTGTGTGAACTTCATCCTTCAAGCAAACAAGCATCAAAAGAAGATTGGGAAACCGAATTTTTAGCGCCTGTCCTCAGTGTAAAGACGGTTGAAAACGTCCAAGAAGCTGTGAAGCATATCCAACAATACGGCACCAATCATTCAGAAGCGATTTTAACTGAAAATGACAAAAACGCGGCATATTTTCAAACGGCTGTCGATGCTGCCGCGGTCTATCATAACGCGTCAACCCGCTTTACCGACGGCTTTGAATTCGGCTACGGAGCCGAAATCGGCATCAGCACGCAAAAGCTTCATGCAAGAGGACCGATGGGGCTTCCTGCACTGACTTCTACAAAATACATCATTAAAGGAACTGGGCAAATCCGTGAATAGCGGGGTAATGTTCAATGAAAAAGCTTATCTCATTACGAGATAAGCTTTTTTATACGCGAAAAATTGACATTTCAAATTTAATTGTGTACAATTTAATTGTATAAAATATATTGGGGGAATGAAAAATGAGTCAGCCATTATTTACCGCAACTGTTTCAGCGGTAGGAGGAAGAGAAGGAAAGGTCATTTCATCAGACCGCGTTCTTGAGCTTGATGTCGCAATGCCGGGGACACCGAGAGCCAAGAAATTAGAAAAAGCGACAAATCCAGAGCAGCTGTTTGCAGCAGGTTATGCAGCTTGCTTTGACAGCGCCCTGCAGCTTGTCGCAAGAACAGAACGGGTAAAAGTAGAGACAGAGGTTACAGCAAATGTTAGCCTGTTAAAGGATGAAGCGGACCAGGGCTATAAGCTGGGTGTGACGCTGCAAGTAAAAGGAGAAGGAGTCAGTGCATCAGAATTGGAGGCGCTTGTGAAAAAAGCGCACGGCGTCTGCCCGTACTCAAAAGCAACCTCCGGAAATATTGATGTGACACTTGAAGTTGCTGAATAAATAAAAAGAGGATGCCTGTACAAGGCATCCTCAATTTTTTTGATGAAGTGTTTCCAGCAATGTATATAGAGCGGATTTTAACTGTTTGAGATCCTCCCCAGACTGCTTTGAGAGCCCCAGAATTGTCTCTGGAATGTCAGCCGCTTTTTCTTTTAATAACGCTCCGTCCTCTGTCAGGCTGATCAACACGGACCGCTCATCCTCTTCAGATCTTTTTCTCGTAATCAAACCCTGTTGTTCCATTCGTTTAAGCATCGGAGTGAGCGTTCCTGAATCTAAATACAGCTGTTCGCCTATTTTTTTGACAGTAAGCGTTTCATGTTCCCATAACAAAAGCAAAGCCAAATATTGAGGGTATGTTATATTCAGCTTATCAAGCAGCGGCTTGTATTGCTTTGTCATTTCCCGCGAACTTGCATATAGCAAAAAACATAGCTGATTCTCCAATTTCATATGATCAAATTTATTTTCCATTTTGTTCACCAACTCTTTTTTGTCATTCGATTCTATTGTATCTGAAAAACCTCACTTTTCCTATTCTCGGCAAACATAGCATGTTTAAAAAGATCAGAAAGGGAAATATAACAACTAGATACAAATAAGGAGGTTGGGAAATATGGCACTATTTACAGCAAAAGTAACCGCGCGAGGCGGACGAGCAGGACATATTACATCAGATGACGGTGTTCTTGATTTTGATATTGTCATGCCAAATGCCAAAAAAGAAGGACAAATCGGCACAAATCCGGAACAGCTCTTTGCGGCAGGGTATGCTGCATGCTTCGGCGGCGCGCTCGAACACGTAGCCAAAGAGCAGAATATCGAAATTGATTCGGAGATTGAAGGGCAGGTCAGCCTCATGAAGGATGAGAGCGACGGCGGGTTTAAAATCGGTGTCACACTTGTTGTGAACACGAAAGATTTAGATCGGGAAAAGGCACAAGAGCTTGTCAACGCCGCTCATGAATTCTGTCCTTACTCAAAGGCAACCAGAGGAAATGTTGATGTAAAACTAGAATTAAAATAATGACCGGCATCCTGAGTGTTCTCAGGATGTTTTTTGGTGTCGGAGCATGCGGGGCGGGCACAGATTTATGATAAAACTTCAGAGAAGCGTTTGAAGCATGCCTTTAAACCAAAAGTTACAGGTGAAGCGGGCGGCTGGCTCGGTGTCTGCCAAGCTGAATTCCGGCGCGCATGATTGCTGTTTTGTATTTGCACAGGGCATAGCGCTACTTGGAGAAATAACAAGGACCAGGCCGCGCATGCCTGATCCTTTTAATATTCTTTCTTATTGGCGAAGTTCCGCCATGCTTGAAACGGGGATAAATGCTCTGTTAGTGTCACTTGATAAAAGGGGATCGTTCTTTCTTCATCAGGTTTATCAATTTCTTTATAAATGAATGAATCATCAAACCCGGCTTCGGCAGCGTCTGTGTGCTCAGCTGCATAGAAAACGGCTTTAGGCCGGGCCCAGTAGATGGCGCCCAAGCACATTGGGCATGGTTCACAGCTCGTATACAAAATGCAGTCATCAAGCTGGTATGCTCCTAGCACCTTACAGGCTTTTCGAATAGCTGTGACTTCCGCGTGGGCAGTCGGATCATTGCTTGTTGTGACGTTGTTCTGTCCCTCTGCAATAATGGCTCCGTCTTTCACGATAACGGCTCCAAAAGGCCCGCCGATTCCTGCATTCACTCCTTCACATGCGAGAGTGACAGCCCGTTTTAAGAACGTTTCATGATTCATCCCAATCCCTCCTGTCAATAGAGTGTTATTAGTATAGCCGAAAAAAATGCAAAGAACATTCTTAAAAAAGTGCAAAATAAACAAAGTAATTGGGGGATTTGCTAAAATAAGAAACTATTGTGGCTGTATTATAGAAAAAAACCATCTGCCAAATGCAGATGGTTTTTTCAAATTATACAAGCTGTGTCTGCTGTGCTCTTGCCTGTTTTGCAGCTTCAACCATGTTTTTCAATGCTGCAACCGTTTCTTCCTGCTGTCTTGTTTTCAATCCGCAGTCTGGATTTACCCAGAAGCGGTCAGTCGGACAGACGGCAAGCGCATCAACGATAATATTGTACATTTCTTCAGTTGACGGCACACGAGGGCTGTGAATGTCATATACACCAAGGCCAAGCCCTTTCAAATACGGGTGGTTTTTTAAGTAATCTAAAAATCCTCCGTGGCTTCTGCTATGTTCGATTGTAATCACATCGGCATCAAGATCATTGATTGTATCAACGATATCTTCGAAGTTGCTGTAGCACATATGTGTATGAATTTGTGTCTCGTTTTTCACGGAAGAAGTGGTTAATCTGAAAGCTTCTGCCGCCCAAGTCAAATACTCATCCCAATCGCGGGTTTTCAATGGAAGGCCTTCACGCAACGCTGGTTCATCGACTTGAATGATTTGAATGCCTGCGTCTTCAAGCGCTTTAACTTCTTTGCGAAGGGCAAGCCCGATTTGGAAGGCGATTTCTTTCCTCGAGATGTCGTTTCGAGGGAAAGACCAGTTTAAGATTGTAACCGGGCCCGTCAGCATTCCTTTTACATGCTTGGAAGTCAATGACTGTGCGTAGACTGTGTCTTTCACTGTCATCGGTTCAATAAATTCAACATCTCCGTAAATGACTGGCGGGCGGACACAGCGTGAGCCGTATGATTGAACCCAGGCATATTTAGTGAAGGCGAAACCGGCCAGCTTTTCACCGAAGTATTCGACCATGTCTGTCCGTTCAAATTCGCCGTGAACAAGGACATCAAGCTCCAATTCTTCCTGAATATCAATCCATCTTTTTGTTTCCGCATTGATAAAGTTTTGATACTGTTCATCGGACCACTCAGCTTTCCGCCATTTTTGGCGTGCGCTCCGCACTTCAGCAGACTGCGGGAAGCTGCCGATCGTTGTCGTCGGCAAAAGCGGAAGGCCGAGAGATTCATTTTGTAGGGCTAAACGTTCTTCAAACGGAATCGGGCGCTTGAAGTCTTTATCAGTTAATTGCTCAAGCTCTTTCTTTTGTTCAGAATTGGCGCCTGTTGCAAACTGTTTAAGCGCCTGGATATCAGCCTTAGCCTGCTGAATCTCTTCGCTGATCGCCGCTTTTCCTGATACTAAGCCTTCTTTCAAAGCTGTCAGCTCGGCCAGCTTTTCTTTTGCGTAGGATAATCCGTTCAATAGGTCTTTTTCCAAATGCTCATCAGGGTGTTTCGCTACTGGAACATGCAGCAGGCTGCTGGAAGGCTGAATCCACAGTTCATCAACTTTTGCAATGCTGAGAATATCAAGAACGGCATCGAGACGCTCTTCAAGGTCCGCTTTCCAAATGTTGCGTCCGTCGATAACGCCGGCTGCCAGCACTTTATCTGTCGGGAAGCCATGTGTTTTAAGCTGTTCCAGGTTTCTGCCTTTGTCGTGAACGAAATCAAGGCCAATTCCCTGAACCGGGTAAGAGATCAGCTCTTCATAAGCATCAACAGAATCAAAATACGTCTGCAAAAGCACATTCAAGGATGAAAGCTCACTTGTAATGCTTTCAAATAATTCTTTTGCGCCGCGTACATCTTCACTAGAGGCGGTAACGAGCGCCGGCTCATCGATTTGAACCCATTTTACGCCTTCTTCTTCAAGCTCTTTCAAAAGCTGTACATATAATGGCACAAGGCGTTTTTGGATCGCTTTTGCTTCAGACGGTTCATAGCCTTTAGCAAGCGTAACGAACGTATAAGGGCCGACAATCACAGGCTTTGTTTCCACACCGTATTCCTGTTTGATCCGGCGATAATCTTCGAGTTGTTTGTTTCTTGTCAGACGGAACTCAATGCTCTCGTCATATTCCGGAACGATGTAATGGTAATTTGTATTAAACCATTTTGTCATTTCACTAGATACAGCGTCTTTGATTCCGCGGGCGATAGCGAAGTATGTATCGGTAGCGTCAGTCAAATGTCTGAACCGTTTCGGGATCCAGTTGAAGCTGACTGCTGTGTCGAGTACATGGTCATACTGTGTGAAATCAGAAACAGGCACAACATCAATCTGCTGGTCAATTTGTGTTTTTACTGCGGATAAAAATAGTTCGTCGATTTGCTTCAAAAACGTATCTTTATCAGTACTGCCTTTCCAATACGCTTCAAGTGCTTTTTTCCATTCCCGGTTCAGTCCGATTCTCGGAAATCCTAAATTCGATGTTTTGATGGTTGTCATTGTTTCTCCTCCTTTATATGTAAAACACTCTCTTTCACCCGCGGATACAGGCTGCTAAGAGGTTTTCTCACAACAAAAAGCCTCTTTCCCATGAGAGAAAGAGGCTTTTCTACGTAAAACACTGCCTCTCTCATCTCTCAGACACAATCTGATGGAATTAGCACCGTGCCTTATGAGACATCAGTCTCGGCGCGAAAAGCAGTGCGCCCCATTTCACAATGGTATTACGGTCGGTTGCTGTTGGGGTCAAAAGGCCAATCCCTCGCCCAACTCTCGATAAGAGAAAATGTTATTAATTTTTTGAAAAGTTGAATCATTTGTTGGTAATCTTAACAGTAATTCAAATTCATTGTCAACATAGAATTTGAAATTTTTATTTACATGATGTGGTGTATATTATATAAGAAAAATAATCTTATAGGGTCAACAAATGTGATTGCTCTGCTTTTTCTGCGAGCTCATCAGGAGCTGTTAAATACAGGAATCCATTGCCTGCCAGCGTTTTTGCAATATCAAGAGGAAGTGTCCTGCGGATTAGCTGTGCGAAAACCTCAGATTCAGAAAGCTTTCTTTGAAATGATTCTTCTTCATAGCTTTTGATTAAAGCAAGCGCACCGCTGACATGAGGGGCAGCCATTGAAGTGCCGGTCAGCTTACCGTACTTCTTGTTGGGAAGGGTGGATAAGATGTTTTCTCCTGGTGCCACAAGGTCAATCTCTTTATTCGCGTTAGAAAATTCTGATAATTCTCGCGCTACAGAAACAGATCCAACTGCAATCACTTCATTATAAGCTGCGGGGTAGGAAAGCTCTTCTGTGCGTTCGTCGCCGTCACCTTCATTTCCCGCTGCACAAACGACAAGCACTCCGTTTTTCACTGCGTTTTTCACTGCTTCTTTTAGCTCTGGCACATCGCTTGGCCCTCCAAGGGACATTGAGATGATGTCGACTTTCTGTTCCACCGCGTAGTTGATGCCGTTAATTATCCATTCGTATTGTCCGCTGCCGTTCTCGCCGCCAAGAACCTTCACAATCAATAGGCTTGCCTCAGGCGCGACTCCGGCAATGCCTCCGTTTGAATCATTAGCTGCAATTGTTCCGGCGACGTGTGTGCCGTGTCCGTTGTAGTCGGAAATCGCATCTTCCTTGCCGCCGTCGTCATCCGTGAAGTTCTTTCCGCCGATGATTTGATTTTTTAAATCAGGGTGGCTTGTGTCGCAGCCTGTGTCTAATACAGCAACTTTAATATTTTTGCCTTTTACCCCTTTTGCCCACATTTCTGGCGCCTTAATCACTTTAATGCCCTCAGGAAGCTCGTTTACATCCATGATCTGCTCATTCGTCACATACGGGATCAAGCGGATTTCACCATTCATAAAAAAGCCCTCCTTTTTTATGCTTGCAAGTGGATTCAAGGGTGTTGCCTCATATTATATGAAAAAAGCAAGCGCTCGGACAGAGCCATTTGAAGCATTTTGAAAAAATAGGATACACACCAAAGAATTAGTAATCTTCAAAATATTGGATGGCTTCAACATGTATGACTGGGATTCAACTGTAAGTCAAGTTATAATAGTGTTGGGGAAAGGAGCAGTGTCATGAAACTGAATGAAAAATTATATGCATTTTTTTCAGAGCATGTGGAACAAATGGCCGAGGAATGGATTGAAACGATGGAGGAAAGTGATCCGAATTCGCTTTACGCCCTACATAATGCAACAGTAACGGAAGAATTGAAAGAGCAGGACAGAGAATTTTACCGGCATCTGAATTACATGTATGTTTTACCGGAAAAACAATTTCTCGAAGAGTTTCAAGAGTGGGTCATTGAGCTGACCAACGATCAAAAACATCTCGACACACCGGTTCAGTATGTCATTCGGGAGTTTATGAGAAACAGGAGATTATATACGAAGTATTTTGAGAAGTTCGCAGAAGAAAATGAATCAGCGTTTGAACCGGGAGAGAAGCAAAAATGGGCAGATTTGATTGTAAAAGTATTTGATTTCACCATTTATACATTCGTTGATCACGCTGAAATGAATGCCAAGCAGCAATTAAACGCCCAAAGAGAAATGATATTGGAATTAAGCTCACCTGTCATTACCCTGAGCAAATCAACAGCTCTGCTGCCGCTTGTCGGTGACATTGATACCGAACGGGCGAAGTTTATTCTGGAAAACACGCTTCAAGCTTGTGCGAAAAGACGTGTGGAGCATCTATTAATCGATCTGTCAGGTGTTGTTGTGGTGGATACGATGGTGGCGCACCAGATCTTTAAATTGATTGAGGCGCTAAATCTGATCGGTGTCCGGTCAACCTTGTCAGGAATCAGGCCTGAAATTGCGCAAACTGCTGTACAGCTGGGGATTGACTTTTCGAATATTACCATTAAAACCAACCTTGCCCAAGCATTAAACTATCATCAATAAAAAAATCCGCTATCTGTGATAGCGGATTTTTTATGATGCGAAACATAAAGATACGAGAAAGGATCCCGCGAATAATATGAGGACGAGGCAAAAGAACACCCAGTCGCGCCGGTTCACGCTCAATGTCCTGTAGTATGTCCGGTTTCTGCTTCCTGTAAATCCTTTCGATTCCATCGCAAGCGCTGTCCGTTCCGCTTTTCTGATGGCGCTTGCCAATAGCGGTATGGTATATCGTTTTAACGCACTGATTTTATTCATGATGCCGCTCTCCGCCGCTCCTCCTCTGATTTTATGAGCCTGCTGAATCAGCTGGACCTCATCCTTTAACAGCGGAAGAAAGCGAAAGCCTGCAATGACACCGTACGCGAGCTTTGGTGAGAGCCTGCACTGCTGGACAAGGCTCAGCATAAATAAAATCGGATCGGTTGTAAAAACAAACATCATCGATAAGGCGGAAAAGCATAAAATACGAAACCCGAGAGAGATGCCGACAGACACATTATCGCTGTTAATTGAGATAGGGCCTGCTTGAAACAAAAAATTATCCGGTGTTGTCGGCACTTTTCCAAAAACTGCGGCTGTCCACACGCATCCGAATGCTAAAATCAAAAACGGAATCGTAAACAACAACCATTTTTTCAATGGGATTCCGGCCGCCAGTAGAACGCCCGCAACGATGATGATATAAAAACATGCCGGAGTGTATGGGTTGTAAATAAACGACAGCATGACGACACAACAAAAAACCGCCGCCGCTTTCACAGTCGGATTAATGAGATGTAACGGCTGCTTCATCACGCACCTCCTCTTGAAATGCCATCCATTCATATAGAAGGGGAAGGGTGAGCTTTGCTTTTTGAACAAGCCCTGTTTCTTGAGAAAACAACTGCGCTGGAGATCCGTCAAAGGCCAGGCCTGTATCGTGAAGCACAAGCACGCTGTCAGCATACGAAGAGACTAGCTCCATATCGTGTGTAATCATAAGGACAGCGGTTCCCTCTGCCTTGATACGCTGAATCATTTCCATGCATTCAGCCGCCGTGCGGGCATCCTGGCCAAAGGTTGGTTCGTCTAATAATAAAACCTTTACGTCATGCATGAGCATAGTAGCAACGCTCAGTCGCCGTTTTTGCCCTTGGCTGATCGCAAACGGATGATGATCAGCCAAATGCGCAAGACCAAAACGCTGCAGCAGGTGTTGCGCTTTTTTCTCAGTTTCAGCATTTGCTTTCTGGCCGAACAGAAGCTCGTCATATACCGTATCGGTGACGAATTGATGCTCAGGGTTTTGAAAAACAAATCCCATCCGTTTACGCAATTCTTTTTCTTTATATTTCTGCAGCGGCTGATCATAGAGAAGGATTTTGCCGCTTTGCGGTTTCATGAGACGGGCCAGAACTGATAGGAGCGTCGATTTTCCAGTTCCGTTCGGACCGACAAGCGCCGTTAAAGAGCCTTCGCGCAACGAAAAGCTGATGTCTTTGAAAATCGCCTGCTGTCCTCTCGCGAACGAAAGGCTGCTGACTTCAAGCACACTCTCCCCAGGAGGGGCTTTCTTCTTTTTGACACGCCCGGCAGGAATAGGTTCTTTGAACAGCATCTCTTTTGATAAAGTAAACGGCATACTCAGCTTTTCCTGCAGATGACAGACCTTTGGAATGGCGATGCCCAATTTCTTTAGTGTCTCCGCTTCATGCTGAAATAGATTTTTCGTCAGGCCATCCAGCGCCTTTTTGCCTGATTTGTCGAGTACGATCGTTCTCTCAATCCAAGGCGCCCATTCATCAAGCTGGTGCTCAATGACGAGGAGGCTGAAACCTTTTTCCCGCTGAAGATCCTTCATCAGATGAACGAACTCCCGTGCTGAGAAAGGGTCTAAAAGAGAGGTCGGCTCATCTAAAATAATAAGCTCAGGCTCCATCGCCAAAATACAGGCGAGAGCCACTTTCTGCTTTTGTCCTCCTGAAAGGGTTGAGATCATTTTTTCTTTTAAATGGGTAATGCGTAATTTTTCTAATACGGCGTTGATTTTCTCTGTCATTTCTTCTTTTGGAATTTGCAGATTTTCCAGCCCGAACGCTATTTCGTCCTCCACCGTCAGCATGCAGAACTGCTGATCAGGATCCTGAAAAACGACCCCGGCATGCTGAGCAATCGTTTCGGAGGTTTCAGCATCTGTGACCGGCTTTTGAAATAGAAAGACATGTCCGGACTGAACGCCGTCGCAAGCCTCCGGATATAGACCGTTTAAACAAAGGGCGAGCGAGCTTTTGCCGCATCCGCTCGGTCCTAATAATAAAACACATTCTCCTTTTTGAAGCTCAAACGAAATGTCTTGAAAAACCGGTTTCTCGTCTTCTTCATAAGAGAAGCTGAGCTGCTCAACCGTCAGAAGCTCATCAAAGGCTTGCATGTTCTGACGCCCGCTTCCGTTTCTTTTTCAGTTCCTTTCCGAGTGCCATTCCGTTTAACACACCTGTATAAGCGAGAGAGTCGCTGACAGCTTTTCCGAGAAGCCCCGCCAAAAGCGCGCCGGAAATGAGGCGGATCACAAGCATAATGAGCAGATAACCTGGTGAATAGGCTGCATAGCCAGAAACAAAGAGATCATAGATAAAGCTGGCTACTGAAGACCCCATACCGGCCAGCATAAGGACAGGGAGAGAGTATGCTTTCCAGCGTGTTGCAAGAAACACAGCCTCAGCCCCGAGTCCTTGAACAATGCCAATGACGATGACCATCGGGCCAGACGGATTTCCCAGCAGGCACTCAACGAGAGCGGCAATGATTTCAGAAACGAGCGCCGCACCCGGTTTTCGAATCATGTACGCGGCGATCACAGAAACGATAAACCAAATGCCGTAAATCGGTTCATAGGCGATTGGCCCAAACATACCTGCAAGCACGTTTCCGAAATGTGTAAATAATAAATAAACAACGGCAAATACGATACTGATAACAGACATGATGACAATTTCTTTTACTTTCCAGCTTTTCATTTTATCCCTGCTTTCTGTTTTTTCTTGATGGACTGTTAGCCGAAAGATTCACAGTCATGGTGATGTGGTTTGTTTGCTGCTCAGCCATGCGGAAAACGGCTTCCAATGTGCTGAATACGTCATGCGCATCCCCGTCAAGCTCGCTCGCGTAATGGACACCCTGTACGAAAGTGCCTTGGGCTTTTGCAATGTCGACAGCCTTCATAATCAATCCCATATAATCCGGCTCGTTCATTGGATAAAGGGCAAATTGGCACGGCGCTTCCGCCTTCAAGCCTCGGACAGCATCATCATTGACACGCTTATCACCTTTGGAAAGATATGTATCCCCCTGTGTGTCACCCGGGCATCCAATGGAAAACGTGCCGTTCATGACGATGTGTTGTTCGCTGTTTGCTGCATGAAGGTAAATGGCTTTTGCAGCATCGAATACATGATCAATCGATCCGCGTAACACCGTGCTGATATGGTCGGTTTTCGTCCATACCTTGGATGTATCTGTTTTTTTCAGCGCAGACTTGATCACACTGATAAAATCATCCGTCATCGGATATAAAGAGAAGCGAAAACCGGCGATTTTGCTTGTACCGCAAATATGCTCCATTTCTCCGACCTCCTGTTTTTTTGGTAAAATAAAAAACTGCATATCCTAAGGGAATATGCAGTCATAGATCGATTAAGCGCACAAAAAAATACACCATTCGGTCAACCTGCACTTCCCCACGCTGGTATTATCCAGATCGGGTCATAAGGGATCAAAGCGCGTTTCTTCCGCGCTTTATCTCAGCCAAAACAGCACCCCTAGTGCTTTCCGTATACAATTTTTTATTTTGACATCATAATAGATGATAAGAATCATTTTGTAAACAACGAAATCATTTTTTTCAAATAGGGACGGGAGAGGATGATCAAATTTGGAAAAAGGACACATATTAATTGTGGAAGATGAAGAAAAAATCGCCAGGGTTCTTCAGCTTGAATTGGAATATGAAGGATACAGCGTCACGATCAAACACAATGGCACAGAAGGTCTTGATGCGGCAGCGGAAGGCGGGTATTCCTTGGTGCTTCTTGATGTCATGCTTCCGGGGCTTAGCGGACTGGAAGTGCTGCGCCGCTTGAGAAAAACGGATTCGCAGACACCGGTCATATTATTAACGGCGCGAGACAGTATTCCTGATAAGGTAACAGGTCTGGACATCGGTGCAAATGACTATGTCACCAAGCCGTTTGAAATCGAGGAATTGCTTGCGAGAATCAGGGCGGCGCTGCGGCAAAATGGAACAAAAACGGAAGATATCGGCACCTTTCTTACATATGACGATTTGCGGGTGAACGAAAAAACCCGTGAAGTGAGACGCGGAGACAAAGAGGTGGAATTAACGCCGCGGGAATTTGATCTGCTCGTCTATATGCTAAAGCATCCGCAGCAAGTGCTGACACGGGAGCAAATTCTAAGCTCGGTATGGGGATTTGATTATATCGGTGATACCAATGTCGTGGACGTCTACATAAGATACATCAGAAAAAAACTGGACTATCCTTACGAAAAACAGCTGATCCATACGATTCGCGGGGTCGGCTATGCCATTAAGGGGTAAACGATGAAGCTGAAGACCAAGATTCATCTATACACTTCGCTATCACTGTTGATTTTATTAATTTTGGTTCATACCGCAGTATATCTCATTTTTTCGTCTGCGCTGACATCAAAGGATGCGGCCCGGCTTGCTGATGAGACGGATAACATTGCCGAAGCGCTGCGTGCCGCTGAAACAGAAGGAGTGGCTTTGCAGGATATGCTGCAGGCCTATCTTCCGGCAAATGGCATGGTGCGTGTAGTGAATGGTGATCAAAAAGCCGTTATGACGATCACAAAAGAAAAAGCCTATAAAGATTTTCCTCTCTCTTTTCATAGCGGAGAAACGGCAGATGTGAGGAAACATGACGGCAAGCTGTTTGCCGAGGCTGCTGTTCCGGTGATTTGGACCGATGGACAAGTGGTGTCTCTTCAGCTGGTTGAAAGGCTTGAGAACACAGAAGAGAGTCTGTTTCTGCTGAAAATTATTTTAATCGCTGCAAGTGCTGCTGTCTGCATTGCTTCTTTTTTTGCAGGCAGCTTGCTAGCCCGCCGAATCATCAATCCGATCAGACGATTAATGATCACAATGAAAGACATACAGCGAGACAAAGAATTTAAAACGATTTCTTTAGAAGGACAGTCCAACGATGAATTGTATCAAATGGGGCTGACATTTAATGAAATGGCAATGATGCTGAAGGAGCACTATGATAAACAGCAGCAATTTGTTCAAGATGCTTCACACGAATTGAAAACCCCGCTCACCATTATAGAAAGCTACAGCAGCCTGATGAAGCGGTGGGGGGCAAAAAAGCCGGAGGTGCTTGAGGAGTCGATAGAAGCCATTCACTCAGAAGCGGTGCATATGAAAAAACTGACCAATCAGCTTTTGGCGCTGGCCAAAAGTCATCAAGAGCTTGAGCTTGATCTGAAAACAATCGATCTGATTGAAGCGGCGCGCGCGGTTATGCAAACGCTCCAGCCCGTTTATCAGCGTGACATATTGCTTGAAACAGATAAAGAGAGCCTGCTTGTAAAGGCTGATGAAGAACGCATCAAGCAGCTGTTGACCATTTTGCTTGATAATGCAATAAAGTATAGTGAAAAGCCTATTGAGATGTCAGCCGGAACGAGGAATGGACGGCCATTTCTGTCAGTGAGGGATGAAGGCATCGGAATACCTGAGGAGCATATCCCGCATTTGTTCGAACGGTTCTACCGGGCAGATGAGGCACGAAATCGAAAAACAGGCGGAACGGGTTTAGGCCTTTCCATTGCCAAGCAAATCGCCGATGAGCATGGCATTGAGCTGTCTGTCAAAAGCAAGCCGGGACAAGGAACAGCTGTCACCATGCAATTCAGCGAACAGAATGGGGGAGGCCGATGACTAAAACAATAAAAATAGTATCTTTTGCTGCAGCAGCCATTTTAGTTGTCATCATCTGTACGTTTCTCATCATTCGGCAAACCCATGAGAACGTATTGTCAAAGGAGACTGTCGTAAAAAAAGTCGAAGCCTCCTATGAAGGCAAGGTCACGAAAGCAACTCAATCAAAGGATAAAAAAACATATGATATAACCCTTGAAAATCCAAAGGGAACTTACTTTGTAAAAGCAGACGCAATATCGGCTGACATTCTTTCAATGAATAGAGTAAAAGCAGTGAATCCATCTGCCATGACAGAAAAAGAAGCCGAGCATCTCGCGCTTGAGCGGGTGCCGGGAACGGTCAAAAAACAAACACGGCAAAGTCAAGTTGCCACTTATACCATACAAAAAGAAGACGGGAAAACATACGAAGTGAAGGTAGACATGCAGGCAAAAACAGTCTTGTCTGCCGATCAAATCAGCAGCAAAGATCAACAAAAAACGCCGATTACGAAAAAAGAAGCCAAAACAATTGCAGAGCGAAAAACGGGCGGAACAGCGGATGACGCAGATCTCGAAGAAAGTGAGGGCACTCTCATCTTTGAAGTAGACGTTGATCTTCCTGATAATAAGGAAGCGACAGTGAAAATCAATGCCTACACAGGAAAGGTAGCTAACATTGTGTATGAAGACTGACGGTTTCTCATCAAATTCTCATCTTGCTCTCGTTTTCCTTTCATGTTGAGTATGTAAACTGTACTCATACAAAACAAAGGAGGGCTCACAAATGCTCAAGAAAAAATGGATGGTCGGTCTTTTAGCAGGGTGCCTAGCGGCCGGAGGATTCAGCTACAACGCGTTTGCCACAGAAAACAATGAAAACAGACAGGCTTCTTCTAAGACGGATGCACTCACTGAACAAGAAGCAGAAGCAATTGCTAAAACAGTTGTTGACGGCACAGTAGAAGACATTGACAGAGACCTTTACAACGGCAAAGAAGTCTATGAAGTGGAGATTGAAAAAGAAGGTGAAGACTACGACGTTTATGTAGATATTCATACAAAACAAGCGCTTAATGACCCGTTAAAGGAGAAAGCAGAACAAGTCGCCATAACCAAAGAAGAAGCTGAAGAAATTGCTTTAAAGCAAACAGGTGGAACCGTAACAGAAAGTAAGCTTGACGAAGATGACGGTGCTTACATCTATGAAATGGAAATCCAAACGAAGCAAGGAACTGAGACAGAATTTGAAATTTCCGCAAAAGATGGACGCATTATCAAACAGGAGATAGATGACTAATCAAAACCCCCGCTGCAGCGGGGGTTTTTCATGATAAGAAACCTTCTTTTGGACAATCTAAGTAGAAAAGGAGGCGAAACGCATGGAAAAGAAAGAGGAGCAATACATCAATCAGGCTGAATATGTCCCTCATCCGACGAAGGAAGGAGAGTATGCCTTATTTCTTCATGAAACGTATCATTTGCTTTCTGAAGATGACGAGACACAAACAACAGAATAAGGGCTTAGGCCCTTGTTTTGTTCCGTAATTGTGATGTAAGCGCATTTATTACTTTTTTGAGTTGACATAGCTTGTTTTTTTCTGTAATCTCAGTGTGTCAATTCAATTAGGAACTTCGTTAGGTGAGGCTCCTGTATGGAGATACGCTGCTGCCCAAAAATGTCCAAAGACGCCAATGGGTCAACAGAAATCATCGACATAAGGTGATTTTTAATGCAGCTGGATGCTTGTCCTATGCCATACAGTGCTAAAGCTCTACGATTGAAGGCGCCCGCACGCTTTTTTTGCCGTGCTTCTTTCACCTTCAATCCCGAAGGCTTTTTTTATGCCTTTAAAACGAAACCAATCAAAGGAGGTGCGGAGTATGGATTCTCCCCATTCGAGTCAATCTGAAGAAGTACCCATATACTATGACAGCAAGACAATTGATTACACGATGAGGAGACGAACTGCCGCACCTTCTGGCGAGGCCGGCACGTCTCCGTAGAGGAGGTACGAGTCCCGATGGTTCAAAACATGACCTATGACGAACTCATTTTACGCATCATTATTTTACTGCGAGACGGGAAAATCAGGGATTTCAGAAGTGTTATTGATGAGCTTCAGCCCTATGACATGGCATTTATTTTTAAAGAAATGCCGGAAAAACACCGCGCCCGCTATTTATCTTATTTAACTGTAGACGATATCACTGATATGATCGGGGAGCTGGAACGCGAATTTCAGCTTGTCGTCTTAAATAAAGTCGGAAAAACAAAAGCAACACTGGCGATGAACAAAATGGACAACGATGACCTCGCTCAATTGCTTGAAGAAATGGACGAAGAACTGAAGGAACAGCTTTTGTCCAGCATGGAAGCGTCAGAGTCAAAAGCTGTACAGCTCTTGATGAATTATCCGGCTGATTCAGCGGGACGCATGATGACAAACCGGTATGTGTGGATTCCTCAGCATTACACGGTAAAAGACGCGGTCGTCAAACTGAAAAGCTTCGCTGAAATAGCTGAATCGATCAACTACTTATATGTTATTAATGAAAGCAAACAGCTGGTTGGGGTTCTTTCCTACCGCGATTTGATTCTGGGTGAACCTGAAGAAAAGGTGCAAGATTTAATGTTTACCCGCGTCATATCAGCAGATGCTCTTCAGGACCAGGAAGAAGTTGCCCGCCTGATTGAACGTTACGATTTTTTGGCAATACCGGTTGTAGAAGAAAACAACGTGCTCGTCGGCATTGTGACGGTCGATGATATTATCGACGTCGTTATTCGTGAAGCTGATGAGGATTACGAAAAATTTGCCGCTTCCGGTAAAGACATCACCTTTGACACAAAAGCTTACGTGGCGGCATACCGGCGCCTGCCATGGCTAATCTTACTCTTGTTTATCGGACTGATTTCAGGAAGCATTATCAGCTATTTTGAAGATGCGCTGAAGCAGGTTGTAGCGCTTGCGTTTTTCATGCCGATGGTGTCAGGGATGACAGGAAATACGGGAACACAATCTCTTGCGGTTGTCATCAGAGGTTTGTCTAAAGAAGAAATGAACAAAAAAACGATTGTGCGCCTGATCTTCCGGGAGTTCAGAACAAGTATTTTTATCGGAGCGGTTTGTTCTGTGCTGATTGCGATTGTCTCCATCATATGGCAGGGGAATGCGCTTTTGGGATTTGTTGTCGCCTCTTCGCTGTTCTTAACCTTAATCATCGGCACGATGTCAGGAACGATTATCCCTATTATTTTGCACAAACTGAAAGTAGACCCGGCGATTGCTTCTGGACCGCTGATTACAACGTTAAACGATATTTTATCTTTATTAATCTACTTTGGCATTGCCACTGCATTCATTCACTCATTATAAACGTAAAAAGTCCGTCTCAACTGCGAGCCGGACTTTTATTATTTAACGGTTTTTGTACCGAAAGTGAGCATTAAGCTGCCCCTCCAGCATTTTTTTCCGCACTTGCGGATCGTTTTTTAACATCTGTTCTTTTTTGCGCATATCCTTTAAAATCTCTGCCGTCTGTACGCCGTCTTCACGCTTATTGGCGATATCCATCAGCCGCTCCACATCGGCAAAAGAGTATTTTCTTGTCCCCCTTGAAGAACGCTGCGGGTAAATGAGCTTTCGTTCCTCATAATACCTGATCTGTCTTACGGACAATCCTGTCAATTCACTCACAATTCCGATTGAAATCACTTTTTTGTCTTTATAAGAATGATCTTCTGTGGTCATTTTTCCACCCCTGGATGTCTTTTGATAATAGTATATAAAAAACAAAGAGAAAAAACCTGACGCTTGTCATATTTTCTAACATCAAATAGAAGATTTTTGAAAAAATACGGAAGAAAAATTAACAAGAATAATGCGTAACACCCAAGCGCGTTTTATCCTTTATGTAACGAATCAAACGAGGAGGAAGGATAATCATGGAGGAAGAAAAAGCGGTCTCACTGGCAAAAGAAATTATAGAGTTGGATATCAAGCGTGATGAAATGCTGGAGACGTTTATGCAGCTTGCCGGAGAACAGGCTTTTCAATTATTAAGATCGGTTCAAAACGGACAATACCGAAAATCTTCGTAAACATAAATTCTTTACATTAGATTCATACCACGTTCATTTAAAAAGAGTATCTTTTGTATAGGATACCTCAAAATGAAGGAGGACGCTATGAGTAATTTATTGAAATCCGCTTTAGAAAAAGAACGACGCCATTATTCTGAAAAACTCTATCAGATTGGGGTTTATAATAAAGAGGTCATGAACAAAATGACGATTTCTGAGCTTCGGAAAGAATACGCTTATTTCTTTCGAAGCATTACAAATCATAAAAATTATCCTTATACAAGATAATGTATAAGGATTTTTTTGCTTTTAGAAGGAATTTCTCGAATTATAGCGAATACGTATAGTAAGGGACTGAACTCTTATTATATGTAAGGGTTTTCATTATTTTTTTATAAAAATCCTATATACGAGGTAGATATGATGAGATTATCGTTTAACGAAGAAGAAGTTGAGCGTGCGATGAATTTGTACAGAGTTTTTGCAAGGGCTTTCAAAAGTGTGTCCGAACATAGTATCCGTGATAGCAAAGAGCACGGTTTTAATCCCACTGAATTTGCTGTACTGGAGCTCCTGTACACAAGAGGCCCGCAAAAATTACAGCAAATTGGGTCGAGACTTCTGCTTGTAAGCGGAAACGTCACATATGTTATTGACAAACTAGAAAGAAACGGGTTTTTAGTAAGGGAGCAGGACCCGAAAGATAAACGCTCTGTTTACGCACATTTAACTGACAAGGGAAATGAGTATTTGGATAAAATTTATCCGATTCATGCACTGCGTATTGCGAGAGCGTTTTCAGGTCTTTCGCCTGATGAACAGGACCAGCTGATCGTCCTGCTCAAGAAAGCAGGCATACACAGCCAGCATTTGCTGTTTCGTTAACTATTCTACACTCTCTGTTTCAGGAGAGTGTTTTTTTTGTTTCATAAGATTCTTTTTAAAACATCTTCAATCTTCCTATCAGACATTTCGCCAAGGTATCCATTGACGTGTTTTTTATACTCCTTCATCTGTTCGTTCGATTGAAAAAATGCCGTGATATACTCTTCTGCTTTCTTCATGTCCCAGTTTCTCATATCTGTGACGAGTTTCCTTTCATGTAGAAGGTTTAAATTCATTTCCTCCTGTCCCGGCAGTGCATGATAAATAAATACCGGAAGCCGTTTCTGTAAGCATTCACTGATGGTCACGCCTCCGGGTTTAGTCATGATGCCTGTCGACTGTTCGTACAAACGGTTCATCTCTGCTTTGCTGTGAAGGTAAGGAATTGCCTCAATCAAGGGGTGGTGTAAACTTTTGACATAGGAGTAGAGCTTTTCGTTTCTGCCGCATAATATTTTGTATAAGATCTTTCCGCCTGGCGACAGTTCCTGCACCCATTTTAAAATCCCACCGACCCCCATGCTGCCTCCTGTGATGATGATGGTATATGGCGAGTGGTGCTGCAAGGTATCTGCTGATTCCATTTCAAAATTTCGGTGAACTGGAATGCCGGTCAAGTATATGTTGTTCTGATCGATCCCCTCTGATATTAGCTGCTTCTTTACTTCCGTGCTCGGAACAAAATGGTAATCAATGTTCTTCCGTCCCCATAATTGATTCACGAAAAAATCAGTGTATACATTCACAACCGTCAGATTCGGATATTCAGGCTTTAGTCGGTTCAGCAGATAAGAAGGCAGCGCATGTGTGCAGAAGGCGATATCAGGCTGTTTTTCTTGGAGAATGTGCCTCATTTGCTGTGTGAACAGCCATTCGTACATGAAATAGCGTTTGTCATGCTGAAATTCTCCGCAGGCGAGGAGCCTGTAAATGCCGCTGTACGTTTTCGGGAAATATTGAATCCATTTTAAATAAGCCACGGAGGACAATTTTTCTAACCGCCTATACGCATGTGAAAAGATATCAATCTTTTCAGCTGCCAGCCCTTGAGACTCTAATTCAGCCTGCAATGCATCAGCCACATGATGATGGCCGGTGGAAATGCTTAAAAAAGGAAAAATGAGAATGTTTTTCATGACAGTCCTCCTTAAAAAATATGGCAACTATATTTTGAGGAGAACGTTCACAAAATATAAGGGTGTTTTTGATCACAAGGAAGGTGAAAAGATGAAAACCTGTTTCCTTTCCATTTGGAGAATGGTTGATCCGATTTATTTCTTTTTTTCAAGGCTAAGCTTGATTGACAACGATCAAAAAAGCGTTTTTCGAGTCAGGCTGACGAAGTATAAAGGACATCATGTCGTACTGAGCGATGGAACGCATATTAGAAAAAATGATGTGCTCGTTAAAATTCATCTGCACAATATTAAGCTGATAAGAGAACTGCAAAGCATTGAGAGCGCGGTCAGAAAGGGAATCATTATTTATCAGAAAGTATATCAATCGATGCCGCTTCTTCTTGACTATATCAACAATCATAAAAAAAGCGAGAAAATCAAAGGAATCATTGGGATTACAATGCTTGACAAAGGTGTGGAAAGGCTCGGCTTTGATGTGATCACCCCGGTGAACCCTTTTTACAGATGCTTTAAAAAAGTGTCTCATGTGCCGATTTTATATTTGACTTCAAAGCCTGTGAGCTTGCGGCATTTACCGAATTCATCCTATTTGTTTATCTCAAAAGAAAAGCTGCAGAAAACCTATCAAAAAAAAGACTGATGCCTCGGTCAGCACAGTCTTTTTTGATTAAATCTGATGAAATGTCACTTCAGGGCGGCTTCCGACACGGATATTTACGCCGGTTTGTCCCAAGCCCTCGCTGATATAAAATGGTTTATCGTGATGATAATGAAGGCCTTTAATCATGTTCATTCGCACGAGCTTTCCCATTTTCACCAAATGATACGGTTTTGGCCAGTGAATTTGCCCGCCGTGAAAATGCCCTGACAGCAGGTAATCATAATGAACATCTTTCATATCCAGAATAATATTTGGGTCATGTGTTAAGACAAGATGATAGCCATTTTCCAGACTTTGATAAGAGCCGGTGATATTACTCCGATTCGTACTGTAATCATCAATGCCGATAATATTGACTGGTCCTGCAGCCGTCTCGATTCGAACATGTTCATTTTGCAGCGTGATACAGCCGTTTTCCTCTAAAACTCGCTTCAATCTCTGAAAGTCCTCTTCTTTCAATACATAATCGTGGTTACCGAACACCGCGTACATTCCATATGCAGGCTTTAGCTTTTGCAAGGCGTTCAAGTAACCTGCCAGTTTCGGAATATTACGTTTCCGATCAAGAAAATCCCCGGTAAGAGCAATGATGTCCACAGGCTGATCTTTTGTTAAATGATACAGCTCCTCAGGTGAGACTGAAATGTTTTCCAAGTGAAGATCAGATAAATGAAGGATATTTAATTTTTTTCTGGCTGGAAGGCCGTCTTTTTGGTCGATTGAAATGGTGTTGACTTTCACATCTTTTGTATTGCGGTTCGCTTTATATAGAAATGGCACAAATACGAGTATGGCCAATGAAAGTAAGATTGTAAACAAAATATATCCCCTCCCTTCTATCAGTATAGTAAGTGATCAAGCCCTATGGATAGCGGGAATTAATGGGTAGAGACAGGTTGAAAAACGGATTGTCATATGATGAATGATTTGGAAGGGAAAAGGGATAATAAATTTTGACACATGAGGCAGAACATGCCGACGGAGTCAGAATAACAAATGGATGTGTAAGCAATGTTACGATTGATGAGACAACAAAAAAAAGAAACATATTATCTCTGGATCGCATTATTTCTTCTTTTATTGTATGTATCCCCGCTTTTTATTTTAAAGGAAGATGCCCATATCCGGGTCCACGATAATTTAGATTCCAACATCGCTTGGTACAAGGTTCTGGCCGATAGCGGAGAAATCGTCGGCAAGGTTGACGCTGCCATTCCGCAAATCATTAACGGGCTGCCCCGGGATGCCTTTGGCACCGAGTGGAGCGGAATTGTTTGGCTCCATGCTTTCTTTTCTTCCATGACCGCCTATGCAATAAGCCAGACGGTTACAAGAGTTGTCGCTTTTTTTGGAATGTATGTGCTGCTGAAGAAACATATAATCCCGGAACCAAAAGCGGCTTTCATCCGAATTGGCGTATCGCTTGCATTTGCCTTAACACCTTTCTGGCCCTCGGGAATGCTGAGTACGCTTGGGTACCCTTTGGCACTGTGGGCTTTTTTAAATATCCGAAAAGGGGATATCTCATGGAGAGAGTGGCTGACGCTGGGCTTGCTCCCTCTATACTCAAGCTTTGTTCTAGGCTTCTTCTTTTTCCTGGCAGGGATGGCGTGTTTTTGGCTGTATGATGCCATTACAAAAAGAAGATGGAATTTGATGTTCTTAGGCAGTATTGCATTTATGACGAGTATCTATCTTTTCGTTGAATATCGGCTTGTCTATTCGATGCTGTTTGAGCACGCACCGATGCATCGTATCGAATTTATCTCATCTAGGCATGACGTTTGGCATTCTCTTCGACTATCCATAAAAAACTTTGTCTATGGCCATAATCATGTGATGACCGTTCATACCGTTGTCATCCTTCCGATCCTGATGGTCGTATTTGCTGCTCTGCTGTTCAAACGAAATCGGACAAAGCCAGAAAATGTTTATCTGTTTTTATGTGTGCTTAATTACGGGTTGTCATTATGGTATGCGTTTTGGTTCAACAAAATTTGGGCTGTTCCAAAGCAGAAATTTGCTTTTTTAGCAGAATTTAATTTTGCCCGTTTTCATTTTCTTCGGCCGCTTGTTATATACGTGAGCTTTGCGCTTGCTTTATATCTCATTTGGCGGATGGGGAAAGGATGGAAATGGCTTGTGTACGCCGCAGTCGCTGCACAGCTGATGGTGTTGGCGCCTTTTAATGAAGAATATACGTATGGTGTTCATTACAACGCGCCGACATTCAGGGAGTTTTATGCATCAGAGCAATTCAAAGAGATTAAGGAATATATCGGACGTCCGCAAGATTCGTATAGGGTGGCGAGCATCGGACTGCATCCGTCTATCGCCCAATATAACGGGTTTTATACGTTAGATACGTATAACAATCTGTATCCGCTCTCATATAAATATGAATTTAGAAAAATCATCGAAAAAGAGCTGGAAAAAAATTCTCGGCTGAAACAATACTTTGATGAATGGGGCAGCCGCTGCTACCTTTTTGTCGATGAACTCGGTAAACGATATGATTTCAAAAAGAACTCGAAGAAAACGATCAACAACCTTCAATTAAATACAGATGTATTTAAAAAAATGGGTGGACGGTACATTTTTTCTTCAGTTCCGATCATGAATGCTGAACAAAACCATCTCGCGCTCGTAAAGACGTTTGACCATAAAGATTCCGCCTGGCGCATTTATTTATATGAAACAAGATAAGGAGGATATCGATTGAAACAGTCACAGCCAGTATTAACCATCGTCGTCCCGTGTTTCAATGAAGAGGAAGTGTTTCAAGAAACAAGCCATCAGCTGACAGAGGTTGTAGATGATTTAATTGAAGAAAAATTAATTGCTGAAGACAGTAAAATTCTGTTTGTCGATGATGGCAGCAAAGACCGCACTTGGGCTTTGATTGCTATGGAGAGCATAAGAAACAAGAAGGTTACCGGCTTAAAATTAGCCTGCAATGTCGGCCACCAAAAAGCGCTTTTAGCCGGATTGCATAAAGCGAAGAATAGGTCAGACTGCGTCATTTCGATCGATGCTGATCTTCAGGACGACATCTCTGTGATCCGGGATTTTATGCTGAAATATCATGAGGGCTGCGAGATCGTTTACGGTGTACGCCGGAGCAGAAAAACCGATACCTTTTTCAAGCGCACGACCGCGTTAGGGTTTTATCGTCTCATGAATAAACTTGGGATTAAATTAATTTATAATCATGCTGATTTTCGTTTAATGAATAAAAGGTCCCTTGAAGAGCTTGAGCGTTATCCGGAAGCGAATCTGTTTTTAAGAGGTATTGTCCCCATGATCGGCTTTAAATCGGCCGAAGTTTTGTATGACCGCAAGGAACGCTTTGCCGGCAAAACGAAATATCCGCTGAAAAAGATGCTATCCTTCGCTTTTAACGGGATTACTTCATTCAGTGTCGCACCAATTCGATTCTTTACGCTTTTAGGGTTTGTTTTGTTTTTCCTCAGCGCTGTGGCAGGGATTGGCGCGTTTATTCAAAAGCTGCTCGGCCATACGAATGCAGGCTGGGCGTCTCTTATCATATCCATTTGGTTTTTGGGCGGGCTGCAATTGATGGGAATTGGAATCATCGGAGAGTATATTGGAACGATTTTTTCTGAAGTGAAAAGACGGCCGAAATACGCGATTGATATTGATTTGTATAATGAACAGCTGAGCCCGCTTCAGCGCCAGGAAAAAGAGCGGTTAGAAAAAAAGTACAGTTAAACACGGAAAGAGCTGACTTCATTAGTCAGCTCTTTTTCTTCAACTGATGCAATATAGCGCTAAGCGGTTCGTCTTGCGGGTTGCGGTAAAAATCAAAAAATGGGCAGCCCTGCTTCTTAATTCGATCGATGACCGTATCAATTGTAAACAGAGCGGGTGTTAAAGATGATTGCACCTCATGCCAGTAGAGCGGGGCTGCAACAGTCCCAAGCTCATTTCCTCTCGTTGAATAGGGACAGATAATCGTTTTTCCTTCTGCATGCTGCAAATAATCAAGATACAATTTGCAGTGTCTGTTTTTAATCAAGCGTTCAGTGGTAAAGAGCTCGGGAAATGCATTGGTGCAGTACTCTGCGATCAGCTGCGTAAATTGGCGTGTTTCTTCATACGTAAATGCCTCGGGAGACAAGGGAATATAAAGCTGGATGCCTTTGTTGCCGGACAGCTTCGGGTACGATGTGATGCCAAAGGAATCCAACAGCCGCTTCAGTTCATTTGCGGCCTGCACGGCCATAAGAAAGTCATCTCGCGAAGGCGGGTCTAAATCAATGACAATCTCAGCCGGACGCCTGCTTTTAATGGTTTGAAAAGGAACGTGAAACTCCAAAGCAAGCTGGTTGCAAAGCCATAGCAATGTAGACATATCCTCACAGACAATATGTTCATGGCTTCCATCATAGAAAGACTGAACAAAATCCGGCGCATAGTCCGGCTTGTTTTTTTGGAAAAATGATTCGCTCCTAGATCCATGCGGATAGCGGATGACGGTGACAGCCCGGTTTTTCAGAAATGGGAGCAGGTAGTCACTGACTTCAATCATATACTGAATAAAATCTTCTTTTGTTTTTTTATTCTTTTCAAATATGATTTTATCCAGGCTTGTGAACTGGAGCTTTGGGTGAACCGGTTTGGAGTGTCGTATGACTTGCGCATACGTGCATTCGGTCCAGTCCATTTGGAATTCGAAACCGATAAACGATACCTCTCTTAATGTGCCTTGGAGAATTGTTAAGTATTGAACAGCTGCACAAATCGAAGGTTCAAGCGTAAATTCGCCTGAGGGTGTTTGATGTCCGTGCTGTTCCATAATCTCGCGTATAGCGCTTTTTTCCTCATCACGCATTCCGTGCGAGACAGAGGCAATCGGTGTCATTATTCCGTTTTTTAACACCGATACCGTCAGAAACCCGTTGTTAGGGTTGAACCCTGTTATGCAAACATAAGCTTGTTTAAAGTTTTTATATTTGAGCCAATCGGACGACCGCTTCTTTTCAAGCCATTTGCTGTTTGTTTTCTTCGCTACAATTCCTTCTCCGTCATATTTTATTACCATCTCCCAGAGTTGATCAAAATGATCATAACAGGGAATGGATTGAATGGTTTCTTTTGCGTAAGGATCTGGAGATGCAGGAAGCTTTGCTGCGGATATGAGTTCACGCAGCGATTTTTTGCGGTCCAAATACGAAAGAAGCGTTACATCTTCTCCGCTTCGCTCTAACAAATCAAAGGCGAGAAAGCAGCACGGCCGCGCGTTTGCCGATTCCTGAATCTTGTCTGGCCTTTTCAAACGCCCCCGCACTTGAAGGTGTTCAAAATCTGCACGACAGGGATTCACCAAACATACGATTTCACCGTCAAGTGTCAGCGGAAGCTCTTTTTCTAGGTGCTGAAAGGCAGTTTTGGCGAATTGTGTGATTTCAGGGAAGGTGCTGCTGAGCTCCACACCATTTCTGCTGGTTAAGGTCACACCTGAAGAATGGATGCGGAGAATACAGCGGTACCCATCATATTTTACTTCGTAACGCCATTCTGCTCCGATTGGCGGTGACGAAGTTAAGACCGGCTGCATGGTAAACGCCATGCGCTATGATGTGCCGGAGGCTTTTTTTCTAGTTGTTTTTTGTTTTTTATCTCCGGCTCCTTTCGGTTCAGCGGCTTGTGCAGGTGCGGCAGCCGGTGTCTCCCGGTTCGGCCTTCTGGTTCTGTCGATGCTGGCTTGCAGAGCGCTTACCAGGTCAATGACATCTTCACGAGGTGGCGCTTTATCAGGAGTGACAGCCGTTTCTTTATTTTCTAGCTTGTCGTTGACTCTTTGCAGCAGCGCCTGTCGGTACGTGTCTTCATATTTCTCAGGCTCAAACTTAGCAGTCAGTTCATCTATTAATGTGATAGCAGTTTGCAGTTCCTTATCGTTTACATTCGATTGATCAGGTACACCTGGGACTTGAGCGGCGCTTCTGACCTCATCGGGATAATGGATAGACTCCATGACGATACAATTTTCATAAACGCGGAGAATCGCCAGCTGCTGCTTTGACCTGATTGTCATATTGGCGATACCGATCTTTCCGGTTGAGCGCAGCGCCTCACGCAGCAGGGTATAGGCCTTCGTCCCATTATCCCCGGGGCCGACAAAGTAGGAGCGGTTAAAATAAATCGGATCAATTTCCTGAAGCTGAACAAAGTCAACAATCTCAACTGCTTTCTCCTCATGCTCCTGTTTTAAGCTTTTTAAATCTTCGTCTGTCAGCACTACATATTTTCCTTTTACATATTCATATCCCTTCACAATTTCATCAGGACTAAGAGTTTTTTCGCAATTTGTGCAAACTTTCTCGTATTTGATTGGTGCGTGATCCTCTTTATGGAGGCTGCGCAGTTTAATATCTTTATCTTCTGTGGCCGCATATAGCTTGATGGGGATGTTTACTAATCCGAAGCTGATCGATCCCTTCCACATTGTATGCATATCGATAAACCCCTTTTTTTCTTTAGTGTGAAGAGAAGGAGTACGATTCATGTGTAGTAACTTATGGGTGAAAAAAAGCCGGCGCTGTTATTGCGACGGCTGTTCAATAATGAATTGTTCGAATTGTTCCGGAGGTATTGGCCTGCTGAAAAAGAAGCCCTGCAAATGGTCGCAGCCTTTTTCAAAAAGAAGCTGCTTTTGAGCTGCATTTTCCACACCTTCGGCAATCACCTGCAAAGACAGCTGATGTCCCATGGCAATAATAGCTCCGGTAATTTGCTCTGATTTAGGATGGGTCTGAATATCGTCAATAAATGATTTGTCAATCTTCAGCCTGTGAATCGGGAAGTCCTTCAAATAGCTAAGAGAGCTGTGACCAGTACCGAAATCGTCAATACTGATTCTGATTCCTAATTCTGTTAGGGATGACAAAACCTTTTTGGAGTGATCGAGATTGTCCATTGTCATGCTTTCCGTCACCTCCACTTCAAGAAGCTGCGGAGGAAGCTGGTACTTATTAAGCGTATCCTTGATGAGGGGAATCAGATCTTTAGATTGAAACTGTCTGGCGGAAATATTAATGGCGACAGAAAGATCATAGCCTTTGTCATGCCAAATCCTTGCCTGCTTGCATGCTTCATCTATAATCCACTTTCCGATATCAATAATAAGTCCCGTTTCTTCTGCAACACCGATGAATTCTCCGGGCGGACGCAGTTGCCCGTCTGGTGTCACAAGGCGTATCAGTGCTTCTGCTCCTGTCATTTTTTGTTTTTTCACACTGAATTGCGGCTGATAATGCAAGACAAATCTATCGTTTTCGATTGCTTCTCTGAGTACCATCTCTTGGTTAAGCTTAACGGTTTCTTTGTTGCCGATTGAAAAAGAATAGTATCTGTATTTGCTTTTGTTTCGTTCTTTAGCCGCATACATCGCCATATCAGCCTTTTTCATCAATTCAAGGCCATCCGTCCCGTCTTTTGGAGATATCGCAATCCCGATACTGACAGATGTGACAAGGGTGTGATCTTGAATTTTGAAAGGTTTTTTGAATTTTTGGATAATTTTTCTTGCTAAAACATCTGCTTCGCCTGTTCCTGTATTGGCGTCTGTTAATATAATAATAAATTCATCACCGCCAAGACGGGCGATAAATCCGTTATCAGGGACTACAGATGACAGGCGTTTAGCTGCAAACTGAAGCAATTGATCACCGACATTATGCCCTAATGCATCGTTAATCACTTTAAACCGGTTTAAGTCAAGAAAGAATACAACAGTGTTATAATGCAAGGAATGCTCGCGATTCAGCACCTTTGTTAGATGAGAGATGGCATGCCTTCTGTTAGGTAAGTCTGTAAGCGAATCATAATGAGCCATTCTATGGATTTCTTTTTCTGCTTTGTACTGCTTCGTCATGTCTTTACAAATGACATAAATGCTGTCTAGTTCCTGATTGACCTCAACAGGTATAAGCGTAATATTTAAGTGAAACTGGCCTTTTTCAGTGATAAGATCGCTATCGCTGTTCATCGCTTGTTTATCTTTTTTAACTTGCTCAAAAAGGCGCTTAATCTTCTGTGATGTGTAATTCCTCCAGTCATGCATGCTGAAGCCAAATTTGCTGATCATTTCCTCACCAGCGTGATTGGAAGATATTATGTCTCCTTCTAATGATAAAATAAAGATTGCATCAATATTGTGGACGATTAAAGACTGAAATCGCTGTTCGTTATCCTTTATGCGTTCGCTCTGTTTAATAAACTTTCGATCTGCATGGGAACTGAATAACAATAACGTTTGGATACAAAAAATAATTAAAGTAACAAAAATTGACCAATGAAACGTTTGCACCTCCATATGGCTTCCGGGCGGAGCCATGTCCTTATGGAAAGTTGCCGCAAGCATCCCTGTGTAGTGCATGCCCGAAATCCCAATACCCATTACAATTGAACTGACGACTTTATAGAATATAAGATGCTCAGAATGTTTTTTCACGGCCAAGTCAAAGAATATTTTTAACGAGACGAAAGAGGCTGCAATCGCAATGATAATTGAAACTGTAAATAAAATCGGTTCGTAAACAATCATTACCCGGGAAATGGCAGACATTCCGATATAGTGCATAGAAGCAATAGATGCGCCAAGCACAACTGATCCGGTAAGCAGTCTGTAATATGTAAGAATGTATCGGCTGACAAAATATAATGACACAAATGATCCCGAAACAGATGCGCCAATGGCTGCCATTAATGGCATGAATTCATATTCCATCGGCATTTCCATATGGACGGCCATCATCCCTACAAAATGCATTGACCAAATACCGAATCCCATAATAAGTGAGCCGCCGATCAGCCAAATTTTACTTTTTAATCCTGTATTGATGGTGACTTTCCTTGATAGTTCAAGGGAAATATACGAGGCGGTACAGGCAATTAGAATAGATAAACATATGAGCGTCGTATTATATGTAACGTGTATTTCCAAATGGAGATTCCCCCCGTATCGTGTGTTCCAGTCTTGTTGACTCTCTTTATTATCGGCTGCTTAACCGCAGAGTTTCAGCCTTCAAAACGATAGAAATACGAGGGAGATCTATTTTTAGTTCAACTGACCGTGAAAAATGTGTTAAAATCATCTTGACGTTTTCCGAAAAAACAAAAATGTATAATACATAAACATGAAACAAGGGAGTTGGTGGCTATCGAAGAGCTGGTTATGTCATGGATAGAAGCATTTAAAAGCTTATCTTATTTTGGAATATTTCTAGCGCTCAGTATTGAGTTTATCCCGGCCGAAGTCGTCTTGCCGCTTGCGGGCTATTGGGTATCTAAAGGCGATATGACACTTGCCGGCGTTGTTTTGGCAGGATCGCTTGGAGGAGTGGCCGGTCCGCTTACGCTGTATTGGATAGGCCGGTACGGAGGAAGGCCGTTTCTTGAACGTTTTGGGAAGTATCTCTTTATTAAACCTGAAGCGCTTGATAAGTCAGATAAATTTTTCAAAAAACATGGTGGCTTTGTCGCGTTCAGCGGCCGTTTCTTGCCTGGCATCAGGACATTGATTTCCATACCGTGCGGAATTGCAAAAATGAATGTTTGGGTGTTTTCGCTTTATACATTCATTGCTATGCTTCCGATTACATTTGTATATGTTTATCTCGGTGTGAAGCTCGGTGAAAATTGGAAGGAAGTCGGCTCTATTCTTGATCAATATATGCTTCCGATCGGGATAGCCATTTTGGCGCTTTTCCTGCTCTACTTACTGATGAAAAAGAGGAAGAAACGCACGCACTCCGAACAATTATCTGTATTTTTGAAAAATAAACGTTGACAAATCATTGCGCTGCGCATATCATTGACGTATAAAATCATATTTCTTGAAATCCCAAAGGGGAGTAGCGTCCGGAATGTATTCCGGAAACAAAGTCGTCATTTCATGGATTGTATCCATCGGCTTTGTTGGCATGCCTGAATTCATGTCTAGCAAGACCTTTGCCTTATGTCGGCAAAGGTCTTTTTTGCATGGTCCGGCCGGCATAAGATCGGATGAAGAGAAAGAAAACAACTTTTTTGGGAGGGTATCATTTATGGATGCAGCATTATTATTAGAGTATGGTTGGGTTCTTCTCGTCTTGATCGGGCTGGAAGGGATTTTAGCCGCCGATAACGCGCTGGTTATGGCGGTAATGGTAAAACATTTGCCGGAGGAAAAAAGAAAAAAAGCGTTATTTTATGGATTGGCAGGGGCTTTTGTTCTGCGATTTGGCTCTTTATTCGCCATTTCATTTTTGGTCAACGTATGGCAGGTTCAAGCGATTGGCGCGATCTATTTGCTGTATATCTCAGCAAGCCACTTATTGAAAAGATATGTATTTAAGAAAGAAGACACACATAAAGAGACGAAGCAAAGCGGTTTTTGGCCGACTGTTTTAAAAGTTGAACTGGCAGATATCGCGTTTGCTGTTGATTCCATCTTAGCAGCAGTAGCGCTGGCGGTTACACTTCCTGGGACATCACTCCCGAAGATCGGCGGACTTGACGGAGGACAATTTCTCGTCATTTTGGCCGGCGGTATCATCGGACTGGTGATCATGCGGTTTGCGGCTTCCATGTTTGTGAAGTTATTAAAGGAACGTCCAAGCCTAGAAACAGCAGCCTTTGTGATTGTCGGCTGGGTCGGAGTGAAGCTTGCTTTATATACGCTTGCCCATCGCGACATAGCGGTTGTTTCTGAGCACTTTATCCATTCTGGAACATGGAAGCTGATATTCTGGGGTGTCTTAGCAGCAATCGCGGTTTGCGGCTGGTTTATGTCAGGTGGGAAAAAACAGCCGGAGGGCGCACAAAACGAACAAAAAAACAGCACCCGTGAACGGGCGTAATCTGAAAGACTCTGCTTAAAAGCAGAGTCTTTTTGTGTTTGAAGCGTTTTCATAAGCGAAATAAAATAACATTTTTATAACATCTTTGTTACAAAAAACACGCATAAAACCCCCTTAATTCTTTAGAAAGGCACGAAATCATGTATAGGACGACAGAATGGTTTGTCATAATTGAGACATTGGAAATCAATATTTCTTTTTCTCCTTTGCGAATCCCTATCAAATTAGCTATCATTAATGAGTAGTTATAGGGAGGAACTGAGGTGAAACCAGTGCTTAGCCTTTTGTTTAAATTGGGAAAAAAGAAGCAAACACTTGAAAAAGCTGTTGAGAGTATACAAAAAGGCAATAAAGATCTGCAAAATGAATTAATACAGCAATATAAGCCATTTATCGCAAAGACGGTTTCATCCGTTTGTAAACGATATATAGATGAAAAAGACGATGAGTTCAGTATTGGACTGATCGCGTTTAATGAAGCTATAGAAAAATATTCACCTGAAAAAGGAAATTCTCTGCTCGCATTTGCTGAGCTTATTATAAAAAGAAAAGTCATTGATTACATTAGAAAAGAAGCCAGAAGCGCACAAAATATAAATATCGATTTACAGGAAGGAGACGATCAGGAGTCATCACAAAGCCTGATTGAAGCCGAGCTTTCCATAGATGAATACCGCCGTCAGATTGAACAGGAGCAGAGGCGGGAGGAAATCCTCTATTTTCAAAAGCAGCTCAAGGATTATGGTTTATCGTTTAAAGAACTGCTTGAAAATTCTCCAAAGCACACGGATGCAAGGCAAAACGCCATAAAGGTGGCAATGACGCTTGTTGAACATGAAGAATTGGCCGCTATCCTGTATACAAAGAAGCAGCTTCCGGTCAAACAGCTTGAACAGCTTGTCTCTGTAAGCCGAAAAACGATTGAGAGAAACAGAAAATATATTATTGCGATGTGTATTATCATTACGGGTGATTATATTTATTTAAAAGATTATCTTAAAGGGGTGCTGCACTCATGAGAAGAGGGATTATAGTAGAGAAAAATAAAAAATTCGTCACGTTGCTGACCCCTGACGGACAATTTTTAAAAGCCAAAAATGATCGACACAGCTATGAAATCGGTGAAGAAATCATGCTTCCGAGTGAAACACGCATGGGCAGAAGGGCCAGCTTTTTTGATTTTTTTAAACTGCGCCCTTTCAAAATGGGGATTTTTACGATGACTGCTATTATGCTTTTTATTTTTATAGTTCTCCCCGTTTTTTCTAATAATAAGGCCTATGCGTATATGACAATCGATATCAATCCAAGCGTCGAAATGGCGTTAAACAGCGATTATGAAGTGATTGAACTGACACCTCTAAACGATGAGGGACAGAAAGTCGTGAATGATATAGATGATTGGGAGAAGACTGATTTTAAAAAGGTGATTGACGATATTATAACCGACTGCAGTGAACACGGGTATGTAAAGAAATCGAAAGAAATATTGATTTCCACTGTTTATGAAAACACAGAAGACAATACATATAAAAAGGCTGTGAAAAAACAGCTGAATGATGTGACTGAAAAATATAAAACGACATACCGCATGGAATCTCTCGAGTCAGATATGCAAACGAGGGAAAAAGCGAAGAAAGAAGGCGTCTCAACAGGCAGCTACATCAAATCAAATGAAAAGAATGACAATAAAGATTTAAAAGATGACTCCAGCAAACCATCCGGGGAAGAGGATCAAAAGAGTGATGAAAATGAGGATGAAAACACCGATCAAACTGACACCCAGGACAGCAAGCAAGGAGATAATGAACAGCTGAATGATGCGGATTCCGGAGACCAGAAAGAAGAGAAAGCGGATGACCAGATTGATGATAGTGACAAAGATAAAAAAATAAAGGAATCAGATGAAAACACAAATACCGAAAAAGATGGGGACCATGAGCAAACCCCAATACAAGATCCTCAAGATAAAGGAAATGAAAATAACGGCGCTGACAAGGGCCAAAGCCAATATCACAGGGACTGGAACAATGGTGAACAAGGCAAGAACCGTTCTTCGTCCAGAAGGGATAACGCTTCAGACCGACGTAATCCAAACGGCTACAGCAGTGATAATAATTCAGCTAAAAATGAAGATTCGCCGAGTGCCCCCGGCGAATAAAGACCTGAATTTATTTAGTTGTGCCATTTAATTGTGATTGTGCTTGCTGTACCAGCCGCTTTGTCATTTCTCCGCCTACAGAGCCGTTAGCGCGTGCGACTGTATCAGAACCAAGGTTCACACCGAATTCTTGAGCCACTTCGAGTTTAAATTGGTCTAGTGCCTGCTCCACCCCTGGAACAACGAGTTTATTTCTGCTCGCCATCTTTTTCATCTCCTTTTTCGATAAAGAAATTCTTAACGCGTATTTAGTTTGAAATATACGGGGTTTATTTATGCTGGCAATTGTTGTGGAGAAAAATAAAACCCCGGCCTCTGAGCCGGGGTGGCGCAGACTATAGAATGTCTGCTGTCATTTTATGTGCGGTTGCCTGAATATGGAATGTCAAAATGGAGAGGACTGTAATGGCGATAATCTGTCTGATTTTAAGCCATTGGCTGTCATTCAGTTCTTCAAAACGGTGACGGAGACGCTCTGTCTCCTGTTCGGCGATCTCCTGCAGATTTGATTCTTTCATAGAAGGAGTATCTTGGTGATGGATGGCATCAAGCACATATGCGCAGCTTTCATAATAAGCAATCGGGCTGATGACATCATCAGATCTGTCTGAGATTGTGTTAAAGGCCACTTTTAAAATAGCCCGTATGTGTTCAAAGTCATAAATGGATTTTAAATCACGTACAATTAAAAGAATAACTGCCTGTTCAATTGAGTATTTTTTGCCTAGCTCAGGGTGTCCGATCAGATCTTTGATATCACGCTTTACCCAGTTTTGAATCGCGGTTGACTTTAACGAAGTCAGCTCGCATAAGTTGCCAAGCTCTACGATTTCATTTGTAGACAGTCCGTATTCTTTTTTCTGTTTTTTTCGTTCATATCTTGTAAGAAATTCAGGAATTTCTAGATGATTGGCTGCTTTTTCTGCTGACATGTTCGCTGATTGGACGAGAATGTCGAGCGGGCTATGTTCTCCTTGTCCTTTTAGGGAATAGAGCAGCCGCACCATATCGGTTCGAGAGAGTTTAAAAATGTTCATTGTTCACCTCTTTAAACAATTTGACGCGGATATAGGTCTATGTATAAGTTCAAAATTCAAGCGTCAGCAAATTACATTAACATCATACGTCGAATTCCTTGCATTTTCAAATGGATGTTTTATAATTTAAATATACAGGTTCTTTTGAACTTAAAATAACGGAGGTTGTTATGGCGAAAAGAATTTTTCTGTTTATTCTAACGAATATTTTGGTGCTTACAACAATCGGGATCGTTTTGTCTGTTTTAAGCTCTGTTACAGGAGTCGGGACGTACTTTACAGCTGATGGCGGTATCGATCCAATGGCGCTTCTTGTGTTCAGTTTAGTCGTTGGATTTGTCGGTTCCTTTACGTCTCTTGCGATGTCCAGATGGATGGCAAAGACGATGATGGGTGTCAGAGTGCTGAATCCGAAAAAACACTCGCTCAGCTATGAGGAACAGCAATTGGTTGATCGTGTTCACAGATTAAGCCGCTCTGCCGGTTTAACGAAAATGCCGGAAGTCGGGATTTACCGTTCACCTGAAGTAAACGCGTTTGCGACTGGACCGTCAAAACGCCGTTCACTTGTCGCAGTATCGTCAGGGCTGCTGGAGCAGATGGATGACGCAGCAGTTGAAGGTGTGCTTGCCCACGAGGTCGCGCATATTACAAATGGTGATATGGTAACAATGACGCTTTTACAAGGCATCGTTAATACCTTTGTCTTCTTTTTATCGCGTATCGCCGCTTGGATAGCAAGCCGTTTTGTCAAAGAAGATCTAGCGCCGATCGTTCATTTTATTGCAATAATTATTTTTCAGATTGTCTTTTCGATACTTGGCAGCCTGGTTGTGTTTGCGTATTCACGCCATCGTGAATTCCATGCTGACAGGGGAGGAGCGGATCTTGCCGGCAAGGACAAGATGATTCATGCGCTGCGGACGCTTAAAAGCTATTCTTCCCGGATTATGGAAGACGATCAGACAGCTGTCCAAACGTTAAAGATTAATGGCAAGAAGCGCTCTTCGCTTTTCTCTACTCACCCTGATTTAGATGAGCGAATCAGGCGGCTGGAAGCTAAATAATACAAACACATTGTTCCTCTGAGAGAATTCTCAGAGGTTTTTTATTTTATCCATTGACTAAAATCATAAAAAAATAAGCAAGTTAAGAAAATGTTTCGTAAAAGCCTTTAAAAATGGACCTAATATCTTTAGAATAATTACCGTACTTAAAAAGAGAGGCAGAAGGATTTTACATGAGATTAAAGTTTGGAAAATTGATACAGGCCTTGTCACCGGCCCAGTTGATCGCATTATATTATTTTCTTGCTGTTACTGTGGCCGTTATATTGCTGAGTTTGCCGGCGGCCCATAAACCGGGGGCGGATTGGACGTTTATTGATGCGCTTTTTACAGCTGTCAGTTCAGTCAGTGTAACGGGGCTGACGGTTGTTGATACAGCTGATACATTCAGCACAATAGGGATTTTTATATTAGCATTTGTTCTGCAATTTGGCGGAATCGGAATTATGACGCTCGGAACGTTCATTTGGCTGATCATGGGAAAACGAATCGGGCTGAAAGAACGGAAGCTGATTATGGTTGATCAAAACCAATCCCAGTTTTCAGGAATTGTCAATCTGATGAAGCAGGTACTGTTTCTGATCTTGTGGATTGAATTTTTTGGCGGGCTGATACTCGGCACATATTTCTTAACCTACTATGACTCCTATCAGGAAGCTTATTTACACGGATTTTTTGCCAGTATCAGTGCAACGACAAACGGCGGATTTGATATTACCGGTAATTCGATGATTCCATTTCGCCACGATTACTTTGTGCAGTTTATTACAATGCTTTTAATTATATTTGGAGCGATTGGATTTCCCGTGCTTGTTGAAGTAAAGGATTTCCTGTTTTCAAAGCATCGGCGTTATCCATTTACGCTTTTTACAAAGATCACGACGATTACGTTCGGCTCACTTGTCTTGTTTGGAGCCATTGGCATCTTTGCCCTGGAAGCAAACCATGCGTTCGCAGGAAAATCATGGCATGATATTTTGTTTTTGTCCTTGTTTCAATCAACGGCAACCCGAAGCGGGGGACTGGCAACAATCGATATCAGCCAATTATCAGATTCCACACTCTTTTTTATTTGTGCGCTGATGTTTATCGGAGCGTCGCCAAGCTCAGTTGGGGGAGGCATACGGACAACGACTTTTGCTTTGAACCTTCTTGCGCTGTTTCATTTTGCCCGCGGCAATAAGGCCGTAAAGGTATTCAAACGGGAGCTTCACCCTGCTGACTTGATGAAGTCGCTTGTTGTCACGATGATGGCGATCCTGCTCGTTTTTGGCGCGACACTCATTCTGACCATTACAGAAAAGCATTCCCTGCTGGAGCTTTTGTTTGAAGTGTGCTCGGCATTCGGTACAACCGGCCTGTCGCTTGGAATTACAGCAGATTTGAGCAGTGTTGGAAAATGCGTCATTATGATTGTCATGTTTATCGGGCGAATCGGCATTCTAACCTTCCTGTATCTAATCGGAAGAAAGGAAATTGAAGCGAACTATCACTATCCGAAAGAAAGAGTGATTATCGGATAGGCAAAACACCGCATACTTTGCGGTGTTTTTTGATTGCCAAAAAAAAGATGTGTGCCTCCTGTTCAGTTGGAGAACCTAACTTCGACAGGTGCAATTTACGCTCCTGCATCTTAAAATGTCTGAAAACTGGCGAGGAGGATTCGTATGAAGCGTAAAGCTGAAGTGAATGAAGCCATTAAAAATAACAATACACCTACCGAGAGCATGGACCCCAATTCATATAAGACACAATATCATGACGACCCCAATTTTAGAGGGGCAAACCGCAATTCCAAACAGGGCCAGCAGGGAGGCATGTAGTTGTGAAGAAAAACCGTCATAGCAGAGACATGCAAAATCATAAAAAGCCTATGAATAAAAAGGTGCTGGAGGAAGAGTTCTCAAGTGAACTTGGGGATTACAATGCCGGGAAGATCATCGAAACGCTGGAAGTCACCAAGCCTGAAAAGAAAAAAGAAAAAAACAAAAATAAAAAACAAAAATAAAAAAGACCTCTTAGGCGGCGTCCGCTTAAGAGGTGCTTTTTCTATTTTAAATAAGCATTTTTGCCCGTTCCTCTGACAAATTGCAATAAGCTGGTCATCCTCAGCTCAATGAAGGGCTGAGCGACTGTCTTAACAAAGTTGCTGGAGAGGACTGATGTCAGGGCTGCTGTTAAAAGCAAGAGGATCACTAAGCTTTGATAGTCAGTAAGCCAATCCTCAAGCCCGACCTGCCGTAATGTTTTAATAATAAACCCGTGAAGCAGATACACGTAAAATGTCCGGGTTCCCCATTTAGTAAAGAAATACCTTTTTTGCGGAACAAGCGCTAAAAAGCTGAAGGTTGCCCCAAAGGCGAGTACATACCAGCCGATTCGGGATAGTCCGCTTACCAGGGTAACGTCTCCAAATGAAGAATACGGTTTTGAACCAAACAGAAAAGAATAGTCAAAATCGATGCCCCAGCAGATGACGAATACTGCGGCAAGCACTCCGAGCGCAATTTGTTTGCCGCGTTTTGATCTCAATAAATCAAAATGATGTTTATTTAAATAAAAACCGACAAGGAACATCGGTAAGAATACGAATGTCCGTGACAAGCTCAGCGTGCTGCTGACAAAGTCCAGATAACCGATCAGCACGGCGATTCCGCAGCTGACAAACAGCGCCCACTGTTTTGAAAGCTTTGAAAAAGGATATAGGAGCAGGTTCCAAAAGAATAAGCTTACAAGAAACCATAACGACCATTGCGGATCAATCGGGTTCACATTTGCCATGCTTTCATCTTGCATAATGTAATAAAAGACGGAATAAATGATTTGGAAAATCAAATACGGAATAATCAGCTTGACCGCCAGCTTTTTTACATATCCCGCCCGTTTAAAGCCTTTCGCGAAATAACCGGATACAAGAATAAATGCAGGCATATGGAATGTGTAAATGAACTTGTAGAGGTAGAGCATAAAATGATTATCATTAATAAAGGAACGAAGGATATGACCGAATACAACAAGGAATATTAATAAAAATTTTGCGTTATCGAAATAACTGTCCCGCGATTTACTCATAGCATCACCTTCTCTTTCATCAATCACTAAGAGATTATTCCCTGCTGGTACATATTTTAAAATAAAAGATGAAAAAGGAATCTAAAAAAATGCTGATTGTTAGGTCGATGTAAAGTGACGGTAAGGATCGTAGAAAATGTCTTCGTAATGTAATGGCGCTGAAATTTTCTGAAATTTATAGGGCAAATGAAGGAAGTTCCCGCATTTTGTAGAAATATTGAGGGATAGGTTTTGAAGAAGGAGTGTACATGCATGGAAACTCTTGGTGTCCAGACAAACTCGGAGCTGCGAGAGGAACTGAATCGCCTCAAAGAAGAAAACGCGCGACTGAAAAAGGAATTGAATCAGCATCAAGTGATTGTCAACAATACGCTCGATGCTATTTTTATTTGTGATAACGAAATGCGGATTGTTCAGGCAAATGAAGCAACAGAAAGGATGCTTCAAGTTGACTCGGAAGATTTGAAAAAGCGTTCTGTTTTGGATTTTTTGTTTTCCATTCCAAAGGATGAACTGAATCTTTCCGTAAAGAAGTTTTTTAAAAAAGGCTTTCTGTGGAAGGAGGTTCCGATCAGGCTTGATTGCGGGGCAACAAAATACATAGAGTTTCTGGCCAAAAGAGGTATTGGTGAGGATTTCTTTTTTGTTGTCATGAGGGACATATCTTCTAAGAAGATTCTGGAGCGGGAATTCTCTATGAATGAACAGCTTTTTAAGGACTTGTTTGACAGAGCAGTTGACGGAATCGTCCTGTTTGATAAAGATGGCGGTTTTATTGATGCCAATTTGTCCTTTTGTAAAAGCTTTGAAATCAATCATAATGAGCTGTCTCATTTATCTTTGTATGAGTTCATAGACAGCGGCTCACGAAAAGATTTCGACAATACCTGGAAGGCGCTCAACCGCAAGGGAAAAGCGAAGGGGGAGCTGCCTGTCAAGCTTCGTTCAGGAGTTCAAAAACTATTTGAATTCACGATTACATCAAACATCATCAGCGGTTTTTATATGTCCATTATGAGGGATATCACAGAGAAGCGGTCTATGGAGCTGCAGCTCTTTAAAAGTGAGGAGCGCTTCAGAGAAATCTTTGAAAATGCAATGGACGCCATCATCATCTGGTCGAATGACGGAAGAATCGTAAAAGCGAATCAATCAGCCTGTAAAATTTTTGAGCTGCCGATGAATTTGCTGTTGAAAAGAAAGCTGTGTGATTTTCTCGTAGACTCGCAGCAGAAATACAGCATAACGAAAAGGAAATACGCAAAATACGGAGAGATTAGAGAAGAGCTGCTGTTTCAAATGGGGAACGGGCAATTCAAAGAGCTTGAATTTACTTCAAAACGGACAATCCTTGAAAATCAGCATTTGACGATCTTAAGAAATGTAAGCGACAGAAAGCGGATGGAAAAGGAGCTTCGGGAAAGCGAGCTGAAATTCAGAAAAGTGTTCAACGGCTCAATGGACGGCAATGTATTGTTCGACAATCAATACAGGATCATCGACGCAAACCCGTTAGCAAGCCATATTTTGGGCCTGTCACATGAAGAGATAAAACAGCACAGCCTGTTAGACATTATTTCTGCTTATGAAATAGAAAATCTGGCATCACCGGCAAGGCAGATTAATTTTGATGAAATGGACAACGAAATTCCATTTTTGCTGAGCAGCGGTGATAACAGAAAACTCGAATTCTCATTTAAACGGAATATTATTCAAAATATGAACTTGGCTATCTTTAAAGACGTAACAGAGCGAAAAGAATTGGAGGAACGCCTGCGCAAATCAGATACCCTTCATGTTGTCGGCGAACTTGCAGCCGGCATTGCTCATGAAATCAGAAATCCGATGACTGCTCTTAAAGGCTTCATTCAGCTTCTGAAAGGGAGTGTCGAGGGAGACTACGCCCTTTACTTCAACGTGATCACCTCAGAACTAAAGCGCATCGAATCCATCATCACCGAATTCTTGATTTTAGCCAAGCCCCAGGCCATTATGTATGAGGAAAAACATGTTACCCAAATTATGAGGGACACGATAGACCTACTAAATGCGCAAGCCAATCTCAGCAATGTACAAATGCAACTTGATTTAATTGACGACATTCCCCCGATTTACTGTGAACCGAATCAGCTGAAACAGGTTTTTATCAATATATTAAAAAACGCCATCGAAGTGATGCCTGACGGCGGAAATATTTTTGTAACGATAAAGGCATTGGATCAAGATCATGTTCTTATCTCCTTAAAAGACGAGGGAATCGGAATGACAGAAGATAAATTAAAGCGACTTGGTGAACCGTTTTATACGACAAAGGAACGGGGAACTGGACTTGGGCTTATGGTAAGCTATAAAATTATTGAAGAACATCAAGGCGAAATTATGGTAGAAAGTGAAGAAGGGAAGGGCACCGTTTTCCATATTACGCTTCCTGTCAGACAGAATGCTGAAGAAAGAAGGAATGATGAATGAACTACTATACGACAGCCGAAACGCCGCTCGGTGAACTTATCATTGCCGAAGAGGATCACTCGTCTATTTCTCAGTCAGGAAGATTGGGTGGATTGGAAAGAAACGGTTCAGAATACTGAGCACATGGAAACACCTAATCTTGCAGAAGCGAAACAACAGCTTCAAGAATATTTCGCAGGCGAAAGGAAGACATTCACCCTGCCGCTCAGCCAAAAGGGCACTCCTTTTCAGCAAAAAGTGTGGCAAGCGCTGGAGAGGATTCCATATGGTGAATCCCGAAGCTATGCGGATATTGCCGCTGCGGTCGGCAGTCCGAAAGCGGTGCGCGCTGTCGGGCAGGCTAATAAACGTAATGACCTGCCGATTTTTGTCCCGTGCCACAGAGTGATCGGCAAAAACAGTGCGTTAACAGGATACGCCGGAAGCAAAACGGAGATCAAAGCATTTTTGCTAAACATCGAGCGAATCTCCTATAAAGAAAAATAAAACATATGGCACGTTCCCTTTTTTTCACGGCCGACATATCATTTTATTAAGTTAAAAAAGTTGGTCTGATGAAAAAGGAGGACAAAGCAATTGAAGCCGAGCCGCTCTGAGAAACTTGCCGTTTTTGCCGAACTGTTTGTGAAACTGCATATCTTATCAAGCGCTCAAAAAGATGAAATCATCAATGTTAACAAAAAGAAACAAAAAAACCGCTGACTCGGCTCCAAATGAGCAAAGTCCAGCGGTTTTTTAATGCACCTTTTCTCCTCTAAACAGCTGTTCAATCTCTTCTTCATAGTTTCCGGTCATAATCCCTTTTTCTGTGATGATTCCTGAAATGAGATCATGAGGTGTAATGTCGAAAGCGGGATTAAAGACAGGCACATTGGATGGAGCGGTCCGAACTCCGGAAATCTGCCTGACTTCCTCGGGATCTCGTTCCTCTATCGGGATATCAGCGCCGCATTTGACCTTTGTATCAAAGGTAGATAAAGGTGCGGCGACAAAAAACGGAATGTCAAAGGCGTTTGCTAAAATAGCAAGACCGTATGTGCCGATTTTATTTGCCGTATCACCGTTCTTTGCAATTCGGTCGGCTCCGACGATAACAGCGGAAATTTGTTTTTCCTTCATCGTATGGGCGGCCATGCTGTCTGTGATCAGAGTGACATCAATGCCCCCCTGCATCAGCTCCCAAGCAGTAAGGCGTGAACCTTGCAGGACAGGCCTTGTTTCACAGGCATAAATGTGTAATCCCAAATCTTTTTGTTTGGCCAAGTAAAACGGAGCTAGCGCCGTTCCATAGCGGCTTGTCGCGATTGAGCCGGCATTGCAGATCGTCATGATCCTGTCGCCTTTTTTGAAAAGCTGCAGGGCGTTTTGGCCGATCAACCGGCAAGTTTCCTCATCCTCGACCTGAATCTGAATGGCTTCATGGACAAGGTTTGTTTTTGCTTCATTTACGGAAATCGCGTTTTCGACCGAATGACTCAGTCTCTCAAGCGCCCATGACAAATTAATGGCGGTAGGCCGTGAGCTGTTTAAATATTGTTTGATGTCTTCCAGTCTGCGGCGGAATTCCGTGACATTATCTGTTTCAATGTTTTTGGCAGCAAGCGCCAGTCCGAAGGCAGCCGTAATGCCGATCGCCGGAGCGCCCCTTACTTTGAGCGTGACAATCGCATCAAATACATCCTCTTTCGTCGTCAGCTCCAAATATTCCGTCTCATCAGGAAGCTTTTGCTGATTTAAAATGGTAATAGCTGTTTCTTTCCATTCAACAGAACGTGGAACAGCAAATGAATGGGTCATGAATAGATCATTCCTTTACAAGTAACTTAAATAATTCAATAACATCTGTTATCGTTTTGAATTCCGAACGTTTTTCGATAAAGGCTGTGCCGGTTTCGAGCGCCAAGCGTTTTCTGCCGATTCGTTTATCAAACGGCACGATCGTATCCAGGTCAGCTACATGGGCAAGGCCGATCGTGCGTCGTATCAGCTCACAGCCCGCAAATCCGATTGCTTCTTCAAAAATATGGCTGAGCGTATCAGTGAGGTAACCGTCGATGTTGGCGTAAACATCCAGACTGTCCTTCCGCCAGGCTTCACTAAACGTCTCTTCAAACGTTTCCCAGACCTGGTTGACATGTTCATATAACGGCTCTCTGTCAGCCCCGTCACGGCTGAGTGCGTTCAAAAATAAGTTGGCGATAAATTGCCCTACATCAAAGCCGATCGGTCCGTAAAAAGCAAACTCAGGATCAATCACCTTTGTTTCGTGCTCACTTGCGAAAATGCTTCCTGTATGCAAATCACCATGAATCAACGTTTCTGCAGACGTTAAAAATGACTTTTTCAGCTTAGCGGCTTCGATTTTAACGCTGTCATTATTCCAAAGCTTTTCGACAAAAGGACGAAGCTCTTCTTCAAAATCATTTGTGTTATGGTCGAAGAAAGGATCTGTAAAAACAAGTCTTTCCGTAATGTCGCATAGCTCTGGATTTGTAAACTGTTTAACAAGCTGTTTTTTCACCTTAGGTTCAAGCGCGTAATCTGATGAGTAGAAAAGTGTTTTTCCTAAAAATTCACCGATGTGCTGCGACAGATGAGGATAGTTTTCACCCTCAATGAGTCCTTTTCTTGCGATCTTGAGGTGAGAGAGATCCTCCATGACGGTAACCGCCATTTCCGTATCAGAATAAAACACTCTTGGAACCAGGTGAGGCACATGCTCGCCCTGACGGATGAGAGCGCTGCTTTCGATTCTTGCACGGTCGATTGTCAGCGGCCAGCTTTCTCCCACCACTTTTGCATACGGAACCGCCTGTTTAATGATCAATGCTCTGTCATGTTCTTGATCATAAATATGAAAAACGTAATTTAAGTTGCCGTCTCCGATCTCCTGGCATGTCAGCGTGCTTTTGCTTGGAAATAGGCCAAGCTTCACCGCCAACGCCACAGCGGAGCTTTCATTTAACGTTTCGTATAAAGGTGTTTTTGTGACTCCCATCATCATAACCTCCAATTATGTAATTAATTAATATGTGGCCGTAAAAAAGCCTCCTTCTCAGAGAGAAGGAGGCTTAACATCTATGTCCGCCTCTCTTATCTCTCAGATCAGATCTGAATGGAATTAGCACCGTGCCTTAAGAGACCAGCGTCTCGGCGCGAAAAAAATGCGCCCCATTTCACAATGGAATTACGGTCGGTTGCTGTTGGGGTCAAAAGGCCAAATCCCTCGCCCAACTCTCGATAAGAGAATATATTCACTTGTTTGACAATTCTAATTTATCAGTTGATGAACATGGTAACAGGTAATTTAGTTAGTTGTCAATATATTTTTTAATATAAATCTTTTCTGATATCATCGAAAACAGGAATGCTCTCCCGAACTTCTGTGCTTTCTTGAAGGTCGATTTCCGCTCGGACTATGCCTTCTTCCCGGCCGCCTTCAGCAAGTACACGCCCCCATGGATCAATAATCAGGCTATGTCCTGCAAATTCATTATCCGGATTTGAACCGGTACAATTGCAGGCTGCGACAAAGCATTGGTTTTCAATGGCCCGCGCAATAAGCAGGCTTTTCCAATGATCAAGGCGGGGAAGAGGCCATTCCGCAGAAATAAACAGCACGTTGGCGCCTTTTGTCGTATGTTTTCTGATCCATTCCGGAAAACGGATATCGTAACAGATCAATCCAGAGCTTTTGACGCCGTCAAGCTCAAAGTATCCGTCTTCGGAACCGGCTGATAAATACAGATGCTCATCCATCAGCTGAAAAAGATGGGCTTTTCTGTACTCTTTAATGATTTGCCCTTCCTTATCCGCGATGTACATTGTATTATAAACATCAGAATTCTTCCTGACAGCGACCGACCCGGCGACAATATGAACACCATGTTTTTTTGCCGTTTTCTTCAGCCAGCTCTGAGCGGAGCGGCCGTCTTCGTCAGCGAGTTCATCAAGATTGGCCAGATCATATCCGGTCGTCCATAATTCAGGCAGAACAAGAACATCAGCATGTTTGCTTTCTTTTCCGATGAAAAATTCAGCCTTTTTTATATTTTCCGAAGGTTTGCCGTATGAAATATCAAATTGAAGACAAGATATCGTCCATTTCATCTTTTTAACACCCCAAATTTTTCTTTACTTTTTTCATTTAACCATATATGATGATGGACTATCATTTCAAGATTTTTTTAGAAGGTGAGAATAGATGAAATTTGAACAGTCTCATGTATTGAAGGAATTGCCTAAACAATTCTTCGCTTCTCTGGTGCAGAAAGTGAACCGAAAGCTCGCAGAAGGACATGACGTTATCAATCTAGGACAGGGAAATCCAGATCAGCCGACTCCTGAACATATTGTCGAGGAGATGAAACGAGCTGTTGCTGATCCTGAGAATCATAAATATTCGTCTTTTCGCGGCTCATACCGTCTGAAGTCAGCGGCTGCTGCATTTTACAAAAGAGAGTACGGCATTGATCTGGATCCGGAAACCGAAGTCGCTGTATTATTCGGCGGAAAAGCCGGTCTTGTCGAGCTCCCGCAATGCTTGTTGAATCCCGGTGATACGATCTTAGTTCCCGATCCGGGTTATCCAGATTACTGGTCGGGTGTCACACTTGCAAAAGCAAAGATGGAAATGATGCCGCTCGTAAAGGACAGGGCGTTTCTCCCTGATTACAGCAGCATAACCGCTGAAGTAAGGGAACAGGCGAAATTGATGTATTTGAATTATCCGAATAATCCGACCGGAGCTGTTGCTACTTCTGAGTTCTTTGAAGACACCGTGCGTTTTGCGACTGAAAATGGAATCTGCGTCGTTCACGATTTTGCTTACGGCGCTGTAGGATTTGACGGCTGCAAGCCTTTAAGCTTTTTGCAGACTGAAGGTGCGAAGGATATCGGAATTGAAATTTACACGCTGTCAAAAACGTATAATATGGCAGGATGGCGGGTTGGCTTTGCCGTCGGAAACGCTTCGGTCATTGAAGCGATCAATCTTTATCAAGACCATATGTTTGTCAGTCTTTTCAGAGCGACTCAAGAGGCTGCAGCAGAGGCACTGTTAGCCGATCAGACGTGTGTGGCAGAGCAAAATGCCAGATATGAGAGCAGGAGAAACGCTTGGATCACGGCATGCCGGGAAATCGGCTGGGATGTAACAGCTCCCGCAGGTTCTTTTTTTGCATGGCTACCTGTGTCTGAAGGCTATACTTCTGAGCAGTTCTCAGATCTTTTGCTGGAAAAAGCGAATGTGGCGGTTGCGGCTGGAAACGGCTTCGGTAAATATGGCGAGGGCTACGTCAGAGTCGGACTTTTAACAAGTGAAGAAAGACTTAAGGAAGCCGCTTATCGAATTGGCAAACTGAACCTGTTTACCCAAAAAAGCATTGACAAGACCTTATAACGATGGGATAATTCAAAATAATTTATAAAATCTATATTTTCTTATCAAGAGCAGGCAGAGGGACGAGCCCGATGAAGCCCGGCAACCGACTTATAAAGCACGGTGCTAATTCTTGCAGCTAGCGGCTGAGAGATAAGATTCGGACGAGAAACGAAACCTCTTTAGACGCGATTGCAGTTTGAAGAGGTTTTTTGATATGGATGAAAATGAAAGGAGCTCTGGCATGAGTGAGTTATTAGCGACATATCTCCTGACCGAACCGGGAGCCGATACAGAGAAGAAAGCAGAACAAATCGCAACAGGATTGACAGTAGGCTCCTGGACTGATCTGCCCCTTGTAAAACAGGAGCAAATGCAAAAGCATAAGGGGCGGGTGATAAAAGTTGAGGAGAGAGAGGGAACTCCTGCATCAGCAAAACAAGCGGTCATCACAATTGCCTATCCTGAAATCAATTTTTCTCAGGATATTCCGGCTTTGCTGACAACAGTGTTTGGCAAGCTGTCCCTGGACGGAAAAATCAAATTAATCGATCTTCACTTCTCTGAAGCATTTAAGCGTGCACTGCCGGGACCGAAGTTTGGCGTATACGGCATCCGAAAGCTGCTGGGAGAGTTTGAGAGACCGCTGTTAATGAGCATATTTAAAGGCGTAATCGGAAGGGACCTGAGTGATATTAAAGAACAGCTCCGGCAGCAGGCGCTTGGCGGAGTTGACTTGATTAAAGACGATGAAATTTTCTTTGAGACTGGTCTAGCGCCTTTTGAAACAAGAATTGCAGAAGGAAAGCAAATATTGAAAGAAACGTATGAACAAACCGGTCATAAAACGCTGTATGCGGTGAATTTGACCGGACGTACGGCTGATCTGAAAGACAAAGCGAGACGCGCCGCCGAGTTGGGAGCGGATGCGCTTTTGTTTAATGTCTTCGCTTACGGCTTGGACGTTATGCAAGGCCTTGCAGAAGATCCTGAAATCCCAGTTCCGATTATGGCGCATCCAGCAGTGAGCGGAGCGTTTACGTCTTCTCCGTTTTACGGTTTTTCTCACGCTCTTTTACTCGGAAAATTAAACCGATATTGCGGTGCTGACTTCAGCCTCTTTCCGTCTCCATATGGTTCGGTTGCGCTTCCAAGAGCAGATGCACTGGCGATTCATGAAGAATGTGTGAGAGAGGATGCTTTTAACCAAACATTTGCTGTTCCGTCAGCAGGCATTCATCCCGGCATGGTTCCGCTATTAATGCGTGATTTCGGCATAGACCACATTATTAACGCCGGAGGAGGCGTACATGGACATCCGAACGGTGCCCAAGGCGGGGGGCGAGCGTTCAGAGCCATTATTGATGCGGTCCTAGAGGCCCAGCCGATTGATGAAAAAGCCGAACAATGCAAGGATCTTAAGCTTGCGCTAGATAAATGGGGAAAGGTTGAAGCCGTATGACGACTCGAAAACCTTTTATTATTTGTGATTTTGACGGAACAATCACGATGAACGACAACATTATAAATATCATGAAAACATTTGCTCCCCCAGAGTGGGTGGCATTAAAAGACGGCGTACTTTCCAAAACGCTGTCGATCAAGGAAGGTGTCGGGCGGATGTTCGGCCTTCTGCCCAGCCGTTTAAAAGAAGAGATTACAAGTTTTGTATTGGAAGATGCAAAAATCAGGGAAGGCTTTCGGGAATTTGTAGCATTTATCAATGAGCACGAGATTCCGTTTTATGTCATAAGCGGTGGAATGGACTTTTTTGTATATCCTTTGCTTGAAGGCATTGTGGAGAAAGACCGCATTTATTGCAACCATGCTTCATTTGACAATGACTATATCCATATTGACTGGCCTCATTCCTGCAAGGGCACATGCAGCAATCAATGCGGGTGCTGTAAGCCGTCGGTCATCCATGAACTTTCTGAACCGAACCAATATATCATCATGATCGGTGATTCGGTTACAGATGTGGAGGCAGCAAAGCTGTCTGACCTATGCTTTGCAAGGGATTATTTATTAAACGAATGTCGGGAGCAAAACCTCAATCATCTTCCGTATCAAGATTTTTATGAGATCAGAAAGGAAATTGAGAATGTAAAGGAGGTACAGGAATGGCTGCAAAACAAGAACGCTGGCGAGAGCTCGCTGAAGTAAAACGGGAATTGGCAGAGAGAGATTGGTTTCCGGCGACTAGCGGTAATCTATCAATTAAGGTTACAGATGAGCCTTTAACATTTCTCGTCACTGCAAGCGGAAAAGATAAACGTAAAGAGACGGTTGAAGATTTTCTGCTGGTCGATCAAAACGGAGAGCCTGCTGAAAGCGGGCATTCTCTGAAACCGTCAGCAGAAACGCTTTTGCATACACATTTGTACAATAAAACCAATGCCGGGTGCTGCCTGCATGTCCATACGGTAAACAATAATGTGATTTCAGAGTTATACGGAGACCAAAAGAAAATCACATTCAAAGGCCAGGAAATTATAAAAGCACTCGGCTTGTGGGAAGAGAACGCAGAAGTGACCGTTCCGATTATAGAAAATCCGGCACATATCCCGACGCTTGCGGCACTGTTTGCGGAAGAGATTTCAGAAGATTCAGGAGCTGTTCTGATCCGAAATCATGGTATTACGGCTTGGGGGAAAACAGCATTTGAGGCAAAAAGAGTGCTTGAAGCGTATGAATTTTTGTTCAGCTACCATTTGAAATTGAAAACACTCCAGCATCAGCTGGTTAAATAAAAGGAGGAATTGAAATGGCTACAATTCGAATTCATGATGAGGCAAATACAACGATTGAAAATCAAGAGGAAGTGGCAAGCTTTCTGGACAGTCAAGAGGTTATTTATGAGCAATGGGATATCACGAAGCTTCCGGAACATCTCTCAGAGAAATATGACCTGACAGAAGAAGAAAAACAGCAAATTCTTGATACCTTCGAAACTGAAATTAAAGATATCTCAACCCGCCGCGGCTATAAAGCACAGGATGTTATTTCATTGTCAGACAGCAATCCGAAACTTGATGAACTGCTTGAAAACTTTAAAAGAGAGCATCACCATACAGACGATGAGGTTCGTTTTATTGTAAGCGGACACGGTATTTTTGTCATTCAAGGCAAGGACGGCACGTTTTTTGATGTCCGTTTAAACCCTGGAGATTTAATCTCTGTGCCTGAGAATATCCGCCATTACTTCACGCTTCAGGAGGACCGCAAAGTTGTCGCGGTGAGAATTTTTGTCACAACTGAAGGCTGGGTTCCGATTTATGAAAAAGACAGCGTGAATCAATAAGCATGAGAAAGCCCCGTTCATCGAACGGGGCTTTTTATATTTATTGCAAACGCCACTTTTCATACTGTGACAGTTCTTTTTTAATCAGTGTCCAAATCAAACCTAAAACAGCTGCATCGTCAATGAATCCAAGACCGAGGATGACGTCTGGAATGATATCGAGCGGCATGACGATATACAGGATTGCGGCAGTTAACAGCAAAAGTGTTTTAACCTGTGAACGAGGGTAGTCGCCATTTCGCCAATCGCGAAGCATCTGAAAAAAAGTAGTGATGTGCTGAATACATTTTTTTCGGTTTTTCCTCTTCAAAATTGCTTTTCCGCCTGCCGCTCCGAGCATAATTGCTTTCTTTTTCTTCATTGGGCATACCTCCTGCCTGGCGGCGTGTTTAAGATATTCTTCACCTGGGTATTGTTCTTCTAATCCTATCAATATATCTATTATACCTGAAAAATTAACTTATTTAATGAAAATATGTTTACAAATAAAGTATAATCTGTAATAATGCACAATAACCCAATCAAACTTGTTTCCTATTTCTTAGCGGCGAGGGGTGAAGTGAATGGGCGGTTCTTCTGAACAAGAAAGATTGTTGGTGTCTATTGATGAAAAAAGAAAGTTAATGATAGATGCCGCTAGAAAGCAGGGATTTACAGGGCATGACACGATCAGGCACAGTCAGGAGCTGGATTGTTTAATAAATGAATATCACCAGCTTATGCACGAAAACGAACATTCCCAAGGGATTCAAGGCCTTGTAAAGAAATTAGGCTTGTGGCCCCGCAGAGATGTTATGCCAGCATATGATGCAAATAAATAGCGGCCTATCAGATGCATATATAAAGAGAGAGCTTTTCGGAAGCGCTCTTTTTTTCTGGAAAAAATTCATATGAAAGAGGGAACTAATGAAGGAACTGGCGATTCTCATTACCGAAATGGTCAATCAATTTCATGATGCTTTTATTTCCTTATGCGGAATATTTGGCATTTATTTAACTGACAAAGAAATGCATTTTTGGGTGATCGGCATTTTTGGCATATTCTTTTTCGGCGTCACTCACGCTGTGTTTACATGGCTTTCTAAATGGAGTATGACAGCCTTGTCCTTTATCTATACCGTTACAGTCATCATTGTCATCGTATTTGCGATTGAGATTCAGCAAAAGGTGACGGGGAGAGGGAATATGGAGTTTTTAGATGCCACGGAAGGTATAAAGGGTTTTTTAGTATTTTTTATGTTTTTTTTGCTTTTGAAAATGCTGTTGCGTTTCATCAAAATCCTTTTTTCTGGAAGACCAGCAAGCAAATCGAATGGCAATACCCGATCACGAAGATAAAAAACCCTCCTGACATGGTCAGGGGGGTTATGATGCGGATACGGGGAGGGTGATCGTCACCTCTGTGCCTCTTCGCACTTCACTTTCAATATGAATAGAGCCTCCGTACATCAGCACGATCCGTTTACAAACAACAAGGCCGAGACCGGTTCCTTTTTCTTTAGAAGTAACAAAGGGAAGGAAGATGTGATCCAGCATTTCCTGAGAAATCCCTTCACCGTTATCCACAACTTTGATTATGGCTTTTTTATCTAAAGCTCCTAGGGAGATCGTCAGTTTGCCTCCTTCAGGCATTGACTCGAGGCCATTTTTTGCTACATTTAAAATCACTTGTTTAATATGATCTTTTGTACATTTTACGAGTAAGGGCTGCTCGGTTAAATACTGTAATTCGACTTCAACATTGTATAGATTGCCCTCAGAATAAATGATCGGCATAATTTCTCCGATAATGTCCTGAAGTGAGTTCAGCTCCCATTTTTCAGCTGTCGGCTTGCCGAGAACGAGAAACTCACTCACTATTTGATTGATGCGTTTGATCTCCTGTTCGATAATGGAGAAGTAAAGCTGATCTTCCTCACCTTTATATTTCTTTTGCAACAGCTGAATAAAGCCGCTTATCCCGGTGAGGGGGTTACGGATTTCATGGGCTGTGCTGGCAGCAAGCGTCCCGATCAGCTCTAATTTTTGCGCCTCATTTTCTGAGCGCTCCAGCTGGGTCTGCCGCTTCAGCAAATAATACAGCACGAGAATAAAAAGGATATTCAGCAGAACAATAATACATGAAAGCGGAAGCACTAGGCTTTTCGTCAGTTCTTCTATTGTGACCGGGTTCGGATAGACTTTCATATTCCAGCTGATATCATCCAGATATCCGCTGACAGGTTTCTGATCCTCTGCATGAGAGGCTTGTCCGCTCGCAAAAATCATTTTCCCGTCTTGGTTCACAACTTCAATATAAACATCAGGGCTTAGTAAGTTAATGAGATTTTTCAAATAATCAATTTGAATTGCTGCGACAAGATAATCTGTCACATTACGTTTTGAGTCCAAAACAGGCACACAAATTGTGAAAATTGGCTGACCAGTAATTCTGCTAGAATAACTATCTGAAATGACTGTCTTTTTAGTTTCCTTTGCTTTTGTAAAAAAAGATCTGTCGGCCAGGTTTACTTTCGTTTTTAATTCGGTTGTGCTTGCGGTGACGTCTCCTTTGGCATTGAGAAAATAGAGACCGGAAAATCTCGGCTCTGAATCAAAGGTCTTTTCCAAAATTGACTGCATTTTCTTTATATCAACCGGTCTGTCGATGGCGATGGACAAGGAGGTCATTCTCGCCATTGTTTCTCCGATTAAATAATTGATTTTGTTGCGGTGAAGGTTTAGCAGGACACTTGCTTCTTGTTTATGTTCTGCAGCTATTGTATCTTTTTCTTTTTCATATACGAAAAAGCTGATGACGATTGCCGGAATCACGACCAGTATGATATAAAGTTTGACTCTCCCGCAGGCGCCTTTTAGTATTTTCAATTTGCATCGCTCCAACATACACCTGATTAGAGGTATTATATCATTGTTTCTTCTTCTTTAATAAGAAAAAATAACCAAAAAAATTAGAAAAAGGTGTTGGCAAGCTTACATTTTAAAAAAGAAGAGAAATATTGGAAAGATTTTTATTGACATTTTGGTCTTTGTTTATTAATGTTTCTCTGTAACGGTTTCTAAAAGGATGATTGAGACATGACAGAAAAATCACTGAAGTTATTTATCGTGCTGTCGCGCGCGTATCGGTCTATTAACGATCATATGAATAAGCATATTCATAAGCATGGGCTGAATCCGACTGAATTTGCTGTGCTAGAGCTTTTGTACCATAAAGGTGATCAGCCGCTGCAGCAGATTGGAGATAAAATTCTCTTGGCTAGCGGGAGCATCACATACGTTGTAGATAAGCTGGAGCAAAAAGAACTTCTCATTCGGAAAGCGTCTCCTACAGACAGACGAGTGACATTTGCGCAAATTACTGAAAAAGGCATCGGTCTTTTGAACGATATTTTCCCTGATCACGCTGCTGAAATTGATGAAATGATCAGCGTATTAAGCGAAGAAGAGGTAGAGATGTGCACCGAAATGTTAAAAAGAGTAGGATTAAACGCAAAACAGTTTCATAATAAGTAAAAAAAGGAAGCCTGATATGTCACAAGGCTTCCTTTTTTGCTATTTTTCATTTGTTTCCGCTGCGCCTCTTGGCAAAATGAGAACTTCAACCCGCCGGTTTTTGCTTCGGCCTTCCGCAGTTTTATTGGAAGCCACCGGTTTATACTCGCCATAACCCTTGGCGCTGAACACTTTTGCATCGAGCTTGGGGTTTTCAATCAGGAGCCCCATAAAGTTTACCGCTCTCATGACGCTTAAATGCCAGTTTGATTGGAATTCAGAATTTTTAATTGGCATATTATCAGTATGTCCGCTGATAATGATATTTCTTGGCGGGTTAATCACAAGAAGATTTGAAATCTCTTTTGCAAGCGGCACATCTTCCTTACGGATGGTCGCTTTTCCAGAATCAAAGAAGATGCTGTCTTTAATCGTAATCAGAAGGCCTTCACTAGTCATCTTCGTCTCCAGCTGATGTTCCAGCTTTTTATCTTTGATGAACTTTTCCACCTGGCTCTTCACATTTTCAAGTTCTTCTTGATCAGCTGCTTTTTCTTTTTCTTTCTTGTTTTTCTCTTTCTCTTCTTTTTCCTTTTTCACTTCATCGATGCCGTCTGACTCGTTTTCAGGAGGAGTGACACTGGAGTAGTCCAGTACACCGGTTCCGCCTGTAAAAACTTCATTAAATGATTTTGAGAGCATTTGAAACTTAGCTGCGTCAATCGAGCTGCTCGCGTACAGCACAATAAACAATGCCAGGAGAAGAGTAAGGATGTCGGCGTAAGGAACGAGCCATGATTCATCAACGTGCTCGTCCTCATGCTTCTTCTTCTTTTTTCTCGCCATTTTGCGCCTCTCCTTGTTCTGCAAATTTCAAGCGGTCCTTCGCAGGAAGATACATTAAAAGCTTTTGTTCGATGACTTTCGGTGCTTGTCCTTCTAAAACGGATAAAACACCTTCAATCATGACCTCACGCAGTTTTACTTCCTGTTTTGATTTTCGTTTTAATTTATTTGCGAAAGGATGCCATAACACATACCCTGTAAAGATACCGAGAAGTGTGGCAACAAAGGCAGCACTGATGGCGTGTCCAAGCTCATCTGTGTTATCCATATGAGAGAGAGCGGCAATCAGCCCGATTACAGCGCCGAGTACTCCAAGTGTCGGAGCGTACGTTCCTGCTTGTGTAAAAATAGCGGCTCCTGTTTGGTGCCTGTCCTCCATTGCTTCGACTTCCTCTGTCATAATATCTCTTATAAATTCCGCGCTTTGCCCGTCAACAGCCATGCTGAGCCCGTTTTTCAAGAAAGCATCATCTACATCCTCAATGCTTGCTTCTAAAGCAAGCAGACCTTCGCGGCGTGCAAGCTGAGCCCATTCAGAGAACATAGGAATGAGTTCCTCTATTGTGAGCTGTTTATTTTCCTTAAATAACACTCGAAACAGCGTAGGCACTTTTTTAATTTCTTTTGTTGGGAACGCAATAACGACTGCTGAGATTGTCCCGGCGATAATAATTAAAATGGCAGCGGGGTTTGCAAGGGCGCTGAAACTGACGCCTTTCAGAACCATCCCGACGCTCAATGCCACAAAAGCAAGAATAATACCGATTAACGAAGTTTTATCCATAGTTTTCACCAAATCCTTTTTTACTAGCTTGTCTATGGTTAATATCGGTTTTGGTGCCCGGAACTTTAGGGACATTGTGAATTTGTTCATGAAATATTCAAGGAAGAGGCATAGAAGGGAGAAATAAACAAAAACGGGCTCTCCAAAATTGAAAAGCCCGGGGGTCTACTGAAATTAGCAGCTTGCTTGCAAGCTGTCCTTCAGACGGTATTCATATAATAGTAGAAATACATATTCACTGTATATAAACATGTTCCATCCCTCCTTAAAAAAAGTGTAAAGGATGAAGGGAAGTAGCGCTTCAGGAGAAGGGACGGTAATTTCTAAGTCAAGAGTATGAAAGTATAAAAAAAGCGGCTTCCTAAAAGGAAACCGCTGATTGTTATTTTGCTCGCACTTTGATTTTATCATCTTCTAAAATCACGTGAAAACTGGTGATCTCGCCATTATCAAGCAGCAGATCGGTCATTTCATCCTCAACCCATTCTTGGATGGTTCTTCTAAGCGGACGTGCACCGAATGAAGGGTGGTAGCCCAGCTCAGCGATTTTTTCTTTCGCTTCATCTGTCACATTCAAGCTAATGCCCCGTTCAGCCAATGTTTCTTCAAGTTCTCCAAGAAGAAGGCTGACGATTTTGACAAGATGTTCTTTTTCCAATGAGCGGAACTCAATAATGCTGTCAAAACGGTTGAGGAACTCAGGTTTAAAGAACATGCTCAGTGAATCAATCAATGTTTGTTCTTCGATGACACTGTCATCTGATTGGAAACCGACTTTCGTTTGTTTCTCACCAGCACCCGCATTACTTGTCATGATGATCACTGTGTCTTTGAAGCTTACAGTTCTGCCTTGGCTGTCTGTCAGACGGCCATCTTCCATAATTTGCAGGAACATATGCTGAACGTCTGGGTGTGCTTTTTCAATCTCATCCAGCAACACAATGCTGTAAGGATTGCGGCGCACTTTCTCAGTTAATTGTCCAGCTTCCTCATGGCCGACATATCCAGGCGGTGAACCGATAATTTTAGATACGGCGTGTTTCTCCATGTATTCGCTCATATCGAGTCGGATAATAGCGTCTTTTGTGCCGAATAATTCATCTGCCAGTGTTTTAGAAAGCTCTGTTTTCCCTACGCCGGTAGGACCGACGAAGAGGAAGGAGCCGACTGGTCTGTTTTTGGATTTTAAACCGGCGCGGCTTCGTCTTACCGCCTTTGCCACTTTTTGAACAGCGGCTTCTTGTCCAATCACGCGTTCATGAAGTTTTGCTTCAAGCTCTTTCATTTTCGTTTGTTCGTCTGCCTGCAGTTTGCCGACAGGGATGCCTGTTTTTTGTTCAACAATTTCCTGAATGTGCTCAGCTTCCACAGTGACAGCGGTATGAGCGGAGGAGCTGTTCAGTTTTTTCTCCAATGCGAGTTCTTCATCACGGAGTTTTGCCGCCAGTTCGTAATTTTCTTCTTCCAGGGCTTTTGTTTTTTCGGCTTCAATTGCAGTTAAGCGTTCAGCGGCATCCTCATCATTCAGTTCATCAATTAACAGGTTGGCTTTTGAACCTGCTTCATCTAATAAATCAATTGCTTTATCCGGCAGGTGTCTGTCCTGAATGTAGCGGGATGATAAAGTGACACACGCTTTGATTGCTTCATCACTGAATGTTACGCCATGGTACGCCTCGTATTTGTCTTTAATCCCTTGCAGAATGAGGATAGCCTGTTCAATTGAAGGCTCCTGCACCATGACAGGCTGAAAACGTCTTTCCAGCGCGGCATCTTTTTCGATTTGACGATATTCTTTCAGTGTTGTCGCGCCAATGACTTGCAGTTCGCCTCTGGCTAGGGCCGGTTTGAGAATGTTGCCGGCGTCCATTGATCCTTCTGCAGAGCCTGCGCCGACGAGAAGGTGAATTTCATCAATGAACAGAATGACATTTTTTCGTTCCTTCAGCTCAGTGATCAGCTGTTTCATTCTCTCCTCAAATTGGCCTCTGATCCCTGTGTTTGCAACAAGGGATGCAACATCAAGCAAATATAGCTCTTTGTTTTTCAGTTTGTTTGGAACATCACCTTCAGCAATTTTTAAAGCGAGCCCTTCAGCGATGGCAGTTTTCCCTACACCCGGCTCACCAATAAGAACCGGATTGTTTTTGTTCCGGCGGTTTAGAATTTCGATCACTCGCGCCACTTCATCATCACGGCCGATGACGGGGTCAATGAGACCGGCTTTTGCACCGTTTGTAATATTTTGAGCCAGCTCATCAAGCAACCCTTTTTTTCCGCTTTGTTTTGCTGCGCTCTTTTCTTTCGGCTGGAATGCCTGTTCAAACGGAAATCCGAAAGATTGAGGACCCATACTCATTGAAGGTTTACGGGTCAGTTCGTTATAGCAAGTTTCACAAAGAACCATCTGTTTATGAACGGAATTTATTTGCATGTTAAGGCGAATCGTCGCCTCGTTTTGATGACAATGTTGACAACGCATTTGCCAAAACCTCCTTAATAATTTGATCTTCTTTGACCAATGAAAGTGAATAAAAAGGTCTATTGGATTTGACCTTCTTTGACTATTAGTATACGGCAAACTTAACGGCATTCAAACCAATATGCTCAAAGCAGACTGAATATTTGACTATCTTTGACCAATTGATTTTTAAAAAAGGCCGGTTTGTTTGACCAACTTTGATTAACAGTATACTCTGACTATCTTTGACTTTCAAGTCTTATGCACAAAAAATTTTTGATTTGTTACAAAGTAAAACATGTTTTCTTCGTCTTTTCAAGGAACTTGTCTCATAGGTTATAAAAAGGCATATATGGACAAAACTGCGGTTCGTTCGGAGGGAAGAAATGGAACAATCAAAAGGGTCTGCAAGTCAGCTTGCCTTTGTGTATGTCGGCACAGTAGTCGGAGCTGGATTTGCGACTGGCAGAGAAATTGTTGAGTTTTTTCTGAAGTTCGGCTGGTTCGGTTTATTCGGCATTCTCGTCAGCGGCGGAATGTTTACGTTTCTGGGCGCCAAGCTGATGATCATTTCAAAGCGAATCAATGCCAAGTCATATCAAGAAATGAACATCTTTTTGTTCGGGGCGGCGGCTGGGCGGATTATCAATGTATTTATGCTGTTTGTTCTCCTCGGAGTTACATCTGTCATGCTTTCAGGAGCAGGGGCGCTTTTTGAGGAACAATTGGGGATGTCCGCTCAGATTGGGATGCTTATTACAATCGGTCTGAGCTTAATTGTGATGACTAGAGGAGTAAAAGGCATTTTCGGTGTCAATGTGTTTGTTGTTCCCCTTTTAATCCTCTTTTCAATGATTGTAGTGGCCGACTCTTTTATATTCAGCGAATCACGAAACGTAGCTCAGTGGGTCTGGCCGCATCGCTGGGATTGGCTGTTATCAGCTGTTTCTTACGGGGCTTTGAATTTATCGCTTGCCCAAGCAGTTTTGGTTCCGCTGGCGAATGAAATGTCCTCGGAGAAAGTGATCAAAAAAGGCGCTTTAATCGGAGGGACGATGCTGACGATTGTGCTGTCCGCGAGTTTTCTGTCTTTGTCGACTCTTCCGGATGTATTTTTATATGATATACCGATGGCGCAAGTGGTTTATCTCTTTGCACGTTCTGTCCATTTGATTTATTTACTCATTATTTTCGGAGAAGTGTTCACATCAGTTATCGGTAATCTATATGGATTAGAAAAACAAGTGCAAAGCTTTCTTCCAGTGAAAAGCAAATATATCTTTGCGGCCATTATGATCACGGCTTATATTACGAGCCAAATAGGGTACGGCAGGCTTATTTCAACGATTTATCCCTTGTTTGGCTATGTGAGCCTGGCCTTCATAGGCGCTTTGCTTTGCAAAAAAGCTCCTCGGCGGCGCAGTTTATAAATATATATAATGAAACGAACCGTCACTATAGAGCGGTAATTGATCTAGGAACCGGGGACTGACTTTTTTATTGTCAAGAAAAACATCATTATGGTAAGATAGCAGAAGTGAAAAAATTGAAGAAAATCCGTGCGATATGCGGGAGAGGTTCTAGCTACACCCTCTATAAAAAACTAAGGACGAGCTGTATCCTTGGATACGGCCTTTTTTATGTTTTTCTAGAGCACCTTCCGAAAAAAGGTGTTTTTTTGCGTGAATTAGCTGTAGCGATGTCTCTCGCCGGCGTTTTTATTGCGGAGAAGGAGAGGAATCATGAAAAAAGAAAAAGCAATTGTCGTATTTAGCGGCGGTCAAGACAGCACAACATGCTTACTGTGGGCCTTAAAAGAATTCGAAGAAGTCGAAACGGTGACTTTTCATTATAATCAGCGACATTCGCAGGAAATTGAAGTGGCAAAATCCATTGCGGAAAAGCTTGGTGTGAAAAATCATTTGCTTGATATGTCACTTTTAAATCAGCTTGCACCGAATGCCCTGACTAGAAATGATATTGAGATAGAAGTAAAAGACGGCGAACTGCCATCCACATTCGTTCCAGGCCGCAATTTGGTATTCTTATCCTTTGCGTCTATCCTGGCTTACCAAATTGGCGCGCGCCACATTATTACAGGAGTTTGCGAGACAGACTTCAGCGGTTACCCTGACTGCCGTGACGAATTCGTGAAATCTTGCAATGTAACGGTGAATCTGGCGATGGAGAAGCCGTTTGTGATCCACACGCCTCTCATGTGGCTCAATAAGGCGGAAACGTGGAAGCTTGCAGATGAGCTTGGCGCGCTGGAGTTTGTGAAAAACAACACGCTGACATGCTATAACGGCATCATCGCCGACGGCTGCGGCGAATGTCCGGCATGTCACCTTCGTTCAAAAGGTTATGAAGAATATATGATGATGAAAGGAGAGCGTGCATAAATTGTTATCTCAAATTTATCCGCAGGCCCAGCATCCTTATTCGTTTGAACTGAATAAGGACATGCATATCTCAGCCGCTCATTTTATCCCTCGGGAAAGTGCGGGAGCGTGCAGCAGGGTTCACGGACATACGTATACCGTAAATATAACCGTTGCCGGCGACGAACTTGACGATTCAGGCTTTCTTGTCAATTTCAGCGTACTCAAAAAACTGGTGCACGGAAACTATGATCACACGCTATTAAATGATCATGAAGATTTTTCTCAGGACGACCGGTATTCGCTGCCGACAACTGAAGTCGTGGCGAAAACGATTTATGATAACGTACAGGCTTATTTAGACACTTTGGAGAATAAGCCGACCTGTGTACAGGTGTTTGTCCGTGAAACACCGACAAGCTACTGTGTCTACCGTCCGAAAAAGGGTGGTTTGAATGGCTAAAGGAATTCCTGTATTAGAAATTTTCGGCCCGACGATTCAAGGAGAAGGCATGGTGATCGGACAGAAAACGATGTTCGTCCGGACAGCCGGCTGCGATTATTCCTGCAGCTGGTGTGACTCCGCTTTCACTTGGGACGGGTCTGCTAAAAAAGATATTCGCTGGATGACGGCGGAGGAGATTTTTGCGGAGCTTAAGGACATTGGGGGAGACGCGTTTTCTCATGTGACGATCTCAGGCGGCAACCCGGCTCTGTTAAAACAGCTGGATGCTTTTATTGAACTGCTGAAGGAAAATAACATCCGTGCAGCGCTTGAAACTCAAGGGACCGTTTATCAGGATTGGTTTACGCTGATTGATGACCTGACAATTTCTCCAAAACCGCCAAGCTCAAAAATGGTAACGAACTTTCAAAAGCTTGACCACATTTTAACTTCACTTCAAGAGAATGATAGACAGCATGCTGTCAGCTTGAAGGTTGTCATCTTTAATGATGAAGATCTGGAATTTGCCAAAACTGTGCACAAGCGGTATCCGGGAATCCCGTTTTATTTACAAGTCGGAAATGATGACGTGCATACGACAGATGATCAGTCACTGATTGCACATTTGCTTGGAAAATATGAAGCGCTTGTTGATAAGGTAGCTGTCGATGCGGAGCTGAATCTCGTCAGAGTGCTCCCGCAGCTGCACACCCTGTTATGGGGCAACAAACGCGGAGTATAATAGAAAGGAAGATGAACATGACGACAAGAAAAGAATCAGAATTAGAAGGTGTAACATTGCTAGGCAATCAAGGTACAAATTATTTGTTCGAATATGCACCGGACGTGCTGGAATCCTTCCCGAATAAACATGTAAACCGTGATTACTTTGTAAAATTCAATTGCCCGGAATTCACATCTTTATGTCCTAAAACAGGCCAGCCTGACTTTGCGACAATCTACATCAGCTACATTCCTGATGAAAAAATGGTTGAAAGCAAATCATTAAAGCTGTATCTATTCAGCTTCAGAAACCATGGTGACTTCCACGAGGACTGCATGAATATCATCATGAACGACTTGATTGAATTAATGGACCCGCGCTACATTGAAGTATGGGGCAAATTCACGCCAAGAGGCGGAATTTCCATTGATCCGTACACAAACTACGGAAAGCCGGGCACGAAGTATGAGAAAATGGCCGAGTACCGTATGATGAATCATGATTTGTATCCGGAGACGATTGATAATCGCTAATCATTCCGTTGTGTGATACGGAGTGTGAAGCGAAGTGTGGTCACAGTAAAATCCGAACATTTAGCGTTAATTTTCAGCGGAAATGTGACCTGGTCACAGCGAAGGGTGACCCGAAGTGACCGGAGTGTGACCCGCACTAAGCTCAATAAAAGTGGGAAAAGTCACACCTGAAAATGGCTCTACTCATGGGAATTGTATTAAAAAGTGTGACCTGAGGTGCAACCTGAACTGTGACTTTTATGCAGTGAAAAATTGATAGTACAGAAGCAGATTAAGGCGTACAATTTGTACGTCTTTTCTTTTTTATCCGAAAGAAAATATGCCTATCTAGAGATCATAGGCATTAAATATTATTATCAATATCTTCATTTATTTTTTGGCTAAGTTTCTGAACCTTCTCTTTAACATTTGAAACAGCTCTTTTTTGAATTTCATCAAAGTTCTCCTGAATATAGTCGATGACACTTCTTATTAGAACTTCACTTTCAAAATTGAATATCTCATTTATTTCTGACTGTTCTTCATCTGTTAGGTGATGGTATTGAAGTTGTTTAGCATTTACTTCAGCAGCTACATCAATCCTAACTTAGTTGTTCTGGTTGTACAATTTCATATTCACCTTCTGTATACTTTTGCTCCGCATAATGGCTTCCCCATTGACAGAGCTCCTGCAAGATAGGTTTAAGAGATTCTCCAAGTTCAGTGGATGAATATTCAACCTTCGGTGGCACTTGATTATACATCTTTCTGCTCACAAGTCCACTGTCTTCAAGCTCTCTAAGTGTTTGAATCAGCATTTTCTGAGTTATATTTGGGATAATGCGCTTTAATTCACTCGTTCTCTTTGGTCCATTCATTAAAAAGTATAATACAAGGCCTTTCCATTTTCCGCCAATAACTTCCTTTGTCACTTCAAACCCACAACTAAATTTTTTTTTCATGTCTAAAGCTCTCCATTCCACATTTATTACTTTTTAGTTACTATATCACAAAAAAGTGGGTACTTCCGATAATGTGCTTACTGAAGGATACTATATCTTGTAAGTTGTTCTTCAAGTACTTAAAGGTACTAGACATAAAATAATATTAATTCTAAAGGAGTGTTAAGTATGGGTAAATTTGAAGGTAAAATAGCGCTTGTAACGGGTGGAACAAGTGGGATTGGTCTTGCTACGGCACAAAAATTTGTAAACGAAGGTGCATATGTTTATATCACGGGACGTAGACAAAACGAACTTGATAAAGCTGTTAACCAAATTGGCAAGAACGTAACCGGTGTTCAAGGTGATATTTCTAAGCTTGAAGACTTAGACAAACTATATGACATTATAAAGCAGGAAAAAGGTAAGTTGGACATTCTTTTTGCTAATGCAGGCATCGGCAACTTCCTTCCATTAGGTGAAATTACTGAAGAGCAGGTTGATAGAACGTTCAACATTAACGTTAAAGGAACCATCTTTACTGTTCAAAAAGCATTATCACTATTCCCAGACAAAGTAGGTTCTATTATTGTAACGGGCTCTACTGCTGGATCAATTGGCAACCCGGCGTTTAGTGTATATGGAGCATCTAAAGCAGCATTAAGAGCACTGGTTCGAAACTGGATTCTTGACCTAAAAGGTACTGAAATCCGTGTAAATGTGGTTAGTCCAGGAGTTATTCTTACACCTGCCTACGATGAGCTTTTTGGTGATGCACTTGAAGAAGTAATGGAAAATAGCAGACATACTGTTCCAGCTGGAAAAGTTGGGACACCTGAAGAAGTAGCAAACGCTGTATCTTTCCTTGCTTCAGACGAAAGCAGTTACTTGACGGGTGTTGAATTGTTCGTAGATGGCGGGCTAGCACAGGTATAATTTCACTGCGCAGAGATTACAAATAGTCCCCAAAAAAGGTTGATGGGAATTTACTTGAAGAAGTCGTATAAAAAAGTCGTTTTCCTTAAAGGACAGGGAATTCGACTTTTTTATGTTTGAATTTGATTAACGTTATAAATTCGCATTTTCCTGGGGCTACCACTAAATGACCTGTAAAAAAGATTACACTGTGAATAAATGTACTTAAAGTAACGGGGGCGTTAGTTGAAAAACAAACAACACCGTTGTTGTAGTAAATGAGGTCATTTGTTGTACAAAAAAAGGATAGTTGAATACAGGCATTTTCACCCTGTTCATCTATCCTCTCTTTTTGTTTATAAAATGTGTGACATTTCATTTGGTTTCTTAATTATTAATAAAATTAAACATTTTCTTGACTTTTAATAAAAAATAATATCCCTGTCCTTGTATTCTAATACTTTTAAAAATATTTAAAGGAATCCTTATGTCCTGAATAACCACATAGGAAAATATGTTGTAGGTTGCTTTCTTTTTTTGTGGGGCATCCCACACAAGCTATCTTGTGATCTCACACCTGAACGTTTTTTATAGACTAGTACCGCGACAAGTTATATTACATATACATACCAATAAAGTAGACATTAAAAGTGAAAGAGAGGATGGAAATGTGTGAAAATTCTTTTCCTTGAGAGTCATCCCATGTGGCTCTATGGTATACCGAATGGGTTTAGGGAAGCAGGACATACCGTAATGATTTCCGGTCCTGTAAGTCGGGAAAATATCACTGAAATGATAGACGAATTTAAACCAGATCTAATAGTATCTATGGGATGGACACCAGAGCATTCAAGGGAAAAGCAGGCCTGGATTCGCAACGCTACTAAAAAGGTGAATATCCCTCTCGTTTATTGGGCTACTGAAGACCCGCTGCACACTCAAAACTTTACTATCCCATTAATTAAAAAGATGAAACCGGATTTTGTTTTCACGGTTACGCCTTCTCTGTGTAAAACTTATGAAAGCATGGGGATTAAAGCAGCTCACTTAGACTTTGCATTTCACGAAAGTATACATCACCAGATTAAACCATTAGCGAAATACAGTTGTGATATAGCAGTGGTGGCTAATGCTTACCCTAATTTTCTTGAAGAACATCCGGAAGTGTTCCGTTCGTCCTCTTTAAAAACGCTTATTCGTCCTCTTATACGGAAGGGTATTCGCATTGATTTTTGGGGGAGAAATTGGGAAAAAATGAGTAAATATATAGGAAGAGAAATTCCCCGCAATTGGATCCATGGATACCTTGATTATACTGAAGCATATAAAGTTTACAGTTCAGCAAAAATCATTATCGGTTTGCAAAACTGTGAAAGCCAACTTACGCAACGCACCTATGAGATTCTTGGTTCCGGGGGGTTTTTATTGACATCGGATACACCATCAGTTCGAGGTAAATTCAAACCTGGCCGCGATCTCATCGTTTCTTCCTCCCCAAAAGAAACATTGGAGAAGGTTAAATACTATTTGAATCATGATAGCGAGAGAAAAAAGATTCAGATAAACGGTAAAAAGGCTGTAAAGAATGATTCCTATCGGCATAGAGCCGAGAGAATGCTTGAGGTGCTAAAAAGCAGAGGAATTATAAGAAACTTAGGGGAAACCATTCATTATGTAGATGTTCTCAAAGAAAAATACGTGATCCATCATGTTACTCCCGGTGAAACATTATCAATAATTGCCAGGAAGTATAACGTTTCCCTGCAGCAACTCATGGAGCTTAATCATTTCAAATCAGATCAAATATATGCTGGACAAATCATTAAGATTAGAGAGAAACGGTTTAGAAATATTAATAACAAATTATTCTAAAGGAGAGTAATATGAATGAAAGGGAAAATACCTAAAATAAGAAATCAAGCGAATAAAGTAAAAAGAACGCCTCGTTATATGGAATTTCCCGTGACATACGAAGTATATCATGTGGAATCCGGCGATACATTATGGACGATTGCCAAATCCTTTAAAATTCCGGTACAACAACTTATGAATCTTAATAAGCTTTCTTCAGATAGAATTTATCCTGGACAAATTATAAAGATAAGAGAAAGATAATCTTTGAGGTTTCGGAAACGAATCAAATTGAAATGACAATCCTTATTTTTTTATTTGTGGGGAACTTGATATTTTTGGGGATGAAGGGGTTATGAGATGTTTCAAATGAGCTATTTCTATTCTGGATTAGGATGGGATTTTATTCAACACGTTGATCAAACGAACGGAGTATTAAATGTTGTGTCTCCTGATTTTTTCTATATCAGAAAAGATGGATCATTACTTCTCCGTTCAGCTAATCCCGATGTGATTAAAGCTCTTCATAGAAGAAAATTAAAAGTAGTTCCTTTTCTAAGCAATCATTGGGATCAGGATTTGGGACGATTTGCATTAATGAACCGAGTTCGTTTAGCTAAACAAATTTCTCATGCAATAGAAGAACTGGATTTGGACGGAATTAATATCGATATAGAAAACCTTACAGAAAAAGATCGGAATCTATTTACAGATTTTGTTAGATTGGTAAGGGAAAGTATTCCTAGACATAAAGAAGTATCAGTTGCAGTGGCGGCAAATCCTTTTGGCTGGACGAAGGGCTGGCACGGATCATATGATTACGAGTATTTAGCTAAATATGCAGATTATCTTATGGTTATGGCCTATGATGAAAGCCGCCTTGCTGGGCCTACCGCAAGTGTAGGATGGGTGGAAAAGTCCATTCAATATGTTCTGACCCAAAAAATCTCTCCTCAAAAACTAGTTTTAGGATTGCCATTCTATGGCCGCTGCTGGATGGAAGGCCAATCTGCCTCTCAAGCCATTCCCCTTTACCTTGTTGACTCATTAGTAAAAAGGCATAGCGGAACAATTATTTTTGACACCAAGAGTCAATCTCCAAAAGCTATTTTTACTGTCAATCACGATAACAAGGGGCCGTTGCCTTCGGGAACATATACATTATGGTTTGAAAATGAACAGTCACTCAGAGCAAAAATAAAACTCGCTCAAAAATATAATCTGAAAGGTCTTGGCAGCTGGAGTCTTGGACAAGAAGATGCGTCAGTCTGGAATACAGTGTTTAAAAATATATAATGATTTATAGTTCAGAACAAAATTCGAAGATAATTGCAATGAATCTCTAAATGGACATACTGAAAGGAGTTTATTACGAGTGTGGGTAAAACAGTGTGGGCATTCCATAGGCCCTTCTCCCGGAATGTTCTATACGAGGCATTACATTGGGCTTGAAATCCCCATTCAAACTTATGTTATAGTACGCATTTCAAGTAATTACGGATGTGTTGAATTTATTCTGCTTCCATGATTTAAGTCATACACATGCTACCTTAATAGCAGGATTATTGCATTTCATTCAGAATTGTTCAGGATCGATATGGAAGCGCACGACTAACTAGAACTTTAAAAACATACACTCATATACTTCCTGAATGGATGCTGGTTTATCTAAAAAACATGATGAGAATTGATTGGCCGCTCTCATTAAAGGATGGGGAAATTCAAGGCGCCAAGGTACGCATGGTGAAACATGACTTGTTGATAATCGACCATATAGTTTCTCCTTAGAAATGAGGGGGTTTTTACATAAAAAAGACGAGCGAATCCGGGGGGGAATTCCACTCGCCGCTTTCTAATGAAAAGACGGGATGCTGGATGGCAGCTCGTCTGTTTTATTATAATTTAACGAACGTATGTTTGTAAAGATGTCTTTTCGAATGAATTGGTTCATATAACCGTTAAGAACAGATTCATTGTAAACATTCGCTAAGGTATGCTAAGATGCATGGACTATAAAGGAGTGATATGAAGTGAAGACATTGCGGTTAAACAATGTAACGTTAGAAATGACTGCATATCAAGAGGAGAGCGAGCCGAAGCGAAAAATTGCATTTACCTTAAACGTTACGAGTGAGACTTACCATGATATCGCTGTCCTGTTGTATGAAAAAACGTTTAATGTCGAGGTTCCGGAACGCGATCTTGCCTTCCGGGGGGAAATGACAAATTATTCAACATCATTGACCAACCTGTACGAACCAGGGGCCGTCAGCGCGTTCTATATAGAAATAACGGAAATAGACAAAAACGCCGATTCATGATCGGTGTTTTTTATGTAAAAAAGCTGCCGGCCGGCAGCTTTTGAGAAAGCGAATTTCATATGTAAGGTGTTAAATTGTCCGTCTTGCAGTTTTTTGAATAAATGTGGAAATAAGGAGGTTTTAATAGGAGTCTCTGATGATCTTATAATTTTTATGATTAACAACTGTCAATGAATCTAACTCAAGATCCCGATAGTTATCCATGATCGTCACATCAACGATAACAGAATTCTCATTTACTTTTTCAACAACACCGGTTAATCCGTTTTTAAATTCAATGACATTCCCAACCTTAGCGATTTTCACAAGCTTCCTCTCCTTTAAACATAATAATGCCTTTTGAAAGTATTTTGCAGTATTTTCATTGAGAAGTAAAGCGATAAGGAGTTTTATCTCCCTTATGAATTGTTCTGTCGCTATAAAGATGATATATTGATTTTCGTCAATAGAAAGAAAAGGGGGGAATTTTTGTTGCGTCCCGAAGAAATAACAGAAATGATTGAACAGCTGCGCACCGGCGCCATAAACGAACTGAGAGTCCAGAAAGAGCATTTTCTTGATTTCAGGGCCGTGTTATCTAAACAAGATGATTTTAAACATTTCCGAGGAATTGCCCAGCAAGGCGGAGATGTTATCTTTCAATACTTAGAACAGCCAAGAAGCTGAAGGTTTCTCATACGTGAGAAGCCTTTTTATCATATATGACAGAACACAAGCCTTTTATTACAGCTGTCTGTAACAGGTGTAAATAAAATGTAAAGTGTCAAAAATGGATAAACATGTTTTAATTTGACAATATTTATAGAATTTCAAACTGTTTTTTTGCCATTAAGCAGTGAGTCATCCTCTTTATTCCATCCTGATACCTCCTTGGGAGAGTTGGAAAATCTTTTTCCGTGAAAATGAATGGATCTCTTGTTAAGGTTATGAAGTGTTTTTTGGAGCACTTTAAGGAGGAAACTGTATGACAACGAAATTCACTGCTCTGGCTGTTTTTCTTCTTTGTTTCATGCCTGCAGCCAAAATTGAGCATACACAAGCTTCACTACTGAGCGCAAAGAAGACAAAACATGAAGAAGCGAAATGGCTTACACATATAGATCGAAATACGAATGAATCTTTCCCTTCACTGTCTGCTGATAAAGACAAGAAAATAAAACCGATTAAGCTATCAGCACACACCGAAAAGAAAGAGAAAGATAAACCGGACAAAACAAATGATGAGAAAGAAACATATACACAGTCTGAAAAAGAGTTGCTGTCCCGTCTCGTTCACGCAGAGGCCAAAGGAGAATCATATAAAGGCAAGGTCGCTGTAGCAAGCGTTGTACTGAACAGAACGGAGAAAAAAGGTTTTCCTGATACGATAAGAGGAGTTATTTATCAGAAAAACGCCTTTGAACCGGTCGCAAACGGGAGCATTAACCAAAAGCCTGATAAAGAATCGATTGAAGCTGCCGAAGAAGCGCTGTCCTCAAAAAATAGAGAAACAGATGCCATATTCTTTTATAATCCGAAAACAGCGTCAGATAATTGGATTCGTTCAAGAAAAATCGTAGAAAAAATCGGCAGACACGTTTTTGCCGTCTAAGCATAGAAGAGACAATTTGTCTCAGCTGTGCTTTTTTTCATATAAAGAGTAAAAATAAAATAATTTTTGAACTTGTCTCATATGATGTTGGTAGTACAAGAGACAAGGAGAGACATCATGAATCGATTTGTGAAAGGGATCATTCTTTTATCCATTGCCGCCTTTTTCGCTGAATGCCTTGAATTTGTCGTCAATATGATTTTGGCGCGGGAGCTTGGCGAGCATGGGATGGGGCTTTACATGAGTATTTTGCCCACGATCTTTTTAATTATTGTCATCGCGAGCCTGGAACTGCCGATATCCATTTCTAAATTCATTGCCGAGTCAAATCCTAAGCTTCATGAAAGCATGCTGAGGCACGCTTTCAGAATGACAGCCATTTTTACTGCTTTTTCTACTGCCGCCGCTAGTATTGCGCTTCCGTTTATTCCGGTATTTGATACATACCACCCGTTTATTAAAGGGATTGTCATCGGCTTAATTCCTGTTGTCGCCTTTACTTCAATCGCCAGGGGCTACTTTATGGGTGTGCAGAAAATGGGGAAGATCGCAATTGCCAATGTGCTGAAAAAAATCATCCAGCTCTTGTGCTTATTCCTCTTTTTTCAATGGTACTCATTTGAATTGGACATGGCTGTGCTGATTTCCTTGTTTGTTCTAGTCGTGAGTGATGTGGTCGTGCTTGTTTACTTATATTCACAATTTATCATGGCAAGGCGGGCGTTATCCGGCCAGCAGCACATTCATTTGCGCGGAAAGGATGTAAGGAAAAGACTGCTTGCTGTTTCAATTCCTACAACAGGACTGCGTATTTTTCATGCGGTTGTCAATGCAATTGAACCCTTTTTAGTAAAAGGAGCTCTTTTGGCTGCGGGCGTTGCCGGGACAGCGGCGATCGATCAATACGGAATGCTGGCAGGAGTGGCTGTGACGATAGGGTCGTTCCCTGCTTTTATTGCCCATTCGTTAATGGTCGTCATGATACCGAGTATTTCGGAAGCTTATGCGCTTTCTCAGTATGACATCGTGTTAAAAAGACTGAAGCAGTCGATTTTCATTACATTAGGTTACGGTATACCTGCCGTCTGGGTCATGTTCCAGTTTGCGGGACCTCTCACGCATTTGTTTTTTCACTCTCCTGAAGCGCAGTATTACCTACAGCTGTTGTGGCCTTACTTTCTCTTTCATCTGTTTGTCATGCCGCTGCAGGCGTGCTTAATCGGGATGGGTTTTGTGAAAGAGGCTTTTTATCACAATGTATGGAGCCATATCGTTGCGCTAAGTATGATGTATGTACTGGGATCAATGGAGAATCTGCAAATGCTCGGGATTATCCTTGGAATGAACACTGGCATGATTCTTTTGACGAGCCTGCACTATGCCACGATCTGCAAAGCATTGAAGGTATCCGTATTTCTTACGGGAGGGACCAGAACGCCGCGAATTGAAGGATGATAAAGGAATTGCGGGGGCAAGCTAATTGAAAAGCATGAAAGGAAGATTCCATGTTGACGAAGCGCTTGCTTACTATATACATTATGTTATTAGGGTTGATTGCATGGTTTCCATGTGCGGCACAAGCTGAGGAAAAACAGCCTGCTGTTCCCGCTGTTTTTCTTATGAAAACGATAGAAGGGGAGGACATCTCGATTCCGAATAAAGGGCAAAAAACAATTCTCCATTTTTGGACGTCATGGTGTCCGCCCTGCAAAAAGGAGCTTCCACAGTTTCAATCGTTTTATGATGCCCATCCATCCGACAGTGTGAAGCTGGTAACGGTGAATTTAGTGAATTCGGAACAAAATCAGCAAGTCGTTGAAGACTTTATTAAAGCAAACAAGCTGACGTTTCCAATTGTCCTTGACTCAAAAGGGGAATTGATGAAGGAGTATCATATCATCACGATCCCAACATCATTTTTGCTGAATGAAAAGGGAGAAATTGAAAAAACAAAAATTGGCCCGATGACAAAGGAACAACTGAAGGAATGGACGGTAGAATAGCTGAGAGCATAGACTCTCAGCTTTTTTCATATAGAGAAGAAGTGAATAAACATTAATGATAATTATTATCAAAAAGAAATTAAAATAATTATAATTGAAATTCTCTTCGTGCGTGCTATAATAAAGGAAGACATCAAGAAATAACTGACGATAAAGCTGCCTTTTGGGCAGCGATTTTGTTTTTATAAGAGAAATGAAGATGATTTACGTTCTCAATTAGAGAGGAGAATTCGATATGAATGAACAAGTTATCGTTCAACGCGACCCGCACGAGCCATTGAAAACAGACAAGAGGGAAAAAAACTGGGCACAGCACGCGGAGCTTATTGCAGCACTTGTATCAGGCGCTCTTATTTTGGCAGGCTGGCTCTTATCCGGATATCAGGTATTATCCATAATACTTTTCTTGCTGGCTTTTGTGATCGGCGGATTTGCTAAAGCAAAGGAAGGAATCGAAGAAACACTCGAATCCAAAACGCTGAATGTAGAACTTTTAATGATTTTCGCTGCCGTTGGTTCCGCCTTGATCGGATACTGGGCAGAGGGTGCTATTTTAATATTTATTTTTTCCTTAAGCGGAGCTTTAGAAACATACACGATGAATAAAAGCAGCAGAGATTTAACGTCTTTAATGCAGCTTGAGCCTGAAGAAGCGACATTGATGGTCAATGGTGAAACCAAAAGAGTTCCGGTTTCAGACTTGCAGGCCGGTGATATGATTGTGATTAAACCTGGAGAACGCGTAGCGGCAGACGGTATCATTGAATCGGGCTCGACAAGTCTTGACGAGTCGGCTTTAACAGGTGAATCAATGCCTGTAGAAAAAAACAGAGGCGACGCTGTATTCACAGGAACGGTGAATCGCAATGGCTCCTTGACTGTCCGTGTCACGAAAGCAAATGAAGATTCGTTATTCAGAAAAATTATCAAACTGGTTGAATCAGCGCAAAATAGTGTTTCACCCGCGCAGGCTTTCATCGAACGATTTGAAAATGCTTATGTGAAAGGTGTGCTAATTGCGGTGGCGCTCCTTTTATTCGTCCCGCACTTTGCGCTGGGCTGGAGCTGGAGTGAAACCTTCTACCGCGCAATGGTGTTTATGGTTGTCGCGTCACCTTGTGCGCTTGTCGCCTCTATTATGCCGGCGGCGCTGTCCCTGATTTCAAATGGCGCCCGCAACGGTATGCTTGTGAAAGGAAGCGTCTTTCTTGAACAGCTGGGCTCAGTGCAAATGATCGCCTTTGATAAAACCGGCACTGTAACAAAAGGCCAGCCTGCCGTAGAGACGATTAGAATAGCAGAAGGATTCAGTGAAGCGGAAGTTCTTGAGGCTGTCTATGCCATCGAAATGCAATCAAGCCATCCGCTCGCCCAAGCCATAACGGCGTACGCTGAAAGCCGCGGCGTGAATCAGTCTGGCTACATATCTATAGAAGAAACCTCAGGGTTTGGCGTTATGGCAGAAGTGTCGGGTGCGAAATGGAAGGTCGGTAAAGCAGGTTTTATCGGCGAGGAAATGGCAGCACAATTTTTGAAACAAACAGCATCAGATGTCATTCAAAGCGGTCATACAATTGTATTTGTGAAAAAGGATGATCAAATAGCAGGCTGTATCGCACTGAAGGACCAAATCAGGCCTGAAGCAAAAGAGGTCATGGAAGAACTGAACCGATTTGGGATTAAAACGGCCATGCTGACAGGAGATCACGAAGACACGGCTCAAGCGATTGCCAAGGAAGCCGGCATGACAACTGTCGTAGCAGAATGCCTGCCGGACCAAAAAGTGAATGAAATCAAACGGTTAAAAGAAGAATTCGGAACGATTGCAATGGTGGGTGACGGAATCAATGATGCGCCGGCACTCAAAGCGGCGGATGTCGGCATTGCGATGGGCGGCGGAACAGATGTAGCACTTGAGACCGCTGATATGGTCCTCATGAAAAACGATTTGAAAAAACTCGTAAACATGTGCCGCTTGTCTCGGAAAATGAACAGGATCATCAAACAAAATATCGTGTTTTCTCTAGCTGTAATCTGCCTGCTGATTTGTGCAAACTTTTTGCAGGCGATGGAATTGCCATTTGGCGTGATTGGTCATGAGGGCAGTACGATTTTAGTCATACTAAACGGTTTAAGACTCCTAAAATAAAACCAGCAGCCTAATCAGGCTGCTGGCTTTTTATGTATCAAGCTTTCCCTTCATTTTTGTCTTTATCAGATCTTTTCATAACTAGGATGAGAGCGAGGATGCAGCAAAGGAAACCCGCTGCACAGCCTATGATAGAGCTGTAATAATAAAAGCCCACCATCTTCATCCCGATAAAAGGAGCGGAAATTCCCAAAACCGTTAAGAGCATAACTGCTTTTCGTCTGAAAAAATTCATCAGCAAACGGAACAACCCCCCTGCGATTGAACGTTACTGTCAGTATACAGGAAGAGGAGCAGGAAATAAAATGCATTAGAAAATGAAGGCGTCGTGAAAGGCAAACACCGGTAAAACCTGTTACAATGGAAGACAGAACAATGCATTGCAAATGGCAGGGAGGAACAAGAAGTGAATAGAATACAACGCGTCTCTTCATGGCTGAAGGAAGCGGGGCATACTGCCGCATTTATTCATACGAAAGAAAATGTTTTTTACTTAACCGGTTTTTACACAGAGCCGCATGAAAGATTAATGGGGTTATTTATTTTTCAAGAAGAGGAGCCTTTCTTTGTTTGTCCAGGAATGGAAGCAGGACAGGCCCGCAACGCAGGCTGGAATCATGAAATCATTGGCTATGCGGATCACGAAAATCCGTGGGAGCTGATAGAGAAGGCCTTGAAAAAGCGAAATATCAGCATACATACGCTTGCGGTAGAAAAGGATTCAATCTCGCTATCACGTGCAGAACAGCTGAAGCATGCGACGGGCGGGGCTCAATTTGTTTCAGCAGAAGAAACACTCAATCAATTTCGACTGATTAAAGATGACAATGAGATTCGTTTGCTGAAAGAGGCGGCAAAGCTTGCAGATTACGGTGTTGAAGTCGGCACAGCCGCTTTGCGTGAAGGCATCAGTGAAGTGGAAGTGCTCGCTCAAATTGAGTATGAGCTGAAGAAAAAAGGAATTCAGGGCATGTCTTTCTCTACAATGGTTTTATTCGGAGAAAAATCTGGCCAGCCTCATGGAAATCCTGGTACAGCCACGTTGAAAAAAGGTGATTTTGTTTTATTTGATCTCGGTGTTATTCTTGATGGCTATTGCTCTGATATTACAAGAACGTTTGCATACAAAACCATCAATCCGAAGCAGGAGGCCATTTACGAGACTGTGCTTCAAGCGGAAAAAGCCGCGATTGAGGCAAGCAAACCCGGTGTGAGAATCGGAGATCTGGATTTAACTGCCCGCGGAATCATTGAAAAAGCGGGATACGGTGATTATTTTCCTCACCGGCTTGGGCATGGACTCGGAATTTCTGTCCATGAGTATCCATCCATGAGCCAGGCCAACGATACACTGTTGCAGGAAGGCATGGTCTACACGATCGAACCGGGGATTTATGTGCCTGAGATCGGCGGCGTGCGCATTGAGGATGACGTTCACGTAACAATGGAAGGAGCAGTTGCTCTGACCCAATATCCAAAGGATTTGATCATACTGTAATAGAAATAAAAAAGGACTTTGTTCTCGACATCGTCCTTTTTTATCTGCATTAAATAAAAAAATCATCAAATGTTCGAAAGGGTTTAATTTCATGTTTTTGGTTGAGAGGTTTTACAGCAAGACAGCTGCCACCGAGAACAGTGAGACATAACCCAATTAAAATGAAGAAACCCATGTGATCTTCTCCTTTCAGCTTAAAACACAAAAAGATATCTGGTACGTCCATATCATATTGTATGAAACGCATTCCAGATCAAGGGGATTTAGAAAGAAGGGAATCTATGGCTAATATTAAAGACATTGCAGAAAAAGCCGGTGTCTCTGTTACAACGGTTTCCCGAGTCATAAACAATCATCCATACGTCAGTGAAGACAAACGAAAAAGAGTGTTTGAGGCAATGGAATCATTGAAGTACACGAGAAATATTCACGCTGTACATTTGTCGAAAGGATTTTCAAACATGATTGGTGTTGTCTTGCCGACGGTTAATCTGCCATATTTTGCAGAGCTGATTGCAGGAATAGCCGACGCAGCCGCGGAATCCGGGGTTCACCTCTCTTTATTCCAAACAAACTATGAGGTACAAAAAGAAATCTTTGCGCTGTCCCAATTAAAGCAGCGCCAGGTTGACGGCCTGATTTTTTGCTCAAAGGCGCTTGCTGATGAGAAACTCATGGAATGGGAGGGCCCGATTTTGCTTTGCCAGAATTCAGATAATGCCCGCTTCCCAACCATCAGCATTCCTCACCAAGAAGCATTTCGGAACGGCTTGGACTATTTAATTGCCAAAGGGCACAAAAAAATAGCCATCTGTTTGGCAAGAAAAAAAGGCATGAACAGCCATTTTCGAATCAAAGCCTACAAAGAGGCATTGGAAGAGATCGGCGAGGCATTTCGTGAAGACTGGGTAATTGAGAAAGCGATTACAATCAATGATGGGAAGGCGCTTTTTCATAAATGGAAAACGTGGAAGGAAAAGCCGACGGCTATTTTTGTTGCCAATGACCAAGTCTCAGCAGGACTTTTTCTTGAAGCAAAGAACCAGCGGGTGTCAGTACCGGATGAGCTTGCAATCTTAAGCGTTGATAACCACGAAATCAGCCAAGCGCTTGGAATCACAACGATCGATATTCAGACAAGGGAAATGGGAAAGCAGGCATTTGCCATACTGGAAAAAAGAATTCAAGGACAGCCAATTGAAAGGAAAGTTCTGGATTACCGTCTCATCGAAAGATCGACTGTTTAGTGAATGCATTGAAAAAAGGTTTGACGTGCATTCCGTTCGTTATGTACGATATGAGGTATTGAATGACAAAGGAGCTGAGGATCGTGAATGGGTCCTTCACAGTGAAAAAGGTACTGAATAATAACGTATTAATTGCTTCTCATCATAAATACAGCGAAGTCGTTTTAATCGGAAAAGGTATTGGTTTCGGAAAAAAACAAGATGATGTCATTGAAGATAAAGGCTACGATAAAATGTTCATTTTAAAAGACGAGAAGGAACAAAAGCAATTTAAAAAGCTCCTTGACTATGTTGATGAAAAGCTCGTTGATATTTCAAACGATGTCATCTATCACATAAGAAATAGGACTAATCACTCATTAAATGAACATATTCACATTGCGTTGACAGACCATATCGCATTTGCGATCAAAAGGCAGCAGCAGGGATTTGATATGAAAAATCCATTTCTAATGGAGACTCAGTCACTATATCCTGAGGAGTACCAAATTGCCAAAGAAGTCATAGATATGATCAATGAAAAAGCGGGAATCTGCCTTCCGGAAGGGGAGATTGGTTTTATCGCTCTGCATATCCATTCAGCGTTGACAAACCGTCTGCTGTCCGAGGTCAATCAGCACTCTCAGCTCATGGCGCAGCTTGTCGAGGTGATTGAAGACTCATTTCAAATGAAAGTAAATAAGGAAAGTGTCAACTATTTGCGGCTGATCAGGCATATCAGATTTACAATAGAAAGAATTAAAAAAGAAGAACCGACTAAAGAACCAGAAAAATTAATGTTGTTATTGAAAAATGAATATCCGCTATGCTACAATACAGCTTGGAAATTGATTAAAATCTTGCAGCAAACATTGAAGAAACCAGTTCATGAGGCGGAAGCGGTTTATCTGACGCTTCATCTGTACCGATTAACCAATAAAATTTCATAAATTCAGTTTATCCTTATAACGTGTTACTGATTCGATCAGGCATGAGTGATTGAGGGAAAAAAACGGGAAGTTCATTCTCGTTCTTTTGCGCACCCAATTTTGCTCATGCCTTTTTGTTGTGTAAAAGGGCAAATGTAAACGGTTAAACTGGAAGACTTACGCCTGTGAATTCGTTGTCATGATTTTTAGCTGTAAGGTCAGACTAGTAAAAAGAGGAGGTCAATTCTTATGTTTAAAGCATTATTCGGCGTTCTTCAAAAAATTGGGCGTGCGCTTATGCTTCCAGTTGCGATCCTTCCGGCTGCGGGTATTTTGCTTGCGATCGGGAATGCGATGCAAAATAAGGACATGATTCAGGTCCTGCATTTCTTGAGCAATGACAATGTTCAGCTTGTAGCAGGTGTGATGGAAAGCGCTGGGCAGATTGTTTTCGATAACCTTCCGCTTCTTTTCGCAGTAGGTGTAGCCATCGGGCTTGCCAATGGTGATGGAGTTGCAGGGATTGCAGCAATTATCGGTTATCTTGTAATGAATGTATCCATGAGTGCGGTTCTTCTTGCAAACGGAACCATTCCTTCGGATTCAGTTGAAAGAGCCAAGTTCTTTACGGAAAACCATCCTGCATATGTAAACATGCTTGGTATACCTACCCTGGCGACAGGGGTGTTCGGCGGTATTATCGTCGGTGTGTTAGCTGCATTATTGTTTAACAGATTTTACACAATTGAACTGCCGCAATACCTTGGTTTCTTTGCGGGTAAACGTTTCGTTCCAATTGTTACGTCAATTTCTGCACTGATTCTGGGTCTTATTATGTTAGTGATCTGGCCTCCGATCCAGCATGGATTGAATGCCTTTTCAACAGGATTAGTGGAAGCGAATCCAACCCTTGCTGCATTTATCTTCGGGGTGATTGAACGTTCGCTTATCCCATTCGGATTGCACCACATTTTCTATTCGCCGTTCTGGTATGAATTCTTCAGCTATAAGAGTGCAGCAGGAGAAATCATCCGCGGGGATCAGCGTATCTTTATGGCGCAGATTAAAGACGGCGTACAGTTAACGGCAGGTACGTTCATGACAGGTAAATATCCATTTATGATGTTCGGTCTGCCTGCTGCGGCGCTTGCCATTTATCATGAAGCAAAACCGCAAAACAAAAAACTCGTTGCAGGTATTATGGGTTCAGCGGCCTTGACATCCTTCTTAACGGGGATCACAGAGCCATTGGAATTTTCTTTCTTATTCGTTGCTCCAGTCCTGTTTGCGATTCACTGTTTGTTTGCGGGACTTTCATTCATGGTCATGCAGCTGTTGAATGTTAAGATTGGTATGACATTCTCCGGCGGTTTAATTGACTACTTCCTATTCGGTATTTTACCGAACCGGACGGCATGGTGGCTTGTCATCCCTGTCGGCTTAGGGTTAGCGGTCATTTACTACTTCGGATTCCGATTTGCCATCCGCAAATTTAATCTGAAAACACCTGGACGCGAGGATGCTGCGGAAGAAACAACAGCACCTGGGAAAACAGGTGAAGCAGGGGATCTTCCTTATGAGATTCTGCAGGCAATGGGTGACCAGGAAAACATCAAACACCTTGATGCTTGTATCACTCGTCTGCGTGTGACTGTAAACGATCAGAAAAAGGTTGATAAAGACCGTCTGAAACAGCTTGGCGCTTCCGGAGTGCTGGAAGTCGGCAACAACATTCAGGCTATTTTCGGACCGCGTTCTGACGGGTTAAAAACACAAATGCAAGACATTATTGCGGGACGCAAGCCTAGACCTGAACCGAAAACATCTGCTCAAGAGGAAGTAGGCCAGCAGGTTGAGGAAGTGATTGCAGAACCGCTGCAAAATGAAATCGGCGAGGAAGTTTTCGTTTCTCCGATTACCGGGGAAATTCACCCGATTACGGATGTTCCTGACCAAGTCTTCTCAGGAAAAATGATGGGTGACGGTTTTGCGATTCTCCCTTCTGAAGGAATTGTCGTATCACCGGTTCGCGGAAAAATTCTAAATGTGTTCCCGACGAAACATGCGATCGGCCTGCAATCCGACGGCGGAAGAGAAATTTTAATCCACTTTGGTATTGATACCGTCAGCCTGAAGGGCGAAGGATTTACGTCTTTCGTATCAGAAGGAGACCGCGTTGAGCCTGGACAAAAACTTCTTGAAGTTGATCTGCATGCAGTCAAACCGAATGTACCATCTCTCATGACACCGATTGTATTTACAAACCTTGCTGAAGGAGAAACAGTCAGCATTAAAGCAAGCGGTTCAGTCAACAGAGAACAAGAAGATATTGTGAAGATTGAAAAATAAGGGTGTTAGTACGCCGTGCTTGTCAGATGACAAGTACGGTTGTATGATATAATATTGTGAAGTAATTAAGCTTTAAGTTAAAAGGAGAATGATAAAAATGGCACAAAAAACATTTAAAGTAACTGCAGATTCTGGAATCCATGCTCGTCCTGCGACAGTTCTTGTACAAACTGCTAGCAAATACGACGCTGACGTTAATTTAGAATATAACGGCAAAACAGTTAACCTTAAATCTATTATGGGTGTTATGTCTTTAGGTATCGCTAAAGGCGCTGAGATCACAATCTCTGCTTCCGGAGCTGACGAAAACGATGCTCTTAACGCTTTAGAAGAAACAATGAAAAGCGAAGGACTCGGCGAGTAATGCAAGAATTAAAAGGGATTGGTGCTTCAGCCGGCATCGCGATTGCAAAAGCATACCGGCTTGAAGAGCCAGATTTAACGGTTGAAAAGAAAAACATCTCTGATTCTGAAGCGGAAGTAAGCCGTTTTGATGAAGCGATTGCACGTTCAAAAGAAGAGCTCGAAAAAATCAAAGAGCACGCTTTGAAAGAACTGGGTCAGGATAAAGCTGATATTTTTTCTGCTCACCTTTTAGTTCTCAGTGACCCTGAGCTTCTGAACCCTGTGAAAGAAAAAATCAGCACTGATTCAGTGAACGCTGAATTCGCTTTAAAAGAAACGTCTTCTATGTTCGTTACCATGTTTGAATCTATGGACAACGAATATATGAAAGAGCGTGCGGCAGATATCCGCGATGTAACAAAACGCGTAACCGGCCACCTGCTTGGCGTCGAAATTCCAAACCCAAGCATGATCTCAGAAGAGGTTATTATTGTAGCTGAAGACTTAACACCGTCTGACACAGCCCAATTAAACCGTGAGTTCGTAAAAGGATTCACTACTGATATCGGCGGACGCACATCTCACTCTGCCATCATGGCACGTTCTCTTGAGATTCCAGCAGTTGTTGGAACGAAAGCGGCTACAGGCACGATCCAAAACGGCGTGACTGTTATCGTTGACGGTATCAATGGCGATGTCATTATTGACCCATCTGCGGAAACTGTAAAAGAGTATGAAGAAAAACATAATGCTTATTTGGCTCAAAAAGCTGAGTGGGCGAAGCTTGTCAATGAACCGACTGTCTCAAAAGACGGACATCATGTAGAGCTTGCAGCGAACATCGGTACTCCTGATGATGTAAAAGGTGTTCTTGAAAACGGCGGAGAAGCAGTTGGCCTTTACCGTACAGAATTCCTTTACATGGGAAGAGATCAGCTGCCTACAGAAGATGAGCAGTTTGATGCTTACAAAACGGTTCTTGAGCGTATGGAAGGAAAATCAGTCGTCGTGCGTACACTTGATATCGGCGGAGACAAAGAGCTTCCTTACCTGCAGCTTCCTAAAGAAATGAACCCGTTCCTGGGATATAGAGCGATTCGTCTTTGCCTTGAAGAGCAAGAAATCTTCAGAACACAGCTTCGCGCGCTGCTTCGTGCAAGTACATACGGAAACTTGAAAATCATGTTCCCTATGATTGCGACAGTTAACGAATTCAAAGAAGCAAAAGCGATCCTTCTTGAAGAGAAAGAAAAGCTCGTAAAAGCGGGACAGGCTGTATCTGACGATATTGAAGTCGGAATGATGGTTGAGATTCCGTCAACTGCAGTCATCGCTGATCAGTTTGCTAAAGAGGTTGATTTCTTCAGTATCGGAACAAACGACTTGATCCAATACACAATGGCAGCTGACCGTATGAATGAACGTGTATCTTACCTGTATCAGCCATACAACCCGGCAATCCTTCGCTTAATTACACTGGTAATTGAAGCAGCACACAAAGAAGGAAAATGGGTTGGCATGTGTGGAGAAATGGCAGGAGACGAGATTGCGATTCCAATCCTTCTCGGCTTAGGCTTAGATGAGTTCTCAATGAGCGCAACGTCTATTCTTCCGGCAAGAACACAGATCAGCAAATTGTCTAAACAAGAAGCTGAGTCATTCAAAGAGAAAATCTTATCTATGAGCACGACAGAAGAAGTTGTCGCGTTCGTAAAAGAAACCTTCAAGTAATGTACAAAAACCAGACGGCCTCCGGCCTGTCTGGTTTTTTTCATAAGTAAGGGTATAGAAGGACACAATAACATGGCTAGGAGGGATAGTATGTCAAACCAATTTAACGCAGGAGATACTGTTTATGTGATCTACAGAAATCCGCACGCCGCCAATGTAGCCCACATAAAGGAAGCCGAAATTGTGCACCATCCATACCATGAAGGTGAGCTTTCCCTGTTTATTTATGAAACCTATCACCCGTTCGCAGAGGACGATGCTGTGTTTGCAAGCTATGAAGAAGCTAAATCGCTTTACAAAGAACTCTTTGATATTGATCCGTATGAGTAACAAGGAAATCATTACAACTCATATCCTTTCCGCCTAGTGAGAAAAGTAACGTTAGTAAAGGAAAAGGATGTGGCATCATGCAGAACCCATTTGTTCCGCAGCTTGTATATATAGAACCGAGGGCACTGGAATATCCGCTAGGCCAAGAATTACAAGAAAAATTTGAGAATATGGGCATTGAAATCAGAGAAACAACATCCCACAATCAGGTGCGTAATATTCCTGGGAAAAATCATCTTCAGCAATATCGCAATGCGAAATCAACTTTAGTTATCGGTGTCCGGAAAACATTAAAGTTTGATTCATCCAAACCCTCGGCTGAATATGCCATTCCGTTTGCAACAGGCTGTATGGGGCATTGTCATTACTGCTACCTGCAAACAACCATGGGATCAAAGCCGTATATCAGAACTTATGTAAACGTCGAAGAGATTTTGGATCAGGCAGATAAGTATATGAAGGAGCGCGCACCAGAGTTCACAAGGTTCGAAGCATCATGTACGTCAGACATTGTAGGAATTGATCATCTGACACACACGCTGAAGCGCGCCATTGAACATTTTGGCCAAAGTGATCTCGGAAAGCTCCGATTTGTAACGAAATTTCATCATGTCGATCACCTATTAGACGCAAAGCATAACGGGAAAACGAGATTCAGATTCAGTATTAATGCCGACTATGTGATTAAAAACTTTGAGCCGGGAACTTCACCTCTTGATAAGCGGATAGAGGCGGCAGTAAAAGTTGCAAAAGCAGGCTACCCGCTAGGCTTTATTGTTGCTCCGATTTATATTCATGAAGGCTGGGAAGAAGGATACAGACATCTGTTTGAAAAGCTTGATGCTGCTTTGCCGCAGGACGTTAGACATGACATAACGTTTGAATTAATTCAACACCGTTTTACAAAACCGGCCAAACGAGTGATAGAGAAAAATTATCCGAAGACGAAGCTCGAATTAGATGAAGAAAAGCGCCGTTATAAATGGGGACGCTACGGGATCGGAAAATATATTTATCAGAAAGATGAAGAGCATGCACTTCGAGAAGCACTTGAATCCTATATTGATACCTTTTTCCCTAACGCGAAAATTGAATATTTCACTTAAACGGGCTGTTGTGATCAACAGCTCTCTTTTTATAAAAAGGATTTTTCCATTCCATCAAAACGCCGTAATTCAATGATTCTTTATCCTCTACGTAATTGCTGACTACACGAATAGGTGAACGCCCGCAACGGAGGAGAAAGGACAGTACAGGGTCGTTTTTCCTGCCTTCCATCACATCTTCAACGTACTGAACAGCGCTGATCTCGTGTGCGTATTTATGATATAAAGGAATGCGGCCGCCGCCGAGAAGGCGCTCCAGTCTCTTATCAACAGTCAGCTCATACATCGTATTCATCAGCCATTTTCCGATTCCAAGCTTTCGATAATGAGGAGAAACAGAAATATCCACTACATATAAAGTATTTCCATGAGGTTCATGATTTTTAATCGATCCGTTGTCTGTTGCTTGTGCCCAAGTATGATCAGGAGATTCAGGCTCAAATTGTACAATAAGAGCAGTCATGGAACCGATAATTCTGCCATTGATGAGCGCGCATAAAGCGCCTTCCGGAAAGGTTTTGATATGGCTGACAAGCTGGTCCTCTGACCACAGCAATTCCTGGGGAAACGGAGGAGGGAAACATTCTTCTTGAAGAGAAATCAGCCTCTCGATGTCAGTCTCAGTGTAGTTTCTGATGGTCAGAGCCTCAAATTTTCTGCTGTCGAGCACATACATTTGTTTTAGTATGATCATCACTCTCCTTATGTTGTTTCATTATAACGAAGATTGAATTTTCAGTAAATATATTCCGATTTTCTTATAATTTATTTTTTGATTATTCATTTTTCAAACGAAAGGGCCGATATAGAAATTAGGAGGGGATTGGTTTGTTTAAAAAACTTCACATGAAGATTGCTGTTTTTGTTTCGATTATGTTAATCGTCACAGTTGTTCTTTTAATGCTGTCTTCTTATTTGACGCTAAAACCGATGATTACAGAGGATGGGAAAAATACAACTCAAAACGTGACGCAGTCACTTAAACAAAATATTGAATTGCAATTAAAGAGTTATGCCATTTCGTTATCAAGATTGGCTAATGGGGAATTAACGCATACATTTGTAACGAAACCAAGTAAAGAAGTTGCTCGGCTGTTTCACGATGACATTAAGCAAATCAAAGATAACGATGATTATGTTGCGATGGCATACATAGGCACCGCAAAAAAAGAAATGTTTACATATCCAAAAGCGGATTTCGCTGAGGATTATGATCCAGCATCAAGACCATGGTATAAGCTTGCAGCTGAAACCCCGGATCAAGTTGTTTGGACGGAACCTTATAAAGATGTCGTGACAGGAGACATGATTGTTACTGCATCGAAAGCGATCTTAGACGGGCAAAAAGTGATAGGGGTTGCCAGCTATGACTTGAAACTCTCTGCTATCCAGAGTATGGTCAATAAACAAAAGGTGCCTTACAATGGATTTGCCTTTTTAGCTGATACGAGCGGCAATCTTTTAGCCCATCCGTCAAATCAAGGAAAAAATATATCAAAGGATCAAACACTGCAAACCATCGCATCCGAGAAAAAAGGGATACAAGATGTGAATGGAAAAATGGTTGTGTACCAAACGATTGGCGAAACGGGCTGGAAGGTCGGAACGCAATTTGATACCGATCAATTAATGTGGATTTCAGATAAAATGAATCGGGCAAATCTTTGGATATCATTGCTTGCGCTTATCATAACAATTATTCTCAGCTACTTCCTGGCCAAAACGATAACCGGTCCGATACAGCAGCTGATCGCAAAAACGAAAGCTGTTTCCGCAGGCGATTTAACAGTGCGCGCGGAATCAAAATCTAAGGATGAAGTCGGTATTTTAACAAGAGATTTCAATCTGATGGTTGAAAATATGAAGGAAATGGTTGAGCAAGTGAGACTCTCTTCAGGGAAAGTATCTGACACCTCTGAACAACTAACGGCTGTCTCTGCCGAAACTAATGAAACAAGCGGACAAATTGCAAAAGCGATTGAAGAAGTAGCCGCAGGAGCATCGGAACAGGCTTCTGAAGTTGAAACCATTAATGAAAAATCGGAAAGCCTGTCAACGAAAATCAGGCAAATCGCTGAGGAGGCAGGCGGAATTAAAGAACGTTCAAAATCGTCCGAGGATGCAAGCTATAAAGGACTTGACGCGCTCGGCCAGCTGCTGATGAAATCAAACGAAGCCAATATGGAAACGAAAAAGGTTGAAACGATGCTGCTGGATTTGGAAAATCAAACTAAGAATATTGAAGAAGTCGTTACAGCGATTTCAAACATATCTGATCAAACCAACTTGCTTGCCTTAAATGCCAGTATTGAGGCAGCCAGAGCCGGAGAAAGCGGGCGCGGTTTTGCCGTCGTAGCCGATGAAGTGCGGAAGTTAGCTGAGCAATCAGCCCTTTCTACAAAGCATATCAGCGAGACTGTGAAGCTTATCCAGCTTGAGACAAAAGAGGCCTCTCACGCGATGGTTGAGGCAAGCAGAATGAATGATGAACAAAACAGTGCCATTCACGAAACTGGAGAGGTATTAAATACGATAACTGCAGAAATGCAGTCACTGGTACAAGGTATTGATCACATTTACGCGGAAATTCAAAGAATGAGTGAAGAACAGCTTGCGATTTCTGAAGCTATTCAAAGCATTTCAGCCATATCACAGGAATCAGCTGCCGCAGCAGAGGAAGTGAACGCATCAACCGATGAACAGCTTGTCACCCTTGATAAAGTCAAACACTCAACGGAAACACTAAAACATGCAAGCCAAGAACTTATGAACACAATTGCAAAATTCACATTGTAATCCAATTACATCCCCAAACATCATTTGTTTTGGGGATTTTTTATGTTATAAGATGAATAGATATGGTAGTCTAAAAAATGAAGGAAAAATGATAAATTTTAACTAAAATCAAAACGAAACATCAGGGAGGAATGACCTTGAAAAAAACAATTGGTTTTATCGGTCTTGGAGTGATGGGAAAAAGCATGGCATCACATATTCTCAATGACGGCCATCCTGTATTGGTGTACACCCGGACAAAAGAAAAAGCAGAAAGCATACTTCAAAAAGGCGCGATCTGGAAAGATACGGTCAAAGATCTTTCGAAAGAAGCGGATGTTATCATCACAATGGTCGGCTATCCCAGTGATGTTGAAGAAGTGTATTTCGGAAGCAATGGAATTATTGAAAACGCAAAAGAAGGCGCATATCTTATTGATATGACGACATCTAAGCCTTCGCTTGCGAAGAAGATTGCTGAAGCGGCCAAAGAAAAAGCATTGTTCGCTTTAGACGCTCCTGTTTCCGGTGGAGACATCGGTGCACAAAACGGAACACTCGCGATTATGGTCGGTGGAGAAAAAGAAGCTTTTGAAGCCTGCATGCCGATTTTCTCTTTAATGGGAGAGAATATTCAGTATCAAGGACCGGCTGGAAGCGGACAGCATACCAAGATGTGCAATCAGATTGCAATTGCAGCCGGTATGATCGGTGTTGCTGAAGCGATGGCTTATGCCCAAAAATCAGGCCTAGAGCCGGAAAATGTTCTGAAAAGCATCACAACGGGCGCAGCCGGAAGCTGGTCATTGTCAAATCTTGCTCCCCGTATGCTGCAAGGCAACTTTGAACCGGGATTTTATGTGAAGCATTTTATTAAGGATATGGGAATCGCACTAGAGGAAGCAGAATTAATGGGGGAAGAAATGCCAGGCTTGTCGCTCGCAAAATCCTTATATGACAAGCTAGCTGCTCAAGGTGAAGAAAACAGCGGAACACAGAGTATCTATAAGCTTTGGGTGAAATAAAAAAAGATTGCCTGTACGAAACAGGCAATCTTTTTTTTATTATTTTCCGATGAATTGTTGTGTCCAGATGCTTCCAGACTCAACGTAGCCAACACCGATGTGAGTAAAGTTAGGGTTTAGAATGTTTTTTCTGTGTCCTTCACTGTTCATCCAAGCTTTTACTACTTCTTCTGGTGTCTTTTGGCCCTTCGCAATGTTTTCACCTGCTGTTTTGTAGCTGATTCCGAAAGATTTCATCATATCAAACGGTGAGCCGTATGTTGGGCTTTGGTGATCAAAGTAGTTTTTGTCCTTCATATCCTGAGATTTTGCTCGTGCAGATTTGCTTAACGTTTCATCAATTTGAAGCGGCTTTAATCCTTGTTTTTGTCTTTCTGCATTTGTAAGTTCAACAACTTTTTTCTCGTATGCACTTACAGATGAAGGTGCAGATGTTGTTGTGTTTGTTTTTTCAGCAGTTGCGGGTGCTTTAGAAGCAGTGTTTTGATCAGCAGCTGCTTTTTCAGTCGTCTTTTGTGCAGGTTTGGCCGTTTCTGTCTTTTGAACATCCTGAACTTTCACGTTAGATTGCTTCGCATGTTTTTGAAGAAACTGCTTAATCTCTTTTTCGTTTGCAGCGTTTAACGTTTTGATATTTGTGTTAATATGCAGTTTTTTCACTGCATCGTTAAGTGACATGTTTTGTACTGTGTTCCCCGTTTTTACTGTAACCACAGGCTGGCAGGAGAGTTCTTTCGCTGATGCTTGCTGTACGCCCCCGAATGTGAATAATCCAACCGCAGCGGCAGCAGATAAAATAAATGCTTTCTTCATTAGTTCGTAACCTCCTAGAGTTGTTTGTTTCTACAGAAAAATCATAACATAGCTTTTTTGTCATAAAGATTCCAGCACTTTCCTTTGACAAATAGAGATTGTCATTTTCGTAAAGTAAATCCTTGAATCACTGAGAATAAGGGAATCAGCGGTATATATGATTTTATCGTACCGTTACATAGCTTCCTTTTTTTTGAACCGTTAGTTATATTTTAATGTGTTTTTATATTGACAGCTTTTTTTACTCCTTTTCGCTGTAACAACTATTACAAAGGTGTTACAATTAATCTCAGTATATGTAAATATATTGAATGATTTGAGAGGGGTAACCAGAAGTGACTGAAATAGGACGTGAACCAAAGAAAAAGAGCAAAGGAAACAGAGCAATCAGAATGAACCTTTTTTTCCTAGCTGTCTTTGTTCTATTCACTGCATTAATTTTTAAGCTCGGGGTTGTTCAAATTGTTGAAGGCGAACAGCATGAAGAAGACGCTGAGAAATCAAATGCAAAAACAGCTTACTATCCTGCGCCTCGCGGGAAGATGTACGACAGAAATCAGAAAGTTGCTGTCGACAACCAGAGCGTTCCAGAAATTGTGTATGTATCAACATCTAGCACAAAAACAGAAGATAAAATCAAAACAGCGAAGCGGCTTGCTTCTTTCATTCATATTGATACCGAATTTTTGAAGGAAAGGGATCTTCGTGATTACTGGATCGCAGCTCATCCGAAAAAAGCCGCCGCTCTGCTTAAGGAATCAGAAAGCAATCTGAAAGGAGACCAGGCTTACAAGCTTCAAATAGAGCGTGTTCCGGATCAAGAATTAAAGGCTATTCAGCAAGATGACGAAGAAATGGAAACTGCTGCGATATATACAAGGTTTTCAAGCGGAAATGCTTACGAACCTCAAATCGTAAAGGCAATGAATCCAAATAAGAGCAATAGCAATGGAAAAAACGGAGCGCTGCTTGATGAGAAGAAAAACTCCTCGCAAAGACCAAAAAATGACTTAACATATGATGAAATTTCCATTGTTTCTGAGCATTTAGAAGAACTTCCGGGAATCGATATCGTAAACGATTGGACACGAAAATATCCTTATGACAAAACCCTTTATTCTGTTTTCGGGGGCGTCACGACACCTGATCAGGGCCTGCTGAGCGACCGGAAAGATTTCTACTTAACAAGAGGCTATGCGAATAATGACAGGGTGGGAAAAAGTTATTTAGAGTATCAATATGAAGAATATTTAAATTCGCATAAAGAAAAAGTGGAATACGTAGAAGATAATAAAGGAAATGTCGTCAGCCAAAAAACCATTGATAAAGGCAGCAGGGGATACGATCTTCAGCTTTCTTTTGACATGGAGCTTCAGGCAAAGGTAGAAAAGATCATTGAAGAAGAAGTAAGAAACAGCCGTGCACGCGGAAATTACATGCTTGACAGAGCCTTTGTCGTGATGATGGACCCGAATAACGGCGATATTTTATCGATGGCAGGGAAAAAGATAGATTTAAAAACCAACAAAATTGAAGATTATGCGATAGGGGCATTTACCACCCAATATGAAATGGGATCAGCAGTAAAGGGGGCCACCGTGCTAGCCGGCTATCAGGACGGGATCCCGCATTATAAATATTTTGTTGATACACCTCTTTATTTAGCAGGATACGGTAACAAACCGAAGAAATCCTACATGAACATGGGAACCATCAATGAATTAACCGCTCTGCAAAAAAGTTCAAACGTATATATGTTTAATGTTGCCATGCACATTGCCGGTGTCACATACAAGCCGTATGGACCTCTTCCTGCTGACCAGAAGGATTTAAACAAAATGAGAAATTACTACAGCCAATTTGGCCTGGGAGTAAAGACAGGTATCGATCTGCCGCAGGAATCAGCCGGTATGCAAACTACACCTGATGCGGTAGGGGGGTTAATTTTAGACTTGGCCATTGGACAATACGATACATATACACCGCTTCAAATGGCACAGTACATCTCATCAATTGCCAATGGGGGCTACCGTGTTCAGCCAAGAATTGTTACAAGTATCCATGAGCCCAGCAAAAAAGAAGGCCTTGGGAAGACCATTGAACAAAGAAAGCCAAACATTCTCAACAAAATTAACAACTCAGAAAGTGACATTCAGCAGGTGAAGACCGGAATGAAGCTAGTTACCACTTCAGGGACAGCAAAAAATACGTTTACAGAAGATGTATCAGGGAAAACGGGAACAGCGGAAACATTTTACTACGGCACGAATCGCAACTGGTGGGGGAAAAAAACATACAATCTGACTTTTGTCGGCTATTACCCATCGAAAAATCCAAAAGTGGCTTTTAGTGTTGTTGTTCCATCAGTAAATGATGATGATAAGATCAATAAAATTATTGCCAAAAGAGCTATCCACGCCTACGCAGAGCTCGAAAAAAAACACAGTAAAAAATAAAAAACAGGGTGCACAACGAAAAGATTGTGTGCCCTTTCTTTTATTCAAAAATTGACGTTCACCATAAGAATAGAAGGAGAATACTCATTTTCTAGCGAATCATACTAGGTAAAAGTCAATCTGTATATGTCGAAACACGATGATCATGCAAAGGAGGGATTCTGTGGAACAGGATACGCAGCATGTTAAACCACTTCAAACAAAAACCGATATTCATGCAGTCTTGGCCTCTAATGGACGCATCATTTATATATCTGCCAACTCCAAACTGCATTTGGGCTATCTCCAAGGAGAGATGATCGGATCATTCCTCAAAACGTTTCTGCATGAGGAAGACCAATTTTTGGTTGAAAGCTATTTTTATAATGAACATCATCTGATGCCGTGCACCTTTCGTTTTATTAAAAAAGATCATACGATTGTGTGGGTGGAGGCTGCGGTAGAAATTGTTACGACAAGAGCTGAGCGGACAGAACGGGAAATCATTTTGAAAATGAAGGTTCTTGAAGAAGAAACAGGCCATCAATCCCTAAACTGCGAAAAACATGAAATCGAACCTGCAAGCCCGGAATCGACTACATATATAACGGATGATTATGAACGGTTGGTTGAAAATCTCCCGAGTCCGCTATGCATCAGTGTCAAAGGCAAGATCGTCTATGTAAACAGCGCGATGCTCTCAATGCTGGGAGCAAAAAGCAAGGATGCTATTATTGGTAAATGGTCCTATGAATTTATTGAAGAAGAATATCATGATATCGTGAAAAACAGGATTATACGAATGCAAAAAGGAATGGAAGTCGGAATGATTGAACAGACGTGGAAAAGGCTTGATGGCACACCTGTTCATTTAGAAGTGAAAGCATCCCCGACCGTCTACAAAAACCAGCAGGCTGAGCTGCTGCTGCTGATCGATATCTCTTCAAGGAAAAAATTCCAAACCATCCTGCAAAAAAGCCGTGAACGATATCAGCTGCTGATTCAAAATTCCATTGATACCATTGCGGTGATTCACAATGGAAAATGGGTGTTTATGAATGAATCGGGAATTTCCCTGTTTGAAGCGGCTACATATGAGGATTTAATTGGCAAAAACATATACGATCAGCTGCATCCTTGCGATCACGAGGATGTAAAAGAGAGAATCCAAAACATTGCCGAGCAAAAAACAGAATCTGAAATTGTCAAGCAGTCCTGGTTCACCTTTCAGAACAGGGTCATCTATACGGAGATGGTCTGCATTCCGACGACCTTTTTTGGTGAAGCGGCCGTCCAGGTCATTCTTCGGGACATTTCAGAGAGAAAACAAACAGAAGAATTGATGCTGAAATCGGAAAAATTATCAATCGCAGGGCAGCTCGCGGCGGGAATCGCCCATGAGACCCGCAACCCTCTTACAGCGATCAAAGGATTTTTACAGCTGATGAAACCGACAATGGAAGGCAACGAACATTACTTTGATATTGTGTTTTCTGAACTCAGCCGTATCGAATTAATACTCAGTGAACTGCTCATGCTAGCGAAACCTCAGCAAAATGCTGTCAAAGAATATTTGAACTTGAAAAAATTAATTGGTGAGGTTTCAGCCCTGTTAGAAACGCAGGCGAATTTAAATGGCATTTTTATCAGAACAAGTTATGAAAAAGACAGCATTTATATAAACGGGGATCAAAACCAATTAAAGCAGGTATTCATTAATTTAATCAAAAATGCAGTTGAATCAATGCCTGATGGGGGAACAGTAGACATTATCATAACCGAAGATGAGCATTCTGTTCATGTTACTGTCAAAGACGAAGGGGAAGGTATACCTGAAAAGGTACTAAACCGGATTGGAGAGCCATTTTTAACAACAAAAGAAAAAGGTACGGGGCTTGGATTAATGGTGACATTTAATATCATTGAAAACCATCAGGGAGTTATACATGTGGACAGCCATCCTGAAAAAGGCACAGCGTTTAAAATTTCATTTCCAAAAAAATAAAACAACGGCTTAAACGCCGTTGTTTATCGTCTGCATTGCTTCACGTTTTTTTAATACAAATAATTCTAAACGGTCCAGGCCTTCTCTCAGCGTGTCCAGCGAGTACGCAAAAGACAATCTTACATATCCTTCACCATATGTTGAGAACGAGCTGCCCGGCACTAGTGCCACACCAGCGTCTTCCAAAAGAGCCATACTAAAATCAAATGAAGTCATTCCAAATGATTTAATAGAAGGGAAGATATAAAACGCACCGGACGGTTTAACTACGTCAAGTCCCATGGAAACAAGACGGTCATAAACATAGTCGAGACGTTTTTTGTATTGTTCTCTCATAATCAATGCATCGTCAAAGCCGTTTGTGACAGCTTCAAGCGCGGCTTTTTGAGAAATGGATGAGGCGCACGATACATTGTATTGATGAACCTTTAAAATGTGCTTTGCAATGTCTTTCGGTGCAAATAAAAATCCAATTCTCCAACCGGTCATGCTGTGTGATTTTGACAAGCCGTTAATGACAATTGTTTGATCCCGCAAATGGTTTGCGATGGAGTAATGCGGTCTGTCATATGTTAATTCACTGTATATTTCATCGGACAATACGAAGACATTTCTGCCTTTTAAAAGGGCTGCAATGCTTTTCAGTTCTTCTTCAGATAAAGTCACGCCGGTAGGATTTGACGGATAAGGAAGCACGACACACTTGGTGTTGGGTGTCAGAGCGTCTTCAATCAGCCGGGCGGTAAGCTTAAAGCCGTGTGACGTAGTATCAACAATGACAGGCTTGGCCCCGCACAAATTGATAATAGGTTCATAGCCTGGATAAATAGGCCCTGGCATAATGACTTCATCACCGGGAGATAAAATCGTCCGGAATGCAGCATCAATGGCTTGGCTTGCGCCTGTTGTGATGATAATTTCAGATTCAGCATCATAGTTGAAATCCGCTTTTTTCTTCATATAAAGCTGCACAGCTTGTCTCAGCTCCAGGTAGCCGGCATTCGGAGTATATGACGTCACGTTTTCATCAATGGCTTTTTTTGCGGCAGCTTTCACATGATGCGGTGTGAAAAAATCAGGCTGGCCGATTGTAAGTGAAATGACGTCTTCGTGTTGGGCTACAAGATTCGAGAATTTGCGTATTCCTGAAATTTCGATCTCTCTTGCTTTCGGATTCAGCAAATGTTCCATAATTCATCACCTTAACAAATATAATGAGTTTATCCTATTTTACCACTAGCTGATCATTTGTCACCTTTTTAACTGATATATTTCGATTGTATGCGCCTTTTTTCTAAACATACCTTTCTTTTCAGAAAAAAAGAAGACAACCAGCGATTTGATTGTCTTTATTGTATCATGTTCTATTATTGTTTATATGTGCCAATTTCATTAATAGCCATAATCAAAATGAAGGTCTTCGTGCCAAATCAGATACGGAGGATGCTCTTCTTGAAGGTCAGCTGATTCTTTCTTCATATTCAGGTAAGTTTCTTCACTGATATCCTCTAAAACAGTCATTTCGTTTTCTTTAAATATTACTAAGGTACCCATTATTTACACCCTTCTTTGGAAAAATCCTTGACTATTTTATCACTGTTAGTTGGAAAGTCAATGGTTATTAGGAAAAAAGTTTCTTTTTTGAGGAACTCGGCTTGTTGCCTTCGGAATTCGATTTTGAAGAGCTGCCATTCACTTTTTACAAATTACGCCGATATATACAGTACAATACTGAATGCGAATAGCGAGGGATTGAATTGTCGTTACAACAATACGAAATTTTATTGGATTCTGGTACAAATGAATTAGAAATTGTGAAGTTTGGCGTGGGTGAAAATGCTTTCGGAATTAACGTCATGAAGGTAAGAGAAATTATTCAGCCTGTCGAGGTGACATCAGTGCCTCACTCCCATCAGCATGTAGAAGGAATGATTAAACTCAGAGGAGAAATTCTCCCTGTGATCAGTCTCTTCTCATTTTTTGGAGTAGAGCCTGAAGGATCAAAAGATGAAAAATATATCGTGACTGAATTTAATAAACGGAAAATTGTTTTTCATGTCGGCTCTGTTTCTCAAATTCACAGAGTATCCTGGGAAGCGATTGAAAAGCCGACATCGTTAAATCAAGGAATGGAGCGGCACCTTACCGGGATTATTAAGCTCGAAGACCTGATGATCTTTTTGCCTGACTATGAAAAAATTATTTATGACATTGAATCAGATTCAGGTGTTGACACGTATAATATGCATACCGAGGGCTTCGATGAAAGAAGAACTGATAAAAAGCTAATCATTGTAGAGGACTCACCGCTTTTGATGCGCCTCTTGCAGGATGAATTAAAAGAAGCAGGGTACAACAATATCGCTTCGTTTGAAAATGGAAAAGAGGCATATGAATACATTATGAACCTTGCTGAAAACGAAACTGATTTATCAGAACAGATTGATATGATCATCACTGATATTGAAATGCCAAAAATGGACGGACACAGGCTCACAAAGCTGCTGAAGGAAAATCCGAAAAGCTCAGATGTGCCGGTTATGATTTTCTCATCGTTAATTACGGATGATCTGCGTCACCGCGGCGAAGTTGTAGGCGCAGATGAGCAAATCAGCAAGCCTGAGATCAGTGATTTGATTAAAAAAGTGGATACGTATGTTATTGAATAAATAAAAACAGCCGTTGCCAGAAAGAGGCACGGCTGTTTTTATTTTAAAAGTAACTCTCGCCAAGTTTTTTAAAGACCGGTTTATGGTAAGCTGGCTGCCGGCGATTTGGCACTAGCGGCTTTTCTTTCATGCCGACATATTCTTGCAATAGGTGTTTCGCTTTTGTTAAAGACATTTGAGCTTTAGGATTTCGGTACGATTGATTAAGTGTACCTAAATGCGGAAGATGTTCGAAGTCTTCTTTAGTTGGAGGCATGTGAAAATAGTAGTCTCCGATTGAGATAAGCACGTCCGATTGCTGTTGGCTGAACCTTGGATTTTTTGAAAAATGAAGCCCTATTTTCTTTCCTTTACCTTCTTTGACAAGCTTTTGCAAAGCCCGTTTTTTCAGCAGATATAGGTATTTAGGGTTGGGGGCGGTTTTTGCATGGCGGTTCACAGTGTAAACTGCTTTTGAAAGATTTTCTACGGTTGGCTGCAGATCTTTCGTATATGCATGGTCGTCCATTATTTCTCTCCTTTGCTCTTATCAATTTCTATATGTTTAGATTATACTTTTTTAAAGTTGAAATGCAAATATTGAATGTAAAAATGCGCTTTTTTCTAAGAAAAAAAGCGCATTTTTAACCTGCATTATACAGATCTTGCCTTCTTTTTCGGCTGTTCTTGAAATGATTCCTGAACATTCACTTCCACAGCCTGAGCACTGTATTTTGGCAGTGCAATAAAATAAAAAATAAAAACGAGCAGGATAATAACACCCATGCCGTAATAAAGATAATCAATGTTTGAAACAAACTTAGGGAATAACAGCGCGACTAAGCCAAGTGTCAAAGACTGTGCAAACATCATAAAAGGGTCCTGCATGCCGCTTACACGTCCCATCAGTTTTGGATGAACAATTTTTGGCATCCACCCTCCGATTGCAATGTTGATCGGTCCGATACACATTCCCAGTGCAAAAGCTGCCGCGTAATACACCCATAAAATATTGGTGTAGCCGAGGACGAAGATCAGCAAACCTGCAATGAAAATCGGTATCGACATTAAAAAGTGCGGCTTCACTTTTTTAGAGATGAGCGTGCCGATTACGCTTCCTGCCAGAAGCCCAAACCCGAGTGCGATCGTAAATACAGACGTATGCCATTCATAACGGTCAGGCGCCAATCCATATTTCATTGTAAACATCGGCAATACGGCGAATCCTCCATTGACAAATCCAAAAATGAAGAAGCCAAAAATAAGAGATGCCAGCAATTTGTTTTTTAAAATATAGAGGATGCCTTCTCTAAAGTCATTTATTGAATCCTTAACAGAAGTCTTTCTCCAGCTGAATGCACCGTTTGGCTGTCGGGCTTCTTTTGGAATCCGGCAGCTGCGGATCAGCAGCCCGGAAATGATAAAGCTGACAAAATCAAGAATAATGGCGCCTTCAATACCGATGGTGTTGTACATAAACGCGCCTATACCGACCCCAAACACCATAAAAATGCTAAAAAGCATCTGATTAAGTCCTGCCGCTTTCACATAATGCTCCTTCGGCAGAATGGCTTGTACCAAACTGTTTTCTGCCGGAAAGAAAAACTTTGTTACAGCGCTTCTGATAAATAAGATACAAAAAACAAGAGGAATATTGCCGGTAAATAAAGTGAAAAAAAGCACGACAGTCAGGCCTGCTCTGATCCAATCACAATTTTCTGCCACCTTTTTTCTGTCAAACCGGTCCGCGACGACTCCCACGATCAGAAATACAAATATGGTCGGAAGAGAATACATCAGCTCCGCCAAGGTCGTATATGAAGGCTGGCTGCTGAATCGGTCCAGCAAAAAAAAAGCAAAGGCCATGTTGCCTACTGTCGTGCCCATTTGAGAAGCGAGTGCTGCGAAAAATAGACGAACAAAATTACGATTTTTAAATATATCCATAAAAACGCTCCTTACCCTAAAGGTCCCACTTTATCATATTATAAACCGCCTGTTTTTGAAACAAATAAGAAAACATTACCGGTTAATCGTGACTCTCGTTCCGTTTGGCACAATTGAAGCAAGTTCGATCACGTCTTTGTTATGCATGCGAATGCAGCCTTTAGAAACAGCCTTACCAATCGAAGCGGGATTATTCGTCCCATGTATTCCGTAGTGCTGCTTTGAAAGGCTCAGCCAATAAGCGCCAAATGGGCCGCCGGGATTGCGCTGGCGGTTAATAATGTAAAACTCGCCAGTAGGCGTTTGCGTTAGTATTTTACCAACGGCGATGGGATAGGTTTTCATTACCCGATTATTTAGGAACAGCGTAAGGGTCTTCGCTCCGATTGAGACTGCGATATGATACGGAATTGTATAAGGGTCCGGCAGTCCGGGGATGACTATGGACTGTCCTGCGGTGAGCCCTGCCTGCAGTGACGGATTAGCCTGGAGTAATGCAGCCGTGCTGATTCTGAAATCAGCCGCGATGCTGTTCAGTGTATCACCTTGCTTCACCTGGTACGTAAGCAGTTTCCTCATCCTCCTTTTTTACTTATAAGTATTGATGGGGAGCCCATCCTGCTACATTAATTTGCTTTTTAAGGTGAAGACAGTGATTTCAGGCTTGGCCAGAAACCGCAAAGGCAGCCTGGTCATCCCGAGGCCTCGGTTTACGTAAATATGAGTGCTGCCCGTTTGATACATTCCCTCTGTGTAGACTTTTCCATATGGAGGCGTAATAATCGGTCCGTAAAAAGGCAGCTGAATCTGGCCGCCGTGTGTATGGCCGGAAAGCTGAAGGTTCACGGGATAATCTGTTGTTTTCAAGGCCGCATCAGGTTCATGGACGAGAAGAATGGAAAAAAGTCTGTCGCTCAGCCTTGAAAGGGTGCCTTCATAATCTGGGTTTCCCAGCATTAAGTCATCAAGCGAAGCAATCTCGATTTTGCTGCCATCTGCGAGTGACAATGTTTGATAGCCATTGCGATATACCGTGAAACCTCCGGCCGTCATCAGGCTTTTGTAAACGGCAGTTCCATAGCCTCCGTGATCATGATTGCCGTAAATACAAAGCTTGCCGAAGGGAGCATTAAGCTTTCTCAATAATGGAATGACTGCCTGGTGGTGCTGGTACGTATCAGGATTATCGATAATATCACCTGTAAAAACAATGAGATCAGGTTTAGATTCATTAATTGTAAGAATGACAGTTTTTAAATCTTCGAGAGTAAAGTAATCACTCAAGTGTGCATCGCTGAACTGCACGATTTTAAAACCGTCAAATCCGTGCGGGATGAGAGAGCTTTTTATTGTGTGTTCGGTTGTCTCGATCATATGCGGCTCGAGATACCTGGCATAGCCATATCCCCCGCCGGCCGTTAAAGCCCCGGCAGCAAGAGCGCCGAACATTCCTTTTAGAAATTGTCTTCTGGACATCTTTTTCATTTCAAACCAACCTTTAATAGAGTTTTTCTATTATATCATCTGTATCTGATAAAAATCTCATATGAGCATGTGCTGACAGAGGCAGGGATATAATGATAGAATATTATTGAATGAATAATCATTCATAATAGGAGGGATAAACATGGAAAAAAAGGCGGTAATTATTACCGGCGGGTCAAGCGGCATGGGAAAAGCGATGGCAAAAAAACAGGCTGAATTAGGGTGGCACGTTATGGTGACAGGGAGGAACCATGAGGCACTTGAGGAAACAAAAAAAGAAATTCAGACCTTTGAGGGACAGGTCGCTTGTTTTCAAATGGATGTCCGTTCCGATTCCGCCGCTTCAGACATGATTAAAGAAGCGGTAAAAGCCTTTGGCCGGCTTGACGCGCTGATTAACAACGCGGCCGGAAACTTTATTTGTCCGGCAGAAAAGCTGACGCCCAATGGATGGAAAGCCGTTATTGAGATTGTTTTAAACGGCACATTTTTTTGCAGCCAAGCAGCGGCAAGGCATTGGATTGACCAGAAGCAGCAGGGTGTCATTTTAAATATGGCAGCCACGTACGCTTGGGGAGCGGGAGCGGGGGTCGTTCATTCCGCTGCAGCCAAAGCGGGGGTATTGTCATTGACAAGAACGCTGGCCGTTGAATGGGGGAGCAAATACGGCATTCGTACAAACGCGATAGCCCCCGGACCGATTGAACGAACAGGCGGTGCGGAGAAGCTATTTGAATCGGAAAAAGCGATGGCCCGCACGATGAACAGTGTGCCGCTCGGCCGATTGGGCACACCGGAGGAAATCGCCGCTTTGGCAGCGTTTTTGCTTTCTGATGAAGCATCCTATATAAACGGGGATTGTATCACAATGGACGGGGGGCAATGGCTGAATCCTTATCCGTTTTAAAGAATATTAATCTTTGGATTCAATGTGGTATAATCAGACAAAGATAGAGAAGCAGGTGATAACATGTTGGATCCACTTGATATTTTAACGAACATTGATGATGTCCTTCCATATTACCAGGCGATTTTTAGTGCCGAGGAGCAGAAGGTTGTCGGATATGAGGTGCTTGGACGAATTTTGGCAGATTCAGAAATCCAAAGTCTCGGGCCCTTCTTTTTAGATGCGGGGATACCCGAAGAATATAAACTAGAGGTTGATAACAGAATTATCCGCCAGGCTCTTGACCGCTTTTTAGAGGCGGATTCTGATCTGCTGATTTTTATGAATCAGGATGCCAATCTGCTGATGCTGGATCATGGTGAAAGCTTTCTGGAGCTTCTGAAAGAATATGAAGCGAAGGGAATCGAACTCCACCGTTTTGTTCTTGAAATTACAGAGCACAATTTTGAAGGGGATATTGAGCAGCTCTACCATATGCTTGCATACTATCGTACATACGGAATTAAAATCGCAGTTGACAACATCGGAAAAGAAAGCAGCAACTTGGACAGAATCGCGCTGCTCTCACCAGATCTGTTAAAAATCGATTTGCAGGCGCTGAAAGTGTCACAGCCGTCACCGTCATATGAGCATGTGCTGTACAGCATATCTTTATTAGCAAGAAAAATCGGTGCGGCGCTGCTGTATGAAGACATTGAGGCGAACTTCCAGCTTCAGTACGCCTGGAGAAACGGAGGCCGCTATTTTCAGGGCTATTACTTGGTGTCTCCATCTGAAACGTTTCTAGAGAGAGATGTATTGAAACATAGACTTAAAACTGAATTTCACCAATTTATCACACATGAGAAAAAGAAACTGGAAACCGTCTATGAGCACTCTGAACAGTTTTACAAACGAGTGCATCAGGCTGTGACCTCTTTGAGAAAAAACAATCTGTCTTCTGATGATGACTTTATTAAAAAGCTGGCGGAAGAGCTGACAGATTGCAGCTTCAGGATTTACATGTGTGATGAAGAAGGCGATCAGCTGACGGGAAATGTGTTTAAGCAAGACGGAGAATGGATTTATCAGCCGGAATATGCGGAAAAGAACTGGAGCTGGCGCCCTTATTTTCTGGAGAACATTATGAGAATGAGAAATCTCAGAAAAGGTTTTTTCAGTGATCTGTACAGTGATTTGGAAACAGGTGAAATGATCAGAACGTTTTCGTATCCGATGGATGATCAGATGTATTTATTTATAGACTTGCCTTATTCTTATTTATATGAGCAGGACGGACTGATTTAACGGCTGAAAGGCCGTTTTTTTTTTATGAATTGAAAAAAATATCAAAAAACGATTGACATTGATACTGAGAATCATTATCATTTAATTATAGAGAGAAGCTACTCTCTGTTCCCCAACCCCTCTATCAGATCAAGATCCGAAAAAACTTGGCGCTACCCCCGCCAAGTTTTTTATTTGTCAAAGCATAGGACAATCCAATGAAACAATAAACCTAACTAGTGGTAAACGTTTAACACTGGGAGAAACATTCAGTGCCGAACACCCCTGACACTGCTGCACGGGTGAGGAGGAAAATTCGTTCTGAAATGTTTATTTCAGTTCCGTTGTTTGCCTCTATCCAGCATGACTCCCATTGATTATGGCCACGCGGGACTTCACCATAAAATTCAAAAGAAGGTTTTGACAAAGTTGCAAAAAGGCATTCTTAATGCTGCCAAAGATTCGAAAAAAATTATAATTGTGTGCATGACATTCAAAAAAAGCCTCAAACTAAAGAAAAATAGTTTTTTTCACTTTTTTTCTTTGCTTAAATTCAGCAGTGAAAATGCCATCCTGTCCGACTTTATGGTATGATGCTCAATAGAACTTGTATTATAATAAATACTTGTTGATTTGAAGTTGCTTTTTGAAAGGAGTCTTTTTTTAGAATGTCACAATTAATGGGTATCATCACACGGCTGCAAAGTCTGCAAGAAACAGCGGAAGCGGCTAACGAGCCAATGCAGCGCTATTTCGAAGTGAATGGTGAGAAAATATGCAGTGTTAAATATTTCGAAAAAAATCAAACGTTTGAACTGACGGTTTTCCAAAAGGGTGAAAAACCTAACACATATCCGTTTGATAATATCGACATGGTTTCCATCGAAATCTTTGAACTTCTTCAGTAAGATTCCTGAAATAGGGGGAACAAGCTTCCGCCTTTGCAAAAGTAATCGAAATAAACGGTAAGGAACATACTTGTTTCATGGTTGTAAATCCTTGAAAAGGAGTGTCGTGATGGCTGATTCTTTTCTGTTTTATAATCTTTCAGAAGCACAGATGACCTTTCAAGATGTGATGGAACGGCTTAAAGCCTTTGTTCAAAAGGACCCCCGTTCTTCTTATGTGTTATCGATCGGAACCGATTCACAGGTTTACCGCGACTACACAAAGTTTATTACCGCATTGCATTTGCATCGTACAGGCAAGGGAGCTTGGGGCTGCTTGAAAAATCATACAGTCGACAGACCCATACATAGCCTTCGGGAGAAGATTTCGTTAGAAACGGCGTACAGCCAAGAAACGGCCGCTCATATTCTTGATGGACACTTAATGGATATTACCGATCTGCTCCTGCCCTTTACCGGTGAGGGGGCGGATCTTACCTTTGAAGTTCACTTGGATATTGGGAAAAAAGGGCTTACAAAAGATCTGATCCAAGAAATGACTGGACGTATTACCTCCATGGGGATTGAGGCCAAAATAAAGCCGGATTCATACACTGCCTTCAGCTATGCAAATCGTTTCACAAAATAATTTGGCTGAAAAAGCCAAGGTAAATGTCGAATTATGCGGTTGACGTTTGTTATCTGATTACTTATTCTAGCGGTAGAGCTGAAAGTAAGTTGTCTTGCTTTCAGAGGTATTCAGTATAAAACAGGGGGCCTGATTGCGAATGAGTCTTATCGGTGAACGATTTACAGAAGAAGAACAAAAACTTCTGCTGAATATCCTGATCAACCATGAGTATGCCATCGAGCTATTAAGCAGTGAGATCAACGATATAGAGACAGGGACCAAAAACGTTGACGGAACCACCTATAAAAAACTTGTAACGCTATACGACCGATTTCGATTTGAAAATTAATGGGACACCCTATAATTGATACTCCACAAAGAGTATCTTTTTTATTGAAAGGAAACTTTTCGACAAATACTGATAAAGTTTATATTATTGCAATATAGGGAATGTATTGATGATGAAAATGAAAAGGGGTCGAAAACATGATAAGCTTACAATCAGATCAACTTCTTGAGGCAACAGTCGGACAATTTATGATTGAGGCGGACAAAGTAGCGCACGTGCAAGTCGGAAATAACCTTGAGCACGCATTATTAGTATTGACAAAAACCGGATACACAGCCATCCCGGTTCTGGATCCTTCCTACCGTTTACATGGCTTAATCGGGACAAATATGATCATGAACAGTATTTTTGGACTTGAGCGAATTGAGTTTGAAAAGCTTGACCAAATCACTGTTGAGGAAGTCATGCTGACCGACATTCCGCGCCTTCATATCAATGATCCGATTATGAAGGGATTCGGCATGGTCATTAATAACGGATTTGTCTGTGTTGAAAATGACGAGCAGGTATTTGAAGGGATTTTTACGAGAAGAGTCGTTTTAAAGGAATTGAATAAGCATATACGCTCGTTGAATAAGTAGGCTGTACGGCCTATTTTTATTATAGCTAGAGCGAAAAAGAAAGCGCATACATAATTTAAACGAGAATAGGGCTTGAATAAGAAACTAAGATTTTATTAGAATGGGAGATAAGAAAAACTTATTGATAACAAAAAGGAGGACGACATGCAGCTTCAAGAGCTTCATATGCTCGTAGTTTTAGCTGAGGAATTAAATATGAGAAAGGCGGCAGAACGGCTTTTTGTATCTCAGCCGGCTTTATCTCAGCGCTTACAAACCATTGAAAAGGCGTGGGGAACAAAAATCTTTTTAAGATCCCAAAAAGGATTAACGGTAACGCCCGCCGGTGAGAAAATCATTCAGTTTGCGAATGATGTGACATTAGAGCAGGAAAGAATAAGAGAAAATATTGACGAGCTTGAAGGTGAAATTCACGGCACATTGAAGCTTGCCGTCGCCTCCATAATCGGTCAGCATTGGCTCCCTAAAGTCCTGAAGACGTATGTTGAAAAGTATCCGAATGCAAAGATCTCGCTCATAACCGGGTGGAGCAGCGAAATGCTGAAAAGCTTGTATGAGGATCAGGTTCATATCGGCATTATAAGAGGCAACCCTGAGTGGAAGGGGCGCAAAGATTACTTAATGACAGATCATCTGTATTTAGTGGATACTGAAATTTCCTGCATCGAAGATATTGCCCATACAGAACGGCCGTTTATCCAGTTTAAAAGTGACAGCACTTATTTTCAGGAAATTCAGCACTGGTGGCATCAAAAATTTAAAACGTCGCCGAAACAGACGATATTGGTTGATCAGATTGAAACGTGCAAACAGATGGCACTGCACGGAATCGGTTATGCCATTTTGCCGTCTGTTACCCTTCAAAATGAAGATAAAGTGAATAAAATGCCTCTTTTAGACATGAAAGGGCATCCGATCGGTCGGGATACATGGTTATTAGGTTATGAGCCTGCCTTTGAACTGAAACAAGTTCAAGCTTTTGTACAAGTGATAAAGGATATGCTGGACCAGGAAAATCCATTTTAAAGACAGCGAGGTGCTGTCTTTTTTTTTATTTATCTGTTGACAATGAAAATCATTATCATTTAAAGTGATACATATGATATTGAAAATCATTATCAATTAATGGGGTGATAACATGGCTAAAGCCTTGATTACATATGCCAGCATGTCAGGAAATACAGAAGACATTGCCTTCATAATAAAAGATACGCTTCAGGAATATGAGTTGGATATCGATTGTGTCGAGATAGATGATGTGGATGTGTCTTGCTTAACCTCCTATGATTATGTACTGATTGGCACCTATACATGGGGGGACGGCGATTTGCCCTACGAAGCGGAGGATTTTTTCGAAGAGGTCAAACAGCTTCAGCTTCATGGTTTAAAAACAGCCTGCTTCGGGTCTGGCGATTATTCTTATCCAAAGTTTTGCGAAGCGGTGAATTTGTTCAATGCCATGCTGCAAGAGGCGGGAGCTGCTGTTTACCAGGAAACACTAAAAATTGAATTAGCGCCTGAAACAGATGAAGATGTGGAAAGCTGCCGAGCGTTTGCGAGAGGTTTTCTTGCATGGGCAGATTATATGAACAAGGAAAAAAGCCATGTTTCATAAAGGGGCAACTGCTGTTACGGCATCGGCGTTTTCTGGATATTTTGTGGCGGTACAAAGAGAAGGCATTTTTCATTACTCTTTGGAGCAGGGCTGGAGAAAGCTTTTTCGTTTGAAAAGTAAGATACACTGTATCAGCTACATAGGGCCTTACTTATTTGGCGTTGGTGAAAAGGGAACAGTCATTCGTTCGGCTGATGAAGGGAAAACCTGGACGATGTCGAGCTTTCCGACAAATGCAACAGTGTGGGCGATTACCGGCAGAAACAACGGGTTTGTCTGCGCCCACGGTAAGCATTGTATTTATGTATCGGATGATTTTGGTGTCTCATGGCGCGTAGCCAAACCTTTTGCCGAGTTTCATAATCCCCCTGTTATCCGGTCGTTATGCCTTCACGGGGGCAATCTTTTTATCGGCACGCAAATACACGAATATTTTGGCGGCATTTGGGCTTACGACATTAAGCGTGACACTGTCCAAGTTGTCAAAAAAGAAAAAAACCGGATGACGGCATCCATGCTCGTGTTTAATGAAAATTGGCTGGTGGCGGCGATGGGTTCTGTGAAAGGAAAGCACGGTGCTGTCACTGTAAGGAATCTTTTGAATGGTGAAGAATTTATCATTCAATCCAGCATGATCAGAAATGAAGAATCATTTCTTGATCTTTCAGAGGATGATGGCATTATATATGTCACTACAACACAAGATGAAAATGGTTTTTCGAGAATTTACCAGGTTGATCTCGAAGCCCGGTCGTTAAAATGGTTCGATACCATTAAGGGACATGGATGGAGAGTGGCCAATCAGAAAGAGAATTTCTTTTGCGCAGGCTTGTATGAATGTAAATTTGTCCAGCCGTACGAAGTTTCAGCAATGATTCATTAGAGGAGGAACAAGGAATTGGCGAAGATTTTGCTCGTTTATGCAACAATGTCAGGCAACACTGAAGCTATGGCAGATTTGATTGAAAAGGGGCTTCAGGAGGCGTTAGCAGAAGTAGACCGTTTCGAAGCAATGGATATTGATGATGCCCAGCTGTTTACCGATTATGACCATATCATAATGGGAACCTATACGTGGGGAGACGGAGATCTGCCTGATGAATTTTTAGATCTGGCTGAAGACATGGAGGAGATTGATTTTTCCGGTAAAACATGCGCTGTATTCGGTTCTGGTGATACAGCATATGAATTTTTCTGCGGAGCGGTTGATACGCTCGAAGCAAAAATAAAAGAATGCGGTGGCGACATTGTGCTGCCTTCGGTAAAAATCGAAAATAATCCAGAAGGTGAAGAAGAGGAAGAATTAATAAACTTTGGGAGACAATTCGCAAAGAAAAGCGGATGCGCTGTCTGATCACTCACTGGGAACTGCTAAAACGGCTGTTCCTTTTTTTCTTGTCTTTGTATCTTTCCTTTGATACAGTAATGAGGTAGAAAATCAGGAGGAGGACTATACATATGAAAATGATGGACGCAAATGAAATTATTTCATTTATTCAAAATAGTACAAAATCTACACCTGTAAAGGTTTACGTGAAAGGTGAGCTGGAAGGAATCAATTTCGGCGAATCTGCGAAAGCTTTTATCAACGGAAACACTGGTGTCGTTTTCGGTGAGTGGAGCGAAATCCAAACAGCAATCGAAGAAAACCAAAGCAAAATCGAAGACTATGTGGTTGAAAATGACCGCCGCAATTCTGCGATCCCAATGCTTGATCTTAAAAACATCAAAGCGCGTATCGAGCCGGGCGCGATCATCCGCGACCAAGTTGAAATCGGTGATAACGCAGTCATCATGATGGGTGCTTCTATTAATATCGGTTCAGTCATCGGCGAAGGCACAATGATTGATATGAACGTTGTGCTTGGCGGACGAGCTACTGTCGGAAAAAACTGCCATATCGGCGCGGGTTCTGTACTTGCGGGCGTTATTGAGCCGCCATCCGCTAAACCGGTTGTGATTGAAGACGACGTCGTAATCGGCGCAAATGCTGTTGTGCTTGAAGGTGTAACAGTAGGTAAAGGAGCTGTTGTTGCTGCGGGAGCGATCGTGGTAAACGACGTTGAGCCATACACTGTCGTTGCAGGCACACCAGCTAAAAAAATCAAAGACATTGATGAAAAAACAAAAGGCAAAACTGAAATCAAGCAGGAATTACGCCAGCTGTAAGGAAAAGTTTGATAAAAAAGGCGTGGATAATATATCCACGCCTTATTCGTATAGGCAGGAGGAATAGAAATGAAGAAAGAGGAGCTCATCGCAATTCGCAGAGATCTGCATCGTATACCGGAGCTTGGATTTCAGGAGTTCAAAACCCAGCAGTATTTATTAAATGTCTTGGAACAATATCCGCAAGACAGAATTGAAATTGAGAAATGGCGAACAGGGCTTTTTGTAAAAGTGAACGGGACGGCGCCGGAAAAAATGCTGGCGTACAGAGCGGATATCGATGCGCTTTCTATAGAAGAGCAAACTGGTCTTCCATTCGCATCAGAGCATCACGGCAACATGCACGCCTGCGGTCACGATTTGCATATGACGATTGCACTCGGCATTATTGATCATTTTGTTCACCACCCAGTCAAACATGATTTGCTTTTTCTGTTTCAGCCGGCAGAGGAAGGGCCTGGCGGTGCGGAACCAATGCTTGAGAGCGATGTATTAAAAAAGTGGCAGCCTGATTTCATCACTGCGCTTCATATTGCTCCAGAGCTTCCGGTAGGCACCATTGCGACAAAAAGCGGCCTTCTATTTGCGAATACATCAGAGCTAGTCATCGATCTGGAAGGCAAAGGGGGACATGCGGCATATCCGCATTTGGCTGAGGATATGGTTGTAGCAGCAAGTACACTTGTCACCCAGCTGCAAACGATTATCTCTAGAAACACAGATCCGCTAGACAGTGCTGTTATTACAGTTGGTACCATTACCGGAGGCTCGGCACAAAATATCATTGCAGAAACGGCCCACCTGGAAGGCACGATCCGCACGCTTTCTGAAGAATCGATGAAACAAGTAAAGGAACGGATTGAAGATGTAGTGAAAGGAATCGAAATCGGATTCCGCTGCAAAGGAAAAGTGACATATCCGTCTGTATATCACCAAGTTTACAATACGAGCGGATTAACAGAAGAATTTATGTCTTTTGTTGCTGAACATCAACTGGCGACAGTAATTGAAGCAAAAGAAGCAATGACTGGAGAGGATTTTGGCTACATGCTGAAAAAATATCCCGGCTTCATGTTCTGGCTCGGCGCTGATTCTGAACATGGGCTTCATCATGCTAAGCTGAATCCCGATGAAAATGCGATAGAAACAGCGGTTAATGTCATGACAGGTTATTTTTCTGTTTATGCCAATTAAGTACAAATGAAAGAATAAAATTCCATAAAATGAGCACTCTAGTAAACGGAGGTGTTCAAAAATGGCTAAAAAAATAGGAATTGAACAATCATTATCAGATGTAGAAGCTGCTTTAAAAGAAAAAGGATATGACGTTGTAATGATGAAAAGCCCTGCTGATGCTCAAGGCTGTGACTGCTGTGTCGTAACAGGTCTTGATAATAATGTGCAAGGGATAGCCGATACGGTAACACAAGCACCTGTCATTACAGCTTCCGGGATGACGGCTGAAGAAATTTGCAGCGAAGTTGAAAGCAGAATTCAGTAATATAAAAACCGAAGCAAAAAGCTTCGGTTCTTTTATTTATTCTGTTTCTTTAGGGAAAGCGCGGTCGAACGCGTTCTTTATTTCTTTTCTCAACACTCGTTCGACTCGCCACTGTTCCATATTTTCTGTTTTGGCAATGACCCTGATTACAATTTCAGAAGTCCCCAGTTCTTGAATCCCGATGACATTTGGTCCTTCTTTTATTTGTGGAAGAGCCGCTGCCGTTTCATCACAAACCTGCTGTAAAATATGAATCATTTCATCAATATTTCTTTCAGCCGGCACTTTAATGTCAACAAGAGCCTGCATGGTACCACGAGAATGATTGCTTACGTTTGTGATGTTTCTGTTGGGGATGTAATGCAGTGTTCCGTCAAAGCTGCGGATTTGAGTTGTCCTTAAGCCAACCTGCTCGACAATTCCGTCAAAGGTGGAAACGGTAATATAATCTCCGACATCCAATTGTTTCTCAAGCAAAATAAAAAAACCTGTCACGATATCACTGACAAGCCCTTGGGCGCCAAATCCGACAGCCAGGCCGACGATTCCTGCCCCCGCTAAAAGAGCGCTTGGATCATAATGAAACAAATCTAGAACCATGACGAAAAATATGAAAATCAATGTATAAGCAAATATGTTAAGAGTCAGGCTTCGGAGCGTATGTGCACGTCCGATAGACAAGCTATTCTGCTCCTCGAATTTTGCAAACAGATGTTTAATGATTTTCATGCCTAATGATCGAACGATAAAATAGAGCAATATCATAATGGCGAGTTTAATGAGCAGAACACCGGCATTTGTAATCAGTCCCGCCCAATCATATTGTTTAATAAAGTCCATGTTGAGCTCCTTTTCTAATTGATTGCTGCACATTGAGACTAGTTACCCTGTACATGACCATGTTAAACGTTTTATTCAAAAATGTCGAAGCCAAAGACATACATGATTTGTTAAAAATTGACTCAGGAAATCTGCTTTTATATAATGGCATTGCAATATAACTAAAAATGGTTAATCACCCTTTATTTTCATGCGATTTTGACCTTTAAGCCAAACAATAAATTGGAGGGATACATATGGCAGAACGTATGGTAGGTAAACAAGCTCCTCGTTTTGAAATGGAAGCAGTCCTTGCAAGCAAAGAATTCGGCAAAGTAAGTCTTGAGGAAAACATGAAAAACGACAAATGGACAGTGCTATTCTTCTATCCAATGGACTTCACTTTTGTTTGTCCGACAGAAATTACAGCAATGTCTGACCGCTATGACGAGTTCGAAGATCTTGATGCAGAAGTCATCGGGGTTTCAACTGATACCATCCATACTCATTTAGCTTGGATCAATACAGACCGCAAAGAAAACGGTCTTGGCCAGCTGAAATACCCGCTTGCTGCTGATACAAACCATGAGGTATCCCGGGAATATGGCGTTTTAATCGAAGAAGAAGGTGTGGCTTTGCGCGGATTGTTTATTATTAATCCTGAAGGGGAGCTTCAATATCAAACTGTTTTCCATAACAACATTGGGCGTGATGTTGATGAAACGCTTCGTGTTCTCCAGGCGCTGCAAACTGGCGGACTCTGTCCGGCTAACTGGAAACCAGGCCAAAAAACACTTTAATTCTTTCCAAGAACGAAAAGCGGTCTAGCATATTCGTTAGGCCTCTCTTTTAAAATAGGAGGGAAAAAGCAATGAAATTACGTCAGCCCATGCCGGAATTGACGGGAGAAAAAGCTTGGTTAAATGGTGAAGTGACGAGAGAGCAATTGATTGGGGAAAAGCCGACGCTTATTCATTTCTGGTCCATCAGCTGCCACTTGTGCAAAGAAGCGATGCCGCAAGTGAATGAATTTCGTGATAAATATCAAGATCAACTGAATGTTGTAGCTGTACACATGCCCCGTTCCGAAGATGATCTTGATCTTGGTAAAATTAAAGAAACAGCTGCTGAACACGATATCACCCAGCCGATTTTTGTTGACAGTGACCATGCTTTAACCGATGCATTTGAAAATGAATACGTACCTGCGTATTATGTGTTTGATAAAACAGGACAGCTCCGTCACTTCCAAGCCGGCGGGAGCGGTATGAAAATGCTTGAAAAACGTGTGAACCGCGTTCTGGCTGAAACGGAATAGGTATCTGACTAAATAGTATTTCCTAAAAACCTGATCACATCAGGTTTTTTATTTGTGCAAAAAGCAATGGAAGAAGAGTAAGAAGCTTATTTTTCCAAATTTGGGTATAGGAATTGATGGTTTGTTTGATTGATACGCTAGAAAACACAGCTAATTTTTGATGTTTTTCCTCAATTTTAGATAAATCTCATATCTCATAACTCGAAAATTGTAGATATTACACTAAATTTCTTTAAAGAAGTAAGTAAAATATATATTTTCAACATTATACCAAATAAACTAGAAAGCCCCTTAATCCCTTGAGAATAAAGGACTCTTTTGAAAAATAAAACATTTTCAGAAAATAAGGAATTTTTCATAGAGTAAATATAATAGTAAAATGCTAAAATAATAGTTGATAAAATTACTTTTGTAATCTAATATCTTAATTAAAGATGTTAATTTTGATAGGGGGTACATTGAGGAATGTTTAATGAAAGAGAAGCTTTGCGCTTGCGGTTAGAACAATTAAATGAAGCTGAAGTGAAAGTCATTCGTGAATATCAAATTGAACGTGATAAAATATACGCAAAATTAAGAGAGCTGGACAGAAATGGAAGCCCTTCCGAAATCAAAAAGGATTTCCGTTCTGAAAAAAAACCTGACTCTCTGCCGGTTCTCGCTGAGCTTGCGGCTCAGGAAATCAGAAGCTATCAGCCGCAATCACAGCAGCAGTCTGTCCAGCCTCAGCTTCAATCTATTTCCTCTCTTCCTGCCGGTATACCAGACGGAACAACACGAAGAAGAAGAGGAACGGCAAGACCGGGATCAAAAGCAGCTAAGCTGCGTGAAGCTGCTATTAAAACATTAAAACGCCACAACGCGGCGATTAAGAGCTCGGAGCTTCAAAAAGAGATTGAAAAAGAAAGCGGTCTTGAAATCCCTAATATGACAACGTTTATGCAAAGCTTAATTAAAATGTACCCGGAAGTGAAAAAGCCATATCGCGGGCAGTACATTTTAGAGGGTGAAATCGAATCTGCAGAATCAGCAAATGAATAAATATAAAGAAAAACTGCTTGGCATCGCTCAAGCAGTTTTTTTATTGAGGTTTTTTCTGTGAAGGTTTGTTTTCTTTTTCAAGATTAAGCTTATACACCCACTTTTGATAAGGCTTTTCTTCAGCGGCTCTGTTTCTCAGCTCTTCGATTGTATGGCTCTTGGCCTGGTCTGATGATTGGGCGTGGGCAAGCTGTTTTTGAAGCACATGTATCTGTTTGGTGACATCTTCAAGGATAGTCTCTACATGATTTGGCTGCGCGTAGGCCGCTGGAGCTTCTTCTTCCGTTTTTTCTTTTTGTTTCGTGCCGCCATCAATATCGGCAAAATGAGAAGCAATCCAGGCATCGCTTTCATCAAGTTGCCGTTTATACGATATAATAGTTTCGTGAAATAATTTTTCTTTCGTTTTTTCTATGTCTAGCAGTCTTTCTTTCGTTTCTATGATTCGATCTTTCATATGATCAACTTCTATTTTAATATGTTTTAGCTGATATTCTTTTTCTACCATTTGCTCTTTTAGACGCCCGTTTTCGGCTTTTATCAATTCGGCTTGCTGTTTTGCCTGAAGCAGTGCATTTTGTTCCTGCTCAATCGAGGCTTGAAGTTCGCTGATCCGTTTATGAAGATTTTTATTTTCTTCTTCGATTTTGACTTTAGCAATATGAAGTTTATGTTTTTCTTCGATTTCGGCTCTGCGTTTATAGGTTTCAGCAGATAGAAGCTCCTGCAAAACAACGATTTTATCAAGCAGTTCAGCTCTTATTTGATGCAGGGTTTGGCTGGTGTGGGAGGCATGTTTTTCTTTTGTTGACATATGTGTTAATTCGGCAGACAGCTGCTGGAGTTTTTCTTTCATATCGGTATTTTCTTTGAGCAGTTTGTTATTTTTCTGATGAAAGTAGCTTGCTTCAAGTTCAGCAATCAGCTTATGGCACCTTGAAAGCTCGGATTTTAAATAAAGGTTCTCCTGAGACACGTCGTGGAAAAAAGGACCTGATCTTTTCATTCGAACCATCTCCCTCATGATGTTAACACTACAATATGCAAATACTGAACAGCTATTCCTCTTTAATAAACAGACAAGCAGTAGCGTTGAGCCTTTGCTTTTGCTATGCTTTTAACGAAACTAGAGGTGAGATGATATGAAGCATGTAAACGTACTGTTGGCAGGGGGAGCCTCACGTCGCTTTGGAGAACCGAAGGCGTTTGTCAAATGGAAGGGCAGGATGCTTTACGAATGCGCTAAAGAGGCACTTGGAGAACAAACGGTTATCATCAGCCGTCCCGAATTTATTGATAGATTTCAAGAAAACGGTGAAAATGAAGTGTATCAAGATGCTGAGCCATTTCAAGGCATGGGGCCATTGGCTGGTATATATACCGCTTTTAAAAAGACAGACGGTGATCTTTATACTGTTCTTTCCTGTGACACACCGCTGATACAAAGAAGGACGATACTGGAGCTCAAACGTCTGATGACTGCCGGTGCTGACGCGGTAGTCCCAATTTCAGACGGACAAGTGCAGCCATTGATTGCGATTTACCACAAACGTATCATGCCGGTTCTATACGATCAGCTTTCTGAGAAGAGGTTGAGAATATCAGATTTATTAGGCAGAATTTCGGTTTGTTACGTACAGGCTGAAAATATCGGAGCAAACCCGGCAGAGTTTATCAACATTAATACACGTGATGATTTTAGCTGTTTGGAAGAAAAATCGAACTCCCTCAAGCGGGACTGACGGGGCAATAACATGATAAGATGACATAAAAGATAAGGAGAACAGGTTTGATGGAGGAACGTTATTCACGGCAAATCAGATTTAAGCAAATTGGGGAAGAGGGCCAGAAAAGACTGGCAGACAGCCATGTGCTGATTGTCGGAGCGGGAGCGCTCGGCACTGCAGGAGCTGAAGGGCTTTCGAGAGCGGGAGTCGGTACTATTACCATTATTGACCGTGACTATGTGGAGTGGAGCAATCTTCAAAGGCAGCAGCTTTATACAGAAAGCGATGCCAAACTCCGCATGCCGAAAGCCATGGCTGCCAAAGAGCATTTATCAGCGATTAACAGCGAGATACATATTGAGGCGTATGTTACCGAAGGAACAGCCGAAACGCTTGAGCCGCTAATTGAAAAAGCAGATGTCGTGATCGACGCGACAGATAATTTTGAAACCCGCATGCTGATAAACGATCTTGCCCAGAAAACAAAGACACCTTGGGTCTATGGCGCCTGTGTAAGCAGCCAGGGAATGTTCATGACTGTCATTCCCGGAGAAACCCCTTGTCTGTCTTGTTTGTTTGAGCAAATTCCTGTCGGCGGGGCGACGTGTGATACTGCCGGCATTATTCCGCCTGCTGTGCATATCGTTTCAGCATATCAGCAGGCTGAGGCATTAAAGCTGTTAACCGGCCAAAAAGAAGCAATACAGCGGGAGTTTGTGACATTTGATGTCTGGAACAATTCGCATATGAAGATTAACGTTAATCATGTACGCCGTGAGGAATGCCCATCTTGTGGAGCTAATGCGGTATATCCTTATCTTCAGGATTGGAACACACCAAAAGCTGCTGTACTATGCGGCCGTGATACAGTGCAGGTAAGGTCAGAATCATTAAAAAGAATCCCGAAACAGGAGCTCATTAAGCGGCTGAAAACAATCGGCAAGGTCGAGGCTAATGCGTTTTTGCTGTATATTTTTTACGAGGATTTCAGAATTGTCATTTTCAATGACGGACGGGCACTGGTGCATGGAACAAATGATGTGAAAGAAGCCAACTCCGTGTTGGCAAGAGTGATTGGACTGTAATAACAGGAGGGGTCAGAATGCTGGAGAAAAGAACACCGATACCGGTAGACGAGGCAGTTCGGCGTGTCTGCCATTTTCAAAAACAAGGTGAAACAGAATGGGTGGCGCTTGAAGACAGCCTTCATCGGTTTTTAGCCGAAGATATAACTGCGGATCACCACGTACCTGCATTTGATCGTTCGCCATACGATGGTTTTGCTGTCAGAGCGTGCGATACGGCAGAAGCTTCACGTGAAAACCCAGTTCGGTTTGAAGTTATTGACCATATTGGAGCGGGAGCAGTATCTGAAAAAAAACTTGGCCCGTTTCAGGCCGTGCGGATTATGACTGGCGCGCAAATCCCTGAAGGGGCAGATGCAGTCGTCATGATTGAACTGACTCAAACCTTTGAGGAGAATGGGAAGTCATTTATGTCTTTAAAACGCCGCTTTCAGACGGGGGATAATATTTCAAAAACAGGTGAGGACGCTCAAAAAGGGAGTGTTTTACTGACAAAGGGCACCCGGGTGACACCAGGAGTGACGGCTCTTTTGGCAACATTCGGATACGCATCTGTGCCTGTCGTGAGAAAGCCTGTAGTCGGGATTATCGCAACCGGTACCGAATTGCTGAATGTCAGTGATCCGCTGGAACCGGGAAAAATCCGCAACAGCAATGCGAGTATGGTATATGCGCAAGCGATAGAAGCAGGCGCAACACCGCTTTATTTAGGGAAAATCTCTGATGAACTGGATAAAAGCTTTGCTGCAGTTAAAGAAGCGATGAAAAAGGTGGACTTCCTGATCACAACTGGCGGTGTGTCAGTCGGTGACTTTGACTTTTTGCCTGCGATCTATGAAAAACTCGGAGCGGACGTGCTGTTTAATAAAGTTGCCATGCGCCCGGGCAGCGTGACAACGGTGGCGCATGCAAACGATATGCTGCTGTTTGGCCTTTCAGGTAATCCGTCGGCATGCTATGTCGGTTTTGAACTGTTTGTCAAACCGATAATCCAGACATGGCTGCTCAATGAAACACCGCATTCAATTTGTGCGGAAGCTGTTTTGACCAAGGATTTTCCGAAGCCGAACCCATTTACCCGATTTGTTCGTGCGCTCGTGCACCATCAGGAAGGGAAGCTGTTGGCGACACCCGTTGGCTTAGATAAGTCGAGCTCTGTCACATCACTTGCAGATGCCAATGCATTTATTATCCTGCCGGGCGGCACGCGAGGCTACGAATCTGGCAGAACGGTTCAAGTACTGCTCATCAGAGAAGAGAATGGAAGTGAATGGCCTTGGTCCGTCCTTTCCCGATCGTCCAAGTTGTAGGATTTCAAAACAGCGGGAAAACAACGTTTATTGAGCGCATTCTTGAAAAAGCCTCTGAACAGGGAGTCCATTTGGGCTGCCTGAAGCATCATGGTCACGGCGGTGAACCGCAAACGCTCACGGAAGGAAAAGACACGGACCGTTACAAGGCGGCAGGTGCTGATGTAACAGCGGTAGAAGGTGCTGGTGTGTTACAGCTGACTGCCCGCCGCAATTGGGATTTGGCACGGCTGATTGAGTTATACCAATTTCTCGAAACAGACTGTCTTCTGATTGAAGGCTTTAAAAAAGCCCCTTATCCTAAAGTGGTTATCCTAAGTGAAAAGGAAGATCTGGAAGCGCTGCAAGCAGTAAATATAATCGCCATCATCTATAGAAAAAAAGAGCATATGACAGAGCATCAGGGATTACCCGTTTTTCATGCGGATGATCCGGTTGCCGTGGATTTTGTGCTTTCACAGCTGAAGGGGGAATCTGCATAATGGAACGGTTTGAGATTACGAAAACACCCATTAATACTGAAAACATCATCAAAAAAGTGGAGAAACGGGAAGCAGGAGCCATTACAACATTTATTGGTACGGTTCGGGAATGGACAAACGGAAAAAGAACGGTTCGGCTTGAATATGAGGCATATGAACCGATGGCCGTGCAAATGCTTGCTCAAATCGGCGCTGAAATCGAAGAAAAATGGGAAGGTGCCTCAGCTGCGATCACGCACCGTATAGGTGTGCTCGATATCGGTGAAGCAGCGGTAGTGATTGCTGTATCTTCTCCCCATCGAAAAGCCGCATATGAAGCCAATGAGTATGCGATTGAACGCATTAAACAGATTGTGCCGATTTGGAAAAAAGAAATTTGGGAAGACGGTGAGCAATGGATCGGCGACCAGCTAGAAACAACAGCTTATCCGAACGGAAAACCAGACCTAAGCGAGGGAGAGCAGCATGATTAAAATTCTTTTATTTGCAGGACTGGCTGAACAGGCCGGTACACAAGCAATAGAAATAGATGTGGAACAAGCAACCACAGATGAAATAAAGACGAGTCTAAAAGAACAATACGGTCTTGAATCTATTGATACGGCTATGATTGCCGTTAACGAAAGCTATGTAAAAGAAAATACCTCTGTATCTTCGGGTGACACGGTAGCCATCATACAGCCGGTCAGCGGGGGATGAAAACCGGACGGCATTTCAGCCGTCCGGTTTTTCTGTATTTCATTGGCATATCCCCAAGTATCCCCAGCATACAATGATTTTCTGTAAGCGTTTATTCTACATATGTTACTCCCTATAAAGTAAGAGACTCACTCCATAATTAGACTGAAATTTTGAAAAATAATAGAAATTTATTTCGGGTATCGATATAGTGAAGATGATAAATGTTGGAAAGGTGCTGGATATGGAGACATTTAAAAGATTAAAAATGTATTATTGGCCGTACAGAAAAGTGTTTATGTGGTCGCTTCTAGCCATGCTTTTGATGACTGCAATTACTGTCGTTTATCCGATTATCCTGCAAATTACGATTGATGAGATCGTGCTGGGACGGCAGTATCAGCTTGCGGCGTGGGTCAGCTTAGGATTTATTGCGGTAATGGTTTTGAAAGGAATGGCTACCTTTTTTCATCAGTATTTAGGTGATATGTTCGGGATCAAATCCGTTTATCGGCTGAGAAATGGTCTGTATGAAAAACTGCAGCGGCTTTCTTTTTCTTACTATGATAACGCGAAAACAGGAGATTTGATGTCCAGGCTGACTGCTGATGTTGAAGGGCTTCGTTTTTTCTTATCATACGGTCTCGCTGAGCTCATTCGCTTCGGCCTGCTGGTAGCCATCAGCCTGTCGGTTATGTTTTACTATTCTGTTCCTCTCACGCTTGTGACAATAGCTGTTCTGCCATTTCTCGCGGTTGCGGTATACCGGTTTGACAAAAGAGTCCATCCCGCCTTCAGAGGCATCCGCAAATCGTTTGCGAAACTCAATACAAAAGTTCAGGAAAATATCAGCGGCATTAATACGGTTAAATCTCTTTCCAGGGAAGATTTTCAGATCAGCACTTTCAATAAAGCCAATGCAGAATACAGGGCGCAGTATTTACAAACATCATCCATCTGGTCTGCGTATTTCCCTTTAATGGAGTTCATTGGTAACATTTGTATTGTAGCTCTTCTCTCATACGGCGGTTACTTGGTTATGCAAAATCAGCTCAATCCCGGCGAGCTTGTTGCTTTCTTCAGCCTTGTCAATTATATGATGTGGCCCATTATGAACTTAGGTTTTGTCATCAATATGTTCTCTCAAGCAAAAGCGTCAGGGGAACGCCTGCTCGACATTCTGGAAAAAGAAGAAGACATTACAGATCCTCCTCATGCTTTGCATAAACAAAAATTAACCGGAGATGTCCATTTCAAAAATGTTTCTCTTGCATACGGGAAAGAACAAACAAACGCGCTATGCAATGTAAGCTTTGAGGCAAACAGCGGGAAGGTAATCGGACTGTTGGGCCCGACAGGTTCAGGCAAAAGCTCAGTGACACAGCTTCTCACCAGATTTTACAGTCCTGTTGGCGGAATGATTACCATTGATCACAAACCAATCACAGATTATTCGTTAAAAACCCTTCGCTCCAATATCGGGGTCGTACTTCAAGAATCCTTCCTGTTTTCATCTACGATTAGATCAAATATTTCGTATGGGTGGCCGGGTGCCTCAATGGAAGACGTCATCGAAGCGGCAAAAAGGGCGCAGGCTCATAGCTTTATTATGGAGCTTCCTGATGGGTATGACACCATGCTGGGAGAGAGGGGAATGGGGCTTTCCGGCGGGCAGAAACAGCGTATTGCCATTGCGAGAGCCATCTGCTTGAACCCGAGCATTTTAATATTGGATGATGCCACAAGCGCAGTAGATATGCAAACGGAGCACAGCATACAGCTTGCCTTAAAAGAAGTCATGAAAAACCGCACAACCTTTATCGTTGCTCACCGCATTTCTTCACTGAAACACGCCGATGAAATTCTCGTTTTTAATAAAGGACGCATTCGTGAAAGGGGAACACATCACGAGCTTCTTGAAAAAGGCGGCTACTATAAAAAGATTTACGATTTGCAATACCGTGATGTCAAAATGATTAATGAGCCGCATGAGGTTGGATAGGGAGGGGCCAAATGAAACAAACGAAAAAACAGGGGATTTTAGAGCGTTTCTATTACTCTTCAGATGAAATCATTGAAAAGCCGTTTAACTGGGCTCAAATGTGGCGGCTGCTGAGCTATGTCAAACCATATCGAAAAACAATTTTGCCGCTTTCTTTTCTCACCGTATTGATTGGCACTGCTGTGAAGCTTGTGATCCCCATTCTGATCGGCGTTTATGTTCTTGATCAAGCGATTACAGGAAGAAACTCGGAGCTGCTGATTCAGCTCATTTTTATTATTAGCGGTTTATATGTCCTCAATTACGCCGCCAATGTGTTAAGAATCAGGTGGATGAATCAGCTTGGCCAGCATGTCATTTACGATTTGCGACAGCATTTATTTACCCATGTGCAGCGCTTATCCCATCGATTTTTTGATCAGCGGTCGGCGGGATCGATCTTAGTCAGGATCATGAATGATATTAACTCTCTTCAGGAGCTCTTTACAAGCGGAGTCATCAATTTGTTGACCGACTTGCTGCTTCTGGCCGGCGTGATTATCATTTTGTTTACGCTGAGCCCTGAGCTGACTATAGCCATCATGGTGACATTGCCGATTATGTTTTTTATTTCAACAAGTCTCAGAAAAAAAATACGCCGATCCTGGCAAACGGTACGGCTAAAGCAATCGAAGCTCAACTCTCATCTAAACGAAAGCATTCAGGGCATCCGGGTCACACAGGCATTTACGCAGGAAGAAGAAAACATGGCGTATTTTGACGGTGTCAATCAGGAGAACTACGAATCATGGCGGGAAGCAACTAGAAAAAATGCCATGTTCCGTCCGCTTGTAGAAATGACGAATGCGATTGGGACGGCTGTCTTGATTTGGTATGGAGCCACACTCATCATGAATGAAACCATTACGATTGGCGTCTTCGTTTCTTTTGCTTTCTATCTGGGAATGTTTTGGGAACCTATTTCGAGACTGGGTCAGGTCTATAATCAGCTGTTAATGGGGATGGCATCATCAGAACGGATTTTTGAGTTTCTGGACGAACAGCCAAATGTCAAGGAGAAGCCGAATGCCATTCATAAGGAAAAGATAAATGGGGAGATCAGTTTTGAAGAGGTTGAGTTTTCGTATGATGAAAAACGAAAAGCCCTTCACGCCGTTTCTTTCTCTATTCCGGCGGGCTCAACGCTTGCGCTTGTCGGGCATACAGGGAGCGGGAAGACGACGATTGCCAATTTAATCAGCCGTTTTTATGATGCGACCGGAGGCACCATTAAAATAGACGGTATACCGATTAAGGATCTTTCCCTTGCCAGTCTGCGCTCTCAAATCAGCATTGTCCTACAAGATACATTTATTTTCTCTGGGACCATCATGGAAAATATTCGTTTTGGAAGGCCAAATGCTTCGGATGAGGAGGTGATGAAAGCGTCCCAAGCGGTCGGAGCGGATGAGTTTATTTCCGATTTAGCGGAAGGATACGCAACAGAGGTAGAGGAAAGGGGCAGCGTACTGTCTGCCGGTCAGCGTCAGCTCATTTCATTTGCAAGAGCATTGCTCGCCGATCCGGCTATTATCATCCTTGACGAAGCAACGGCAAGCATTGATACAGAGACAGAAGTAAAAATTCAGCAAGCGTTAAAAACACTTCTGAAAGGGCGTACAGCAGTGATGATCGCTCACAGATTGTCTACGATCCGCGACGCCGACCGCATCATTGTTCTTGATCACGGCAGGAAAATAGAAGAAGGGAACCATGATCAGCTGCTCACTAAAGGAGGCATTTATGCCGGGCTTGTGAAAGCGCAATACAGCACAGCGATAGAATAATATGAAAAGCCTTCAATATTGAAGGCTTTTGGAATTTTATTAGAAAAACATGAAACTTTTTGATATCTTTCCCGTACTATTTGTTAGATATTCTCAAGGAGGTTTTGAAATGGAAACGAATGTAGAAAAAAACAGCGGAACGGCGACTGAAAAGCCTTCACTTTTAGGAGTGATCACAAGTCCGTCCGTTCAATTTGAAAGAATAAGAGAAAGGCCGGCTGTATGGGGACCGCTTTTGATTGTTGCAGCAATTATCATCGTCGGTGCCGTGCTGCAATCACTTGGTACGGATTATAGTGAGCTTTTGAAAAGCCAGGATACGCAAGGGCTATCTGCTGAACAAATGGAAACTTTCGCAACAATAACCAAAGTTGGCGGAATGGTAGGCGCTATTATCGGCGGTATCGCAGCATTATTTATTGCCCCTCTTATTTATTGGCTCTGTGTAAAAATATCAGGCGGAGTTACGACATATAAAAAAATGCTTTCTCTCGGTCTGTTTGTCTCTTTAATTAGCAGTCTCGGATTATTGGTTAATGGAATCGTTGCTTTTACGACTGACGTGAATCCTCTTTACAGCACGACGTCACTGGCAGGGATTATCCCATCTGACGGGGCTCTCGCCAGTGTGTTAAATACCTTTGAAATTTTCAGCATCTGGAGCTTTGTATTATTAGCAATCGGACTTCACAAAACGGGAGGCATCTCCAAAAAAGCCGGATGGATTTCAGCAATCATTCTATTCGGAATTTTAGTTGTATTTTCGCTTTTTTCAGGTTTAATCAATTCTGTGGCGGGTGCATAAGCTCATGAAAAAAGTCTGGATCGGAATTGGAATCGCAGTTATAGTCGCTCTTTTTGTTGGAATCAATATATACCGGTCTGCCGCTCCAACAAGCGGCAGCGCCGGCAAGGAGATACAGACGGGGAGCGTTGAAGAAAATGAAATCTCATCAACGGTTATGGTTCCTGGCACGCTAAAATTTTCAAATGAACAGTATGTCTTTTATGAAGTGGATAAAGGGACATTAGAAGACATTAAAGTTAAGGCAGGCGATAAAGTTAAAAAGGGCACGCCTTTAGTCACCTATACAAATGAGCAGCTGAGCCTGGAAAAAGAACAGAACCAGTTAACGTCTGAATCCAACCGGCTTCAAATTGACCAAATTCAAGAAAAGTTAAAAGCCTTAGACAGCAAAGAAAGAGAACTGGAAAAACAGGTAGGAAAGAAAGAAGCAGAAAAACAAATCGAATCTGAACGGACAGAGCTTCAAATGCAGAAAAAAACAGCGGAGATCGAATTAAAACAAACCGAGCTTCAGCGGCAGTCACTTGCCAACCGGGTGTCAGATTTAGAAGTGAAAAGCGAAATTGAAGGCACCGTTATTTCTGTCAACCAAGAAGCGGCATCCAAAAAGTCAGATATTCAAGAGCCTGTCATACATATCGGCAACCCAAAAGACCTTGTCGTCTCAGGGAAATTGTCTGAATACGATACATTGAAAGTCAAAAAAGGCCAGAAGGTCACACTCACTTCAGATGTAATACAGGGTAAAACATGGAAAGGTACGGTTTCCGCAGTCGGGCTTGTTCCGGATCAGCAGGAGAGCGCTGCGGCACAAGGAACAGAACAGGCGGTCCAATACCCGCTTCAAGTGAAAATAAAAGGAAATCTTCCAGAAGGAAAGCCAGGCTTTAAATTTATCATGAATATTGAAACAGATAAACGGAAAGCAAATACGCTTCCTTCAAAGGCAGTCAAAAAAGAAGATGACCAATATTATGTGTATACAGTAAAAGACGGAAAAGCAAAGCGAGTTGATGTCAAAATCGGCGAAGTGACAGATGACCTGACAGAAATTAAAGAGGGGCTTACCCAAGATGATCAAGTCATTTTGAATCCATCTGATCAGGTGACTGACGGAATGGAAGTGAAATCTTAAATGATTCAGCTTTCTAATGTGCGAAAAAGCTACCAGATCGGAAAGGAAACGTTTGATGTTCTCCATTCTATTGATTTGGACATTCATCAAGGTGAATATGTCTCGATTATGGGACCGTCAGGATCAGGAAAATCGACGATCATGAATATTATCGGCTGTCTTGATCGGCCGACTTCCGGTACATATCAATTGGACGGCGAAGACATTTCTTCATATAAAGATAAAGAACTGGCGGCAGTCCGTAACCGGTCCATCGGTTTTGTATTTCAGCAATTTCAGCTTCTTCCGCGGCTGAACGCAAAAAAAAATGTCGAGCTGCCGATGATTTACTCCGGGATAGGCAAAAAAGAACGTCAAGAGCGGGCTGAGAGAGCATTGGAAAAGGTCGGGTTAGCCGATCGAATGCTCCACATGCCCAACGAGCTGTCGGGCGGGCAGAAGCAGCGGGTGGCGATTGCGAGGGCGATCGTGAATGAGCCGAAATTGATTTTAGCTGATGAACCGACCGGCGCGCTGGATACGAAAACAAGCGAGGCGATTATGGATCAGTTTACAGCATTAAATGCCGAGGGAACGACAATCGTTCTGGTTACTCACGAGCCTGAAGTAGCAGATTGCACGAATCGGATCGTCATGGTGCGTGACGGAAACATTGTTCCTGCCAGCTCCGGACAAAGGAGTGTGGGAGAATGAGCCTGTTAGAAAACATCAGAATGGCTCTAAGCTCTGTCCTTGCCCATAAAATGCGTTCGATCTTAACGATGCTCGGCATTATCATTGGTGTAGGCTCTGTCATTGTTGTCGTTGCGGTAGGACAGGGCGGCGAGCAAATGCTGAAGCAGTCGATCAGCGGCCCGGGAAATACTGTGGAGCTGTACTATATGCCTAGCGACGAGGAGCTTGCAAGCAACCCGAACGCCGCAGCTGAATCTACGTTTACAGAAAACGATATTAAAGGTTTAAAAGGAATAGAAGGCATTAAACAAGTCGTTGCTTCGACTTCTGAAAGTATGAAAGCGCGTTATCACGAAGAAGAAACCGATGCTACGGTTAACGGAATAAATGATGGATACATGAATGTCAATTCTTTAGAAATCGAAAGCGGCAGAACATTTACCGACAATGACTTTCTTGCGGGGAATAGAGCCGGAATCATCTCTCAAAAGATGGCTGAAGAACTGTTCGATAAAACCTCCCCTTTAGGTGAAGTTGTCTGGATAAACGGACAGCCCGTTGAAATTATCGGCGTGCTGAAAAAAGAAACAGGCTTGCTTTCTTTCGGTTTAAGTGAAATGTATGTGCCATTTAATATGATGAAATCCTCTTTTGGCACAAGTGATTTCAGTAACGTATCATTGCAGGTCGAATCAGCAGACGACATAAAATCGGCAGGAAAAGAAGCAGCACAGCTGGTAAACGACAATCATGGCACAGAGGATTCGTATCAAGTGATGAACATGGAGGAGATTGCGGCCGGAATTGGCAAGGTAACGGCAATTATGACGACGATTATCGGCTCAATTGCAGGTATTTCCCTTTTGGTCGGCGGAATCGGTGTCATGAATATCATGCTCGTATCAGTCACAGAACGGACACGGGAAATTGGAATCAGAAAATCCCTCGGTGCGACGAGGGGACAGATTCTGACTCAGTTTTTAATTGAGTCAGTCGTATTGACGCTGATTGGCGGTCTGGTCGGGATTGGTATTGGATACGGAGGGGCCGCGCTTGTTTCAGCCATTGCGGGCTGGCCGTCACTCATATCCTGGCAGGTTGTATGCGGGGGCGTGCTGTTCAGTATGCTCATTGGTGTTATTTTCGGCATGCTTCCTGCAAATAAAGCTGCAAAGCTTGATCCCATTGAAGCGCTGCGTTATGAGTAGCCTCATGCAACATGCATGAGGTTTTTTTATGTTTAGTGATTTCTACTATGAATATAAAAGACTTTTTTCATTAAAATAAGAAGAAAATGTCGTACAATTGTCCTTATTTTTGTCGAATTTACAGTTTACAAACCCTATAGACATACGTTAATATGGAGAAACGTGAAAGATTTTGATAGTTATTGAATGAATTTGAATGATTTTAGTTGCCTAAACCGAAAATAGCGTTTACAATGAAATTGTATTCAAAATGAATACGTTTTCATTAGGAGGTGAAGCATGCTAACTCCTGAACGGCATCAATTGATTATTGATCAAATAGAAAAGCATGATGTGGTAAAGATTCAAGAGCTTATAAATCTGACTAATGCTTCTGAATCAACAATCAGAAGAGATTTATCGACACTTGAAGAACGCGGTTTTTTAAAGCGCGTTCATGGTGGAGCGGCCAAGCTTTCCGATATCAGACTTGAACCCGATATGCTTGAAAAATCATCCAAAAACCTTCACGATAAACTGAAGATTGCTGAAAAAGCAGCTTCTCTTTTAGAAGAAGGGGATTGCATTTACCTTGATGCAGGCACGACGACATTGCACATGATTGATTTTATGGATAAAACCAAAGATATTGTCGTTGTCACAAACGGGGTAATGCATATCGATGCATTAATAAGGAAAGAAATTTCTTTTTATCTGCTTGGAGGATACGTAAAGCACAGAACGGGCGCGATTATTGGAGGCGCTTCACTGATTGCCATGGACCAGTACAGATTTGACAAGAGTTTTCTGGGGACAAACGGTGTCCATACAGAGGCTGGATTCACAACGCCGGACCCTGATGAAGCCCTTTTAAAACAGAAAGCGATCAAACAGGCAAAACACGCTTACGTCTTAGCAGACCCTTCGAAGTTCGGAGAAATTTCATTTTCGGCATTCGCCGGAATAGGCGACGCAACAATCATTACGACTGACGCTGAAGAGCTTACATTCGATAATTACCAAGAAAAAACTGTCGTAAAGGTAGTGAAACCATGATTTACACTGTAACACTTAATCCATCTGTCGATTATATTGTTCACGTTGAAGATTTTACTGTAGGAGGCCTGAACCGTTCTTCGTATGATACCAAGTATCCAGGGGGCAAAGGCATCAACGTATCGAGACTGCTGAAAAGACACCATGTGGCGTCTAAAGCGCTCGGATTCGTCGGCGGATTTACCGGAGAATATATCAAAACATTTTTACGGGAAGAAAACCTGGAAACAGCTTTTTCTGAAGTAAAAGGGGATACCCGTATCAATGTAAAGCTGAAAACTGGTGATGAAACTGAAATTAACGGGCAGGGACCGACAATTTCGGATGAAGATTTCAAAGCCTTTTTAGAACAGTTCCAATCTTTGCAAGAGGGAGATATCGTCGTTCTTGCAGGAAGCATTCCAGCTTCACTCCCTCACGATACTTATGAAAAAATCGCAGAGGCCTGCAAACAGCAGAACGCACGAGTTGTTCTGGATATCTCAGGCGAGGCTCTTTTGAAAGCAACAGAAATGAAACCATTTTTGATGAAGCCAAATCATCATGAGCTTGGAGAAATGTTCGGCACGACTATTACATCTGTTGAGGAAGCCGTTCCTTATGGGAAAAAGCTTGTAGAACAAGGCGCTGAACATGTAATTGTATCAATGGCCGGAGACGGAGCGCTTCTGTTTACGAACGAAGCTGTTTATTTTGCTAACGTGCCAAAGGGGAAATTGGTAAACTCAGTCGGAGCAGGGGATTCCGTTGTTGCAGGTTTCCTTGCCGGAATTTCCAAACAGCTGCCGCTTGAAGAAGCATTCCGCTTAGGAGTTACTTCAGGCAGTGCTACCGCGTTCTCTGAAGAACTTGGAACAGAAGAATTTGTCCAGCAGCTTCTTCCTGAAGTTAAGGTCACACGTCTATAGAGGAGGAAACACAAGTGAAAATAACTGAGCTTTTAACGAAGCATACGATAAAGCTTAATATTGAGAGCAAAGAAAAAGAAAATGTTATTGACGAAATGGTCACTGTTCTTGATAAGGCTGGAAAGTTAAATGACCGACAAGCCTATAAAGAAGCCATTTTAAATCGCGAAAGCCAAAGCTCCACGGGTATCGGTGAAGGAATCGCTATCCCCCATGCGAAAACGGCAAGCGTTATCAACCCGGCGATCGCGTTCGGACGTTCAAAAGACGGCGTCGATTATGAATCATTAGACGGCCAGCCGGCTCACTTAGTGTTCATGATCGCGGCGACTGAAGGCGCAAACAACACTCACCTTGAAGCATTGTCAAGACTTTCAACGCTGTTAATGCGTGAAGAAATCCGTAAGCAGCTCCTTGAAGCTGAGTCTGAAGATGCCATCATCGACATTATTAATCAGCACGATAAAGATGATGACGAAGAGGAAGAAGAAGAAGCGGCACCAGCACCTGCCGGAAAAGGAAAAATTTTAGCGGTTACTGCATGTCCGACAGGTATTGCCCATACATTCATGGCTGCGGATGCCCTTAAAGAAAAAGCGAAAGAGCTTGGAGTGGAAATTAAGGTCGAAACAAATGGGTCAAGCGGCATTAAGCACAAGCTCACTGCCCAAGAAATCGAAGATGCCCCTGCAATCATTGTCGCAGCGGACAAGCAGGTTGAAATGGAACGTTTTAAAGGCAAGCGCGTACTTCAAGTTCCTGTAACGGCGGGTATCAGACGTCCGCAAGAGCTTATCGAAAAAGCGATGAATCAAGATGCGCCGATTTATCAAGGCAGCGGCGGCGGTTCAGCAGCTTCAAACGACGATGAAGAAGCGAGAGGCAAGTCTGGAAGCGGTATCGGAAACGCGTTTTATAAGCACCTGATGAGCGGTGTCAGCAACATGCTTCCGTTCGTAGTCGGCGGCGGTATTCTCGTTGCGATTTCATTCTTCTGGGGAATTCACTCTGCTGATCCGAATGATCCTAGCTACAACACGTTTGCAGCAGCATTAAACTTTATCGGCGGCGACAATGCATTAAAACTGATTGTTGCAGTTCTGGCCGGTTTCATTGCGATGAGTATTGCAGATCGTCCTGGTTTTGCGCCTGGTATGGTCGGCGGTTTTATGGCTACTCAAGCGAATGCTGGATTCTTAGGCGGCTTAATTGCCGGATTCCTTGCCGGTTATGTTGTGATTTTACTGAAAAAAGTATTTACGTTTATCCCTCAGTCACTTGATGGATTAAAACCTGTTTTGATTTACCCGCTGTTCGGTATTTTTATCACTGGCGTATTAATGCAATTTGTCGTCAATACACCTGTAGCGGCATTTATGAATTTCTTAACAAACTGGCTTGAAAGCCTTGGTACTGGAAACCTTGTGTTAATGGGTATTATCTTGGGCGGCATGATGGCGATCGATATGGGTGGCCCGCTTAATAAAGCAGCCTTTACGTTCGGTATCGCCATGATCGATGCAGGCAACTATGCGCCTCATGCAGCAATCATGGCCGGCGGTATGGTTCCTCCGCTTGGTATCGCACTTGCAACAACCATTTTCAGAAACAAATTCACTCAGCGTGACCGTGAAGCTGGTATTACATGCTATTTCATGGGAGCTGCTTTCGTAACAGAGGGAGCGATCCCATTTGCTGCGGCTGATCCGCTTCGCGTCATACCAGCTGCTGTAGTCGGTGCAGCTGTTGCCGGCGGATTAACTGAATTCTTCCGAGTAACGCTTCCGGCGCCTCATGGAGGAGTATTCGTAGCTTTCATTACAAACCATCCGATGCTTTACCTTTTAAGTATCGTGATCGGTGCTGTCGTGATGGCAATTATCCTCGGTATCGTCAAAAAACCTGTTACAGAAAAATAAGAAAAAAAGCGTCCTTGGTTCGAAAGGACGCTTTTTCTTATCCGGCCGGCAGGGAGCGCGGTTAAGTTATGTATTTTATTCTTTTTTATGATAAAGTAAAAGAAGAGAAACAACTGACATAGCAATTGTCTAGGAGGAAACACTTTGACCGAGGAAAAAAATACGAATACTGAGAAAACGGCGAAGAAAAAAACCAATACGTACCTGGAATGGGGTAAAGCGATTGTCATCGCTGTTCTGCTGGCTCTCCTGATCCGTCACTTTTTGTTTGAACCGTATTTAGTTGAAGGTTCATCTATGTATCCCACATTACATGACGGAGAAAGGCTGTTTGTGAATAAAACAGTCAACTATATCGGCGAGCTGAAGCGCGGAGATATCGTTATTATCAACGGTGAAACTTCTAAAATCCATTATGTAAAAAGATTGATCGGAAAGCCTGGAGAAACCGTTCAAATGAAGGATGACACGCTTTATATAAACGGTAAAAAAGTAGCCGAGCCTTACTTGTCTAAAAACAAGAAGGAAGCAGAAAAACTTGGTGTCAGTCTGACAGGAGACTTTGGACCGGTTAAGGTTCCGAAAGGCAAATACTTTGTCATGGGAGATAACCGGCTGAATTCTATGGACAGCCGAAACGGGCTGGGACTGATCGCGGAAGATCGAATTGTCGGCACATCGAAGTTTGTCTTTTTCCCGTTTAACGAAATGCGTCAAACAAAATAAAAACGCCTTGCTGGCCTAGGACAGCAGGCGTTTTTATTTTGAAAAAGAAGCGACCAATGCAATGCATAAAACCGTGATGAACACTGAACCGATAATAGCTAGCACACTGAAGAAAAGGTGAACCTGTTTGTTCTCTTTTCCGCGCTTTTCTAAAAGCCGTTTAGAAAAAATGTGTGAAAATATGTAAATAAGGGCTATGCCTATATATAAGCCGATATCTTTGGCGGTAAAGCCTGTTACGGCAAGGTAAAAGCCCGTAAAAAAGATCAGTAAGCAATATTCAGTAAGTGTTAAAAGCCTCAACGTGTTCCTCCATGAGAGTGTGTAATTTTCCGAGCGGATGCATTCTCTCTCTTTAATTGTAACACAGCTGGCTGGTTTGGGTGTATAAGTGTTTTCTCTCTGTTTTATCAGGGAATCATTTCTCTTGCCCTGCATTCATGGTATACTTTTATTGATGATAGACATGATGGAGGATAATAAATGATTGCTGTAAATAATGTAAGCTTGCGGTTTGCGGATCGCAAGTTATTTGAAGATGTTAATATTAAATTTACCCCAGGCAACTGCTATGGGTTAATTGGTGCAAACGGTGCCGGTAAATCAACGTTTCTAAAGGTGCTGTCAGGCGAAATCGAGCCTCAGACAGGCGACGTGCATATGAGTCCTGGCGAGCGTCTTGCCGTCTTGAAGCAGAACCATTTTGAGTACGAAGAGTATGAAGTGCTGAAAGTAGTCATTATGGGCCACAAACGCCTGTATGAAGTCATGCAGGAGAAAGACGCTATTTACATGAAGCCTGATTTCTCAGATGAGGATGGGATTCGTGCTGCTGAGCTAGAAGGTGAATTTGCGGAACTGAACGGTTGGGAAGCGGAAAGTGAAGCTGCGATCCTGTTAAAAGGCCTTGGTATCTCAGAAGATCTGCACACAAAAAAGATGGCAGACCTCGGCGGTTCGGAGAAGGTAAAAGTTCTCTTGGCACAGGCATTATTCGGCAAGCCGGATGTTCTGCTCCTCGATGAGCCGACGAACCACTTGGACCTTCAGGCAATCCAGTGGCTTGAAGAGTTTCTGATTAACTTTGAAAACACAGTTATTGTCGTATCCCATGACCGCCACTTCTTAAATAAAGTATGCACGCACATTGCCGACCTTGATTTTAACAAAATTCAAATCTATGTCGGAAACTATGATTTCTGGTACGAGTCAAGCCAACTGGCGTTAAAGCTTTCTCAAGAAGCGAACAAGAAAAAAGAAGAGCAGATTAAACAGCTTCAAGAGTTTGTCGCTAGATTCAGCGCCAATGCGTCTAAATCTAAGCAGGCTACATCAAGAAAGAAACTTCTCGAAAAAATCACGCTGGATGATATTAAACCGTCTTCCCGCCGCTATCCTTATGTTAACTTCACGCCGGAACGGGAAATCGGAAATGATGTTCTTCGCGTGGAAGGCTTAACAAAAACAATTGATGGCGTAAAGGTGCTTGACAATGTCAGCTTTATTATGAATCGAGAAGATAAAATTGCTTTCACTGGCCGAAACGAACTTGCTGTTACTACGCTGTTTAAAATCATTTCCGGGGAAATGGAAGCTGACAGCGGAACGTTTAAATGGGGTGTTACCACATCTCAGGCGTATTTTCCAAAAGACAACAGCGAATATTTCGAAGGCAGTGATCTGAACCTTGTAGACTGGCTTCGCCAATATTCTCCGCACGACCAAAGTGAGAGCTTTTTACGCGGCTTCTTAGGACGCATGCTGTTCTCTGGAGAGGAAGTCCACAAAAAAGCAAACGTACTCTCCGGGGGAGAAAAGGTCCGCTGTATGCTGTCGAAAGCGATGCTTTCTGGCGCCAATATTTTAATTTTGGATGAGCCAACTAACCATTTAGACCTAGAGTCCATTACAGCGCTCAATAACGGCTTAATCAGCTTTAAAGGCGCTATGCTGTTTACTTCCCATGACCATCAGTTTGTGCAGACCATTGCCAACAGAATTATAGAAATTACACCTAACGGCATCGTCGATAAGCAAATGAGCTATGACGAGTTCCTTGAAAATGCTGATGTGCAGAAAAAATTGACTGAACTATACGCGGAATAAAAAAAGCAGAGATTTCTCTGCTTTTTTTGATACCTAAATATGAAAGGAGATCACAACATGAAATTTTTAGTTGTCGGAGCAGGTGGAGTAGGTGGGTATATTGGCGGACGGCTTTCGGAGAAAGGAAATGATTTGACATTTCTCGTGCGCCAAAAACGAGCTGAGCAGCTGAAAAAAACCGGGCTTGTCATCCATAGTGAAAAAGGGAATGTATCATTTCAGCCCGAACTAATCAGTGCCGGAGAAACAGGGCAATTTGATGTCGTTATCATTGCTTCTAAAGCATACTCGCTTGGCCAAGTGATAGACGATGTCAAACCATTTATCCATCAGGAATCTGTCATTATCCCTTTTTTAAATGGGTACCGCCACTATGAGCAGCTATTTGCGGCATTTTCAAAAGAACAGGTGCTGGGCGGCCTGTGTTTTATAGAAAGTGCTTTAGACAACAAAGGAGAAATTCATCATACGAGCACATCGCATCGTTTTGTATTTGGAGAATGGAACGGCGAGCGTACGGAGCGGATAAGAGCGCTTGAAGAGGCATTTTCAGGTGTGAAGGCTGAAGTCATCATTAGCGGGCATATCGAGAAGGACATTTGGAAAAAGTATCTCTTTATTGCAGCGCAAGCGGGGATCACAACGTTATTTCAACGACCGCTTGGCCCAATCCTCGCCACAGAAGCCGGACGTCACACGGCCCAAACTCTTATTGGGGAAATTTGCGCTGTTTTACGAAAAGAAGGTGTTCCGGCTGATCCGGATCTTGAGGAAGAGAGCTTTCGTACGATGACCAGCATGTCTTACCATATGAAGTCATCCATGCTTCGGGATATGGAAAACGGCCAAACGACAGAAGGCGACCACCTGCATGGATTTTTGCTTGAAAAAGTTAAACGTTTATCTCTCGCTGCACCAGTATTAGAAACCGTTTATGCGAATCTGCAAATGTATGAAGCAGAAAAATAAAAAAAGGAGGCGGAAAAGCCTCCTTTTATTTACTTAAAAAGCCCAATTTCCGTTTCTGAAGATAGGCTCTCTTTTCCCGTCTGCCGTAATTCCGTCAATATTCATATCCTTAGAACCGATCATAAAGTCCACGTGTGTAATGCTCTCATTTAGGCCTTCTTTGACAAGCTCTTCACGAGACATCTGCTTTCCGCCTTCAATATTAAAGGCATAGGCGCTTCCGATCGCCAAATGATTTGACGCGTTTTCATCAAACAGCGTGTTATAGAAAAGAATGTTTGATTGTGATATAGGCGAATCGTAAGGAACAAGTGCCACTTCACCTAAATAGTGAGAACCTTCATCTGTTTCCACCAGTTCTTTTAAAATATCCTCACCTTTTTCAGCTTTAATGTCGACTATACGGCCATTTTCAAACGTCAGGGTGAAATTTTCAATAATATTTCCGCCGTAGCTTAATGGTTTTGTGCTTGATACCACACCGTCAACCCCGTCTTTTTGCGGCAGCGTGAACACTTCTTCTGTCGGCATATTGGCCATAAACTCATGGCCGCTTTCATTCACGCTTCCCGCACCTGCCCAAACATGCTTCCTAGGCAGCTTAATTGTTAAATCAGTTCCTTCAGCTTGATAATGTAAGGCAGCGTAATGTCTCTCGTTCAAATGGTCAACTTTTTCATGAAGATTTTGGTCATGATTGATCCACGCCTGAACCGGGTTGTCTTCATTTACGCGCGTCGCTTTAAAAATTTCTTCCCACAGAAGGTGGATCGCTTCCTCCTCTGATTTGCCAGGAAACACCTTGTGAGCCCAGCCTGCTGATGCCGCACCTACGACAGTCCAGCTGACTTTGTCTGATTGAATATATTGTCTGTATGTATGTAATGCTTTGCCTGCTGCTTTTTGGAATGCCGCAATCCGTTTGGAATCTATACCTTTTAGCAAGTCTGGGTTTGACGACACAACATAAATGAAAGCAGCTCCATTTTTGGCAAGCTCTTCTCTGCCTTTTGCTTCCCATTCAGGATATTCTTCAAATGCTTCAAACGGCGCAAGTTCGTATTTTAATTTGGCGACTTCGTCATCCTGCCAATTCACGGTGACGTTTTTTGCGCCCTTTTCATATGCGTGTTTTACAATTAAACGGACAAAATCCCGAACGTCTGTTGAAGCATTTACGACTACATACTGGCCTTTTTGGACATTAACGCCGACTTCTACCGCCAGCTGTGCATATGTATTTAATTTCTGTGAAAATGAATCCATGAATCATTCCTCCAAGCTTTTTTCTCATCATATCAAATATGATCCTATAAAGGAAAGAAGGAGCCCAAAGTGAAAAACCCAAAACGACACGTCTTGGGTTTTTCAATATTATGGATGATTCAGTTTTACAGTGCCGCCTGCAGGCGAATGAGGCATATTTGCCAAAGAAATGCTCATGCCTCCAAGAATAATTCCGCTTAAAATGGCTGCGATCGCTACTCTTCTTCCTAAATCTCTTAGCATCTGTTTCCTCCTTAACGTTTCTCCATTTCCCACAATATGAAGGAAGTGAGGAAAAAAGAAGCAAGAAATTTGCCGCGTGTGAGAATTTTGCGGGTAAAGACTATTTAATTGCCTTTTGCAGCTTATCAATCACTTCTAAAGAACGGCCTGTGCCGATTGCTACAGATTCAAGCGGGTTTTGCGCCACGTGTACAGGCACGACAATCTCTTCTGTGAGCCATTCTTTAATTCCATTAAGGAGCGCGCCGCCGCCTGTTAAAATAACGCCGCGATCAACAATATCTCCGCTCAATTCAGGCGGACAGTCCTCAAGTGTCGCTCTGATGGCTTCAAGAATATGCAGGAGGGATTCACGCATTGCATCTTGAATTTCGTTGGATTGAAGCATAATGGTTTTTGGAAGACCTGTCACGAGGTCGCGTCCCCGAATTTCCATTGCCTCTGGTATATGTTCAATCAGAGCATGGCCAATTTCCATTTTTACCTGCTCAGCTGTGCGTTCGCCGATCAGCAAATTGTATTTTTTACGGACGAAAGAAACGATATCCTCATCAAGCTGGTCTCCGCCGATCCTGATAGAATGGCAGGAAACAACGCCACCGAAGGAAATAATAGCGACCTCTGTCGTCCCTCCGCCGATATCTACTACCACATTGGCAACCGGCTCATCAACCGGTAAATCCGCTCCGATGGCGGCTGCAACTGGCTCTTCGATTAAATGAACGTTTTTCGCGCCGCAATTTTTCACCGCATCACTGATGGCGCGGCGTTCTACTGCTGTTGAGCCTGATGGTGTGCAAACGACTACGTTCGGTTTTCTGAACGACATGCCGATGCTTTTTGCGGCTTTTTTCATAATGTGCTTTAGCAGGTCAGTTGTCATATCATAGTCTGCGATCACGCCATCTTTCATCGGTCTGACAGCGACAATTTTTCCCGGTGTTTTACCGATCATGTTTTTCGCATCAGCTCCGATTGCAAGCACTGCTTTTGTCGTCGTATCCACTGCGACAACAGATGGTTCATTTAGGATAATCCCTTTATTTTTGCTGTAAACAAGTATATTAGCTGTTCCTAAGTCAATCCCGATTTCAGTTGATTGAAACATGTTTTCACCCAATCTCTATCCTAATTTAATATGATTCTACATTTAAAGTTTCTCAGAAATACTGCGATTTTTGGGGGTGTGCGTCGGTAAAGAAATGTTTTTGTAAAAAATCAAGGAACTGTGTAACAGAAGTAATACATTTTTCAGTTTTATGGAAAAAATATCTTGTAATTCTTATAGAAAGCGGGAAACTTTTTCAAAGTTTCATTCGTCTACGATATATTGAGGTACATCCTTAAAACATTACATGAGAAAAGAAACATTTAAAGGAAGAAGGGTTTTTATGAAATCAATAGGTGTTGTGAGAAAAGTAGATGAATTAGGCCGCATTGTCATGCCGATTGAGTTGAGACGGGCATTGGATATTGCCATAAAAGACAGCATTGAGTTTTTTGTTGACGGAGATAAAATTATCTTGAAAAAGTACAAACCTCATGGCGTTTGTTTAATGACTGGAGAAATCACTTCAGAAAATAAAGAATACGGCAACGGTAAAATTACGCTAAGCCCTGAGGGTGCACAGCTGCTTCTCGAAGAAATTCAAGCCGCTTTAAAAGAATAAAATTATGCTAAAAAAGGCGGAGTGATATCACCTCCGCCTTTTTTGCGTGCCAATTTTTGATTACCGCCGCCTAAGATATGACATCAAGATATTTGGTAATGAATGATTTGGGATACTTTACATATTTTACTCAATTATTTGTCGAAGAATGGTACAATAAGTAGAGAAACACAAGCGGCAGGTGGTCATATGAGAAAATATCAAGCTCGTATCATTTCCATCATTTTGGCAATGATTTTTATAATGTTTTGGGATTATTTATTTTATTTTATAGGCAAAAACCCGATTAATTGGCCTGTTGATATTGTGTATACTGCAGTCACGCTGGTAAGTGTCTGGATGCTGGCTTATTATATTGATGAGAAACAGCAGCTGGTTAAGAAAATGAAGGATAACGAATGGAAGTATAAACAGCTTTCTGAAGAAAAAAACCGCATCATGGATAATTTGCAGGAAATCGTATTTCAAACGAATGCAAAAGGCGAAATTACATATTTAAACCAAGCGTGGGCATCAATAACCGGCTTTTCAATCAGTGAATGTATGGGAACAATGTATAACGATTACTTCATAAAAGAAAAGCACGTAGCCGACCACATTAACACCCAAATCCAAAACAAAGCGTCTTCTGGCATGTTTACGGCAAAATACGTGACAAAGAACGGCACGATTTTTTGGGGAGAAGTTCATTATAAACTTTACTATGACCGGGATGACCAATTTACAGGCAGCCTGGGTACAATGTCAGATATCACTGAGCGGAAAGAGGCTGAAGATGAGCTCATTGAGATTAATGAACGGCTGGCGAGGGAATCCCAGAAACTATCAATCACAAGTGAACTTGCCGCAGGTATTGCTCATGAGGTCAGAAACCCTTTAACATCTGTCAGCGGTTTCCTCCAGATTATGAAAACACAATATCCGGACAGAAAAGACTATTTTGACATCATCTTTTCAGAGATTAAAAGAATCGATTTAGTGCTCAGCGAGCTGCTGCTGCTTGCAAAACCGCAGGCAATCAGATTTAAAACACACCAGCTTAATGAGATCTTGAAACAAGTCACGACATTGCTTGATACCAATGCAATTCTGTCCAATATCGTCATAGAGAAAAATTTCAAAGAGACAGATGGCTGTATGATTAATGGAGACGAAAATCAGCTGAAGCAGGTCTTTATCAACATCATTAAAAACGGAATTGAGGCAATGCCAAAGGGTGGTGTCGTAACCATTTCAACTGCTAAAACCGCCTCTCATGCAGTGATAAGCGTAAAGGATGAAGGAAACGGCATGCCGCAGGAAAAGCTGAAGCAGATTGGCAAACCTTTTTATTCAACAAAAGAAAAGGGCACTGGACTGGGACTTCCCATTTGTTTGAGAATCCTGAAGGAACATGACGGGGAATTGAAAATCGAAAGTGAAGCTGGAAAAGGCAGCGTCTTTCAAGTGGTTTTGCCTTTAAAATCAGACAGCTGAGAGGAGAAAAATAAAGTGAACTCGCTTCTGTTTGTATACGGGACATTAAGAAAGCATGAAAAAAACCATCATTTGCTGGCACAATCGGCATGTATCAATGAGCAGGCGAGAACAAAGGGAAGTTTGTTTGCTGCAAAAGAGGGGCCCACAGCTGTTTTAAATGGTGAAGGCTATATATACGGCGAAGTATATGAAGCAGATGAATTGTGTATACATAAGCTCGATCAATTTTTTCAAGGATATCATAAACAAACGGTGTTTGTAGAAACGGATGTCGGGATTAAAAATGCGCTTATTTATTTTATGAACAAAGACGGGTTTGCCGGCTTTACGAAAATAAGCAGCGGCGACTGGAAAGAACATCAGATGATCAGCAAATCGAAAAATCCCATTTATTATTTTGCCTATGGATCATGCATGGATAATGCCCGCTTTCAAAAAGCGGGAGTCGATCACTATTTTCAAGATACAGTAGGAAGGGCTGTTTTAAAAGGATACACAACCCGCTTCACGCTAAAAAGGGATGACGGTTCAAGAGCGGACATGTTGGAAGACGGAGGAACAACAGAAGGCGTTTTATACCGTATCCCTTATTCTGCTCTCTCCTATCTATATAAAAGGGAGGGCGTCGAATCTCTTACGTATCGGCCGGCATTTGTAGACGTTGAAGCTGGCGGTAGGCACTACAAAGACTGCTTAACCTTTCTCGTCCTCCAAAAAGAAGCGGAAATTGCCCCGCCTCAGCACTATCAGATTGAAATCGAACGCGGAGCGGAGCTGTATTTGTCGCCTGAGTTTACTGAAAAGCTCAAGCGGCATATGAATTCGCTGCCAAAAGGATAACACTGTAACAAAAGAATATGATAAAATTTGATCAATATCATGTCATATAAAGGAGCACCACGATGAAAAAAGAATTTGCGGTAATTGGGCTGGGCCGTTTTGGTGGCAGTATTTGCAAAGCATTAAGCGAAGAAGGCGTCGAGGTTATGGCAATGGATATCGATGAAGATAAAGTCAACGAGTATGCCAAGATTGCATCTCACGCAGTTATCGGTGATTCGACAGACGAATCTGTCCTGAAAAATTTAGGCCTGCGAAATTTTGACCACGTTATTGTAGCAATCGGGGAAAATATTCAAGCGAGTATTTTAACGACACTCATTCTGAAAGAACTTGGCGTCCATACGATTACAGTTAAAGCGCAGAACGATTATCACGAAAAAGTGCTGTCTAAAATTGGCGCGGATCACATCGTCCACCCAGAACGCGATATGGCAAAACGAATTGCGCATAATATCGTGTCCAACAATGTACTTGACTATTTGGAGCTGTCTGAAGAGCATAGTCTTGTTGAAATCGTAGCTAACAGCCGCCTGGCTGGAAATACACTTCTCGATTTAGATATTCGCGCAAAATACGGTATTAATATCGTAGCCATAAAAAGGGGCAAGGAAGTCATCGTATCACCGCTTGCAACCGAAGTCATCCACCAAGAAGATATACTCATTGTTATTGGATCAGTTACAGACATCTCCCGTTTTGAAAAAAGAGTTCTTCATACTAAATAGCAGTCAAATAAGCCGTCCTCAAAGGGCGGTTTTTCATATTATCAGAATATAACAACTTTAATGAACTGAGCGCCAATTTCTTAAAATTTCATTGACTAAGCACAGGCGTTCCGATAGCATATTGTACCATATAATAAAAAAGAGGAGGGGCCTATTTGAATAAAGAAGCGCTAGTCAATAGGCTGAATGCTTCAGCCCAAAGACAAAAAGCTGATATCGTCATTAAGAACGGAAAAATCATGGACGTATATAATCAAGAATGGATATATGAAGATATTGCGATTACAGATGGAGTTATTGTAGGCCTCGGTGAGTATGAAGGTGAAAATACCATTGATGCAGAGGGACAAATGATTGTTCCGGGTTTTATTGATGGACATGTACATATTGAGTCGTCAATGGTTACACCGATTGAGTTCGCTAAAGCAGTGTTGCCTCATGGCGTGACGACGGTTGTTACAGATCCGCATGAGATCGCGAATGTGTCTGGTGAAAAAGGGATTGTGTTTATGCTTGAACAAGCTCGGCATACACCGCTGAATATCCATTTTATGCTTCCTTCCAGTGTGCCTGCCGCAAGTTTTGAGCGATCAGGCGCAATTCTTAAAGCTGCAGATCTCAAGCCTTTTTATGAAGAAGAAGAAGTATTAGGACTGGCTGAAGTTATGGATTATGTGTCGGTTCAGCAGGCTGAAGAAGACATGGTTCAGAAACTGCTCGATGCCCGTGTTGCAGGAAAACGGATAGACGGTCATTTAGCTGGTTTATCAACAGACCTCATTAACATTTACAGAACCGCATTTGTCTTAAATGACCATGAAGTAACATCGAAGGAAGAAGCCCTTGATCGTATCAGAAGGGGCATGTATGTCATGATGCGTGAAGGATCAGTCGCCAAAAACACGCTCAATGTGCTGCCGGCGGTGAATGAAAAGAACGCACGCCGGTTCTTTTTTTGTACGGATGATAAGCATGTGGATGATTTATTGTCAGAGGGAAGTGTAAACCATCAGGTGAAAATGGCGATTCAAGCCGGACTTGATCCGTTTTTAGCCTATCAATTAGGAAGCCTCAATGCGGCCGAATGCTACGGATTAGATACAAAGGGAGCGATTGCCCCGGGTTTTGACGCTGATTTGCTCTTTGTATCTGATCTGGAAAATGTCACTGTCACAATGACGATGGTAAAAGGGCAGACTGTTGCTGAAGACAGCAAAGCGGTCTATCATGATTATGCTTCAACTGCAGCACCAGATCAGGCACTGCTTGATTCTGTTAAGCTTGCTGATCCTCTTAACAAACAGGATTTTCATATGCCAATCGATTCAGAGCAGCAGATCAATGTCATTCAAATCATACCAAATCAGCTTGAAACAAGATTAGTACAAGTTCCGGCTCCTGTTGCCCGCGAATTTGAGCCTGACACTGAGCTTGATTTGTTAAAGATTGCAGTTGTTGAGCGGCATAAAGGATTAAAAGAAACCGGACTTGGTGTTGTGAAAGGTTTTGGATTCAAGAGCGGAGCGATTGCCACAACCATTTCACACGACTCCCATAATATTATTGCTGTCGGAACGAATGATGAGGATATCGCGGCGGCAGTTAATAAGCTGCAGGAAATTGGCGGAGGATTAACGATTATAAAAAATGGGGAAGAGCTCCATTCAGTACCGCTGCCGATTGCAGGGTTATTATCCGACCAATCTGCAGAGCAAGTGAATCAAAGCTTGCTGACGCTTCATGATAAATTGCCGTTAATCGGTTTCACAGGCGGATTTAATCCATTTTTGACATTGTCGTTTTTAGCGTTGCCTGTCATTCCTGATATTAAAATGACGACTACGGGCTTATTCGATGTAAAATCATTTCAACACATATCACTGCAATAAAAAGAGGCACTCCCTTAGGGAGTGCCTCTTTTTTTAAACCTCCATAATGATCGGCAGGATCATTGGACGGCGCTTTGTTTTTTCGTACAAGAAAGGTGCAAGCGTGTCTGTAATCTCGTTTTTGATTTCAGACCATTGAGTCGTTTTTCGTTCCATTACTTTTTGTAAGTGATTTGAAATGAGCTCTTGAGCGTCGTTGATCAAGTCGCCAGATTCTCTCATGTACACAAATCCTCTGGAAATCAAATCTGGGCCCGCTGAAATCTTGAAGTCGTCCATGTCAATGCTGACAACAACGATGACAAGTCCTTCTTCAGAGAGAATTCTGCGATCACGAAGTACGATATTGCCAATATCACCGATACCGCTTCCGTCAATGTACACTGAACCGGACGGGATTTTTCCTGCAACTGAAGCCTCGTCGCCTTTAAGCGCTAATACTTCACCATTATCCATGATAAAGCAGTTTTCCTCTGGGATGCCACAATCTGTTGCAAGTTTGACATGCATCTTTTGCATTCTGTACTCACCGTGAATCGGCATGAAGAATTTAGGCTTGATTAAACGAAGCATCAGCTTCTGTTCTTCCTGTCCGCCGTGACCGGATGTATGGATATCGTTAAGAGGGCCGTGAATAACCTCAGCACCCGCACGATACAGCTGGTTGATTGTTCGACTCACGCTGATTGTGTTGCCTGGGATAGGGGATGAAGAAAATACGACTGTATCCCCAGGATTGATTGAAATTTGGCGGTGTGTGCCGTTTGCAATTCTTGATAACGCCGCCATTGGTTCCCCTTGGCTTCCTGTACATAAAATTGTTACTTTATTAGCAGGCATACGATTGATTTCGTTATGCTCAATAAACGTATTTTTAGGACAGTTAATATAACCGAGTGTCTGTCCAATTTCGATAGCCGATTCCATACTGCGTCCAAATACGGCAACTTTTCTTCCATTTTGTACAGCAGCTTCAATTACCTGCTGCAAGCGGTGAATATTCGACGCAAATGTAGCGAAGATAATTCGGCCGTCCACCTTGCGGAAAATGTCATGAATGCTTTCTCCTACACGGCGCTCAGACATGGTAAACTCCGGATTTTCACTGTTTGTGCTGTCTGAAAGAAGGCACAAAACGCCTTCTTTACCGATTTCGGCCATTTTCGTTAAGTTTGCCGGCTCGCCGACTGGAGTAAAGTCGAATTTGAAATCCCCAGTATGTACGATGTTTCCGGGCGGCGTTTTTACAACAATGCCGTAGGAATCCGGAATACTGTGTGTTGTTCTGAAGAATGACACAGCCGTTTTGCGGAACTTTACAATATCATCCTCGCCGATAATGTTCAGTTTCGTCTGTCTCAATAATCCATGCTCTTCAAGTTTATTCCGAAGTAAGCCGATCGCGAGTTTTCCGCCGTATACAGGAATATTCACTTGTCTGAGCAGGTATGGAATACCGCCGATGTGGTCTTCGTGCCCGTGGGTGATAAAAAGCCCTTTAATTTTATCTTCGTTTTTGACTAAATACGTATAATCAGGGATGACGTAGTCAATTCCGAGCAGTTCGTCCTCGGGAAACTTGATCCCCGCATCAATCAGCACAATTTCATCCTGGAATTGCACCGCGTACGTATTTTTACCGATTTCGCCCAAACCTCCGAGGGCGAAAACAGCAGTCTGATCATTTTTTACAAATTTCATACCGCTCATAACTCCAATACTTTAAAATTTTCGCTCTGTTGTTCATATTCTAAGAATGCACCATCAACAGGTGTAATAAACTCAATATTAAATTTCTTTTCTTTCAGCTTTGTTCTGACGTCACGCTCAGATACGCCTTCAATATAAAGTGAATCTGTCTTTTCCCGAACAGGTACTTCGTCAGCCTTCTCTTGATAAAATACCTTATAAATCATTCCAAATCTCTCCTTAAATGCCGTATGTTAGACTCGCTCATTCTATTATATTCGAAAACGGAATATAAGGAAAGCCTTGAGCAAAATAAGGATCTCTCAAAAAGTGAAAGATCCCTTGTCAGGCAATTGCTTTCTTACGGAGCATTCCGTTCCATTGTCTTCTGAGTTTCTTTCTTAATTTACGCAGCATTAGCCAGTTCCTCCTTTATTAAAATATTTGTCCCAGAGTTCTTTTATACAAATAGTATACGGAGATTGAGGAAGACTTTTCGTGGTTATAAATGGAATTTAATATGATTTTTGAACGAAATTGTTTGCTGAATGACAATCTTTTTGTATGATGAGGGTGGGAATTGCAGACCAAGACGATAAAGGGGAAGTTGCGATGGATTCAAAATTAATCTTTTTTGATATTGACGGCACAATATATGATCATGATAAGAATATACCGGAAAGTACGAGAAAAACCGTGGCGGAGCTGCAGCGCCAAGGGCATCATGTGTTTATTGCCAGCGGCCGATCTCCATTTTTGGTTAAGCCGATTTTGGAGGAGCTGGGCATCCACTCATTTATTTCCTACAATGGACAGTTTGTTGTCTTTGAAAATCAAGTGATTTATAAAAATCCGCTGCCTAAAGATGCAATCAGGCGATTATTAAAGCAGGCGGATGAAGGCAAGCATCCTGTTGTGTTTATGGCTGAGGACACGATGAAAGCGACTGTTGCGGATCACCCTCATGTTCTCGAGGGAATCGGCAGCCTTAAAACCGATTACCCAGAGACCGATGACCTTTTTTATGAAGGAAAAGAAATTTTTCAGCTTCTTTTATTTTGTCAGGATGAAGAAGAAAAAGCTTATGCCGCTTTTCCTGAGTTTGATCTAGTTCGCTGGCATGAGCTATCGACTGATGTTCTGCCGCACGGAGGTTCGAAGGCAGAAGGAATCAAAAAAGTGATTGAGCGTCTTCCGTTTGATATCGGCGATACATATGCTTTCGGCGACGGATTAAATGATCTGCAAATGATTGAATATGTTGGGACAGGCGTTGCTATGGGAAATGCTGTTCCCGAACTGAAAGAAATCGCGGACTTTGTAACAAAACCGGTGGACGAGGATGGAATTGCATACGCTGTCAAAGAATTGGGCCTTTTAAAATAAAGAAACGGCTGGCATTGTGCCAGCCGCTTTTTCTATTAGCGCTCAATTGCGATTGCATTTTCAGGTTCTTTGAAAGGATTTTCCTTATCAATATGATCATAGAACATAACACCGTTCAAATGATCGATCTCATGCTGAAACACAATAGCCGGAAATCCTTTTAAACGAATATCAATATTTTCGCCTTCTAGTGTTGTTCCTTTTACTCTGATGCGAGAATAGCGGGGAACATAACCGGGAATCGCTTCATCCACAGAGAGGCAGCCCTCGCCGCTTGTTAAGTAGCTTTTTTCAACTGAATGGCTGACGATCTTAGGATTAAACAGAGCATAGCTGTATAATTTACCGGAAGCATCTTCCGCATGAACGGCGATCATTCGTTTTTTGATATTAATTTGAGGAGCTGCGAGTCCTACGCCAGGGCGCAGCTTGTATTTTTCGGCTAATTCAGGATTTTGGCTGTTTTTAACAAATTCGATCATGTCGGCCAGCTGCTGTTTTTCTGCATCAGTTGGAGGCAGCTCAACAGGTTCGGCAGTCTCTCTGAGGGCTGGATGGCCGTCACGTACGATGTTTTCCATAGTAATCAAGAAACTTCACTCCTAAAGCTTAATATGTAAATTATATCGGATTTCTTCACAAAGGTGCAACGAAACGAATGACCAGCCGTATATGGCTGGTCAATTTCATGCTGTGTGGTTAGCAACAGCCTCCGCCTAAATAAGCAGCTCCGACAATGATTAACAGAATGAATAAAACAACGATTAGCGCAAAGGTGCGGCCGTAGCCATATCCGCAGCCACCATATCCGTAACCACCATAACTGCAGCAGCCTCCGCCGTAACCATATCCATACATATTACATAACCTCCTCTTTTAATTACGCCAGAGCCTTTATAAGTAGGCATAGCGTCTAATATAACCTATGTAAAAACAAAAAAGTTGTATGGTCATCTGTCCTGATTTTTCACTTTTTTGATTTAATTTCAGTATTGCATTAATACAGCACGACTATTGCCAAATGTCCCCATGGATTCTATAGTAGAAATTGTCAAGATTGGGGGATTTAACGTGAAAGACGCTATAAAACGGAGGCCTGGAATCAAGATCGGAGCTTTTTGTGCCATGGCACTGATATTAACAGGATGCATGGGACAGGACCCGGTTGATTCACTTCATCATTCATTAGAAAAAGCCGCGGAATCGGAAAAGCCGTTTCAAGAAGAACAAAACACACTCAAAGAATTAGAGGCCAAAGAAAATCAGCTTTACGATAGTGTTATGAAGCTCAATATGGATGATTATAAAAAAATTGTTGCTTTATCTAATAAGGCGCTTGAAAATGTCAGCAAGCGCGAAGAACACCTAAAGCTTGAAAATGACAGCATGAAAAAATCGGAAACAGAATTTGAGGAAGCAAAAACGTCAGCGGAACATATTAAGGAAAAAGACATAAAAGAAAAGGCCGATGCCGCAGCAAACCATATGGAGAAAAGATATACATCATATGGCACTATGTATAAAGAGTATAAAAAAGCGCTTGAGCTTAATAAAAAACTGTATATGCAGCTGAAAGACAAAGACTTGACAAGAGATGATCTGGATCAGCAGATCGATAAAGTCAATGCTTCTTATGAAAAGATCCTTAAATATAGCGGAGAATTTAATGAACAAACCGAAAAATATAATAAAGCCCGGGAAGATTTATATGATGCTGCAGGCTATCGTGTGAAAAAGAGCTGACTCGATCAGCTCTTTTTTGAATGAAATGCGATTCGGATTTCATTCAAAATTTTCATTTCTATTGTAGTACAGCATAGTAAGGTATACTAGTACAGTTTTGGGCGCGGTTGGCATCTGTTTTTTTGTTGAAAATGTAAAGCGAATACATTTATTGAAAATCAGCGATGAAAACGATTGACGGTTCTTCTTTATTTGGTGTAAACTAATCCATGTTAAGCGGTGTTGTATTAGTTTTTTACAACTTCGAAATAATACAGTTCAAAGCAGAGTGTAACTATCCTACATAAAAGGTTTTGGCAAACTGGGGATCGGCTAAAATATAATACGACTTACTGCTGATACTTTAGGGTACCCTAAGTTTGTATGTATAAAAGGAATGCACGTCTAATGACTGTTTAAAAGAAAGGAAGAGGTGACTTAGTATGGCTGCAAAAACGAAAAAAGCTATCGTTGACAGTAAGAAGCAATTTGATGCCATTAAAAAGCAGTTCGAAACGTTCCAAATTTTAAATGAAAAGGGAGAAGTCGTGAATGAAGCGGCGATGCCTGATTTAACTGATGATCAATTAAAAGAGCTAATGCGCCGCATGGTATTTACGCGTGTGCTTGACCAACGCTCTATCTCATTAAACCGTCAAGGACGTCTCGGATTTTACGCTCCTACTGCGGGTCAAGAAGCTTCTCAGATTGCAACGCATTTCGCGCTTGAAAAAGAAGACTTTGTTCTTCCTGGATACCGTGATGTGCCTCAGTTAATTTGGCACGGCCTTCCATTATATCAAGCGTTTCTTTTCTCTCGCGGACATTTCAGAGGAAACCAAATGCCTGATGATGTGAATGCCCTTTCTCCACAAATCATTATCGGTGCTCAATACATTCAAACTGCCGGTGTTGCGCTAGGTCTTAAAAAACGCGGTAAGAAAGCTGTCGCAATCACTTACACTGGTGACGGCGGAGCTTCTCAAGGGGACTTCTACGAAGGAATTAACTTTGCCGGAGCTTATAAAGCACCTGCAATCTTCGTGGTGCAAAACAACCGTTATGCGATTTCAACTCCTGTTGAAAAACAATCTGCAGCTGAAACAATTGCACAAAAAGCTGTAGCTGCCGGTATTGTCGGCGTACAAGTAGACGGAATGGATCCGCTTGCTGTATACGCAGCAACTGCTGAAGCACGCGAGCGTGCAATCAACGGCGAAGGTCCAACACTAATTGAAACACTTACATTCCGTTATGGCCCGCACACAATGGCTGGTGACGATCCTACTAAATATCGTACAAAAGAAATCGAAAATGAGTGGGAACAAAAAGATCCGCTTGTACGCTTCCGTGCGTTCCTTGAAAACAAAGGCTTATGGTCTGAAGAAGAAGAAGCAAAAGTGATTGAGGATGCGAAAGAAGAAATTAAGCAAGCGATCAAAAAAGCTGATGCTGAACCGAAGCAAAAAGTAACTGATTTAATGAAAATCATGTACGAAAAAATGCCTCACAACCTTGAGGAGCAATTTGAAATTTATACACAGAAGGAGTCGAAGTAAGCCATGGCGCAAATGACAATGATTCAAGCAATCACGGATGCGTTACGCACAGAACTGAAAAATGACGAAAATGTCTTAGTTTTCGGAGAAGACGTTGGTGTAAACGGCGGCGTATTCCGTGCGACAGAAGGATTGCAAAAAGAATTCGGTGAAGACCGTGTGTTTGACACGCCACTTGCTGAATCTGGTATCGGCGGTCTTGCCCTTGGTTTAGGCTTAAACGGCTTCCGTCCGGTAATGGAAATCCAATTCTTCGGATTTGTTTATGAAGTAATGGATTCAGTTTCTGGCCAAATGGCTCGTATGCGCTACCGTTCTGGCGGACGCTGGACTTCACCTGTAACAATTCGTTCTCCATTCGGCGGCGGTGTTCATACTCCTGAACTTCACGCTGACAGCTTGGAAGGTCTTGTTGCACAACAGCCTGGTATCAAAGTTGTGATTCCATCAACTCCTTACGATGCCAAAGGACTTTTAATTTCTGCGATCAGAGACAATGATCCTGTTGTCTTCTTAGAGCATATGAAGCTTTACCGTTCTTTCCGTCAGGAAGTTCCTGAAGAAGAATACACAATTGAGCTTGGAAAAGCTGACGTGAAACGTGAAGGTACTGATCTTTCAATCATTACTTACGGCGCAATGGTTCATGAATCATTAAAAGCTGCTGAGGAGCTTGAAAAAGACGGCATTTCTGCTGAAGTTGTCGACCTTCGTACAGTAAGCCCACTTGATATCGATACAATTATCGCTTCTGTAGAAAAAACAGGACGCGCGATTGTCGTTCAAGAGGCACAAAAACAAGCCGGTATTGCTGCAAACGTAGTAGCAGAAATTAATGACCGTGCGATCCTGAGCTTGGAAGCACCTGTACTTCGCGTTGCAGCGCCAGATACAGTATTTCCTTTCTCTCAAGCGGAGAGCGTATGGCTTCCAAACCATAAAGACGTTCTTGAAACAGCAAGAAAAGTGCTTGAATTTTAATCAAACTGCATAATCGAGAGGGAAGATGAACGTTTTCCCTCTATTATATATCTGTTTTCAATGCTTACGATGTAAATTTTAAAATTGCTTAATCAAACTAGGAGGTCGAGAACTGTGGCATTTGAATTTAAACTTCCAGATATCGGGGAAGGTATCCACGAAGGCGAAATCGTAAAATGGTTTGTCAAGCCTAACGACGAGGTAGACGAAGATGATGTACTGGCTGAAGTCCAAAATGATAAAGCAGTAGTAGAAATTCCTTCACCTGTTAAAGGAAAAGTATTAGAATTAAAAGTTGAAGAGGGAACGGTTGCAACTGTTGGACAAACGATTATTACGTTTGATGCACCTGGTTACGAAGATCTTCAATTTAAAGGCAGCGACGAGTCTGACGATGCGAAAACTGAAGCACAAGTTCAGTCAACTGCAGAAGCTGGACAAGACGTTGCGAAAGAAGAGCAAGCTCAAGAGCCTGCAAAAGCTACTGGCGCAGGACAGCAGGATCAAGCTGAAGTTGACCCGAACAAACGCGTGATCGCTATGCCTTCCGTACGTAAATATGCTCGTGAAAAAGGCGTAGACATCCGTAAGGTTACTGGTTCAGGCAACAATGGACGTGTTGTAAAAGAAGATATCGACAGCTTTGTAAACGGAGGAGCGCAAGAAGCTGCACCGCAAGAAACAGCTGCACCACAAGAAACAGCTGCTAAACCGGCTGCTGCACCAGCTCCAGAGGGCGAATTCCCAGAAACACGCGAAAAAATGAGCGGTATCCGTAAAGCAATTGCAAAAGCGATGGTTAACTCTAAACACACTGCTCCTCACGTAACGTTAATGGACGAAGTGGACGTAACAAACCTTGTTGCACATCGTAAACAGTTCAAACAGGTTGCTGCTGATCAAGGAATCAAGCTGACTTACTTGCCTTATGTTGTAAAAGCTCTTACATCTGCACTGAAAAAATTCCCTGTTTTAAACACGTCAATTGACGATAAAACAGATGAAGTCATCCAAAAACATTACTTCAACATCGGTATCGCTGCTGACACTGAAAAAGGCTTGCTTGTACCGGTTGTGAAAAATGCAGATCGTAAATCTGTCTTTGAAATTTCTGATGAGATCAATGGCCTTGCAACAAAAGCTCGTGAAGGCAAGCTTGCTCCAGCTGAAATGAAAGGCGCATCTTGCACAATTACAAACATCGGTTCTGCCGGCGGACAATGGTTCACTCCGGTTATCAACCATCCAGAAGTTGCGATTCTTGGTATCGGACGCATTGCAGAAAAAGCGATTGTTCGTGATGGCGAAATCGTAGCAGCTCCAGTCTTAGCTCTTTCTCTCAGCTTCGACCACCGTATGATCGACGGAGCAACTGCGCAAAATGCATTAAATCACATCAAGCGTTTACTGAACGATCCACAATTAATTTTAATGGAGGCGTAATGTTATGGTAGTAGGAGATTTCCCTATTGAAACAGATACTCTTGTAATTGGTGCGGGACCTGGCGGCTATGTAGCTGCCATCCGCGCTGCACAGCTTGGACAAAAAGTAACAGTCGTTGAAAAAGCAACTCTTGGAGGCGTTTGTCTGAACGTTGGATGTATCCCTTCAAAAGCGCTGATCAATGCAGGTCACCGTTATGAGAATGCAAAACATTCTGATGACATGGGAATCACTGCTGAGAATGTAACAGTTGATTTCACAAAAGTTCAAGAATGGAAAGCTTCTGTTGTCAACAAGCTTACTGGCGGTGTAGCAGGTCTTCTTAAAGGCAACAAAGTAGATGTTGTAAAAGGTGAAGCTTACTTTGTAGACAGCAATTCAGTTCGTGTTATGGATGAGAACTCTGCTCAAACATACACGTTTAAAAACGCAATCATTGCTACTGGTTCTCGTCCTATCGAATTGCCAAACTTCAAATATAGTGAGCGTGTCCTGAATTCAACTGGCGCTTTGGCTCTTAAAGAAATTCCTAAAAAGCTCGTTGTTATCGGCGGCGGATACATCGGAACTGAACTTGGAACTGCGTATGCTAACTTCGGTACTGAACTTGTTATTCTAGAAGGCGGAGATGAAATTCTTCCTGGCTTCGAAAAACAAATGAGTTCTCTCGTTACACGCAGACTGAAGAAAAAAGGCAACGTTGAAATCCATACAAACGCGATGGCTAAAGGCGTTGAAGAAAGACCAGACGGCGTAACAGTTACTTTCGAAGTAAAAGGCGAAGAAAAAACTGTTGATGCTGATTACGTATTGATTACAGTAGGACGCCGTCCAAACACTGATGAGCTTGGTCTTGAGCAAGTCGGTATCGAAATGACGGACCGCGGTATCGTGAAAACTGACAAACAGTGCCGCACAAACGTACCTAACATTTATGCAATCGGTGATATCATCGAAGGACCGCCGCTTGCTCATAAAGCATCTTACGAAGGTAAAATCGCAGCAGAAGCTATCGCTGGAGAGCCTGCAGAAATCGATTACCTTGGTATTCCTGCGGTTGTTTTCTCTGAGCCTGAACTTGCATCAGTTGGTTACACTGAAGCACAGGCGAAAGAAGAAGGTCTTGACATTGTTGCTGCTAAATTCCCATTTGCCGCAAACGGCCGCGCGCTTTCTCTTAACGAAACAGACGGCTTCATGAAGCTGATCACTCGTAAAGAGGACGGTCTTGTGATCGGTGCACAAATCGCCGGAGCAAGTGCTTCTGATATGATTTCTGAATTAAGCTTAGCGATTGAAGGCGGCATGACTGCTGAAGATATCGCGATGACAATTCACGCTCACCCAACATTGGGTGAAATCACAATGGAAGCTGCTGAAGTGGCAATCGGAAGTCCGATTCACATCGTAAAATAATTTTCATATCAAAAACAGCCCTCGCTCAAAGCGGGGCTGTTTTTTTATTTTGACAGCACATGCTGTAATGGTTTAATGATGTCTTCTTTCTTTTTCACACATCCCTCGATTTTCACCACGACATGGCGCTGATCAACAACCATAAGGGTAGGGACAGTTTCAATCTCATCTTCCCAGCCTTCTTTTTTATCATAGACCTTCATTTTATCTATTTGCTCGGGATAATCTTTTTCTAAATCAAGCAGTGCATCGTAATAAGGCGCTTCCTGGTCTATTTGGTTCTCATCAGAAAAAAACAGGATTTGTGTATGATGAATGTTGTCAATCCGGCTTTTTTTCATCGGATTGATGGTGGAAAGCGTACAGCCCGATAAAGCAAATACTATTATCAGCATGGGGAATACCGCGCGATATCGCATCTATCTTCTCCTCTGTATAAACAGTAGTTAACTAGCTTTAGTTTATCACGAGAGGCGGCTTAATCTGCTTCTTGTTACCTAATTGTTATATAATTGAAACCGTTTTTAAAGTGAGATTACATATTATATCAATCGTTTAAAATAGCAACCTGGGGTATATTGAATTTTTTGCTGCATTCTTGGATGAAAGTTCAAGAAAACGTGAAATTACATTATGTGCTGTGGCATATATATCGAGTAAAGCTTCTGTATGAAGAAGATATTGTATGAGGGAAAATGGAAAAGCATGGTCTATATGATGATCTAAAATTAAATGTGTTATACAGTTTATTGTTGACATTTTAAATGTGACATATTAATATGATAACAACAAAAGAAATTAAGCGTTTTCAAATTTCAAAGAAATGGGGAATAAGAGATGGGTACGATTGTTTGCCAAGATTGCAACGAAGCCATTCATTACTTTGAAGATGAGAAAGTGACAACATTATACGGAACATGCTGCGGACAATGTCAATGTCCTGTTGATGAAGAGTAAAAAAAGCATGCGGCTTTAAGCCACATGCTTTTTATTTTTTATTGAATTGCTTTTTGTTCTTTGATGACTCGGATCATATGTAAAGTCGAGTCCTCAGGTCCTTGAACAGGGAGGCCTGCGTCAAGGTTTTTAAAAATGTAGCTGATGTTTTCTTCTGTAATAATTTCTCCAGGAATGAAGATTGGAATACCAGGCGGATATACCATGACAAATTCAGCAATAATCCGTCCGGATGCTTCTTTTAATGGGATGACTTCCGTATTTGCATAGAAAGCATCACGCGGAGTCATTGCCAATAAAGGTATTTCTGGAAGCAGAACCTCAGTTTGCTGATGTGTTACATCTTGTTCTGACATTTGCTGTGCGATCTCAGTTAAAGCTTCTACAAGCCGGTCTGCATCATTTTGGCTGTCACCAGGAGTGAAAATACACAAAATATTGTACAGATCAGAAAGCTCAACCTCAATATTAAAGGATTCACGAAGCCATTTTTCCACGTCATGTCCTGTCAGGCCAAGACTTTTCACAGAGATAATCAATTTTGTCGGATCATAGCTGTAAGCTGCTTTCGACCCAAGAATCTCAGAACCGACACAATAAATGCCTTCAATCTGATTGAGGCGATCTCTCGTCTGATTGGCAAGCTTGAGTGTTTCCTCAGCAAGCTGGCGGCCTTCTGTTGCAAGGCGTTTTCTGGCAACATCCAAAGAAGCGAGAAGCAAGTAAGAAGTTGACGTAGTTGTCAGCATGCTCAGGATGGATTGCACTCTGTCTTTAGATACAAGGCCTTCTCTCATGTTTAAAATAGAGCTTTGTGTCAGTGATCCGCCCAGTTTGTGGACACTTGTCGCTGCTATGTCTGCTCCTGCCTGCATAGCTGAAAGCGGCAATTCATCGTGAAAATGAATGTGAACGCCGTGTGCTTCATCAACAAGTACCGGCACATTGAACGAATGAGCGAGTTCTACGATGCTTTTTAAGTCGGCTGCAACACCGAAATATGTCGGGTTGATGACGAGAAGCCCTTTTGCATCCGGATGTTCGGTAATCGCCCGTTTAGCAGATTCAAGTGTAATGCCGTGGGAGATGCCCAACTCATTGTCAATTTCAGGATGAATAAAAATTGGAACCGCTCCGGAAAATACAATAGCTGTCATAATTGATTTATGAACATTTCTTGGAATAATAATTTTATCGCCAGGTCCGCAAACAGCCATTACCATTGTCATAATGGCGCCGCTTGTTCCTTGAACAGAAAAAAATGTATGATCCGCTCCAAATGCTTCAGCAGCCAGGTCTTGTGCTTGTTTAATAATGCCTTTTGGCGCGTGCAGATCGTCTAATGGTTCAATATTAATCAAATCTATGCTTAACGCGTTTTCACCGATAAATTGTCTGAATTCTGGGTCCATTCCTGCCCCTTTTTTATGGCCGGGAATGTGGAATTGAACAGGCTGTCTGCTTGCATGCTTTTTCAGTCCTGTGTATAAGGGTGTTTCATGTTGCGACAATTGTTTTCCCACCTTTGTAATCATACCTATGCATAATAGTGTGTATTAAAATCAGTTTCTCAACCGTTTTTTAGACGTAAAACAAATGAATTATATTATGAACTTGAAAGAATGTAAAGAACAATTTATGATCAAATGAAGATGCTTTCTCTTAAGGGAAGTAAATCTACAAGGAGTGAAGAAAATGGAGTATCAATATCCGATGAATGAAGATTGGACAACCGAAGAAGCAGTGGATGTGATTGCATTTTTCCAGCAGGTTGAGCTTGCATATGAAAAAGGGGCGGATCGTGAAGAACTGCTTAAAGCTTACCGCCGTTTCAAGGAAATTGTACCGGGGAAGGCCGAAGAAAAAAAGCTATGCGGCGAGTTTGAGGAACAAAGTACATATTCTCCTTATCGCACGGTCAAGCAGGCGAGAGAATCTGATCACGCGAAGATTAAGATGTAAGAAAAAGAGCCGGGGGATATCCCGGCTCTTTTTTATGCTTGTGATACTTTTTGGGTGAGACGGTACAGAAAAGCAAGCTGTTTAAAGGCATTGTCGATACGCTGAAGGAATTCCTGGTTATTCATATTCAGCACTTCTTCTTTTTGGAGCTGGATGCCGCATAACAGCTCGGCTTTCTTTACAGTCTGCAAACGCTCAAACAGTGTCTTCAGCTGTTCCTTGTCCATTTCAGACTGTTTATGTACTCCCGGTTTTGTGTGATCTGCAGACCAAACGAAGCTGTCAGGGATATTTTTCGTAATGGTTTCTTGGTTCATTTCAAGCAATTTGCCGTATTCTTCTTTGATAGGGGATTCATAAATAATCGCAAACCACACAAAGACGTGGCTTTCCCATAAACCAATTTGGAAATGCGGCAGTTTTTTATAGCCTCTTTTGCTGTTTGCGAACGCCACCCAGCTGTCAGCAGGGGGATTGACGGATCTTCTTGCATGCTTTGCCACATGCGGAAACATTTCATCTCCGGTTAAAGCTGATAAAGTTGGGGCAAAATGTTCGCCTAGAGCTGTAAGCTTCGGACGGACCGTCTCTTTTAATACTTCCATGCGCGCGTCTAAGCCTTCTATTGTAAATGTGTTAAAGTCTTCTTCAGTGAAACGCATTTGTGTCATGATTTTCCTCCTTCATGCTAAGTATACATATTTTATCACAGTTCATACGAGCTTCAAAAAGATTGAGCGCGTTTGAAGTAAGGGGAAATGTGGTAATAAACGAATAGGTAAACACACAATTTTCAGAATCATGTTGCGCGTAAATAGAACAATCATACGATATAAGAAGTAATCATTGTTGAATGGCAAAATGGGATGCTTTTTTACAAACAAATGATCTCTGGAAGGGGCGAAAGACAATGAGGCAAGTTGTAAAAGAGGGATTTAAGGAAGAGAAAAACAATCGTGTTGCTGTCTGGAGACTAGAGGTTGATTATGAATTGGCAACCCTATATGAAGCAATGCAGAAAGAAAATGAAGAGCAGATTGAACAAAGCAAAAACAAACTTGAGCGACTTAGAAAAGAATGGATTCGTCTTAACGGGTAAAAAAGCGATAGTGAAAACGAACCGCATGAATGGTTCGTTTTTACGTGAGAAGGGATATTTTTCATTTTCCTTGCTTTTTCATTGCCGTTATCAGTATCCTATAAAATAAAAGGTCTACATAGAAGAGAGGTACGAACGAATGACAAATTGGACGGAAATTGATGAGATTGCAAAGAAGTGGATAAGAGAAGCAGGCGCGAGAATTACACAATCCATGCATGAAAGCCTGACAATTGAAACGAAATCAAATCCGAATGATTTAGTCACCAATATTGACAAAGAAACCGAAAAGTTTTTCATTGATCGAATTCAAGAAACATTTCCGGGACATCGGATACTCGGTGAAGAGGGGCAAGGAGACAAAATCCACTCACTTGAGGGAGTCGTATGGATTATTGATCCGATTGACGGGACGATGAATTTTGTGCATCAGCAAAGAAATTTTGCGATTTCCATTGGGATTTTTGAAAACGGTGAAGGGAAAATCGGCTTAATTTATGATGTGGTGCACGATGAGCTGTATCACGCATTTAGCGGCAGAGGAGCTTATATGAATGAAACGAAGCTGGCTCCTTTAAAAGAAACCGTCATTGAAGAAGCGATTCTTGCCATTAATGCAACATGGGTAACGGAAAACAGAAGAATTGATCAAAGTGTGTTAGCGCCACTTGTGAAAAGAGTCAGAGGCACACGCTCCTACGGTTCTGCCGCTTTAGAGCTGGCAAATGTCGCGGCAGGAAGAATAGATGCTTACATCACGATGCGGCTTGCGCCATGGGACTACGCAGCCGGCTGTGTGCTGTTAAATGAAGTAGGAGGCACCTATACGACCATTGAAGGAGAGCCGTTTACCTTTTTAGAAAACCACAGTGTGTTAGCCGGAAACCCATCTATACATAAAACGATATTTGAAGAGTATCTTCATGCTCGGAAGTAGGCCATTTGAGCAGGATGATCTCAGCTTGTTAGAAAAGCTCGCGGAGGCTCATCCTGTATGGAAAGAGGAGGAGTTTGGAGATAAAGATGCAGAAGACTATATCATTTCCTACTCCATGTACAACGGTTTATGGCTTGTATGGGAAAAAGACGGTCTGCCTGTTGCCGTCAGCTACCATCTCGAGTGGTCTCCTTCAAACGGTAAGCCGTGGCTCGGAACGGTTCTGATTGACCCGGCTGAAGAAAAAAAGGGACATGCGAAGATGATCATTGAACAGATCAGCAAATTGCTTAGAGCGAAACATAAAGCGATGTTTGCGGGAGTTCCCATTGAGCGCAGGGAATGGATACTGTTTTTAAGCCAATGCGGCTTTGAACAGCTGAAAACGGAAAAAGATGAGAAAGGCAAATCATTTATGATCCTGGTGAAGCCTTTAGCAGAAGCTGCCATATGATAATGGCAGCTTATTTGTTGCATGCGGGTTCAATAAAAAGCCTCTCAAACATTGAGAGGCTTCTGATAATTTGAAAATTATTTTTTTACCGCATGAATATAATGAATCGTTTCAAACGCTGACAAATTGTCTTTTCGATTACTAAACAAAAGGTCATTAATGTCGTCTGGTGATAGATGTTCATAGATCAGTAAACCAGATGACTCTAACAGATGTTCAATCTCTTGATAAGTGAAACATGATTTCATCGGTTCCCCGCTTGCGGCAGCCATCTTCACCATATGTTCAACTCGATTCGACGTCCCTTTTGCTGTAAAAAGTGTTTCGTCCGCATAATCAAAAACAATAGAGCTTCCAGGCGGGACATGAGAAAATAAATTGCTGATCAAGCTTGCATTTTCTTCCCGTGTTACATAATAAGACACTCCGAGAAGGCTGAAGAATGTTTTTGTGTTTTTAAATCCTTCATCTAAGAGAGGATCATACGAAAACGTTTTGGTGAAATCCATAGGAACAAAATGAAGATGACCCGGAATTGTCAGATTTGCATCCTTCAGCTTATTTTTTTTGAATTGCTGTGTAGCCGGATGGTCAACCTCGAAAACCTGTAAGCTGTTTTCTAATTCTGGATGCCGAAAGCAGAAGGTATCCAGCCCCGCTCCAAGAATGACATACTGTTTTGCCCCCAGGATTAATTCGTTGTGCAAGACTTTTTCACAATAAGAAGCACGTGCTAGTGGCGTGGGAGACAGCTGGATTTGTGCAACCCATTTTAATATTTTTTCAGGATCATTTTGAAGACGTTCGGCGATCTCTTTGTTGAAAAACGATATTCCTTGAATCATATTTTTACTGATGTCGATAAACTCTTTTTCGTTAATGAGATCTTTTGCGATAAAATCATCAAAAATAAGAGGTGTGTCATATTTGCTGTGATAAGCACGGGCAAACGCTGAAATCAAAGACGTTAAGCTGGACTCATTTTTCCTCATGAAATGATCCTCCACAAAAAATAAGATTCTCCTGGCCAGGAGAATCTTATTATACATACAAATATATTAATAGTAAATTTTAGCATAAATAATTTTTTTTGTCAATGTTTTTGCTCTTAACTGGACGCGCGATCCTTCACATAGCCACGTGACCTGTAGCAGAATTCGTCTATCAATTATGTGGACTGAATCATTAGCTTTTATAAAATGCGCACTTGCGGCTGCATCCCTCTTTTTGCAAATCAGAAGCCGTTTCTGTCTCATGGCAGCATCTTTTCGTCATTGCTGCTGAAGAGAGTAATCAAGATATGTAACGAAAAAAAAGCCTGAGATTTCTCAGGCTTTTTCTAATATTACAATCCAACAGCATTCCAGGCTGCTTCAACTTTAGCGGCATCAGTTGAGCCGTAGAGGTCACGGGCAGACTGAATGAGAGCTGCCTTGGCATCTTTGAACGTGGAAGAAGGCGTGAGGTACGTTGTTAACGCACGGTAATAGATTTGCTGTGATTTAGATACACCAAGTTTTGTGATGGTGTTGTAAGCGGCTTTGTTTGGAATTCCGCTGTTTGTGTGTACACCGCCATAATCGCCTTCATCTGTGTTTGGAAGGTTTCGGTAATTGGCGTAATTGTCAGGCTGGTTGTATTTTGTAGGGTTGGACAGGCTGCGAAGAGCAGGCTGGCTGACCGTAATGTCTTCACCGATGTCCCAGTCTTCTGTATCGTTAAAATACCCGAATACGTCAGAGAAAGACTCGTTTAATGCACCTGGCTGATTTTCATAAATCAAGTTGGCTGTTTCTTGGGTGACGCCATGTGTCATTTCATGCGCTGTCACATCTAATGAGCCGGAAAGCGGAGAGAAGAATGAACCGTCGCCATCACCGTAAATCATCTGGTCTCCTGTCCATGCAGCGTTATTGTATTGAGTGCCGTAGTGAACGGAAGAAACGATTTTACTGCCTTTGTTATCATAGCTGTTTCGTTTAAAGTTTGAATAAAAATAATCGTACACTTTACCGAGGTTATAGTGTGCGTCAACGGCTGCCCGCTGTGATGAAGATGTAAATGTTTTCGTTGTGCTTGAGACAAGCGTGCCCGGAAGGCGGCTTTGTCTGTTTTGCAAATCATATGTGATGATTTGGGTGCCTGTTGGTTTTGAAAGATCTCTTAGAACATATTTTCCGCCTTCATAAGAGATGTTCAAAGGAACAGTTGCGCCCTTTAGAGTTGTTCCGCTTCCAGTGGCGGCGGCATGTTCTACTTTATTTTGCTGTTTTAAAATGCTGCCTGTTTCGGCGTCAACTAAGACTTCCCAGTTTGCAGGTTCAGGCTCGACATAGCGAATCGTCACGTCGTAAGCAAGACGATAGCTGCCGTCTTTTGTTTCTATCGCTTTTAATTCGGCTTTATTGCTGTTTTTGGCCGCTCCGTTAGAAACAGCGTCTGGTGATTTGCCGATAGCTTTGAAAGCGAGTGCCAGCGCTTTTTCAGAAGAGACTTTTTGGCTGTTATCTGTTTTTGCAGCAGATTGATTGTGTAATTCACCATTGACCGCATAGACATTATCGGATTTATCGACGTGAACGATCACTTGCGAATCTTTAATTGGCACTCCGTTAACGACAGGCGCATATCGAAAGTGCTTGTATCCAAGGGCATCAGTCGTGCTTTCAACAAGCTTCAGCCTTTTGGAAGGGTCACCTTTAAAAATGTTGCTGTTCTTTTTCAAAAACTGCTTGACAGCCTTGTCATTTGGTGCGGAGAGTTCTGATTGCGCAATTGCATTTTTGGAGAGGAAATTTGTTTGATTCTCTTTAAGCTGATGACCTTCAGCAGCCTGAACACCTGGCAGGCTGATTGATAAACTCATAAACGAAGCAGCGACAGCAACAGACAATTTCTTACCTAAACCCACAATAAATCCCCCTTTTTGAAAATACTGAAAACTTTATATTGTTATATTAAACTAGCATTCTGGAATACTCAACAAAAACTAACATAACTAGACAAAATTGATAGTATTGTCCTGTGTTTGTTTTTGTTGAATAATATCAAGATGAGTCAAGTGTCATGTGATGGTTCACTCAAGAGTTATGTTTTTTACATATCAAGGGGAAGATGAGATATTTTTGTTTCATCTTGAAACTTTTTGAAAAGTCCGCTGTCTAACCGAATGAGGCCTTAATAAGAAGTAAAGGATTGTTGTTCGTGTTGGAGTTATTCAGTCATTATGTATTGCATTTCGAACGTTATTTAATATTAAGCAGACAAAGCACCCTGCTGATTCAATGGTCAATTGTTGTTCTGGCGGGCTTATATCTTTTGGGGCATCATCCCAAAATAAACCGGCAGCGCACAATGTTCATGGCGGGTGTTATATTGCGGATTGTGCTGCTGGCGGGAGTGTCTGTTGAACTTATTCACCAGGTGCAATCAACAAACTTCACCAGCGCTTACTTAAGAGAGGACGGAAAAGAACTGCTGCCGCTGCTGCATTTTTTGTTATACGGATATGTGCTGCTGACGGCTTTTCACTATATGCTGATGCCGCGTGATCATGGCGGAAAGGGTAAGTTTTATACGTTCGACCTTGCCGTTGTCAGTTTGCCAATCGTACAAATGATATTCAGTTTCTTTACGTATTGGAAGGAAAATCCGGATGGAGTCGAGCCAATTGCATTCGTGTTTCTGTTTTTCATTATTACTCTTCCTATTGTGTTGAATGTTGTGTTATTTAAGCTGTATTGGAGAACAAATAAGATTTTACTAGGCTTATTTTATACGCTGATTATCGGACTGCTTGTCTTGCTGCTTGCGCCATATCCCAATCAAATCTCAAAAGATTATGGTGCAGTAATGCCATATACGATTTATTTGGCAATGGCGGGATTTTTGATGAGCTATCATCTGTTCCAAAAGTCAGGAAAGGTTTATGTGCGTGTGAATAAGTGGGTGACGATGGCTGTCCTGGTGTTTTTTGTCCTGCTGTTAAATCCGATATATAACATAGGAACGGCTGCTTTCGCTGTATCAAAGCCAGCAAATGTCCATGATTCATTCAATTTTGTCGGGGAGCACATTTCATCAGAAAAAGCGGAACAGATACTAAAGTCATTTTTTCCTACGGATGAAACACTTTATTTGCACGATACAAACATGGATGTGCATTATTTCTACTCATTTGAAAGCAAAGGTTATAAAGCTGAGGTAGATGAAGTATCGCAGCTGATTCGTAATTATGAATACTTACAAAAAGCACATGGGAAAAAGCTAACGAATCAGGAGTACAAGCGAAAGTCCATCGCTTTCCTTGAGCGACACGGACGTGTGTTACATAAGGATCTTATCGAAACAAAGGTATCGAATGAGGACGACCAGACAGTCGTACGTATATACCTGAAAAATCAACTGCATAAAAAAGATCATGCTGATGATGGCGCGGTATTTTATTGGGAAAAGGAAACCTTAATGGGTTTTAGTGAAGATCCATCGATTTACCAGCTCGACTCTCTTCTGCATGTTCATATAACGGAACAAGACATTCAAGACAAAGTGGAACAAATGTTTACAGCGCTGAACATCTCAAAACAGCCTTATCAGATCACTGATATTGAAAGCAATAGCCTGCTCGGAAGCATGGTGAGAGTGGAAACAAAAGGTGGAATTGTTTTGGAATTTGAGGGCGAATCAGGTTGTTTACATAGTCTTTCGCTTCCGATGAAAAAGAATATCTCAATGGCTAACAGCCGGATGCAGCATCAGATATTATCGATCTTCGATGCTCGTGGATCAGAAAAGAAGAAAAAAAGCAGTCAGGGTGACATGGTGATGTATACTGATTCTTCTAAAACATATGAGTTTTTTGAAGATCAAGGTCAGCTAAACGTTTATGTATATAGCGATACACCTGATCAGTCATTCCCTTATACGTATCGTAATGGAACATTGGCTTACGAAAAAGTAGCTTCTCTATATCAGGATGTCATTTACAAAAAGCGTATGCGTCCGATTATCGTTCAAAGAGGGGATGAACGGCATTATGCATGGCTGATCATTATTCAGCCGTTTGGTTCAAATCGCCATGATGCCTATGTAGTGGATGGAGAAACACAAGAGGTGAAAAGTCTTTATGAATCATAAAGAAAAAGAGTCTGTTTTTGTAGACTTATACGACCTGTATAAAGAAGGAGAGCTAGAGGATGAATCAATGGAATGGATGAAACAGCATGAATCCCTATTTCAAAAGAATGCGGAAGACTTAAAGAGTAAAACTTGTTTAAAGAGAAGTCCCGGTGCTGAAGAAGAAAGCCAAATCAGATATATGAAAGTATACCTGTCTTCCATGTATATCTGTTTCATTTTATTGGCCATTTGGATGACGGTGTGGTTTTACTTTTAATGAAGCATAGGGATTCCATTGAGGACTTGTATCGGCAGTATTATCAAGAAATTTTAAATTATTTATTCAGAAGGACTCATCATCTTGAAACAGCCAAGGACTTAGCGCAGGACACGTTTGTGAAAGCTCTTAATGGTCTGGCTTCGTTTAGGGGGCATTCTTCCATCAGAACATGGCTCTACACCATTGCGCATCATACCTTTATCAATTGGTACCGAAGGGATGTCAAATACCAATTTACTGAAATCAGCAAAAATGAAGGGTTAACGCAAACAACTTATGAGCAGCCTGAACAGTATCTGTCACGAACGGTGAAAAGCGAAACACTGCGGCAGGAGCTCCTGAAGTTAAAAGATCAGCATCAATCCGTTTTGATTTTAAGAAAATTCCAAGAGCTTTCTTATGAAGAAATCGCTGAGATATTGGGATGGAGTCTTTCTAAGGTGAAAACCACATTGCACCGGGCTAGATTAGAACTTAAGAAACACATGACGAAAAGTAGAGAGGAGGAGCGGATATGACCTGCTTTCTAGTAAGAGACCTGCTTCCTCTGTATCTTGAAGGTGATTGTAAAAGAGAAACGGAACACGTTATAGAAGAGCATTTAAAAATGTGCAGCAGCTGCAGAGACATGTATGACACGATGGCTGAGCCATTTGAATTGGAAAGCGAACAGGCCGTTGAGGAGGCTTATCTGCCGGAAGAAGAACTGCGTTTTAAACAGAGGTACTATGGATTACTGATCATGAAAGCTGCCTGCTGGTTTGGAGCGGCGGTTGCCATGATGCTGATCATCAAACTGCTGATATAAAAAAAGCGCTTGTCCGATTCCGGCAAGCGCTTTTTTACATTAAGCCTGGGGATGAATCATATCGTAAATAGCGGCAAGCTGTTCTTGTGACAGGGCACTGAAGAGTTTTTCATAAACGTCAGCTTGCAGTGGCGTTGCACCTGCTTGTAGCGCTGCGTCTTTATCATAGCTGTACACATCATCTTGTAGCACAATGGCTGCTTGAAGAATGTGAATCTTGAGAGAAACAGCGGAGAAAAATTGTTCAAGTGCAAGTGCTTCTTTTTCTGTGAAGCCAAGTTCAACTGCTTTTTCTGTATCAAATTTGTAATTTCCATCCTCGAGATACACACATTGTGAAACAATGCTGAAAAATTCTGATGTCGATTCCCAGAGTGTAGCAATTACCTGAGCCTCTTCTTTTGTCATTCCTAACTCGACAGCTTTTTCGCTGTCAAAATAATATACACCGTCTTGTTCGTAAATACATTGATTTAATATATCAATGAATGTATTGAGATCTTCGTTAGTGCTCGCCTGATGCTGGAGTTGAACAGCAGTGTTATCAACCGGTGTTTTTGCGCTGGCTGCATCAGGACCGAACGTTAATAGAGCAGCTGAGGTCATTGCGGCAGTCGTTAACATAGCTTTTTTTACAAATGTTTTCTTCATGTTTCTTCTCTCCCTTTTATGAATTGTGCTACAAATTCCATTATAGGGAGTAGTTTCCGGTGAAGGAATAGGCGCTATGGTATTTTATGTGTATCGTTGCCGAACTAATTTTTGAAGGCTGCACGTGTGATCGTTAGAACGATTGTCTATGTATGAAGGCTGTTTTGCATCTTCCTGACTAAGAAACAGGGGAGATAAGGCTTAAAGAAATGAAAAACACCGCTTTCTTTGCGGTGTTTTTTGATTACAATGTCGCCGGCGGGGCAATGCTTTTAATCAAGCAAGCCTTGTTCGCGCATTTTCTTTTTTAATGTAAATCCGCCGCCCATGACAGCGCAAACAAGTACAATGCTGGCGATAATGCCTGCAGGGCTTTTTTCAGCGATAAAGACGCCGATCAGCATAATGCTGAAAACCGCTGCAAATGCAAATAATAGTAAAAGCCAATTCATTTTTTTCATAAATTCCATCCCCTTTTACGTCTTATATTAAGTTTACAGAAAAACGTGACGCTTTTAAAGAGGATGTGTGATATAATATGAAAGTTATCTAATTTTTTTAGGAGATGAAAAAGTGAAACTTCGAAATGATCTTCGCAACATCGCGATTATTGCCCACGTTGACCATGGGAAAACGACTCTAGTCGATCAGCTTTTACATCAGGCTGGTACGTTCCGTGCCAACGAACAGGTTGCTGAACGCGCAATGGACTCTAATGATCTTGAACGCGAACGCGGCATTACAATATTGGCGAAAAATACTGCGATTAACTATAAAGATACACGTATCAATATTTTGGACACCCCTGGACACGCAGACTTTGGGGGAGAAGTAGAACGGATTATGAAAATGGTTGACGGCGTAGTGCTTGTCGTTGACGCATATGAAGGCTGTATGCCTCAAACTCGTTTTGTTCTGAAAAAAGCTCTTGAGCAAAACCTGAACCCTGTTGTTGTTGTAAACAAAATTGACCGTGACTTTGCTCGTCCAGAGGAAGTTATCGATGAAGTTCTGGATCTGTTCATTGAGCTTGATGCTAATGAAGAGCAGCTCGAGTTCCCAGTGGTATATGCTTCCGCGATTAATGGAACAGCGAGTCTTGATCCGAAACAACAGGATGAAAACATGGAAGCTTTATATGAAACCATTATTAAGCATGTTCCGGCACCTGTTGATAATGCAGAGGAGCCGCTTCAATTCCAAGTTGCCCTTCTTGACTACAACGACTATGTAGGCCGTATCGGAATCGGACGCGTATTCCGCGGCACAATGAAAGTCGGACAGCAGGTTTCTCTTATGAAGCTTGACGGAACGGCAAAGTCATTCCGTGTTACAAAGATTTTTGGTTTCCAAGGCTTAAAGCGTGTGGAAATTGAAGAAGCAAAAGCGGGAGACCTCGTTGCGGTTTCCGGGATGGAAGATATCAACGTTGGTGAAACGGTATGTCCTGTAGACCATCAAGATCCGCTTCCGGTGCTTCGCATTGATGAGCCGACACTTCAAATGACATTTGTCGTGAATAACAGTCCGTTTGCAGGCCGTGAAGGCAAATATGTAACGGCCCGCAAAATCGAAGAGCGTCTTCAATCACAGCTTCAGACGGATGTGAGCTTGCGTGTTGAGCCAACAGCTTCTCCTGATGCTTGGGTTGTTTCAGGACGCGGTGAGCTGCACTTGTCAATTTTAATTGAAAATATGCGTCGTGAGGGCTATGAGCTTCAAGTATCAAAACCTGAAGTTATTATCAAAGAAATCGACGGCGTACGCTGTGAGCCTGTTGAACGTGTGCAAATTGATGTTCCTGAAGAGCATACTGGCTCTGTCATGGAATCAATGGGTGCCCGCAAAGGCGAAATGGTTGATATGATCAACAACGGAAACGGCCAAGTCCGTCTCATCTTTACAGTTCCTTCCCGCGGATTGATCGGTTACTCTACAGAATTCCTATCATTAACACGCGGATTCGGTATTTTGAACCATACGTTTGACAGCTACCAGCCGATGCAGGCAGGCCAAGTCGGCGGACGCCGTCAAGGTGTACTTGTGTCAATGGAAAACGGAAAAGCAACATCATACGGTATTCAAGGAATTGAAGACCGCGGTGTCATCTTCGTTGAGCCGGGTACTGAAGTATACGAAGGAATGATCGTTGGAGAGCATAACCGTGACAATGACCTTGTTGTTAACGTCAGCAAAATGAAACAGCAAACAAACGTCCGTTCTGCGACAAAGGATCAGACAACTACAATTAAAAAAGCGCGCATCATGTCTCTTGAGGAGTCTCTAGAGTACTTAAACGAAGATGAATATTGTGAAGTAACACCTGAATCCATCCGTTTAAGAAAGAAGATCCTCAATAAGAACGAACGTGAAAAAGCAGCTAAAAAGAAAAAAACAGCAGGATTGTCTTAATTTCGTGCAGAATTTGAAAAGATAGAACCCGTACGTTTACAGGGGAGGGAATCTTTTTGAATGACGTAAGCGAACGCCTGTCGTTCTTCGCCGCTCTATATCAAGTAGACCGGCAGCCTGCGGCAGGCATGTGGCTGCTGTACGGCACGATTTTTGTGTTGGCCGTTATTGTATTTAAGCTTGGATTTGCTAAACGGCTTCCTGTATTAAAATCTGCAGTGGTGTATGTATTTTTGGCTTTGGGCTGCACTGTTTTGACTTTTTTAGGGGTGTTTTTGCCCGTGGCAGAAGGATTGGTCGTCGCTGCGCTGATTTTAATCATTTACAAAATCCGGCTGTATCAGTCGAAAAAAGGACAGTCTGCAAAATCATAAAAGACTCAGCTGAAAGCTGAGTCTTTTTTGTGTTCTGTATGGTTAAGCGGCCGCTTTATTTTTTGACTTTTTCTTTTTTCTGCTGTCCCGGGTGAAAAGTAAATTTTCCCGTTTTCAGCCGTTCCTCTGTTTTTTTGGCAATCCGATCGTGGCATTCCTGGCACATATATGTATGGATCGGGCGGTTTCGAAGCCGTTTCGCGATCAGGGTATCATCATCAATTGTTTCAATTTTATCGCAAATAGAACATTTGACCCTCATCATATCACCTCTTTCACTAACATCTATTATAGCACGGATCAGAAGCTGTCCAAAATAAGAAAAAGCTAAAGCGCAAGGCTATAGCTTAGTCATTGTTGTTCTTTTTCATATGATGATCAGATTGATCGTTTTGCTCCTTCTCCATTTCCTGTTGCTGTTTTCTATTTAATTGGTCATTTTGCTGCTTTGTTTGCGGTTCGTCTTCATTGTCAATCACGTCGTTAGGCACTTCGGGAAGCACTCGGCCGACAATTGCAGCTAATTCATCCAGTATGCCTGTTACCGGATGGCCCTCGCTGATTTCTCTGCTCATTTCGCGAAGGCGGCTGACCGTATCGGGATCAGCAATGACTACTGCGTTGGCGCCATATCGATCATTCTTTAGCGCCTGAGCTACAGAATATTTAATGGTTTCCACTTTGCTTCTGTCCAAAGTATCATCGACATCAATCCCAACAACAGCATAGCCTCCCAGCACAACGGCTGTTGCATCCTTGACGTCGGGGTTTTTTTCAGCAACGCTGACAAGATGCTTGGCAATATCCGTTCTTGTTCCATTGTCTTTTGTTTCTTGAGTTGTGTCCTTTACGTGAATCGGTTTAGTCTCCTGCTGTCTTGTTGATTCTTTTTCAACATTCTGGCCCTGTTTTCCTTGTTGATAGGCACAAGCGGACAGGATAAGTGTCAGCTGTATGATAATGAAAAGAATTCGCACTTGCGGGTTCCCTCCTTAAAATGCTTTCATTAATTTTATTGTTGAATTAACCTTCTATCTTTATGCACAAAAACATATATTTTAGCAGGCATTCACCTTTTTCATCAAAAGAGAAGCAGGAAGAACTTTGACCCTTATATCAGGAGGCTGAGACTTGAGTAAAATTTATGTGTTAGATACGAATGTGTTATTACAGGATCCTAACGCGATATTTTCTTTTGAAGAAAATGAGGTTGTCATCCCTGCTGTCGTTTTAGAAGAGGTTGATTCAAAAAAACGGTATATGGACGAAGTTGGGAGGAATGCAAGGCACGTATCTAAGCTAATCGATGCGCTAAGACAAAAGGGCAGGCTGCATGAGCATGTACCGCTTGACACCGGCGGCACACTGAGAATTGAACTGAATCATCGTTCGTTTCACCAGCTGCAAGAGATCTTTATTGAAAAGACGAACGATAATCGCATATTAGCCGTTGCGAAAAACTTAAGCCTCGAGGAAGAAACCAAGGAAAATGGCAGGCCGGTTATCCTCGTCAGTAAGGATGTACTGGTCAGGGTTAAAGCCGACGCAATCGGACTGCTTGCTGAAGATTTCTTGAATGACCGGGTTGTGGACAATGATGAAATGTACAGCGGCTATAAAGATTTATATATCAGCCAGCAGCTGTTCAGCTCTTTTTACGGAAAAAATCAAATTTCAGTAAACGATGTGAAACAGCATGCGTTTTATCCGAATCAGTTTGCTTTAATGAAGGATGAGCTAGGAGGATCCTCCTCGGCAGTCGGAATTGCAGATAAAACCGGAACGGTATTAAAAAGACTCGTATTTGATGATGAACATATATGGGGAATCAGGCCGAAAAATGTACAGCAGACAATGGCATTAGAGCTTTTGCTGCGGGAAGATATTCCGCTTGTCACCCTGATCGGCAAAGCGGGAACCGGCAAAACGCTCTTAGCTTTGGCGGCAGGGCTATTACAGACAGAAGACTTGGGAATATATAAAAAGCTGGTCGTCGCAAGGCCGATTGTTCCTGTTGGCAAGGACATCGGGTATTTGCCAGGCGAAAAAGAGGAAAAGCTAAAGCCTTGGATGCAGCCGATTTTTGACAACTTAGAGTTTCTGTTTAATGCGAAAAAACCGGGGGAGCTTGATGCTATTTTGGCGGGAATTGGCTCAATTCAGGTAGAGGCGCTGACTTATATCAGAGGGAGAAGCATTCCAGATCAATTTATTATCATTGATGAAGCGCAAAATTTGACCAGGCATGAGGTGAAAACTTTGCTGACGAGAGTCGGTGAAGGCAGTAAAATTGTCTTAATGGGTGACCCTGAACAAATTGATCACCCATATTTAGACAGTCTGAACAATGGTTTGGCCTATGTGGTTGAGCGGTTTAAAGGACAACCCATCTCAGGCAGCGTGAAGCTATTAAAAGGTGAGAGATCAGGTCTCGCCCAGCTCGCAGCTGATTTGCTGTAACATTTAAATGATTTCGATCTCTTTTACATCGGTAATCGGCTGTTTGTGATGGACCGGACCTTCAAAGTAAATATGCACGGGGCCGCCTTCTTGAATCGGCTTGCCTGCCTCACTGAAATGGACAATACTGTTCAGAGCGGTTTCCAGAGAAACGGCGGCCTTTCCCGAACTTGTGACAAATACACATTGTGTCGCAGAGCTGTTCGGCTCAGCATTTTTCAGGACAGTCCCAAGTCTCATTGCGAAACTGCCGTTCATCAGTTTTTGCTTCTCATATTGTTTTTCCGTCTTTAATGTAGGCGGCGCAATTCGCCCCTCTCTGATGACGCGTTCCGGATCAAGGTCGGATTCATCCCCGGCTGATTGTAAATATGTGTCTTGACTGTCCCCTTTGCGGTCAAACGAAAATTTGCGATCATCAAAAATCCATACGCTTGGATCAATGGTAATTGGATATGTAACATTGCCTTTTACTTGGATAACGCTCATGATATGACCCCCTTCTCTCAAAATTATAAAAGTTTTCGCATGAATTGTCACTTTGTGTACAAATTATGTGTATTGAAATGCTGAGGGAACGAGGGTGTTTGCATGGTATGCCGGCATAATGATGAGCTTGAAGCCTTAGTGAAAAAGGCGAAAAAAGTAACGGACAAGGGGGAGGTAGCCAGCTATATTCCCGCCTTGGCAAAAGCTGATAAACACGACCTGTCAGTGGCGATTTATTATTCCAATAATGTTTGTCTGTCAGCAGGTGACGTAGAAAAAACATTTACGCTTCAAAGTATATCGAAAGTCCTTTCCCTTGCTTTGGTGTTAATGGAATACGGCAAAGATAAGGTCTTCAGTTATGTTGGACAGGAGCCGACCGGTGATCCGTTTAATTCAATTATCAAGCTCGAAACAGTGAATCCGAGCAAGCCGTTAAACCCTATGATTAATGCCGGGGCATTGGTAGTGACAAGTCTGATAAGAGGAAGAACGGTAAAAGAGAGACTTGATTATTTGCTTTCTTTTATCAGAAGGCTGACAAACAACCAAGAGATTACATACTGCCGGGAAGTGGCTGAATCTGAATACAGCACTTCAATGATTAATCGGGCGATGTGTTATTATATGAAGCAGTACGGCATTTTTGAAGATGATGTAGAGGCAGTAATGGATTTATACACGAAGCAATGCGCGATTGAGATGAACAGCTTGGATTTAGCGAAAATCGGATCTGTATTTGCATTGAACGGCAGACATCCAGAGACTGGGGAGCAAGTCATCTCAAAAGATGTCGCTAGAATTTGCAAAACATTTATGGTGACGTGCGGAATGTATAATGCAAGCGGGGAATTCGCAATTAAGGTCGGAATTCCTGCGAAAAGCGGCGTATCCGGCGGGATTATGGGCATTTCGCCTTACGATTTCGGGATCGGCATATTCGGCCCCGCATTAGACGAAAAAGGGAACAGCATTGCAGGTGTAAAGCTTTTGGAAATAATGTCTGAGATGTACAGGCTGAGTATTTTTTAATTTATGTCATATGCTTAAATCCTCTTGCATTTTCTGTTGATACCCTTTATGATAAATAGAAGAATTAGGTACTCGCCTGGGGAACGGAGGGATACTTTTGGCTTCAGAGATGATAGTTGACCATCGGCAAAAAGCTTTTGAACTCTTAAAAGTGGACGCTGAGAAGATTTTGAAGCTGATCCGAGTACAAATGGATAACTTAACGATGCCTCAATGTCCTCTATATGAAGAGGTTTTAGATACTCAAATGTTCGGGCTTTCGAGGGAAATCGATTTTGCTGTCCGCCTGGGATTGGTTAATGAAAAAGACGGTAAAGACCTTTTATACACATTGGAGCGCGAATTGTCTGCTTTGCATGACGCGTTTACAGCTAAATAAATGATAAAACTCAAACTTATTAACAGTTTGGGTTTTTTTATAACCGCTATTTTTCTCTCATCTCATAAAAGACGGTCTTTTTTTACACATTCCTTCCGAATCGTATAGAGATTCTTCGTCTCGTTTGATAAATTGTAGTAAAATAAAAAAGATAAATACATAAAAACCATAGATAATGGAAGTTAGAAGCAGGGAAGAGGATGTTATGTTAAAAAAAATGCTAAAATCTTATGATTACTCACTGATATTCGCAATCGTTTTATTATGCGGATTCGGTTTAGTGATGGTATACAGCTCAAGCATGATTACGGCTGTCTCCCGGTATGGAGTAAGCAGTAATTTTTTCTTCATGCGGCAGCTGTTTGCTTTAATTGCGGGTGGCGCTCTATTTATTCTCATGGCGTTGTTTCCTTATAAAGCACTGGCCCATCAAAAGTTTCAGAAGGGGATACTGCTTGTATCTGTTCTTGCGCTTATCTCACTGTTTGTTTTCGGGCATGTTGCCGGAAACGCGCAGAGCTGGTTTAAAATCGGCGGAATGAGTATTCAGCCGGGGGAGTTTGTGAAACTGGTCGTGATTTTATACCTTGCAGCCGTATATGCCAAAAAACAAAGCTATATTGACCATCTATTAACAGGTGTGGCTCCTCCCGTAGTCATGACGCTTGTGATTTGCGGGTTAATTGCCATGCAGCCTGATTTCGGTACAGCCATGATTATAGGGCTGATTGCGACGTGCATGATCTTGTGCTCCGGCTTCAGCGGAAAGACGCTGGTGAGGCTGCTTTTGCTCGGCGGAATTGTTTTCATTTTAGTCAGCCCGATTCTCTATTTAAATCAGGATCAAATTTTAACCAAGGGCCGTTTGGCGCGTTTTGAGAGTCTTGAAGACCCATTTAAGTATGCAAATTCATCAGGTTTGCAAGTGATCAATTCTTATTATGCGATCAGCTCAGGCGGCATTTTCGGCCTGGGGCTCGGTGAAAGTATCCAAAAATACGGATATCTGCCTGAATCACACACTGACTTTATTATGGCTGTCATTGCAGAAGAGCTCGGCATTTTTGGGGTATTGTTTGTGATTTTCTTATTGGGTTTTGTCGTCATAAAAGGTTTTTATATTGCCAGAAAATGCGAGGACCCCTTTGGAAGTCTTCTGGCGATCGGCATTTCAAGCATGATTGCCATACAATCGTTTATTAACCTTGGCGGTGTCAGCGGATTAATTCCGATTACAGGGGTTACGCTGCCATTTATCAGTTACGGGGGCTCTTCTTTGGTGCTGCTGCTGGGAAGTATGGGGATATTAGCGAATATCAGCATGTTTGTGAAATATTCAGAGAATAAGAAAAAGAAAGAGCCCTTGGCGCCGAAGGGAATGAAAAAGAAACAGCTCAAAAAAACTGTTTATCAGTAAAAAACAAGTGTGTACAGGGGAAGGATATTCCGCTATGATAGATTATATTCCATTCGGGTAAGGGGGAGAAAAGTTTGTCTCAGCAATCGATACAAAAAGTATTAGTAGCAAACAGGGGAGAAATTGCAATCCGAATATTCCGGGCGTGTACCGAGTTGAATATTCGTACAGTTGCGGTCTATTCAAAAGAAGATTCCGGTTCCTACCATCGGTACAAAGCGGATGAAGCATACTTGGTCGGTGAAGGGAAAAAACCGATTGATGCTTACCTGGATATTGAAGGTATCATTGATATTGCGAAAAGAAACAAAGTCGATGCAATTCATCCGGGATACGGTTTCTTATCTGAAAATATTCATTTTGCGAGACGATGTGAAGAAGAAGGCATCGTATTCATAGGGCCAAAATCCGAGCATCTCGATATGTTTGGTGACAAGGTAAAAGCGCGTGAGCAGGCAGAAAAAGCGGGAATCCCCGTGATTCCGGGAAGCGACGGTCCTGCCGAAACGCTTGAAGCCGTCGAACAATTTGGACAAGCTAACGGTTATCCGATCATCATTAAAGCCTCGCTTGGCGGCGGCGGCCGCGGTATGCGGATTGTCAGATCTGAAAGTGAAGTCAAAGAAGCATATGAGCGTGCTAAATCAGAGGCGAAAGCAGCCTTTGGCAATGATGAAGTTTATGTAGAAAAATTAATTGAGAATCCGAAACATATTGAGGTTCAGGTCATTGGAGACAAGCAGGGAAATGTCGTCCATCTTTTTGAGAGGGATTGTTCCGTTCAAAGACGCCATCAAAAGGTCATTGAAGTGGCGCCGAGTGTCTCGCTGTCACCTGAATTAAGGGATCAAATTTGTGAGGCGGCAGTTGCGCTTGCTAAAAATGTAAACTATATAAATGCGGGGACGGTCGAATTCCTTGTTGCAAACAACGAGTTCTACTTTATTGAAGTAAATCCTCGCGTACAAGTTGAACACACGATAACAGAAATGATTACTGGTGTCGATATTGTTCAAACTCAGATCCTTGTTGCCCAAGGGCATAGCCTTCACAGCAAAAAAGTAAATATTCCTGAGCAAAAGGACATTTTTACAATCGGCTATGCCATTCAGTCACGGGTTACGACTGAGGATCCGCAAAATGACTTCATGCCTGATACAGGAAAAATCATGGCTTACCGCTCAGGCGGCGGTTTTGGTGTCCGTCTTGATACCGGAAACAGCTTCCAGGGCGCCGTGATCACACCATACTATGATTCACTTCTCGTTAAGCTTTCAACTTGGGCTTTAACGTTTGAACAGGCAGCTGCCAAAATGGTACGAAACCTTCAGGAGTTTAGAATCAGAGGCATAAAAACGAACATTCCGTTCCTTGAGAACGTTGCAAAACATGAGAAGTTCCTGACAGGGCAATATGATACGTCTTTCATTGATACAACGCCTGAATTATTTAAATTCCCTAAACAAAAAGACCGCGGAACGAAAATGCTCACTTACATCGGCAATGTGACAGTGAACGGCTTCCCTGGAATCGGGAAAAAAGAAAAACCGGCGTTTGACAAACCGTTAAGCGTAAAGGTAGACGTTGATCAGCAACCTGCCAGAGGAACAAAGCAAATTCTTGATGAAAAAGGTGCAGAAGGGCTTGCAAATTGGGTTAAGGAGCAGAAATCTGTCCTTTTAACTGATACGACATTCAGGGATGCCCACCAATCGTTATTGGCAACTAGAATCAGATCGCATGATTTGAAAAAAATCGCAAATCCGACGGCTGCGTTATGGCCTGAACTATTCAGTATGGAAATGTGGGGAGGCGCGACCTTCGATGTAGCCTACCGATTCCTGAAAGAAGATCCGTGGAAGCGTTTGGAAGATCTTCGCAAAGAAGTGCCGAATACCTTATTCCAGATGCTGCTTCGCTCATCAAATGCGGTCGGCTATACGAATTATCCGGACAATGTGATTAAAGAATTTGTGAAGCAATCAGCTCAATCCGGTATTGATGTGTTTCGTATTTTCGACAGCTTAAACTGGGTAAAAGGGATGACGTTAGCCATTGATGCTGTTAGGGATACCGGCAAAGTGGCAGAAGCTGCGATTTGTTATACGGGAGATATCCTTGACAAGAACCGGACGAAGTACGACCTTGCATATTATACATCGATGGCGAAGGAGCTTGAGGCGGCCGGAGCCCATATTCTCGGGATTAAAGATATGGCAGGGCTGTTAAAACCGCAGGCTGCATATGAACTCGTTTCTGCGTTGAAAGAAACGATCGACATTCCGGTTCACCTTCATACGCATGATACGAGCGGAAACGGTATTTATATGTATGCGAAAGCTGTTGAAGCCGGCGTTGATATCATAGACGTGGCGGTCAGCTCAATGGCGGGATTAACGTCACAGCCTAGCGCGAGCGGATTTTATCATGCGATGGAAGGCAACGACCGCCGTCCGGAAATGAATGTCCAAGGCGTTGAATTGCTGTCCCAATATTGGGAGTCGGTGCGTAAATATTATAGTGAATTTGAAAGCGGAATGAAGTCTCCGCATACTGAAATTTATGAACACGAAATGCCAGGGGGCCAATACAGCAACCTGCAGCAGCAGGCCAAGGGAGTAGGCCTTGGCGACCGATGGAACGAAGTCAAGGAAATGTACAGACGCGTGAACGATATGTTCGGTGACATCGTCAAGGTAACGCCTTCCTCAAAAGTTGTCGGAGATATGGCACTTTACATGGTGCAAAACAATCTGACTGAAAAAGACGTTTACGAAAAAGGCGAATCTTTAGATTTCCCTGATTCTGTCGTGGAGCTTTTCAAAGGAAATATCGGCCAGCCTCATGGCGGATTCCCGGAAAAACTGCAAAAGCTAATCTTAAAAGGGCAGGAGCCGATTACAGTCAGACCGGGCGAACTGCTTGAGCCGGTGTCATTTGAAGCGATCAAACAGGAATTTAAAGAGCAGCATAACTTGGAAATTTCAGATCAGGATGCTGTGGCATATGCCCTTTATCCTAAAGTCTTCACTGATTATGTGAAAACGACAGAAAGCTATGGAGACATCTCGGTATTAGATACACCGACATTCTTCTACGGCATGACATTAGGTGAAGAGATAGAAGTTGAAATTGAGCGCGGCAAAACGCTGATCGTTAAGCTGATTTCAATCGGTGAGCCTCAGCCTGATGCCACCCGCGTCGTTTATTTCGAACTCAACGGGCAGCCGCGTGAAGTAGTCATTAAAGATGAAAGCATTAAGTCTTCCGTTCAGGAAAGGCTGAAAGCAGACCGGACAAATCCAAGCCACATCGCAGCTTCCATGCCTGGAACAGTTATTAAGGTATTGGCTGAAGCAGGCACAAAAGTCAATAAAGGTGATCATTTGATGATTAATGAAGCGATGAAAATGGAAACAACGGTTCAGGCGCCTTTCTCAGGAACAATCAAGCAGGTTCATGTGAAAAATGGTGAGCCGATCCAAACGGGAGATCTGCTCCTTGAAATTGAAAAAGCATAATAAACAAAGAGTGTATATCATTTGATATACACTCTTGTTTTTTTATATAGAAAATGTGGAGTGAAACAGATGGTTAGAAGAGATATAAGGGGACTTCAGAGATTATACAATACTGTCACAAGCCCAAAATAAATAGAGGCTTATACAGCCAATATTTTAGATGCTTTGTAGTATGCCGTGCATATTTCTTTAAGCACTATCTGATTTAAAAGGCTTTAATACTTATGTTCGCGGGCTATAGATGCATATGAAATTTCTATAATCACGATGAGAAAGGGGACAGCCCGAAGTGAGCCGCTCACTGATCATCAAGTTCAGCGAAGGCTGGCGATTGAAACAATAAAGCGCCAAAACAAGACCTGAAAAAAGACCAAAGCCGCCTAAGGCTTTGGTCTTTAGTCCTTATGATTGACTAGATTCGTAACGGAAACGAGCAATCAATAATAAGAAGTAGCATAGAACGCCAAACAGACAGGCAATAAAGAACGAGTGGGCAAGTGCAAAGCCCAGAGCCAGTTCAGAGTATACGATCATAATCCCGGACAGTGCCTGTAATGTAATGAAAATAAGACATGAGATCCATCCCCAAAAGATCTGTTTTTGATCTTTATAGGAGATAATAGCATGAACAGCGGCAACAATAATCCATACAAATAACAGTAAGGCTGCTGCTCTGTGGCCCATTTGCACCCATTCATGGAATTGGGTCGGAAGCCCATTGTTCAGCGGGCTGCACAGCGGCACATCAGGACATGCCAGACTTGATTCAGTGTGTCTTACATATGCGCCTGTATACACAACGATATAGGAATATATTAAAATTCCTATCATGTGAAATTGCATCTTTTTGCCGATTTGAAGCGGCTTAACCAGTGTTCTGACTGATTTATCAGCTTCAAATATGAGCAATGTTAAAATAAGCACTGAAGCAAAAGAAATTAATGAGATGCCGAAGTGAAGCGCCATAATCAGCGCGTTCGAACCGAATACGACAGCCAATGCGCCAAGCAATGCCTGAAGAAATAAAAAGATAATTGACATGATCGCGAGAAACGTTGTTTCACGAAAAATCGGCGTGATTTTTCTCCATGACCAAAACGCAAGGCTTAACACAAGGACAATAGAGATTCCGCTTGCGAATCGGTGGCTCCATTCAATAATTGAAGCCGGATTCAGTTCAGGGAAAAAACGGCCGTGACACAGCGGCCACTGTCTGCCGCATCCTTGGCCGGAACCTGTTTTTGTAACGAGGGCACCCCCGATTAAAACAATTAGCATGACAAATGTCGTCAGAACACCGAGAGCTTTTAATGCTTTATTCATACAATATTCACCTTCTTAACATACTGCTGCAATTTTATATACGTTCCAAGTGTAAGCGAATATGTGTTTTGTGGCAATTCCCAGAGCCTTTTGTTCACAAAAATATAATAGAATGACGGCTTCTGGAAAATGTACACTTGATTATTCATGCCGGGTCTGATAGAAATAAGGTAAACGCAATGCCGATTTGGAGATTGCCTTCATCTTTGGTAAAATTCATAAAAAGTTCACAAATAAATTCCTGTTTGTCGTTTAATATTTAATAGGATGTTTTTTTACAAGATGTTATCTTGTATGATAGAGTTGCAGGTTATTTTATTCTCCTGCGTTAGGTTTGTAAGGGAGGTTTACGTTATGGCTAACTCCAGAATCTTAAATGATACAGCTATAGACGGACAAATTGAAGAAACAACGGCATGGAAAGATTTTCTGTCCCTTATTAAAATAGGGATCGTCAATTCTAACCTCATCACGACTTTCACTGGAATGTGGCTTGCACTGCATATATCCGGTTTAAGTTTTTTAGGTAATATAAACACCGTTCTTCTTACGTTAATCGGGTCTTCACTGATTATTGCGGGCTCCTGTGCGATCAATAACTGGTATGACCGGGACATTGACCATCTTATGGAGCGTACGAAAGTAAGACCGACGGTTACGGGTAAAATTCAGCCGAGTCAGGCGTTATGGTCTGGAATTTTGCTGGTTGCTTTAGGATTGATCATGCTGCTGATGACAACTGTCATGGCTGCTGTTATCGGTTTTATCGGAGTCTTTACGTATGTTGTATTGTACACAATGTGGACGAAACGCCGCTATACGATTAACACAGTAGTAGGAAGCGTTTCCGGTGCAGTGCCGCCGCTTATTGGATGGACGGCAGTGGAAGGGAATATCGGTGTCGTAGCATGGGTGTTATTCATGATTTTATTTATTTGGCAGATTCCTCACTTCTTAGCATTGGCTATTAAGAAAACAGAGGATTACAGAGCTGCAAATATTCCGATGCTTCCTGTCGTATACGGATTTGAAGTGACAAAAAGACAAATTATTGTGTGGGTTGCGTGCCTGATGCCGCTTCCGTTTTTCCTTGGTAGCCTGGGTCTTCCGATTGTGATTCTCGGCTTGCTGTTAAATATCGGCTGGCTGATTCTTGGCTTAATGGGATTCCGCTCCAAGAATATCATGAAGTGGGCAACACAAATGTTCGTTTACTCGCTTAACTACATGACAATCTATTTCGTTGCCATGGTTGTCTTGACGCTTTTCTAAAAAATAGATATGATGCTTGTTTTATCGCTTCAAAATAAACGATGACAACTAGTAAATGCCGCCTTGACCTCTTGTTTAATCAGGCGGCTTTACTTTTATACATAGATGGCATTTTGAGTAAAAAAACTCATAATTTAAGAGAAGAGGAAATGTAAGTGCTTTATTGGTGATAGGTTGGATGGCGATAGATTTCGATCCGCTTTCCGCCTTTGTATTGACCAGAAAAGGGGTTGGGTGAAATGGTAAAGCATTGGCGTCTTATTTTATTATTAGCCTTAGTGCCGCTTCTATTAAGCGGATGTGGAAAACCTTTTTTATCCACGCTCAAGCCTGCTGGCGAGGTGGCTGATAAACAGTATGACCTGACAGTGCTCAGCACATTGATTATGGTGGTTGTTGTTGCAGTAGTATCTGTTATCTTCTTTTATGTGATTGTGAGATTCAGAAGATCACGGGTCGGTGAGAACACGATACCGAAACAGGTAGAGGGGAATAAATTTTTAGAAATCACATGGACCGTGATCCCGATTTTGCTGCTCATTATTCTTGTGATTCCTGTTGTATTATATACGCTGGAGCTAGCGGACACATCACCAATGGATAAAAAAGGTCGCAAAGCTGAGGATGCTCTTGTAGTCAATGTTAGGGCAAATTTATACTGGTGGGAGTTTGAGTACCCTGATTACGGCATTATCACAAGCCAGGAGCTGATTGTACCGACAGATCAGCGTGTATATTTTAATTTAAAAGCCTCTGATGTAAAACATTCCTTCTGGATTCCTTCAGTTGGAGGAAAACTTGATACGAATACGGATAATGAAAATAAGTTCTTCCTGACATTTGATTCAAAACGAAGCAAAGAGGCAGGAGATATGTTTTTTGGGAAGTGTGCAGAGCTTTGCGGCCCTTCACATGCGCTGATGGATTTTAAGGTGAAGACAATGTCTGCAAAGGAATTTCAGGGTTGGACAAAAGAAATGAAAAACTATAAATCTACAGCAGAGAGCGATTTGGCTAAGCAGGGTGAAGAACTGTTTAAAGAGAAAAACTGCCTGAGCTGCCATGCGGTAGAGCCGAATGATAAGCGTGCAGAAGCCGCTAGAACGGCACCTAACTTGGCGACCTTCGGTGAAAGGACAAAAGTGGCAGGGGTGAAAGAGGCCAACAAAGAAAATGTGAAGGCTTGGCTGAAGGACCCTGACAGTATAAAGCCGGGGAACAAAATGACAGGCACATATCCAAAGCTCTCAGACAGCGAAACAGATGCGCTTTATGAATACTTAAAAGGCTTAAAAGCGGAAAGCAAGTAGGGAAGAAAGGGAGATATTGGGGGAGGTCACATATGTTGAATGCGCTTACAGAAAAGCGGACGCGCGGATCTATGCTTTGGGATTATTTGACGACGGTGGACCATAAAAAAATCGCGATTCTTTATTTAGTGGCAGGGGGATTCTTCTTTCTTGTCGGGGGAATTGAAGCGATGTTTATCAGAATTCAGCTTGCAAAGCCGGAAAATGCGTTTCTCAGTGCTCAAGCGTACAATGAAGTAATGACTATGCACGGAACGACGATGATCTTTCTGGCTGCGATGCCGCTCTTATTTGCCTTGATGAATGCGGTTGTGCCTTTGCAGATCGGGGCTCGGGACGTTTCGTTTCCATTTTTAAACGCGCTTGGTTTTTGGCTCTTCTTTTTCGGGGGCATTTTCTTAAATCTAAGCTGGTTTTTGGGCGGAGCGCCAGATGCGGGCTGGACATCATATGCCTCACTTTCGCTTCATTCTAAAGGGCACGGCATAGACTTTTTCGTCCTCGGACTCCAAATATCGGGGCTCGGGACGCTGATAGCCGGGATTAACTTTTTGGCCACGATTATCAACATGAGGGCTCCGGGCATGACGTATATGAGGCTGCCTTTGTTTACATGGACGACATTTGTGGCCTCGGCATTGATTTTGTTCGCGTTTCCGCCGCTTACGGTTGGATTGGCTCTCATGATGCTGGATCGGCTGTTCGGAACCAATTTCTTTAATCCGGAGCTTGGCGGAAATACGGTCATTTGGGAACATTTATTTTGGATTTTTGGCCACCCGGAGGTTTATATCCTAATTTTGCCTGCATTCGGTATTTTTTCTGAGGTCATCCCTGTGTTCGCCAGAAAGCGTTTGTTTGGCTATTCTTCAATGGTTTTTGCAATCGTGCTCATCGGCTTTCTGGGCTTTATGGTTTGGGTGCACCACATGTTCACGACTGGTCTCGGCCCAATTGCAAATGCGATTTTTGCGGTTGCAACAATGGCTATCGCGATTCCGACCGGGATTAAGATTTTTAACTGGCTGTTGACGATTTGGGGAGGAAATGTGAAGTATACAACCGCTATGCTGTATGCTGTCTCATTTATTCCATCCTTTGTGCTCGGCGGTGTGACGGGAGTCATGCTGGCAGCTGCTGCGGCTGATTATCAGTTTCATGATACGTATTTTGTGGTTGCGCACTTCCACTACGTCATTATTGGTGGCGTTGTATTCGGCCTTTTAGCCGGTGTTCATTTCTGGTGGCCGAAAATGTTCGGTAAAATTCTGCATGAAACGATGGGGAAAATTTCATTTGTATTGTTTTTTATCGGCTTTCACCTCACGTTTTTCATTCAGCATTTTGTCGGCTTAATGGGGATGCCGCGCCGGGTTTATACGTTTTTGCCAGGACAGGGTCTGGAAACCGGCAACTTGATCAGTACAATCGGGGCGTTTTTTATGGCGGCAGCTGTTATTCTTCTGCTGGTCAATGTTATATGGACATCGGTAAAAGGTGAATATGTAGGTGCTGATCCATGGCATGACGGACGTACGCTGGAGTGGACCGTTTCTTCACCGCCGCCGGAGTATAACTTTAAACAGCTTCCTTTTGTCAGAGGACTTGATCCGCTTTGGATTGAGAAGCAGGCAGGGCACAAATCAATGACGCCGGCGGAACCGGTTGATGATATTCATATGCCAAACGGCTCAATCCTGCCGCTCATCATTTCTTTCGGCCTTTTTGTCGCAGCGTTCGGGCTGCTGTACAGAAGTGATTACGCTTGGGGTCTGCCGGTGATCTTTATCGGGCTCGGCATCACATTTATTACGATGCTGCTTCGTTCAGTAATTGATGATCACGGCTATCATATTCATAAAGAGGAACTGCCGAACGATGATAAAGGGGTGAAGGCATAATGCAAGTTCAAGAAAAATTCACCGCAGAAACCTTTCCAGCATCTCCCGAAAAAGTAACCCTGGAAGGGAAAAATAAATTTTTAGGCTTTTGGCTTTTTCTTGGCGGAGAGACTGTTCTGTTTGCGTCTCTCTTCGCCACGTTTCTTGCGCTCCGGAATTCAAATGCCGGTGATCCGCCTACGACGGAAATGTTCGATGTGACACTTGTATTCATTGCCACAATGCTTCTATTAACGAGCAGTTTAACGAGTGTGTACGCGATGTACCACATGAAGAACTTTTCCTTCGGCAAGATGCAGCTTTGGCTGGGAATTACGATTTTATTGGGGGCGGGCTTTTTAGGACTGGAAATCTATGAGTTCAAGCATTACACCCATGAATTTGGCTTTACCATCACAAGCTCTGCCCTTGGTTCTGCGTTTTACACGCTTGTCGGTACGCACGGCGCCCACGTGGCATTTGGGCTTATGTGGATCAGCACGCTTATGATCCGCAATGCCAAGAGAGGGCTGAATCTGTATACGGCGCCTAAGTTTTACGTTGCCAGCCTTTATTGGCACTTTATTGATGTCGTGTGGGTCTTCATCTTTACCGTTGTATATTTAATGGGGATGGTGGGATAAACATGGTCGATAAAAAAAGCAGAGGGCATATTAATAGCGACCTTGAATTTAAGAAAAAAAAGCATGCCCGGGAGATGAAATATCAAGTCCTGTCTTTTGGTTTAATGATCGGTCTTACGATTGTTGCATTTCTGACTGTGGCCACGGACGGTGTCGGCAGCTGGTTTACGATTCCTTTCATTATTTTGCTAGCTGCAATTCAAGTCATCTTTCAGCTGTATTATTTCATGCATATGAATCAGAAAGGGCATGAGGCGCCGGCACTGTTTTTGTATTCAGGGGTGTTTGTCGCGTTTATCACTGTGCTTGCGTTTGTGACAATTATATGGTGGTAATTTGAAACAGCCGCCGGAGGTGAAGAAATGAATCAGTTGGAGATATTCGGGTTTCGCGCGATGTGGAGCCCTTATCTTTTTTGTATCCTGTTAGGCATTACGGCGCTTTATCTCTATTTTTACAGGCGAATGTCTTCAAAGCCAAATCGAATAACTGGTAAAGAGATGGTGTGCTTTCTGTCGGCGATGCTGTTTTTATATGCAGCCGAGGGAAGCCCGGTTGATCTGCTCGGACATATTATGTTCAGCGCACATATGGTGCAGATGGCCGTCCTGTATTTGGTTGTCCCGCCGCTGTTAATCGCGGGGATTCCTGCATGGCTCTGGGAAAAAATCATTTTCAGGCCTTCAATCAAACCGGTTTTTTCCTTTTTTACGACGCCTTTAATTGCTTTGCTTTTGTTTAACGGCATTTTTTCTTTATATCATGTACCGCTTATATTTGATACTGTCAAAACAGATCCGTTTTACCATACATTAATCACTTGGCTTATCTTTGTGCTTGCGTTCTTCATGTGGTGGCCGCTTGTTCATAAGGTTGAGCGTCTACGGCAGCTCAGCGGCTTGATGAAGCTGGGTTATATTATGGCGGACGGTATGCTGCTCACACCTGCTTGCGCCTTGATCATGTTCAGCGGTGCACCGTTATACGCCACCTATACAGATCCGGCTTTATGGGCTGAGGCAATGAGGCTTTGCGTGCCAGCGGATATGATGGGGCAGGTCCCATTAACAGGGCCAGAGATGTTGAATACACTGCCTTTGTTAGAGGATCAGCAGCTCGGAGCAGTCATGATGAAAATCATTCAGGAAATTGTGTACGGTACTTTTTTGGCCGTTATTTTTTTCCAATGGGTGAAGAAAGAAAGGGAAAAGGACGGGCAGGAGGAGCCGCCGTATATTCAGCAGACGATATCATAAAAGGTACAGCGAAATATGCTGTACCTTTTCGTTACATTTGAACTGTTTTTAACATGTTGGCTATGTCCTGAATCAGTGCCTTGCTTTTTGTCACAACCTGTACAGGAAACTCTTCCGTTTCTCCATATTCTACTCCATGAGGGTAGTAATGCTTTCCTAGGAGAGGGGACATTAATTGAATCACGGCGCGCCCGCTTCCGACATCGCCTTCTGCCGCAATACCTTGTATCCGCAGGTAAAACGTACCCTCAATCGTCGAAAACTTCTTGTCATAGGTGACTCTCTCGTAATCCCATTGACCCGCTCTGATAAGACCTTTGCTTTCCATTAAGTCGTCTAGCCAGCTGAGCTCAGCCTTAACCCCTTCAAGTCCGCTTTCAGTAAACTTCAACACTGACCCCTCCTTATAAAAATTACCTTTCCTGACAATCATAGTATGAAAGCGTTAAACTTTCAATGAATCTTCTTCTTTTGAAAGTATGCAAAAATTAAATTTTGACGACAATAGCACTAGACTAAAGGAGGTTAAACGGATGACAAAAATAAAAGATCTGATGACAGCCGACTTGCAATATTGCACGGTATTAGATAATGTATATGAAGCTGCAGTAAAGATGAAGGACGCAAATGTAGGAGCGATTCCGGTAGTTGATGAGGACGGGGAAACATTGGTCGGCATCGTAACCGACCGCGATCTCGTATTAAGAGGAATCGCCATCAAAAAACCGAACTCGCAAAAAATCACTGACGCGATGACCGAAAAACCTGTCAGTGTGGAGGAAGATGCTTCAGTCGATGAGGTTCTTCATTTGATGGCATCGCATCAGCTCAGAAGGATACCAGTTACAAAAAATAAAAAACTGACTGGAATTGTCACGCTTGGTGATCTTTCTTTATCTGAGCAAACGAATGAACGTGCCGGCAGCGCCTTATCGGATATTTCCGAAGGTGATAATAGAGAAGAAGGCTTTTTTCATTAACACATAAATCTTTGACATGTTAAATAGGCTGTATTGTAATGGGATGTAAGCAAAAGATTGTGAATCGCCACGGGGGTGATAGATTGAAAAATATATTGAGAGCAATGGTTATCCTTTTGATTATCTGCGGAACTTACGTTCTGTTTATTCAATATGGATCTGTTCCTGAAAAGAAATCAAATGACAGCGAGCCTCAGGTGTCGAATGAGGAAGCGCAAAGCGGCAAACGAATACATATGCCGACTTCAGGGTTATTGTCCTTCATGGGCAAGCCCGCCGATGAAGTAACGAAAAAGCTTGGGGAACCTGAACGTATTGACCCTTCGGCTTATGATTACGATTGGTGGGTATACAATCAAGGTAAGGATCAATATATCCAAATCGGGGTATTAAACAATAAAGTGGTCACATTATTCGCGGCGGGTAATGATATTAACGCCAAGCCTTTCAAAATTGGAGAATCAACTGGCGAAGTATTCAAGACCACCCAGGTGGCACCATTTGTGAATGTAGAGTATAAAGGAAATTCCTATCGGTTTGAATTTTCTGAAGAAGATATCAATACAAGACCGACTGTAAAGGTAGGAAAGATGTATGTCCAGCTGTATATGGACAAATTTGAAGGGAAGCTATCCAGCATCAGGGCGTTTGATGCGCAGACCTTTGTAAAGCAAAGACCTTATGAGGTAGTGTACCGCGGGGAATTAATTAAACCGAAAGCCGTTTCAGATGAGAAATGGAAAAAGATCCAAACAACGAGCGAAAAGCAAATCCTTGATTTGACGAATGTCATACGCGTTAAACATGGACTTGCGAAGCTTGAGTGGGATCAGCCAACGGCGGAAGTGGCATTTGGGCATAGTGAGGATATGAAGGAAAATAATTATTTCTCCCATGTCTCTAAAAAATACGGCTCGCTGAAAGACCGCTTAGAAGAAGGGCATGTTGACTTTCAGCAAGCTGGAGAAAATATCGCATACAATTATGTGGACGGTCCGGCTGCTGTAGAAGGCTGGCTGAATAGCGAAGGCCATCGAAAAGCGCTTCTGAATTCAGATTATACGCATCTTGGTGTCGGAGTAGACCGGAAATATTACACCCAAAATTTTATTAAGCGATGGTAATGAAAGCCGCGGACGAATGGTTCCCGGCTTTTTCTATTTCCATACAAGCTGGTCTGAATGAATGTGCTGATAGCTTACAGATAAGGCCGTTTCCCATCCCTTCAGTCAGGCTTTTTCACCAGTGTATAGGGATATCGCTAAAAATTCATTTGGGAATGAATATAGGCGAACACAATGCCCGACAAAACGATACATTGTAGTAGGTAACGATTTTCGGAGGGGGTGAGGATTGTGGCGAATCAACATGCCAATCATTCAATCAATGACTTTAAACAATTCGTCAAAAAGCATCCCAAGCTGATAAAAGAAGTGCGCAAAGAACAAAGAAGCTGGCAGGACGTATATGAAAATTGGGTCCTCTTCGGGGAGAGCGACCCGATTTGGGATCCGTATCGGGAACCGGAAGAAGCTTCTGAAGCTGTGCCTGAAACACCGCAAAAAAATGATTTTGTCTCGAAAATGGTGACAGCGGTGAAAAAGATGGATGTCAATCAAATGAACGAACAAATCAATAAAATGAGCCAGTCGATCTCATCGTTGCAAAGCCTTCTTAATACATTTTCCGGAAGCGGACAGAAGCATTCTCAGCCAGGCTCTGGACAGCATCCTTTTTCTTTTCGAAAGGATTAAAAAAGGGGAGCTCATATGCGCAAAGAGGTTCAGGAATATATTTTAGCAAACGAAGAACGGAAACGATTCATCAGAGAACAGCCGATATGGTACCGCAGGCTTTCAAGAAAACCGGATGATCTGTCCTCCTTTCAGCTTGAAATGATGAATTTTTATGAAAAAACCATTCCGCATCGGGTGAATCAGTTTACGAACGGGATTCAAATGGCGCAAATGATGATGCAAATGTTTCAAGCGATGCGGACAAAAGATTAAAAGGCCCCGAAAAAGGGTCTTTTTTCATGCGGACATAAGGTTTTGTATACGGCTGCGGTTAAGCATTTTCCAATTGGCTGGTTTCATGGTAAACTAACAACTGGAGGTGCATGTTATGTATGCGACGATGGAATCCGTGCGGCTTCAAAGTGAAGCTCAGCAGCTTGCCGAGATGATTCTGCAGTCGGAGACGGCTGAGAACTACCGCAATTGTTACAAGCGTCTCCAGGAAGATGAAGAGGCAGGTCGGATTATTCGTTCTTTTATCAAAATAAAAGAGCAGTATGAGGATGTACAGCGTTTTGGCAAATATCATCCTGACTATAGAGAAATATCCCGGAAAATGAGGGAGATCAAACGTGAGCTGGACCTGAACGATAAGGTGGCTGACTTCAAGAGAGCTGAAAATGAGCTCCAGTCCATTCTTGATGAGGTCAGCGTTGAGATTGGGACAGCTGTTTCGGAGCATGTGAAAGTTCCGACTGGGAACCCTTATTTTGACGGTTTGTCTTCATGCGGAGGCGGCTGCGGTTCAGGCGGAAGCTGCGGATGTAAAGTGTCCTGACGAGACTGGCCGTCTCGTCTTTTACATATAAGAGAAAACAGGCAGGTGATTGTATTGGAGAATAGGCGCCAGGGCATGGTTGTGTATCTGCACTCCCTAAAGCAGAGCAAAATGCTGAGGAAGTTCGGGAATGTGCACTATGTATCAAAACGATTAAAATATGTCGTACTGTACTGTGATATGAACCAAATTGAAAAAACAATGGACAAGATTGCGTCTTACTCATTTGTGAAAAAAGTGGAGCCTTCTTATAAACCGTTTTTAAAATTGGAATTCGAGTCAAAGCTTGATAAGGCAAAAGAATACGATTATAAAATCGGCATATAGCTATAAAAAAATCCCCGCAGGCATCTGCGGGGTCCTTCTATTCCTTAATATGTTAAGGAGAAGGCAAAGGGAGAGGAGAAACCGGAGGAAGAACTTATGGGGAAACGTAAGTCTTCTCCGCGGTTGGCAACAACATCCTCTAGATGCTGTTGCTTATAGTATGGACAAGGATCATGCTGCCTATACACCTGTTTATCAAGATTAGCGTTCATTGTTTGGAAGAATGCTTTATGTTAAGATAGGATTGATTTTTTTCTATGTACATAGCGGCGTCCGGCCGAATAAAGAAACAAAATAGCTTTTAGAAAAAGTGGTGTGGAACATGAGAGTAATTTCTGGATCAAAAAAAGGCCGTTCACTAAAGGCTGTACCCGGAACATCAACAAGACCGACAACCGACAAAGTGAAGGAATCCATTTTCAATATGATCGGCCCTTATTTTGACGGGGGCAGGGGACTTGACTTATTCGCAGGGAGCGGAGGTCTTGGAATCGAAGCGCTTTCACGCGGGTTTGAGCATTGTATATTCGTTGACCGTGATTTTAAAGCGATTCAAACGGTAAAATCTAATTTGAAAACGCTGGAGCTTACAAAACATGCACAGGTATACCGCAATGATGCGGAACGTGCTTTGCACGCTGCTGCTAAAAGAGAAACCGGCTTTCGCGGAATTTTTCTCGATCCGCCGTATAAGGAACAAAAGCTGAAAGCACTTTTAACGCTGATTGACGAATATCAAATGCTGGAAGAAGACGGCTTTATCGTCGCTGAGCATGACAGAGAGGTCGAGCTTCCCGAAACCGTAGGAGATCTTGTGATGACAAGAAAAGAAACCTATGGGTTAACAGGTGTGGCGATTTATAAAAAGAGGGGGTAGTGAGGTGGCGAGTATAGCTGTCTGTCCCGGCAGTTTTGATCCGGTGACCTACGGGCATCTGGACATCATCAAACGCGGGGCGCATATTTTTGAACAAGTGTATGTATGTGTGCTGAATAATTCTTCAAAAAAGCCTTTGTTCAGTGTGGAAGAACGGTGTGAGCTTCTGAGAGAAGTGACAAAAGACATTCCGAACATAACAGTTGAAACATCGCAAGGCCTGTTAATTGATTATGCAAAAAGAAAAAATGCGAAAGCGATTTTAAGAGGCTTGAGAGCTGTATCTGATTTTGAATACGAGATGCAGGGGACATCAGTAAACCGTGTGCTTGATGAATCTATTGAGACATTTTTTATGATGACAAACAATCAATATTCGTTTCTAAGTTCAAGCATCGTAAAAGAAGTGGCAAGATACAACGGCTCGGTATCAGAGTTTGTACCGCCGGAAGTAGAGCTGGCGCTTCAGCAAAAATTCAGACAAGGATGAGGGTTTTGACTCATCCTTTTTTTGTTCCGTTTGTCAGTCTGTAAGAAAAAATGATAATGTACGTAAACAGCGCGCATAGTGTGACTGCAGGTCCGATCTGCACAAGTAGATTCCAGCCGTTTATAAAGGCAGTTGGCATGTCACTGCTGTTAAGAGATTTAAATACATACTGATATGGATCATGCCATGCCGTGTAAAGAGGTTTCCATAAAAGCATGACGAAGACAGCGGCATAAACGCCCTGCAGCAAACGTGCGATAAAGAATGGTTTAAATCTAATGTCGGTTTCCGATAAAATACCTGCCACCTGAGCTTGTACGGAAAAGCCGCTAAACCCGAGAATAAAGCTGACGATAATGGCTTTTTGCAGAAGAGAAACATCTGTCTCGCTGACAAGCTTGCTGCCTAATGTAATTTCAAACATCCCTGATAAAAGCGGAATGTCCAATTGAGTCGGAAGCTGAAACAAAGTCAGTGCTCCTTTTGTGAAAACAGACAAAACATCAGTCAGCTGGACCACTGACAACAGTCGATTGAAGACAGAAAATAAAATAATAAAGCCGCCTACCATAAGAAGCGTTTGAACAGAAGACGTCACGGCGTCGCCTAAAATTTTCCCCAAGGGCCGTTTTTCTGCAAGTCTGGCGGTATGAAGAGCGTGTAAAGCATCTTTGACTGAAGGGAAAGGTATCGTTTTCTTTCTTCTGAGTTGCTGCTCTTCCTTGCGGCCATAGGAACGCATTGTTAAACCGACGGCAAGATTCCCCAAATAGTGTGCTGAAGCTAATAAAATGCCTAGTGACGCGTTTTGAAAGAAACCGACGGCAACAGCGCCGAAAATAAAGAGCGGGTTTGAAGAATTGGTAAACGACGCGAGCCGTTCTGCTTCTACTCTTGAAATCTGATTTTCCTGCCGCAGACGGGCAGTGAGTTTTGCGCCCGCTGGGTTTCCTGATGCCATTCCCATAGCAAGAACGAAGCCGCCGACACCCGGCACGCGAAAGATCGGCCGCATAAAAGGCTCAAGCAAAACACCGACAAACCGCACAATGCCAAAGCCGATTAAGAGTTCGGACAGAATAAAAAATGGCAGCAATGACGGAAACACAACCTCCCACCACATAGACAGCCCGGTTTTAGAGGCTTCGAATGAAGCCTGTGGATGTGAGATGACAGTCGCTGTTAAAAAAAGAAAAAACGAGGCAATCAAAAGTGTATTAATCTTCGACAAGTTCATTCTTACCTCCCCGATGCTAAAAATGCCCAATGACATGTATATCATGATAAAATAATGTATGATGTAAAACGGCCAAGCAGTACCTGTCCTCTTGATTCTTTGTACTAATATACGAGCATAGGGGTTCAGTTTAGACCATAGAATTCGGTATACAGGGAATTCAGGCAGGAGGTTAACGCTTTGGCCAAACCTAAAATCGGGTTAGCGTTAGGATCGGGAGGGGCCAGAGGGCTCGCTCATCTCGGTGTGCTTTCCAGTTTACATAAGCACCAAATTGAAGTGGATATGATTGCAGGAAGCAGCATGGGCGCTTTGGTGGGCAGTTTTTACGCCGCCGGACATGACGTGGCAACGATGAAAAAAGTAGCCAAAGCCTTTAAACGAAGGCTTTATGCTGATTATACGGTTCCGAAACTCGGTTTTTTAAAAGGTGACCGCGTCAGACAGCTTGTGCATGCTTATACATTCGGAAAACCGATTGAAGAGCTCCAAATCCCGCTGGGCATTGTTGCGTGTGATCTACAGACGGGAGAAAAGATTGTGTTCCGAAAAGGATCAGTGTCAGATGCAGTGAGGGCCAGCATCAGCATCCCGGGTATCTTTATTCCGCAGCGGCTGGACGGACGCCTTCTTGTAGACGGCGCGGTCGTCGATCGAATTCCGGTTTCTGTTGTGAAAGACATGGGAGCTGATATTATCATCGCTTCGGATGTTTCCAGGGTTCGAAAAACTGAAACAGCAGTGCATATTTTTGATGTGATTATGCAAAGTATGGATATACTGCAAAATGAATTAGTGCGGCATCAAACAATTGCCGCAGATATCATGATTCGCCCTTCCCTTGAAACATACAGCTCAAGCTCGTTTGCCAATATTGAAGAAATGATATCGGCAGGCGAAGAGGCGACAAACCGAATGATCAGCAAGATAAGAAAAGAAATAGAGAATTGGGAGGGCTCATAATTTGCTACGTAAAAAACATTTTAGCTGGATGCTCGTCATCCTCATACTGATCGCCGTTTTATCATTTATAAAACTTCCATACTATATTACAAAACCGGGAGAAGCGACAGAGCTTGCTTCATTGATAAAAGTGGAGGGAGGCTACCCGGAAAAAGGAAGCCTGTCCTTAATGACTGTTAAAGTGGGACCGGCTAATCCGTTTACATATGTGTGGGCAAAGATGCACCCTTATTATGAAATTGTTCCTGATGAGAGCATTAAGGAGGAAGGCGAGTCAGATAAGGAGTATATGAAAAGACAGCTCCAAATGATGAAAAGCTCGCAAGAAAATGCGGTTATAGCCGCCTATCAAAAGGCAGGAAAAAAAGTCAGCTATTCCTTTAACGGCATATACGCAAGCTCTGTTGTAGAAAACATGCCGGCAAAAGGGAAAATAGAAGTCGGTGATAAAATCATCAGCGCAGACGGCAAAAACTATCAGTCTGCTGAAAAGCTGATTGATTATATCAGCAGCAAAAAAGCGGGAGATAAAGTCACGTTAAAGATCGAAAGAGAAGAAAAAGAAAAGCGTGTCATCCTTACGTTAAAACAATTTCCTGATGAGCCGGATCGGGCAGGAATCGGAGTTTCGCTTTATACAGACAGAAACGTGAAGGTAGAGCCTGATATTGATTTTGAAATTGAAAATATTGGCGGCCCGTCAGCAGGGTTAATGATGTCCCTTGAAATCTATAATCAGCTGACAAAACCAGACGAAACAAAAGGCTACGATATTGCGGGAACAGGTACCATTGATGTTGATGGGAAAGTAGGCCCGATCGGCGGCATTGATCAAAAAGTCGTCGCCGCAGACAAAGCCGGAAAAGACATTTTCTTCGCGCCAAATCAAAACGGCGCCAGCAATTCCGATTATAAGAACGCAGTAAAAACAGCAAAAGATATTGATTCAAATATGAAGATTGTGCCTGTTGATACCATGCAGGATGCGATTGATTATTTGAATAAGCTGAAAGCGAAAAGCACCTGATTCTCAGGTGCTTTTTCTATACATTTAAAAAGTGTTGTTCATCTTCATCATATCGAATCGGTGCATGTCCGTATTCCTGCAGGTCAAACTCAGTTCTCAGCGGCTCTTCTATTGGCAGGCTGTAAATCCTGCTTGCTTTTACGTCCAGATCGAGAGCTGGATGGGAGAAAGAGGACAGTTTGCTGACAAGCGGAACAGACAGTGCTTTTTTCTTTTCGGATAAATAAGCCTGTCCTTTTTTCGTCATGCCGAGAAGCCTGATATACGGCGCCTTATCGTTGTCAAGCAGCTTTTGCATATCCTGTTTTTTTGTTCTGGTTAAAATGTGTGTATTCATCCGCTGGAGCCTTGTCCACGTATAGCGTTTTGTTTTCAGCAGTTCCATAAATTCCTGATAGGAGCTGGATTTTCTGATCGAACGAAGAATTCTGTGCTCTAAACCTTCCTCCACCTCGTATACTTGCTGTAATTCCTGTGCCGTTACAGTTGAAAGGCTGTATTTTAAGTAAGAAAAGTAGCTCTCAGGTGTATGCCACAATCCGAAAGATTTGCGGTAAGCTGCTAATTCACGTGCAGATGCAGCAGGGAGAAAACGAAGGCAGGCTTCGAGATTCTGGCCAGTCATCGCTTTTCTGATGCTTGTGGCGCTTGCGATGTGGTTTTCGCCTTCAGGGAGATCGGCATCATGATAGTCCGAAGAGATGCGTGCCGTGGTATAAGGTTTCATAGGGTATCCCCCGGTTAGAATCGAAGTCACATACTGGTATCCCAAAATGTTATTTGGTTTTGACAAGTCAAGTGCACTTTCGGTATGCAAAATGGAGCTGAAGGCGCTAGCCGCCGCTGCTGGGTAACTCGTCCCCGTTTTAAGTTCTTCTTTAATTCGGTCATCAAATATATGTTTATGCTCATCAATAAGCTGTGCTGTTTCTAAAAACGGCTTGATATCCCCATTTTCACTCCCGAAAAACAGCGCCTCACATTCAAGTTCGTTCAGGATGGAAACACTGCCGCGTGCAAAAATGTCTGCTTTTTGCACGGCATAAAGATAAGGCAGCTCAATGACAAGATCAACTCCGCTTTGCAGCGCCATTTTTGTTCGGGCCCATTTTGACACAACAGCCGGTTCCCCGCGCTGTAAAAAATGCCCGCTCATGACCGCGATAGCCGTGTCACATCCGGTTTGCCGCTTTGCTGTTTGGGCATGATAAAGGTGACCGTTATGAAAGGGATTATATTCAACCACCAATCCGACAGCTTTCATATTTTTTCCGCCTTTCTTGCTATGTTTAAAAACGTATGGTACATTTGCAAATGAAAACTCTTACGCCTTATTTTTGTTTTAAGTGTATGCATAGCATATTTCGCTGTCAACGATACTTCAATGGCAGCATTATGCTGTAAAGAAAAAATATTGACAAAAACAATCTTAAAAGCTATAATCATGTTTGTTGCTTTCCTGAGGTGATACAAATGAAATGGACGATTTATCAGCTGCATCAAATGCCAAAACAAAGTTTTGAGTTTGATGAAACAGTTGAGTTAAATGAGCTGACAAAGCTGAATTCTGACATTCGCCGCATTTCTCCCGTCCGGGTGAAGGGCAGAGCGGATATCAAATCCAAACAGGTTTCGTTTGATTTTACAATTTCAGGCGAAATGATTTTGCCATGCTCAAGAACACTCGTTGATGTCCCGTATCCATTTGAAATTTCAACAAAAGAACTGTTTATATTTCATCACACGGATGATATAGAAGATGATGACGTTCATATTGTTGAGGACGATACTATCGACTTAACTCCGATCGTGAAAGAAGAAATTCTTTTAGAAATCCCTATGCAAATCTTTTGTGAATCTGAACAAGAAAAAGGAGCTGCTCCTCAAGAAGGAAAGGATTGGCAAGTCATTTCGGAAGAAGACAAGAAGAATCAAGTTGATCCGAGACTTGCAGCCCTTGAAAAGCTCTTAAAACAAGATGATGAATCTTAACTCTTTAAGGAGGTGGGAATAATGGCTGTACCTTTTAGAAGAACTTCTAAAATGAAGAAAAGATTGCGCCGTACACATTTCAAACTTAATGTACCTGGTATGACAGAATGTCCGTCATGCGGAGAGATGAAGTTGTCTCACCGTGTATGCAAAGCATGCGGATCATACAACGGCAAAGACATAAATGTAAAAAGTAACTAATAAGAAAAGCGCGGGGTGAAAGCCCTGCGCTTTTTCTTTTTCTCTTCCTGTCAGCTTGCGGAAAATTTGTGAGTGCAAATAGTCTATCTAATCTATTACCGGCATATGTATGAGATAAATAAGCTGACATGGAGGGAGATTGAATTTGACCATTACAAGACAAGATGCTTGGACTCAGGATGAGGATTTGCTGCTGGCAGAAGTGGTGCTTCGTCATATTCGAGAGGGAGGAACACAGCTTTCAGCCTTTGAGGAGGTTGGAAGGGCGCTGACCAGAACCGCGGCAGCCTGTGGTTTCAGGTGGAACTCGTATGTGAGAAAACAATACCAGTCAGGTATAGAGCTTGCAAAAAAGCAAAGGAAAGAACTGAGAAAGCAAATCGGCGTTCATTCGGTCAATATGCCGAATTCCATGAAGCAGACTGCCTCGGCATCGTCAGAAGGAAAACGAGATTTGTCCATTCAGGATGTCATTCAATTTCTCGAACAATTCAAAGAAGCACCGTCTGCACAAGAATTTCAGCTTGAAAGGGAAAAATTGAAGGAGCAAATCCAATCGCTGCAAAAAGAGCTTGAGGATTTGCGGAGTGAAAATCAGACATTGCGGAATCAGCTAGAGATGACAGAAGAGGATTACAAGGCACTGATCGATATCATGGATCGGGCCAGAAAAATGGTTGTTTCGAAGGAAGACGGAAGAATGAAAAAAACGGCTCAAGAAACATAAAGAAACGCCTGAAATGAACCGGCCCTATAGTAAGAATAGGCCGGTTGTTTTGATTTCTATGCAGACTCTCCTGGTGTCATTTCGCGATCCATATCAGGATGCCAGATGAGCGGGTTTTCCCCTTTGTCCCGCGCCATATCATACTTAACAGTTTTAAAGTTCATTTTGTTCCAAAATTCCGCTGATTTCATTCTCGGATTTGTCCGGATCGGCATTTTGAATGATTTTGCAAATTCAACCAAGGCTCTCCCATATCCCCTGTTCTGGTAGCCCGGAAGAACCTCAAGCTTCCACAGCTCCAAATAATCCTGGCGGTTGTCAAAATAGGGATTCGATTTGCCGTTAACTTGATACAGACTCATTCGTGCTACAAGTTTATCGCCAAAATAAATCCCGTAAAAAGGCGAGGTGCTGTCATTTTCAATAATATTATCCTGAAGTTCTTCAAGCATTGAAAGCTCCTGAATGCCGTATTCTTTGAATTTCTTGAATTCTTCCAGCGTTTTATAGTTGATAAGCAGACGTTCTACCTTTGTCAAACAAATCTCCCCCTTTGTTGTTTCTACATATATTGTAAACGCTTTATTTAAAAAATCCAAATATTTAAACTTTAATTTTAAGCACATGGGATCTTTGAGAAGTAATTTCTTCTTACTTCTGCTATGATAATACGTAAATGCTAAATTGGGTGTGACATCATGAAAATTGGAATTATCGGCGGAGGCTCCGTCGGTCTTTTATGCGCCTATTATTTGTCACTTTATCACGACGTGACTGTTGTGACGAGGCGGCAAGAACAGGCTGCGGCCATTCAGTCTGAAGGAATCCGGCTTTATAAAGGCGGGGAGGAATTCAGGGCTGATTGCAGTGCGGACACGAGTATCAATTCGGACTTTGACCTGCTTGTCGTGACAGTGAAGCAGCATCAGCTTCAATCTGTTTTTTCGTCGCTTGAACGGATCGGGAAAACGCATATATTATTTTTGCAAAACGGCATGGGGCATATCCACGACCTAAAAGACTGGCACGTTGGCCATTCCATTTATGTTGGAATCGTTGAGCACGGAGCTGTAAGAAAATCGGATACAGCTGTTGATCATACAGGCCTAGGTGCGATAAAATGGAGCGCGTTCGACGATGCTGAACCAGACTGGCTGAACATCTTGTTTCAGCATAACCATTCGGATTTTCCGATTTATTATGAGACGGATTGGTACCGTCTGCTGACGGGCAAGCTGATTGTAAATGCGTGTATTAATCCTTTAACTGCGTTATTGCAGGTAAAAAATGGAGAACTGCTGACAACGCCAGCTTATCTGGCTTTTATGAAGCTGGTATTTCAGGAGGCATGCCGCATTTTAAAACTTGAAAACGAAGAAAAGGCTTGGGAGCGGGTTCAGGCCGTTTGTGGGCAAACGAAAGAGAATCGTTCATCCATGCTGGTTGACGTCATTGGAGGCCGGCAGACGGAAGCTGACGCCATTATCGGATACTTATTGAAGGAAGCAAGTCTTCAAGGTCTTGATGCAGTCCACCTAGAGTTTTTATATGGCAGCATCAAAGCATTGGAGCGAAATACAAACAAAGTCTTTTGAGCTTTTTCGGTAACATGCTATACTCATTTCGGATCACTAACTATTTATTGGAGAAAGGAAGTTCTAGAAGATGCAGCTAACTGAACTTTCCATCAAAAATCAGAATGTGTTTGTACAGCACTATATAGATGGCAAAGAAGAAATGTCTTCTTTTTTTGATTACAGTATTCATCATAAGGACATGTGGCGAGAAAGACTGGAAGACTTATCTTCTCGGTTTTTCGCAAGAGAGGAATTGGCGGCGTACTTAACCTCTTACCATAATAAATTCGGTTCAAGTGCGATGCAGTCTGCTATTGAGAAGCTGAAGGACCCGTCAAGTGCCGCTGTAGTCGGCGGACAGCAGGCAGGACTTTTAACAGGACCGCTTTACACCATACATAAAATCATTTCAATCATTGTTTTAGCAAAGCAACAAGAAAAGGAACTGCAAGTGCCTGTCATACCAATCTTCTGGGTGGCTGGAGAAGACCACGATTTGGATGAGATTAATTTTGTTCACACATCTGAAGAGAATGGGCCTGTGAAAAAAAAGCTGCCTCAGTCTTATTGGAAGAAATCATCAGCAGCGAGTACATCGCTTGATCAGGAAAAGTGTGCCGCGTGGATAGATGATGTTTTTGCCGCTTTTGAAGAAACAGACCATACGAATACACTTCTCGACAATGTGAAACGATGTTTAAGGGAATCTGTTACGTTTACTGACTTCTTTGAGCTGTTGATCGCGGATTTGTTCCAAGAAGAGGGCTTAGTTTTATTAAATTCTGGAGATCCGGGGATTAAAAAGCTGGAAACGGCCATGTTCCAAAAGATTCTTCGAGAAAATGATGAACTCGCCCGCGCTGTATCAGATCAGCAGGCCTTCATGCGTCAAGCAGGCTACAAACCGATTATCGAGTCCGGAAAAGAGCAGGCGAATCTGTTTTATGAATACGAAGAAGAGCGTTTTTTAATTGAAAAAGACAACGGCCGATTTGTCATCAAAGAGCTTGATCTAGGATGGACGAGGGATGAACTTCATACACATATGGAAGAACATCCAGAGCGTTTCAGCAACAATGTTGTAACGAGACCGTTAATGCAGGAATTTCTCATTCCGACTTTAGCATTTATTGCAGGGCCTGGGGAAATCAATTATTGGGGCGAGCTCAAACAGGCATTTGCGGTGATGGGCTTCAAAATGCCTCCTGTCATGCCAAGGCTGAACATTACGATACTTGAGCGGCATATTGAGAAAAAACTGGTTGAACGGAATATCTCATTACAAGACGCGATTGAGCGCGGAACGGAGAATCAAAGAGAGACATACTTCGAGCGCCAGATTCCGGAAGAGTTTACGGCGGTGATGGATCAGGCGAAAAGCCAAATTGAAGCGATTCACAAAACGGTCCGGCAGGAGGCGTTAAAGGTTGATCAAAGCTTGGAACCTTTACTCCTGAAAAATGCCGCTTTTATACAGGATCAGCTTCAATTCTTAGAGCGCACGGTGATGAAGCGAATTGAAGAAAAAGAAGGCTACGTCTTGAAGGATTATGAAAGAATTCAAAATAGCATTAAGCCGCTTCTTGCGCCGCAAGAAAGGATTTGGAATATCATGTATTATTTGAACAGGTACGGTCCAAAATTCTTCACGACATTCAAGAATCTGCCATTTTCTTTTCAAAATCAACATCAAGTTGTCAAACTTTGAAATAAAGTTTTAAAGAACCCTGACTAGTTCAGGGTTTTTTTTTATGGGTAAACAGTGTAAAATGAAGTTGTGGAGCGAAGTGGTGAATAGTGGTGAGTTAAGGAGAGAAAGTGGGGCAAGAGATCATGTTTATGGGTGAATATCAGCATACCATCGATGCGAAAGGCCGCATGATCGTACCCGCTAAATTCAGAGAAGGCCTAGGTGAGCAATTTGTGCTGACTAGAGGACTTGACCAATGTCTCTTCGGCTACCCTATGCACGAATGGAAACAAATTGAAGAAAAACTAAAAGCTCTTCCTCTCACAAAGAAAGATGCCCGCGCGTTTACCCGTTTCTTCTTTTCAGGGGCGACTGAATGCGAACTGGACAAGCAAGGCAGGGTAAATATCGCATCATCTCTATTGAATTACGCCAAACTGGAAAAAGAATGTGTTGTTATCGGGGTTTCTAATCGAATTGAATTGTGGAGTAAAGTAATTTGGGAACAATACACAGAAGAGCAAGAAGATTCATTTGCTGAAATTGCTGAAAACATGATTGGGTTTGATATATAATGATTCTTCGTGTATAACACTCTAAAAACAATTTCAATTCATCCTGATAAAAGGTGGGACCAACACAATATGTTTCAACACAAGACAGTACTTCTTCGTGAAACCGTAGACGGACTTAATATTAAACCAGACGGTACATATGTAGACTGCACACTCGGCGGAGCTGGGCATAGTACATACTTATTGCAGCAGTTATCCGAGAAGGGGCGTTTAATCGCTTTTGACCAAGATGATACGGCATTACAGCATGCTAAAGAAGTGTTGTCCGATTATAAAGGACAGCTCATTCTGATTAAAAGCAATTTCAGGTATTTAAAAGAATGTTTGAATGAACAAGGCATTACAGAAGTAGACGGCATTTTATTTGATTTAGGGGTGTCCTCTCCGCAGCTGGATACACCGGAGCGCGGATTCAGTTACCATCATGACGCACCGTTGGACATGAGGATGGACCAGTCGGCTACGCTTTCGGCGAAAGAAGTCGTTAATGAGTGGCGCTATGAGGATCTCGTCCGTATTTTCTTTAAATACGGAGAAGAGAAGTTCAGTAAACAGATCGCCAGAAAAATTGAGGAGGCAAGAATGAAGTCTCCTATTCAAACTACGGGCCAACTGGTCGATCTAATAAAAGACGCGATTCCCGCTCCAGCGAGAAGGAGCGGCGGACATCCCGCTAAACGCGTGTTTCAGGCAATCAGAATTGCCGTAAACGATGAACTTAGGGTGTTTGAAGAAGCTTTGGAGCAGGCAATTGAGGTTCTGAAGCCAGGGGGCAGGGTATCGGTCATTACCTTCCACTCGCTAGAAGACAGAATTTGCAAAACCACTTTTAAAGAAAAGTCGTCGCTTCCGGAACTTCCTCCGGGGCTTCCTGTTATACCGGAAGAGTTTGAACCGGAGCTGAAGCTCATCACACGAAAACCGATTACGGCATCTCAAGAAGAGCTTGAAGAGAACAACCGGGCTCGTTCTGCCAAGCTTCGGATTGCTGAAAAAAGAAAATAACGAAACGCGAACGCAAAATTAAAAGGAGGTCATCAGCCTATGAGCAATTTAGCTTACCAACCAGAGAAACAGCAGCGGCATGCGATCAGTCCTGAGAAAAAAGTGATTGTCAAGAAAAGGGCTTCCATTACTCTCGGAGAAAAAGTGCTTCTTGTCCTCTTTGCTGCGGCGGTGCTCAGCGTATCGCTTTTGATCGTATCGAAGGCGTATGCGGCATATCAAACCAATATTGAGGTTCAAAAGCTTGAGGAGCAAATTTCATCCGAAAATAAGCAAATTGGTGACCTCGAAAAAAGCGTTGCTGATTTAAGCAAACCGCAGCGCATTATGGACATTGCGAAAAAGAACGGCTTGAATTTAAAAGATAAAAAAGTGAAAAACATACAGGAATGATTCAAATGCCAAAAAAGAATAAATTTATGAATAGAGGAGCAGCGATTCTAAGTATTTGTTTCGCTCTCTTTTTCTTTGTCATCCTGGGGAGAATGGCATATATTCAAATAACCGGAAAAGCGAATGGCGAAGTGCTTGCGACAAAAGCGACAGAGCAGCATGAAAAGAAACGGACCATCGAAGCGAGCCGCGGCTCGATTTTAGACCGAAAAGGAAAAGTCATTGCCGAGGACACAGCGACGTATAAATTGATTGCGATTCTCGATAAAAAAATGACCACTGATGTCAAGCATCCTCAGCATGTTGTAAACAAAGAAAAAACGGCGGAAGCATTGTCTAAAGTGATAAACTTGGACAAGGCCGACATCCTTGATATCTTAAATAAAGATGCAAAACAAGTCGAGTTTGGCTCAGCTGGCCGGGATATTACGTATTCACAAAAGCAAAAAATTGAAAAAATGAAACTCCCGGGCATTTCATTTTTGCGGGATACAAAACGCTACTATCCAAATGGTATTTTTGCATCCAATTTAATCGGCTATGCCGAGGTTGATCAAGACACAAATGAAATTTCCGGCGCGATGGGGTTAGAAAAAGTGCTGGATAAGTATTTGAAGGAGCGCGACGGATATGTGACATATGAAAGCGACAAATCCGGCTGGGAGCTCCCGAACAGCAAAAATAAAATTACAGCGCCAAAAAATGGTGACAATGTATATTTAACCATTGACCAGAAAATTCAAACCTTTTTGGAAGACAGCATGACAAAAGTGGCGCAAAAGTATAATCCGAAAAAAATCATGGCCGCAGTCGTTGATCCGAAAACGGGCAAAGTCCTTGCCATGGGACAGCGCCCAAGCTTTGATCCGAACAAGCGCGATGTGACAAACTACTATAATGATTTGATTTCATATGCGTATGAGCCCGGATCAACGATGAAGATCTTTACACTCGCTGCTGCGATGCAGGAAAACGTGTTTAATGCGAACGAAAAATATAAATCAGGTACGTTTGAAGTTGGCGGGGAACCTGTCAGGGACCATAATAGAGGTATAGGCTGGGGGCCGACAACCTATCATGACGGCGTCCTTAGATCGTCAAATGTTGCATTTGCGAAACTGGCGAAAGAAAAGCTGGGATATGACCGTCTTAATCAATATTTACACAAATTCAATTTTTATCAAAAAACAGGTATTGATTTGCCAGGAGAAGTCTCCAGTAAAATCAACTTTAAATATGAATTTGATAAGGCGTCAACCGCATACGGACAAGCGTCTGCAGTCACACCAATTCAGCAGCTTCAGGCCGCAACGGCAATTGCGAATGACGGCAAAATGATGAAACCTTATGTGATTGACCATATCGTTGATCCCGATAAAGATAAAACCATCTATCAAAATAAGCCAGAATCAGCCGGAACCCCAATTTCTGCAAGCACAGCGAAAAAGGTGCGGGATATATTGGGAGAAGTTGTTACGTCGAAAATCGGAACAGGGCAAGCCTATAAAATCGAAGGATTTGATGTTGCCGGGAAAACAGGTACTGCGCAAATAGCCGGTAAAGGCGGATATCTAGACGGAACAGATGACTATATCTTTTCGTTTATGGGTATGGCACCAAAAGATGATCCTGAGCTTTTAATTTATGTTGCTGTACAGCAGCCGCAACTCAAAGCAGGACAAAGCAGTTCAGATCCGGTATCAGAAATCTTCAACCCGACAATGAAAAACAGCCTGCACTACCTGAACATTGAACCAACTGAAAAATCTGACTCAGATAAGGAAGAAACAAAAGCGCAGACAATGCCTGATTTAACAGATCAAACGGTAGCTGCTGCTCAAAAGAAAGCAAAAGAGGAGAATCTCACACCAATTGTCATTGGCAGTGATGTCGCTGTAAAAGAACAGTATCCGAAAGCGGATGAGGAAGTTCTCACCAATCAAAAGGTCTTCCTGAAAACGGGCGGCAAAATCAAAATGCCTGATATGACAGGGTGGTCGAGAAGAGAGGTTCTTCAGTACGGCGAGCTCGCGGGAATTCATATTGAAGTAAGCGGACAAGGCTACGCTGTCAGCCAAAGTGTTAAGAAAGACAAAGAAATCAAAGACAAAACCGTAATCAAGGTTAAGTTTAAAAATCCTGATTAAAAAGAAAGCCTGCGTTATGCAGGCTTTCTTTTTTTATGCCTTCAGGGGAGCATCGTTCTACCTGTCCAATTTCAGGCATAAAATGAAACAAGCCTAAATAAGGAGTGAACGGTCTCTTGCGCGTCTCGAATGTAACGGTTAGAAAACGTTTATTATTTGTTTTGCTTTTTGGCGTGATCGTGTTTCTGATCATTGATACAAGGCTGGGGTATGTTCAGTTTGTGATGGGCGAAAAACTGACTTCGCTAGCGAAAGATTCCTGGAGCCGGAACTTGCCGTTTGAGCCGGAGAGAGGCGAGATTCTGGATCGGAATGGTGTGAAGCTCGCAACAAACAAAAGTGCGCCGACCGTATTCGTCGTGCCGCGCCAAGTTCAGAATCCGATGAAAACGAGCAAGCAGCTTGCGGCGGTGCTCAATATGTCAGAAGAAAAAGTATATAAACATGTGACAAAAAAAGCGTCAATCGAAAAGATCACTCCTGAAGGGAGAAAAATTTCAAATGAGAAGGCGAAAGAAATCAAAGCGCTTGATTTAAAAGGTGTGTATGTTGCGGAGGACAGTATCCGTCATTACCCGTTCGGCAGCTTTTTATCTCATGTGCTTGGATTTGCAGGAATTGACAACCAAGGGCTCCTTGGACTTGAAGCCTATTACGACGATGATTTAAAAGGGGAAAAAGGTTCTGTTAAGTTTTATACAGATGCCAAGGGTAAAAAAATGCCTGATGAAGCGGATGACTATACGCCGCCTAAGGATGGGCTTGATATGAAGCTGACGGTTGATTCAAAGGTCCAGACGATAATGGAAAGAGAGCTTGATAACGCTGAGGCCAAATATCATCCGGACGGCATGATTGCCGTAGCCATGAATCCGAAAAACGGAGAAATTTTGGGGATGTCTAGCAGGCCTGATTTCGACCCTGCTGATTACCAATCTGTTGATCCGTCCGTCTACAATCGAAATCTGCCAGTATGGAGCACGTATGAACCGGGATCTACCTTTAAAATTATTACACTTGCAGCAGCCCTTGAAGAGCAAAAAGTAAATTTGAAACGGGATCAATTTTATGATAAAGGGCATGCGGAAGTGGACGGAGCGAGACTGCGGTGCTGGAAAAGAGGCGGGCACGGGCTGCAGACGTATCTGGAAGTTGTGCAGAACTCCTGCAACCCAGGGTTTGTTGAATTAGGCGAGCGCTTAGGAAAGGAAAAGCTTTTCAAATATATCAAAGACTTTGGTTTTGGACAAAAAACGGGGATTGATCTCCAAGGCGAGGGAACAGGCATCTTATTCCCGCTTGAGAGAGTGGGCCCGGTGGAGCAAGCAACTACGGCTTTCGGACAGGGAGTATCCGTCACGCCGATTCAGCAGGTTGCAGCAGTATCCGCCGCTGTAAACGGAGGAACCCTCTACACACCTTATATTGCAAAGGAATGGATCGATCCTGTTACGAAGAAAACGGTCAAAAAACAATCACCAATCGCAAAGAAACAAGTCATTTCTGAGGAAACATCCAAACAAATCCGCTATGCTCTAGAAAGCGTCGTCGCAGAAGGAACCGGCCGCAATGCATTTGTAGAAGGATATCGTGTCGGAGGAAAAACGGGGACTGCGCAAAAGGTTAAAGATGGAAAATACCTTGAAAACAACCATATTGTATCATTTATCGGTTTCGCGCCAGCTGATGATCCGAGTCTAGTCGTCTACGTTGCGGTGGATAACCCGAAAGGCACGATTCAATTTGGCGGAACGGTTGCAGCGCCTATTGTCGGAAATATTATGAGAGACAGCCTGCCGGAACTTGGTGTGAAGCCCCGGAAAAATCAAATCGAGAAAAAATACCAATGGAACGACACAAAAACAATAGAAGTTCCGAATGTTGTAGGGATGTCTGTCTCAGATCTTGAGTCACTATTGGTGAATCTCAATGTGGATGCTTCTGGGAAAGGGAGCAAAATCGTTAAACAATCGCCAGCTGCCGGAACGAAAGTAAAAGAAGGCTCAAAGATACGCGTGTATTTGACTGAAGAAGATGAAAAGGAGGCAGCCGATTGATTCGGACTGCCTATTCTTTTATTGCAGAAAAAATGCTGATATCTTTCAAGATTAGCTGGATGTATCCTTTTATTTACGCTAAAATATGAACTGTATGCTTAAAATCATTACCACATCATTTGATGTGACTTCAATGATAAAAAGAACGAATTAGAATGTTGAGAGGTTTGATACGATGAAACTTACAAAGCTGCTTACATACTTAACAACCGAACCTTCTGTAAACGACTCACAAGACCCTGAAATAACTTCAATTGAGATGGACTCCAGAGAAGTAAAGAAAGGGAGTCTTTTTGTATGTGTAAAAGGGTATACGGTGGATGGCCACGATTTTGCGCAAAAAGCAGTAGAAAACGGCGCAGCGGCTATTGTGGCAGAAAGAAAGGTCGATGTGGATGTTCCTGTTATTATTGTCCGGCAGTCCCTTCGCGCGCTCAGCGTTTTGTCTGATGCGTTTTACGGACAGCCGACGAAGAAGCTTCAGCTGATTGGGATAACGGGAACAAACGGCAAAACATCAACGACCCACATGGTCGATGAGATTCTGAAAAAAGCGGGAAAACGCACAGGCTTGATCGGTACAATGTACATGAAAATCGGAGACGAAACACTTCCTGTTAAAAACACGACTCCGGAAAGCGTCACGCTGCAGAAAACGTTTAAGAAAATGAATGACAAGCACGTTGACACTGCAATCATGGAGGTTTCTTCCCACGCTTTGTCTTTAGGACGCGTCCATGGCTGTGATTATGATATTGCCGTGTTTACAAATTTAACACAGGACCATCTGGACTATCATAAAACGATGGATGAGTACCGGCATGCAAAAAGCTTGCTCTTTTCCCAACTTGGCGGGGCTTTCAACCATGAACATCCAAAGCGTGCCGTCCTGAATGCTGACGATGAGGCGAGCGCTTATTTTGAAAAGGTAACAGCTGCGCATATCTCTACATACGGAATTAAAAACGATGCTGATGTGATGGCGAAGAACATCAGTATCACTGCACAGGGCACAAGCTTTGATCTCGTGACAAACAAAGGCACCAAACACATCACGATGTCTCTCGTCGGACAATTTAATGTGTATAACGTGCTGGCCGCTGTTGCGACATGTATTGCAGCAGGCATACCGTTTGAAATCATCACTGAGGCTGTTGAAGAATTGCATGGTGTAAGAGGCCGTTTTGAATTGGTCAATCAGCAGCAGGAGTTTCCTGTCATTGTAGACTACGCGCACACACCGGACAGCCTTGAAAATGTGCTGGAGACATGTAGAGATATGACGGAAGGAAAGCTATTTGTCGTTGTCGGCTGCGGAGGAGACAGAGATAAGACGAAGCGCCCGAAAATGGCTAAAATTGCTGTGGAGCTGGCTGACGAGCCGATTTTCACGTCAGATAACCCGAGAAGCGAAGATCCTCGCGCGATTTTAAGAGATATGGAAGCCGGAGTAGAGAACGCATACTATCACAGTATTGCAAACCGCGAGCAGGCGATCTTTTTCGCAATTGCCAATGCCAAAAAAGGCGACGTTGTCCTCATTGCCGGAAAAGGACATGAAACCTATCAGCAGATCGGAAATGAAACTTTCGATTTTGATGATGCTGAAGTAGCGGCGAGAGCCATTGTTGAACTCAATAAGAATAAGACGAATTCATAGAAAAGAGATGTTACTGAATAATGGAGCTTGAAAAGATTTTTCATATGGAAAAAAATCATGAATATGATAACTACGTATGTCGTTTGAAAGAAACAGGAGGAGAAAAGGACAATGCTTGAGCAAGTCATTCTGTTTACAATTTTAATGGGGTTTTTAATTAGTGTTCTGCTCTCTCCGATTCTTATTCCGTTTTTAAGAAGATTAAAATTCGGCCAGAGTATTAGAGAAGAAGGACCGAAATCACATCAGAAAAAATCAGGGACACCGACAATGGGCGGGGTCATGATCATACTTTCTATCATAGTGACAACAATTGTTATGACACAGAAGTTTTCAGAAATAAGCCCCGAAATGGTGCTGCTTCTGTTTGTTACGCTAGGCTACGGTTTGCTTGGCTTTTTAGATGATTACATCAAGGTTGTCATGAAGCGCAATCTTGGATTGACATCAAAGCAAAAGCTGATCGGACAAATTATTATTGCAGTTGTATTTTACGCCGTGTATCATTACTACAATTTTGCGACGGATATTCGCATTCCTGGAACTGACTTATCATTTGATCTTGGCTGGGCTTACTTTATCCTTGTGCTCTTTATGCTTGTCGGCGGATCAAACGCAGTTAACCTGACTGACGGCCTTGACGGGTTATTATCCGGTACTGCGGCGATTGCCTTTGGCGCCTTTGCCATTTTGGCATGGAATCAGTCTCAATATGACGTAGCGATTTTCTCAGTTGCCGTTGTCGGTGCAGTTCTGGGCTTCCTTGTATTTAATGCTCATCCGGCTAAAGTTTTTATGGGAGATACGGGATCGCTTGCATTGGGAGGAGCCATCGTTACCATTGCCATTTTAACGAAATTAGAGATCCTGCTGGTTATCATCGGCGGTGTATTCGTTATCGAGACATTATCCGTTATTTTGCAGGTCATCAGCTTTAAAACGACAGGTAAACGAATCTTTAAAATGAGTCCGCTTCATCACCATTATGAGCTTGTCGGCTGGTCTGAATGGAGAGTAGTCGTGACGTTTTGGGCTGCGGGACTTTTGCTTGCCGTTTTAGGAATTTACATCGAGGTGTGGTTATAAGTGGGAAATGATCAATTTTTACAGAAACAGCATTTTTTAATCCTTGGGCTTGCGAAAAGCGGATATGCGGCGGCCTCCATTCTTCATGAAAAAGGCATTTATGTTGCAGTCAATGACCAAAAGCCTTTTGAAGAAAATGAACCGGCACAAAAGCTTTCTGAAAAAGGAATCGAAGTTGTTTGCGGAGAGCATCCAGTTTCTCTGTTCGATCAGCATCAAATCACGATTCTGATCAAAAACCCGGGAATTCCTTATGAAAATATTATGGTTCAGGAAGCGGAGAAAAGAGGCATTCCGGTTTGGACGGAAATTGAGCTCGCTTACTACCTGACCAGCGCCAAGTTTATCGGGATTACCGGATCGAACGGTAAAACGACCACGACAACGCTAATTTACGAAATGCTCAAAGCTGGCTCGCAAAAAGCACTGATTGCCGGAAACATCGGCACAGTCGCAAGTGAGGTTGCCTATCATGCTGATGGAGATGAATGGATCGTTACTGAACTGTCTTCGTTTCAGCTGATGGGAACACACGCTTTCAGACCGGAAATCAGCCTGATTTTAAATGTATTTGACGCCCATCTGGATTATCACCATACGCGCGAAAACTATGAAAAAGCGAAACAGAAAGTATACCTTCATCAGACTGCTTCAGATAAAGCCATTGTCAACCAGGATGATGAAACCGTCGTGCGTCTTGCTGAAGCCGGAAAAGCCGAAATCGTCCCATTTTCAGTCAGCAAAACGCTTGAACAGGGCGCATATGTAAAAGACAGTATGATTATGTTTAACGGCGAAGCCATTCTTCCTTTGGAAGAGGTTGTGCTGCCCGGTGCTCATAACCTGGAGAACATTTTAGCAGCTATTGCAGTTGTGAAAACGGCAGGAGCATCCAATGAGGCGGTTAAAAAGGTGCTGACAAGCTTTACTGGTGTGAAGCACCGCCTCCAATATGTCACAACTGTGAATGGCCGCAAATTTTATAACGACAGTAAAGCAACAAACATTCTGGCGACAAGCAAGGCGCTTTCAGCTTTTGATAAGCCGGTCATTCTGCTTGCGGGCGGACTGGATCGCGGAAATGGTTTTGATGACTTGAAACCTTATATGAAGCATGTCAAAGCAGTGCTTACATTTGGCCAGACGGCGCCAAAACTCGAGAAACTCGGCAATGAACTGGGAATACAACATGTCAAACGTGTCGATAATGTTGAACAAGCAGTATCTGCGGCGTTTGCGCTCTCAAATGAAGGAGATGTCATCCTGCTGTCACCCGCGTGTGCGAGCTGGGATCAATTCAAAACATTTGAAGAACGCGGTGACATGTTTATAGATGCCGTGCATATGCTTAAGTAAGGGCTTGTCTTGAAGTAAATCGGCAGCCCTAATGACTTTAAGCTTGGGGTGTCGATTGCTTTGACTACTAAAAAAACATCGCCTGATTTGTTATTGGTCATCATTACGTTATTATTATTAACAATCGGATTAATTATGGTGTACAGTGCGAGTGCGGTATGGGCGGATTATAAATTTGACGACTCATTCTTTTTCGCGAAACGGCAGCTTTTGTTTGCGGGAATCGGCGTCATTGCTATGTTTTTTATCATGAATGTCGATTATTGGACTTGGAGGACATGGTCCAAATTGCTGATGGTTATCTGCTTTTTCCTTCTGGTGCTTGTTTTGATACCGGGCGTCGGAATGGTGCGGAACGGTTCAAGAAGCTGGATCGGAGTCGGAGCATTCAGCATACAGCCTTCAGAGTTTATGAAGCTTGCGATGATTGCATTCCTTGCTAAATTTCTCTCTGAAAAACAAAAAAACATCACATCGTTCAGACGGGGGTTCGTCCCTGCACTTGGCATCGTGTTTTCAGCATTTTTGATTATCATGTGCCAGCCTGACCTCGGAACGGGGACAGTAATGGTCGGAACTTGTATTGTCATGATTTTTGTAGCCGGTGCGCGGATCGCCCATTTCGTCTTTCTCGGCCTGATCGGCCTCAGCGGATTTGTCGGGCTCGTACTATCAGCTCCATATCGGATTAAGCGGATTACCTCATACTTAAATCCATGGGAAGACCCGCTCGGAAGCGGATTTCAGATCATTCAATCGCTTTATGCAGTGGGGCCCGGTGGGTTGTTCGGAATGGGGCTCGGACAAAGCAGACAGAAGTTCTTTTATCTGCCTGAGCCGCAAACAGACTTTATTTTCGCCATCTTGTCAGAGGAGCTGGGCTTTATCGGGGGAACACTTATTTTGCTCCTCTTCAGCGTCCTGCTGTGGAGAGGAATCAGAATTGCGCTTGGTGCCCCTGATCTGTACGGAAGCTTTGTCGCAGTCGGCATTATTTCAATGATTGCCATTCAAGTCATGATCAATATCGGCGTAGTCACGGGCCTGATTCCTGTAACAGGCATCACGCTCCCGTTTCTGAGCTACGGAGGCTCTTCATTGACTCTAATGCTGATGGCAGTTGGTGTGCTGCTGAATGTAAGCCGCTACTCGAGGTATTAACGAATGTATGTCCAAGCTTCCTGTCTAACATGAAGCTTGGAAACAATTGATGCGATAACCCTGTCCAACAAAACAGGGTTATCGTTATGTTATAGAGAAACTTAGACTGGGGGAAAAAAGAAATGCGAATTGCAATAAGCGGAGGCGGTACAGGGGGACATATTTATCCTGCTCTTGCTTTTATTAAAGAAGTGCAAAGACGTCATCCTAATGTGGAATTTTTATATATCGGAACAGAAAACGGGCTAGAGAAAAAAATTGTTGAGCGGGAGAATATACCGTTTCGTTCAATTGAAATTACAGGATTTAAAAGAAAATTGTCATTTGAAAATGTCAAGACTGTGATGCGTTTTCTGAAGGGCGTCAAAAAGAGTAAATCGTATTTAGCGGAATTTAAGCCCGATGCCGTAATTGGAACGGGCGGTTATGTATGTGGGCCGGTTGTCTATGCCGCTGCGAAAATGGGAATTCCGACTATTGTCCACGAACAAAACAGCCTGCCGGGCATCACGAATAAGTTTCTTTCAAAATATGTTAATAAAGTAGCGATTTGTTTTGAAGAAGCGAAATCACATTTTCCTAGCGAGAAAGTTGTATTTACGGGAAACCCGAGAGCCTCTGAAGTCGTCTCAATAAAGACGGGACGATCAATGGCTGAATTTGGGCTTTCTGAAGTCAAAAAAACGGTCTTAATTTTCGGCGGAAGCCGAGGCGCTGCACCGATTAACCGCGCTGTCATTGACATGCAGGATGCGCTGAAAACAAGAGACTATCAAGTGCTGTATATCACCGGTGAAGTTCACTATGAAAAAGTAATGAATGAGCTGAAAAGCAAGGGTGCCGCTGATAATATGGTCACAAAGCCGTTTCTTCATCAAATGCCTGAGTATTTAAAGGCCATTGATGTCATTGTGGCTAGAGCCGGTGCGACAACGATTGCCGAAATTACTGCTCTCGGAATCCCAAGTGTTCTGATCCCGAGTCCATATGTGACAGCGAATCACCAGGAGGTCAATGCGAGGTCTCTTGGCCAGCATGATGCGGCGATTGTACTGAAAGAAACAGAGCTCAGCGGGGAGAAGCTGATTGAAGCGCTAGACCGGATTGTACTGAATGAGCAAACGTTAAAGGAAATGAGCGAACGAACAAAGTCACTCGGTGTTCCTGACGCGGCTGCCCGTTTATACAGCGTACTCGAGGAATTAAAAAAATAGTAGAAAAGCAAATGGAATGCGGAGGTTTACGATGGAGAAAGTGATACAGGAATTAAAAGAACGCGAAGTCGGCAAGGTTCTTGCAAATGAACCACTCGCGAATCATACAACGATGAAAATCGGCGGACCTGCGGATGTATTGGTCATTCCAAGCAGTGTGGATGCTGTTAAAGACACCATGGACGTGATTAAAAAATATGATGTGAAGTGGACAGTCATCGGCCGCGGATCAAATCTTCTTGTTTTAGATGAAGGAATTAGAGGCGTAGTAATCAAGCTGGGTGCGGGTCTTGACCATTTGGAGCTTGAAGGGGAGCAAGTAACAGTCGGAGGCGGTTATTCAGTGGTCCGCCTTGCTACATCATTGAGCAAAAAAGGCCTGTCCGGTTTGGAATTTGCTGCCGGCATTCCAGGATCAGTCGGCGGAGCGGTTTATATGAATGCCGGCGCTCACGGTTCTGATATGAGCGAGATCCTCGTCAAAGCGCATATTTTGTTTGAAGACGGAACGATTGAGTGGCTGACAAATGAGCAGATGGATTTCAGCTACAGGACATCTGTACTGCAAAAGAAACGCCCGGGCGTTTGCCTTGAAGCTGTTTTGCAGCTGGAGCAGAAGGATAAGGAATCAATCGTTCAGCGAATGCAAAGCAATAAAGACTATAGAAAAAATACACAGCCGTATTCAAGTCCTTGTGCGGGAAGCATATTCAGAAATCCGCTTCCCAATCATGCCGGGAACCTTGTAGAAAAAGCAGGCTTGAAAGGATATCAAATCGGCGGTGCAAAGATATCGGAGATGCACGGAAACTTCATCGTCAATGCGGGGGGAGCATCAGCAAAAGATGTGCTTGATCTCATTGACCATGTGAAAAAGACAATCCGTGAAAAATACGAGATTGATATGCACACAGAGGTTGAAATCATCGGCGGAAATCGCTGATTCAAGTTCTGACTGAAGCTGTTCATATGATATACTGTAAGCAAACGACAAACGGCATCATAGTATGCCGTTTGTTTTGGAATAGACAGACTTTTAACAGCTGTTTCATTTGAATGAGGTGAACAGGCAATGAACCCGGGTCATGACCGAGAAAAAATCGTTAACATTGAAGAGCGGATCCCTAAAATTAAAGAGCAGAGGAAACAAAAGGCAAACCGCCGTCTCATTTCATTTATTATGCTCTTTTTTATTATGGTGCTGATCATTGTGTACCTGCAAACACCAATCAGTAAAGTATCAACAATCTCTGTTACAGGGAATGAAAATGTATCAAAAAAGGAAATTATCGACCTTTCCGATATTAACAGCGGAGATACTGAGTTTTGGAGTTTGGACAAGCAAAAAACAGAAAAGAAGATTCAGCAAAATAAATTAGTGAAAAAAGCGGAGATCAGCAAATCGCTTCCTAATAAAATCAACATTGCAATCGAAGAATATAAAGCGATTGCTTATTTAGAAAAAGACGATGTGTACTATGAAGTGCTTGAAAACGGCTCAGTTCTGCCAAACGAAGTAACGCCGGATGATGCCGGACCGATTTTAGTGAATTGGACAAACGCGAAGAAGCGGTCTCAAATGGCCAAGCAGCTCGATGCGTTGTCAAATTCGTTAAAACAGTCGATTTCAGAGATATATTATACGCCTGTAAAAATGGATGAAAACCGTATTAAGTTGTACATGAACGACGGTTATGTTGTCACTGCATCTATTAAAACGTTTGCAGACCGAATGAAGACGTATCCTTCTATCATTTCTCAGCTAAGCAGCAATAAAAAAGGAATCATTCATTTAGAAGTTGCCACCTATTTTGAAGAGTTTGGGAAAAACGATAAAGCTGCTAAAAAGGAAGATGAAAATTGAGGGGCAAATCAGCAGTCCTTCTTTCCTTGATTATGCTTATCGCAGGCTTTTTGATTTCATTTTCTTTTCAAATGACAAAAGAAAACAACAAAAGCGCGGCTGAGACGGAAGAGTGGAAAAAAGAATATGCGCTGAGAGATGAACTTCTGAAACAAGAGAAAGAAAATAAGAAGCTTGAAAAAGAATTATATCAAAAGCAAAACAAAGTCCGCCAGGCGGAAAATAAGCTGAAGAAAGAGAAGACGGAATACTATAATGTCCTCGAAGATACAGAAAAATACAGGATGTATATTGGGGAAGTCGGTGTGCAGGGAGAAGGCGTTGAGGTGACATTGGAAGATGCGTCATACATACCGGAAGGGGAGAATGTGAATAGTTACATCGTTCACGAAAGCCATATCTTCCAAGTAGTAAACGAACTGTATATCTCAGGAGCGGCAGCTGTCGCCGTTAATGGACAGCGTTTGACGCATGATTCGTATATCAAATGCAATGGTCCTGTGGTAACGGTAGACGGGGTGCAGCATCCCGCTCCGTTTACGGTATCCGCTATTGGAGATCCAGATGTCCTGCTGCCCTCGTTAAATATCGCAGGAGGCCTAATTGATCAGCTGTCAATGGATCATATTTCTGTGTCGGCAGAAAAAGAGAAAAACGTACAAATGAAACCGATTCTGAAAACGAAGGAATGACTGAAAAAGCGGGTGAAATAGATTGAAAATAAAGCGTTCCTTCATAAGCATCAGTGTGCTTATGGTCATCTTCGGCCTGATGATATCTGTTCAGTTTAATTCGTTAAAGCACCCCAAAGTCCGGGATACAAGAGATATGTGGGATATTAGGGAAGAGCTGACATCAGAGCAGAAGAAGCAGGAAAAGCTGCTGGCTGAAATAAACAAATATGACAAACTGCTGAATAGCTATTCGCAAACGAAAGAAATGACAAAAGAAACCGCGCTAAATAATACCTTGCAATCCTTAAAAAAAACAGCCGGCATGACCGATATAACAGGTAGCGGAATTGTCATTACGATTTCCCCGCTTTTTTCTGAAAGCTTAACAGGAGAGCCGGTCGAAAATCCGCCTCCGGATTTGCTGAAAAAGCTGATTAATGAACTCAACTCCTACGGTGCAGAGCATATCTCGATTAACGAGCGAAGAGTTGTGAATCATACAGTCATCAGAGATATAAACGGCACTACAAAAATAGACGGATACGCCCTTGACGATTATCCTTTAACAGTAAAAGTGCTTGCCAAAGATCCGGACATGTTACACAGCAGAGTGAAGGGGTCAGGCCTTGAGGATCTTTTTGCATCTGAAAATTTAGCATTAAAAGCCGGTAAATCTGAAAGCAAACTAACATTAAAAGCATATGACAGACCACTGGACGTACAACAGCTGAAACTGCTTAAAGACTGAAAAGGAGGAGAATTGTCATGTGGCTGCCCGTGTTGGGACTGGTGCTCGGAATAGCGATTGGACTAATGACAAACTTAACGATACCGAGTGAATACTCAAACTATTTATCGCTTGCGGTGCTTGCCGCACTTGATACATTAATCGGCGGAATCAGGGCGCATTTACAAGGTACATATGATGAAATGGTATTTGTTTCCGGTTTCTTTTTTAATATTATATTGGCAATAAGTTTAGCTTTTCTGGGAGTCCATCTTGGTGTAGACTTGTATTTAGCAGGTATATTCGCATTTGGAGTCAGATTATTTCAGAATATAGCCGTTATCAGAAGAAATCTACTAACAAAGTGGACTCTTTCTAAAAAAAATAAAAAAAATGTGATATAAAAGAGGATATACATAGGATATAACGAATATTTTCAATAAACATAAAATGTGAAAAGCACATAAAAATATTCTGTTGTTATTTTTTGTTACACACTTGTAAAGCCACATTCATTGTATTGTTGTTCCGCAAATAATAGAATAGAAATGATCGAAATGTGAGGAGGTGCCATAGAATGAACAACAATGAACTTTACGTCAGTCTTGACATCGGTACGTCCAATACAAAAGTGATCGTCGGAGAAATGACAGATGATTCCCTTAATATTATCGGTGTGGGAAATGTACCGTCTGAAGGGTTGAAAAAAGGCTCAATCGTTGATATAGATGAGACCGTTCATTCTATAAGAAAAGCGTTTGACCAAGCTGAAAGAATGGTAGGTTTTCCGCTTAGAAAAGCTATTGTCGGCGTTAATGGAAATTATATCAATATTCAAGATACAAACGGTGTTGTAGCAGTTTCCAGTGAAAATAAAGAAATTCAGGTTGAAGATGTACGCCGTGTCATGGAGGCGGCACAGGTTGTTTCCGTACCGCATGAACAGCTGATTGTTGACGTCATTCCTAAACAGTTTATCGTAGATGGAAGAGATGAAATCACCGACCCGAAAAAAATGCTGGGTGTGCGTTTAGAAGTAGAGGGCACCTTGATCACCGGTTCAAAAACAATCTTACATAACTTACTCCGCTGCGTTGAAAGAGCTGGTATTGAAATAACTGATATTTGCCTTCAGCCGCTGGCAGCCGGTTCTGCTGCATTATCAAAGGACGAGAAAAACCTTGGTGTGGCTCTCATTGATATAGGGGGAGGGTCAACAACCATTGCCGTATTCCAGAACGGACATCTCACTTCTACCCGTGTCATTCCTCTCGGAGGCGAAAATATCACCAAAGATATCTCCATCGGATTGAGAACGTCAACAGAAGAAGCAGAACGCGTGAAAAAGCAATTTGGACATGCCTACTATGACGAAGCCTCGGAAGATGAAATATTTGAGGTAACCGTTATAGGCACCAATCAAAAACAAACATTTACACAGCAAGAAGCAGCGAATATCATTGAAGCGAGAGTAGAGGAAATTCTTGAAATTGTTTCAGAAGAGCTTCGCAGTATGGGAATTACCGATCTGCCGGGAGGCTTCGTGCTGACAGGAGGACAAGCAGCTATGCCGGGTGTCATGTCTTTGGCACAGGATGTGCTGCAAAACAATGTCAGAGTGGCAAGCCCGAATTATATCGGTGTAAGAGATCCTCAATATATGACGGGAGTGGGCCTGATCCAATTCGCCTGCCGGAATGCAAGAATCCAAGGCAGAAAAATAGGCTTTAAGATGCCTGAAGAAGCGATACAGGAAATCGCAGTCTCATCATCTGAGGAACAAGAGCAGCATCATCACCAAAATGAGGTGCAGCAGCGGCCAAAAGGAAAACAAAAAACACAAGCCGAACATAATAAACAGAGCAAAATGAAAAAACTATTAAGCATGTTTTGGGAATAGATAGATAGTCATTCGGCAGATTAGGAGGATTTAGCATGTTGGAGTTCGAAACAAACATAGACGGCTTAGCATCAATTAAAGTAATCGGAGTAGGAGGCGGCGGTAACAACGCCGTTAACCGAATGATTGAAAATGAAGTGCAAGGAGTAGAGTATATCGCGGTAAACACGGACGCTCAAGCTCTTAACCTGTCAAAAGCAGAAGTGAAAATGCAAATCGGCGCAAAGCTGACTAGAGGATTGGGAGCAGGTGCGAATCCGGAAGTCGGGAAAAAAGCCGCTGAAGAAAGCAAAGAGCAGATTGAAGAAGCACTTAAAGGTGCTGACATGGTATTCGTGACAGCTGGTATGGGCGGCGGAACAGGAACAGGTGCCGCACCGGTTATCGCACAAATCGCGAAAGACTTAGGCGCATTAACAGTCGGCGTTGTGACAAGACCGTTTACCTTCGAAGGACGCAAAAGACAGCTTCAGGCTGCAGGCGGAATCTCGGCAATGAAAGAAGCGGTGGATACACTGATCGTGATCCCGAACGACCGTATCCTTGAAATTGTTGATAAAAACACACCGATGCTTGAAGCATTCCGTGAAGCGGATAACGTACTTCGCCAAGGGGTTCAAGGTATTTCTGACTTAATTGCTACACCTGGTCTTATCAACCTTGACTTTGCTGATGTGAAAACAATCATGTCAAACAAAGGATCTGCTTTGATGGGTATCGGTATTGCTACTGGGGAAAATCGCGCGGCAGAGGCAGCAAAAAAAGCAATTTCCAGCCCGCTTCTTGAAGCGGCCATTGACGGTGCGCAAGGTGTCCTCATGAACATCACTGGGGGAACTAACCTCAGCCTATATGAGGTTCAGGAAGCAGCAGACATCGTCGCTTCGGCATCTGATCAAGACGTAAACATGATTTTCGGTTCTGTTATTAATGAGAATCTAAAAGATGAGATTGTGGTGACAGTGATTGCAACCGGCTTTATCGAACAAGAGAAGGACGTGACGAAGCCTCAGCGTCCAAGCTTAAATCAAAGCATCAAAACACACAATCAAAGTGTTCCGAAGCGTGAGCCAAAACGTGAGGAGCCTCAGCAGCAGAACACAGTAAGCCGTCATACTTCACAGCCGGCTGATGATACGCTTGACATCCCGACATTCTTAAGAAACCGTAATAAACGCGGCTAATGTAAAGGACAAAATCGTTTTCGATTTTGTCCTTTTTTGTTTTTCTCTTCACACTTTCCTTCTTATAAAGTCTTTTTCCCTATTACTTCCTTCGCTTAGTAACAAAACAGATAATTAGACCTATTTATTTTTGTGACATTTTTATCATTTTCATATATATGGAAATTGAATGACATGAAACGACAATATCTGTAATTCAGATTGTCTACAGTTAATATACAGCGATGTTCTGACAAACCATTCATTATTAAAAGGAGGGACGACACTTTTTTTAAAAAGCATGTTGAAAAAGGGGGATGAAAATGAAGAAAAAAACGAAAAACAGACTCATCAGCTCTGTTTTAAGTACAGTTGTCATCAGTTCACTGCTGTTTCCGGGAGCAGCCGGGGCAAGCAGTAAAGTCACCTCACCTTCTGTTAAAAAGGAGCTTCAATCTGCGGAATCTATTCAAAACAAGATTTCGAGTTCATTAAAGAAAAGCTTTAAAAAGAAAGAAAAAACGACTTTTCTGATTAAATTTAAAGATCAGGCTAACACAGAAAAAGCGGCAAAAGCGGCTGTTAAAAAAGCGAAATCGAAGAAGCTGTCTGCCGCTAAGACGGAATATCAAAAGCGTTCTGCTGTTGTGTCATCTTTAAAAGTCACAGCCGATGAATCCCAGCAAGATGTCCTAAAATACTTGAACACCCAGAAAGATAAAGGAAATGCAGACCAAATTCATTCTTATTATGTGGTGAACGGGATTGCTGTTCATGCCTCAAAAGAGGTTATGGAAAAAGTGGCGCAGTTTCCCGAAGTGGAAAAGGTGCTTCCTAATGAGAAACGGCAGCTTTTTAAGTCATCCTCCCCATTTAATATGAAAAAAGCACAGAAAGCTGTTAAAGCAACTGACGGTGTGGAATGGAATGTAGACCAAATCGAAGCCCCAAAAGCTTGGGCACTTGGATATGATGGAACTGGCACGGTTGTTGCGTCCATTGATACCGGGGTGGAATGGAATCATCCGGCATTAAAAGAGAAATATCGCGGATATAATCCGGAAAATCCTAATGAGCCTGAAAATGAAATGAACTGGTATGATGCCGTAGCAGGCGAGGCAAGTCCTTATGATGATTTGGCTCATGGAACCCATGTGACAGGCACGATGGTGGGCTCTGAACCTGATGGAACAAATCAAATCGGTGTAGCGCCTGGCGCAAAATGGATTGCTGTTAAAGCGTTCTCTGAAGATGGCGGCACTGATGCTGACATTTTGGAAGCTGGTGAATGGGTTTTAGCACCAAAGGACGCGGAAGGAAATCCCCACCCGGAAATGGCTCCTGATGTTGTCAATAACTCATGGGGAGGGGGCTCTGGACTTGATGAATGGTACAGAGACATGGTCAATGCCTGGCGTGCGGCCGATATTTTCCCTGAGTTTTCAGCGGGGAATACGGATCTCTTTATTCCCGGCGGGCCTGGTTCTATCGCAAATCCGGCAAACTATCCGGAATCGTTTGCAACTGGAGCGACTGATATCAATAAAAAGCTCGCTGACTTTTCTCTTCAAGGGCCATCTCCATATGATGAAACAAAGCCGGAAATATCTGCACCGGGCGTAAATATTCGTTCATCCGTTCCCGGTCAGACATATGAGGATGGATGGGACGGCACATCAATGGCAGGGCCGCATGTATCCGCTGTTGCTGCACTGCTAAAACAGGCGAATGCCTCACTTTCTGTTGATGAGATGGAGGATATATTAACCAGCACGGCTGAACCGCTCACGGATTCAACATTTCCTGATTCACCGAATAACGGATATGGCCATGGTCTGGTGAATGCTTTTGATGCTGTATCCGCTGTTACAGATGGTTTAGGGAAAGCGGAAGGACAAGTTTCTGTAGAGGGGGATGACCAAGAGCCTCCTGTCTATCAGCATGAGAAAGTAACTGAAGCCTATGAAGGTGGCAGCCTGCCATTGACTTTGACAGCTGAAGACAATGTGAGTGTGACATCTGTAAAGCTGTCCTACAAGCTTGATCAAGGTGAATGGACAGAAATAACAGCTAAACGAATCAGCGGTGATCATCTAAAAGGAACGTATCAGGCAGAGATCCCAGATATAAAAGGAACTAAACTAAGCTATAAGTGGATGATTCACGATTTTGGCGGTCATGTCGTTTCGTCTGACATATACGATGTAACAGTGAAACCAAGCATCACGGCGGGATATAAGCAGGACTTTGAAACTGCACCCGGCGGCTGGGTTGCGAGCGGAACAAATAATAACTGGGAATGGGGAGTTCCGTCAACTGGCCCAAATACAGCAGCATCCGGAGAAAAAGTATATGGAACGAATTTGACAGGAAATTATGCCAACTCAGCAAACATGAACCTTGTTATGCCTCCTGTTAAAGTACCTGATTCAGGAAGTCTGTTCCTTCAATTTAAAAGCTGGCACAATTTAGAGGATGATTTTGATTACGGCTACGTTTTTGTTCTTCCGGAAGGTGAAAAGAATTGGGAGCAGGCTGGTGTCTATAACGGAAAGACATCAAGCTGGACGGACGAAGAAATTGATTTATCGGCTTATAAAGGTCAAAACATTCAAGTGATGTTTAACCTTCAATCAGATGAAAGCATTGCAAAAGAGGGCTGGTACATTGATGATGTAGTGCTTTCTGACAAATCAGCCGGAAAAACAGTCAAAAAGAATAAGCTGGGCGTCGAAAAGCCGTCTGGAAAGCAAAAGAAAAAGCCAGTAAATCCGAAAAAGGCTAAGCCATCTGCAAACACAGCGGTAAAACATCAGAACAAGGCTATACAGCCTCAAGTTTTGCCGCTCAGGGCACAAGTCAGTGTAGTGGAAACAGGAAAATCAACATATTCAGATCAATCCACAGGGCAGTACACGCTGAAGCACAAAGCGGGAGACTATACGCTTATGGCAGAAGCATATGGTTATCAGTCGAAAACACAAAAAGTGTCTTTAAAGACGGATCAGACGACACAAGCTAATTTTACGTTAGAAGAGATGAAGAAGGGCACATTAAAAGGCACGGTCATCAATAAAACGACAGGAGAGCCGGTAAAAGGCGCTTCCGTTTATGTTGTAGAGGATGCTGCGGTGGAACCGGCTATGACAAACGATAAAGGTGAATATACGCTGGAGGCCTATGAAGGCGCTTATACGATTAAAGTCGCTGCACCGGGTTATTACAGTGATGAATTTTCCGTTGAGTTAAAAGGTGATGTTACAAAAGAAACTGCATTGAAGCCTTTCGTCGGTTATCCGGGTGAAATTGCATATGATGACGGAACAGCGGAGAATGCCAATTCCTATTTTGCTGCCGGTAACGGATGGGCGGTAAAAATGACGCTCGCTGACGGCAAGGACAAAGGCATGCTTACAGGAGGGCTGTTCAGATTCTGGGACACAGAGTTCCCTGATCCCGGCGGCACAGAGTTTAAGGTTGAGGTATACGATGCCACAGGAAAAGACGGAGCACCGGGCAAGAAAATTGCAGGGCCATTTAACGCGGAAGCTCTTCGCAATGGCGAGTGGACTAAGGTAGATCTCAGTTCAAAAGGGATTATGGTCGATAAAGATTTTTATCTCGTATATATCCAGTCGAAACCTGACCCGTATTCACCTGGACTGGCAATGGATGAAACCGGCAAGAATTCCGGCCGCAACTGGCAGTATATAGGTGGACAATGGGAGCCGGGTGACGAAGCAGACGGCAACTATATGATTCGCGCATTAGTTAATTATGAAGCTGCTGTACCTGAGATTACTTCACCGACAGACAAATCATACACAAATAAGGATAGCGTCACTGTAAAAGGAAACGCTTCTCCTGGTACAACGGTACACATTTATAATGGAGAGAAAGAAGCAGGAGAAACAAAAACTGCCGCGGATGGCACGTTCCATGCAGGCATCACACTCAACAAGGGTGAAAATGAGCTGACGGCAATTGCATCAACTGACAACGGAACAACAGATGCCTCCAGCCCAATCACGGTCACGCTTGATCAAGAAAAGCCTGAGTTAACGCTGGACACTCCAAAGGATGGCGGGAAAACAAATAAAGAAACGCTGACTGTCAAAGGGGCTGTATCCGATGACAATCTGAAAGACGTCAAGGTGAATGGCAAAAAAGCAACAATAACCGATGGTTCATACTCAGCCCGGATTCTTTTGGAGAATGGAAGCAATGAAATCAAGGTGATTGCTACAGACTTAGCAGGCAACAAAACGACGAAAAAGGCTGTCATTGATGTCAATTTTGATAAGCCTGTCATTTCCGGCTTAATTCCGGGAGAGGATAAAAACTTAAAAGCCGGTGAATCTGTGAAAATCGCTTTCTCAAGCGCTGAGGATTTAGATGCAACGTTTATCATTCGTATGCCGCTGACAAATGCAAGAGCGAGTGTGCAAAACGCCACCGAACTCCCGTTAAGAGAAATTTCTCCGGGAAGATATGAAGGCTATTGGACAGCCACTTCTTCTATTAAAGCAAAAGGAGCAAAAGTAGAAGTGATCGTAAGAGATGATTATGGAAATGAAACAAGAAAAACTGCGAATGGAAAACTTAATATCAACACAGAAAATTAAGTGGAAAAAAGCTGCCGTCATTGGCAGCTTTTTTATATATCCTCTCATTACACTTCCTCGACAAATTAAGCAGATTTCCCTGAAAAATTGTATTTTCCTCTCAACATTAATTGACAGACTTTCCCACAGAGCTTGCTTTATACTTATGAAGCAAGCAGGGAACAGCGTGAGGCAAGAAAGAAAGGAGTCAGATGTGAAAATCTATTTAGATGTCATTTGGCTGTTAAACTTTTGTTTTGATGCACTTTTGCTTTTGCTCACGGCATTTATTTTAAAAAGGCATGTAAAAAAAAGAAGACTGGTAGGCGGAGCGTTCATCGGTTCCAGTATTGTCCTTTTGATGTTTACTCCTTTTTCGCCGATTGTTGAACATCCGGCTGGGAAGCTAGCTTTTTCAGTTGTGATTGTGGTGGTGACATTTGGCTTTAAAAGATTTCGGTTTTTCTTTCAAAATTTGTTTTCCTTTTATTTTGCCACTTTTTTAATGGGGGGAGGAATTATAGGAGCCCATTCTTTGCTGCAGTCAAATTCTATTGTTCAAAACGGTGTCATGATTACCAATCAAACAGGGTTTGGAGACCCGATCAGCTGGTTGTTTATTGTTGGTGGCTTTCCAGCATTATGGTTTTTTTCTAAAAGAAGAATTGAAGATATTGAAACAAAAAACATTCAATATGAGGAACGAGTCAGCGTGCAGGCAGATTTGGGCAGCCAAACACTTCATGTCAGAGGCCTGATTGATTCCGGTAATCAGCTGTACGATCCTCTTACAAAAACACCGGTAATGATCATTTACATTGATAAACTGGAGCCGATTTTCGGAACAGCCGAAACGATGATCATTCGAAACACAGACCCATTGGAAGCCATCGAACAGCTCGATGATTCCTTTCGCTTTTTAGATAAAATGAGGTTGATTCCATACAGGGGAGTTGGTCAGCAAAATCAATTTTTATTATGCGTTAAACCGGATCACGTAACGATTATGACAAAAGAAGAAATGATCTCTGCAGATAAATGTTTAATCGGCATCAGCACAACAAAGCTGTCGGCAGATGGAGAGTTTGACGCGATTATTCATCCGAAAATGCTTTCGGGCAAGGCTGTCAAACACGTTTCATAATGTTCGCAAATGTCCGTTACTTATCATACTCAAACGGCGTGACATTTAGAAGGGAGAGGAAGATGAAAAAACTGAAATTACGGTTGACGCACCTCTGGTATAAGCTGCTGATGAAACTTGGGCTGAAAAGTGATGAAGTCTATTACATAGGCGGGAGTGAAGCCCTGCCGCCTCCATTATCTAAAGATGAGGAGCAGGTTTTGTTAATGAAGCTCCCAAACGGCGATCAGGCGGCGCGCGCCATTCTAATTGAACGCAATTTGCGTCTGGTCGTATATATCGCCCGTAAATTTGAAAATACGGGAATTAATATAGAGGATTTAATCAGCATCGGTACCATCGGTCTAATCAAAGCTGTGAATACATTCAATCCAGAAAAGAAAATCAAGCTTGCTACCTATGCCTCCCGGTGTATAGAAAATGAAATCCTGATGTATTTAAGAAGAAATAACAAAATCCGTTCAGAGGTTTCCTTTGATGAACCGCTTAATATTGATTGGGACGGCAATGAGCTTTTGCTTTCTGATGTGCTCGGCACTGACGATGACATCATCACTAAAGACATAGAAGCTAACGTCGATAAAAAGCTTTTGAAAAAAGCGCTTGAACAGCTTAATGAGAGAGAAAAGCAAATTATGGAGCTGCGGTTTGGGCTTGTCGGTGAAGAAGAAAAAACCCAAAAGGATGTAGCGGATATGATGGGGATTTCTCAGTCTTATATTTCGCGGCTTGAGAAAAGAATTATAAAAAGATTGAGAAAAGAGTTCAACAAAATGGTGTGAAAAATTTTATGGTTAGAACCCCTTGATTTTACAGGGATTTCCTGATTTCGACAGTTTTTCGGTCTGAGTGCAGTGCATATTTTTCCCACCCAAGGAGATACTTAACGTTGTACAGCAGCTCCTGTAGGGAGGGAAAAAAGTGTCGAGAAATAAAGTCGAAATCTGCGGGGTGGATACCTCCAAATTACCAGTACTCAAGAATGAAGAGATGAGAAAGCTGTTTAGGCAGCTGCAGGATGAAGGCGATGATTCAGCAAGAGAAAAGCTTGTAAACGGGAACTTGCGTCTTGTCTTAAGTGTCATTCAACGATTTAATAACAGAGGGGAGTATGTTGATGACTTATTTCAAGTCGGCTGCATCGGACTAATGAAATCCATTGATAATTTTGACCTAAGCCACAATGTTAAGTTTTCAACATACGCTGTACCTATGATTATCGGAGAGATCCGCAGGTATTTACGTGATAATAACCCGATCCGTGTCTCAAGATCACTCCGGGACATCGCTTACAAGGCGCTTCAGGTAAGAGAGCGGTTAATCAGTGAGACAAGCAAGGAGCCGACTGCAGAAGACATCGCAAAAGTTCTTGAAGTACCGCATGAGGAAATTGTATTTGCGCTTGATGCCATCCAGGATCCGGTTTCTCTATTTGAACCGATCTATAACGACGGCGGAGACCCGATCTATGTGATGGACCAAATCAGTGATGAGCGTAATACAGATTCACAATGGATTGAAGAGCTGGCTTTAAAAGAGGGCATGAGAAGGCTGAACGATAGGGAAAAAATGATTTTGAGAAAGCGATTCTTCCAAGGGAAAACCCAAATGGAAGTCGCCGAGGAAATCGGAATTTCTCAAGCGCAGGTGTCCAGACTTGAAAAAGCGGCTATCAAACAAATGAATAAAAATATTCATCAATAATGAAAAGCCTTTAAAACGATGTTGTTTTAAAGGCTTTTCTATTGATTACGGATGGTTTACGTTTTGGGAAAAGTAAGGTATCCTAGTTCGTACAAAGTTTTATGAAAATTAAAACAATTATAAAAGGCAATAAAGAGGAGGACCACGATGATTTTGCAGCTTGACAATGTCTCACTAAAACGGAATGGGAAATGGATACTGAGAGATATTCATTGGAAGGTGGAAGAAAAGGAAAATTGGGTGCTTTACGGCCTAAATGGCGCCGGGAAGACAGCGCTGTTAAATATGCTTTGCTCTTATTATTTTCCAACATCAGGCGAGATGCAGGTGCTTGGCCATGAATTTGGCAAAACAGAGCTTGGGGAAAAGCTCAGACGTAAAATTGGCCTCGTCTCAGCAGCTCTTCAGCAAAAATTGTATCCGGCAGATTCAGCCTTTGAAATTGCTTTGAGCGGAGCTTACGCTTCGATTGGGTTATATGAAACGCCAAGTAAGAAAACCAGGGAAAAAGCGATTGGTTTGTTAGAGGACTTGGGAGCAATTGAATATGCCGATCGCCGCTATGAAACCCTTTCTCAAGGGGAAAAACAAAGAGCGTTGATTGCTAGAGCACTAATGGCCGATCCGGAGTTGCTGATACTGGATGAACCAGTCACAGGATTGGATTTTATTGCCCGGGAAAAGCTGTTAGATACGATTACATACATTGCAAACAAAGAAAATGCACCATCTATCCTTTATGTGACTCATCATGCTGAAGAAATTTTGCCTGTCTTTGATAAAGCCCTTTTATTAAAACAGGGAGAGGTCTTTGGATCCGGAGAAATAAAGGAAATGCTTACTGATCAAATACTTTCCGCTTTTTTTGATACGCCAATCCATGTATTATGGAATCAGGATCGGCCGTTTTTAACTAGAGCTGAGCCGATAACGAATGCCTGACAAATATATATAGATTCATCCTAGGGGTGCTTTGCGAAGCTGAGAGAGACTTTGTCTCAACCCTTTTGACCTGATCTGGATCATGCCAGCGGAGGGAAGCGGTGAAAAGGGGAGTACATCGGACTCCGATTGTTTTTATTAAGCCGTTTCATCACATTTGAAACGGCTTATTTGATTTTAAAGAATAGGAGCGGATTTACATTGGATCAACAAATAGACTCTTTGCAAAAAAAAGTGGAAGAACATAAGGAGGAGCTTATTCAGCTTGCGAAAACGCTAATTTCTTATCAAACACCTGCTCCGCCTGCAAGAAATACAGAGGGCATTCAGTCATGGATTGCGGGATATTTAAATGAATTGGGATTCTCGATCGACAAATGGGATGTGTACCCTGGAGATCCCAATGTTGTAGGGAAGCTAAAAGGAACAGATTCAGCAGATTATTATAGCCTGATTATCAATGGCCATGTAGATGTGGCAGAGGTAAAAGAGGATGAAGAATGGGAGCATGATCCATTTCATCCAATTGAAAAAAACGGTCTCTTAATCGGTCGAGGCGCTTCCGATATGAAGGGCGGAATGGCTTGTGTGTTGTTTGCTGTCAAATTGATTCGTGAAGCAGGCATTGAACTTCCCGGTGATCTGATTCTGCAATCGGTTATCGGGGAGGAAGTTGGAGAAGCCGGCACGCTTGAATGCTGCAAGAGGGGCTACCACGCTGATTTTGCAATTGTCGCGGATACGAGCGATATGCATATTCAAGGCCAAGGCGGTGTCATTACAGGCTGGATCGAAATCAAAAGCAGTCAAACATTTCATGATGGAACGAGACGGAATATGATCCACGCAGGGGGAGGAACATTCGGAGCAAGCGCAATTGAAAAAATGGCGAAAATCATTGCGGGGCTCGGTGAACTTGAGCGCCACTGGTCTATTATGAAAAGTTATCCCGGCTTTAAACCTGGAACAAATACAATTAACCCGGCTGTTATAGAAGGCGGCAGACATGCGGCTTTTATAGCGGACGAATGCCGGCTGTGGATCACAGTCCATTTTTATCCGAATGAAACTCATGACCAAGTGGCAGCGGAAATAGAAGATTACGTCAATCGGCTGAGTGACAGTGATATTTGGCTTAGGGAAAACCGCCCTGTATTCAAGTGGGGAGGCTCATCTATGATAGAAGACAGAGGAGAAATTTTTCCGGCATTGGAAGTTGACCCTGGCCACCCAGGCGTCTTAGCGCTAACTGCCTCTCATGAGAAAGTGAAACGGGAGTGTCCAATTATTGACGTTTCTCAATCAGTTACAGATGGCGGATGGCTGTATGATGCCGGTATTCCATGCGTAATATACGGTCCTGGAGATCTGCACAATGCACACTCTGTGAACGAGAAGGTATCGATTGAGCAGCTAGTAGAGTATACAAAAATTATACTCGATTTTATCATCAGCTGGTGCAGCCGGAAAAAAGAACAATGACATGAAAATTTCTTCTTGCTGACAAGGTTCAGCCTGCCCGTTCATATACTTGAACAAAAGGACGGAAAAAGGACGTGATGGAATGATCAGCATTTCAGAATTTCAGGTAAAGGATGTCGTCAATGTCTCAAACGGAAAAAAGCTGGGGAGTATTGGTGATATTGATATCAATGTGACCACTGGTAAAATTCAGGCGATCATACTAGGAGGAAATGGGAAAGTTCTCGGATTTTTTGGAAAAGAAGAGGAATTGGTCATTCCATGGCGAAATATAGTAAAAATCGGGGAAGATGTAATCTTGGTCCGATTAAGTGAACCACATGCATAAACCTGCTTGTCTGCCGCAGATTGGCAAATGCCGGAAGTCTCGATTCTTCCGGCACATTTCATTTAGAAATATGCAAATCGGCGCTCAACGTATGCAGTAAGATGTGGTAAAATAAGTGGGAAATTCCGCTTTTTTAAATGTTTGTCGAAAGGTTGGATCATCATGAATACATATCACCCATTCAGTCTTACCACACCCTCGACACTCATGATACAAGACTGGGCTCAAACGAATCAAAACAACAAAGAGGTCATTGCCGGATTTACGACAAAAAACGGCGGTGTCAGCCAAAAGCCTTTTGAATCGTTAAATACAGGATTGCACGTTCATGACAAAGATGCAGATGTAGTTAAAAATCGTGAATATATTGCCGATATGTTTAATACTGATTTGCAGTCTTGGGTATTCGCTGATCAGACACATGATAATCGCGTTCAGAAAGTGACGCAGAGGGATAGGGGAAAAGGCGCCCGTGAGTATCACACGGCTCTAAAAGCAACGGACGGGCTCTATACAAATGAAAAAAATGTATTTTTAGCATTATGCTTTGCTGATTGTGTGCCTCTTTTCTTTTATGATCCGGTTAAGTCGCTTGTCGGAGTCGCCCATGCCGGGTGGAAAGGCACCGTCAAACAGATTGGCAGAGAAATGGTGAAACAATGGACTGAGAAGGAAGGTTCAAATCCCTCAGATATTTACGCTGTTATTGGCCCGTCTATCAGCGGTGCATGCTATACGGTAGACGACCGCGTAATTGATGCTGTCCGCGCATTGCCGGTTTCAGCAGACCTTGCCGTTAATCAGACGGCAAAGGCACAATATCAGCTTGATCTGAAAGAGCTGAACCGTCTTATACTGATGGACAGCGGTTTGGCAAGTGAACAAATTTCTGTCAGCGGTTTATGCACGGAAAGCGAGCCGTCTCTTTTCTATTCTCACCGCCGCGATCAGGGGAAAACTGGACGGATGATGTCCTTTATCGGAATGAAGGAGGCATAAAAGATCTTGCGTGTTGTTGATAATTTACGACATATAAACGAACGAATAAACGAAGCATGTAACAGATCGGGCCGCAGCTCCGATGAAGTTACGGTTATTGCAGTCACTAAATATGTATCGCCTGAAAGAGCACAGGAGGCAGTAGATGCTGGCATCACCTGCCTCGGAGAGAATCGGGATGCGGAACTGCTCCGCAAACAGGAATTGATGAAAGGGAATCCGGAATGGCATTTTATCGGCAGTCTGCAATCAAGAAAAGCAAAATCTGTCGTCAATTCGGTTTCCTATATCCATTCCCTAGACCGGCTCTCATTAGCGAAAGAAATTGAAAAACGGGCTGAAGGTACTGTACGATGCTTTGTGCAGGTCAATACCTCTCTTGAGCCTTCTAAACACGGCATGAAAAAAGAAGAAGTCATTCCATTCATACAGGAGCTTTCCGGTTTCGAACATATCCTTGTTGCCGGGCTGATGACAATGGCTCCGCTGACTGATGATCAAGATCAGATCAGAAGCTGTTTCAGGTCGCTGAGAGAACTCCGTGACCAGGTTCAGAAGCTGAACCAGCCGAACGCTCCGTGTACTGAACTGTCGATGGGCATGTCAAATGATTTTGAAATTGCAATTGAAGAAGGAGCTACTTATATTAGAATCGGCTCATCGTTAGTCGGAAATGAAACAGGGGGTGTACAGCAATGAGTATGAAAAATAAACTGAAAAACTTTTTCTCAATGGAAGATGAAGAATACGAATATGAATATATTGAGACAGAGCGGGAATCTCATGAGGAGCATGAGCAAAAAGAAAAGCCGGCTTACAACGGGAATAAACCTGCGGGCAAACAGAATGTAGTGAGCTTGCAAAGTGTTCAGAAATCCTCTAAAGTGGTGTTGAGTGAGCCGCGCGTTTATGCGGAGGCGCAGGAAATAGCCGACCATTTGAAGAACCGGCGGGCAGTTGTCGTCAATCTTCAGCGGATACAGCATGACCAGGCGAAGCGGATTGTTGACTTTTTAAGCGGAACCGTTTATGCCATCGGCGGCGATATTCAAAGAATCGGCTCAGATATTTTCCTCTGCACGCCTGACAACGTAGATGTATCAGGCACAATTTCTGAGCTCATATCTGAAGACGAACATCAGAGGTGGTAAAGCGAGATGATCCTTTATCAAGTTTTTTCGGTTTTAAGCTTATTAATCACAATATACTCATTTGCCCTGATCATATATATTTTTATGTCATGGGTGCCGAGTACGAGGGAAACAGCAGTCGGGCGTTTTTTGGCTTCGATTTGTGAACCATATCTCGAACCATTCAGAAAAATCATTCCTCCGATTGCAATGCTGGATATTTCACCAATCGTAGCAATACTTGTGCTTCGGTTTGCGACAACCGGCTTGTGGGGGCTTTATCGCATGATTGCGTTTTAATGTGACAGTTTGATAGGGGCTTGGCAGCAGCCAAGCCTCTTTACATAGAAGGGAAAGACGATGAGCGATATATATCAGCACTTCAGAAAAGACGAGCGGGCCTTTATTGATCAAGCGCTCGAATGGAAAAGAATTGTCCAGGAGCAGTACAGGATGAAGCTGACCGACTTTTTAGATCCCCGAGAGCAGGTCATCCTCTCTGCTGTTACGGGACAGGCAGATGTCGGGCTTGCCTTTTCCGGCGGCTATGACAGAGCGGAGCGGAAACGGGCGATTCTGTATCCAGAGTACATTACTCCGGAAGAATCAGATTTTGAACTGCAGGCGTTTAACGTCCGTTATGCTGACAAGTTTGTCTCAGTAGATCATCGTTCTCTGCTTGGTGCATTAATGGGCATAGGATTAAAGCGGCAAAAATTCGGTGACATCGTGTTTTCTGAGACAGCAGTGCAATTGATTGTCTCAGCCGATACCGCTGATTTTGTGGCTGCACAGCTGACCCAAGCAGGCAAAGCGGCGGTCAGCCTAGAGAAAATCGACTTGTCAGACCTTAACATTCCAGCAGTTGATGTCGAAATAAGAGATGACACGGTTTCTTCTTTAAGGCTTGACGCCGTCTGCGCCTCTATGAGCAGGCAATCCCGCCAGAAATCACAGACGCTTGTGAAAAACGGCCTTGTGAAAGTGAACTGGAAGGTGGTTGAAGATCCTTCATACATAGTCGCGGAAGGGGACATGCTGTCAATCAGAGGTTTTGGCCGGTGCAGCTTAACAAAAATCGAAGGGAAAACCAAAAAAGACAAATGGAGAGTTACGTTTGAACGACAAAAATAGTCGGTTTTTCAGTTTTTTTCTCCATCTGTGCGAAATTTGTTTTATAATGTGAACTAGATAACCGTACTGAAATGTAAAAATGGAGGTGGCATCATGCCATTAACGCCAAATGATATTCACAACAAGACGTTTACAAAAAGTTTTCGCGGATATGATGAAGATGAAGTAAATGAATTCCTAGCCCAAGTCAGAAAAGATTACGAAATTGTTCTCCGCAAGAAAACTGAGCTTGAAGCGAAAGTCAATGAACTAGATGAAAGAATCGGACACTTTGCCAATATTGAGGAAACATTGAATAAATCAATTTTAGTTGCTCAAGAAGCGGCTGAAGACGTAAAACGCAATTCTCAAAAAGAGGCAAAGCTGATTGTTCGGGAAGCGGAGAAAAACGCTGATCGCATTATCAACGAATCGTTATCAAAATCAAGAAAAATTGCAATGGAAATTGAAGAGCTGAAAAAACAGTCTAAAGTGTTCAGAACACGTTTCCAAATGCTGATTGAAGCTCAGCTTGATCTTCTGAAAAATGACGATTGGGATCATCTCCTTGAGTATGAAGTCGACGCTGTATTTGAGGAAAAGGAATAAATTCTCTGATTATCTTGACATTTTCTTAGCTTGTCGAATATAATACGTTCATAAATTCAGATGAAAAAACGGTTGAAAGGGACAGTCATGTTTCCTTCAGGCCTTCATAGCGACCCGGAGATGGTGAGAGTCCGGGATGGCCGGAATCATGTAGATCAGCCCTTTAGTTTCCTTGCTGAACTCACAGTAGGTTAGGACGTTCATCACGTTACGATGCTCAAGAGGAAAAAGTGTATGCTTGCTTTTTCTAAAAGGGTGGTACCGCGAGATAAGCTTTCTCGTCCCTTATGGGATGAGAGGGCTTTTTTTATTTTCTGAAAAAATGCAGTGGAGGAATGAAAATGGATTTTAAAGACACGCTCTTAATGCCGAAAACAGATTTCCCGATGCGTGGAAATTTGCCAAACCGTGAGCCTGACATTCAAAAAAAATGGGAGGAAGAGGATATCTATCGTCTTGTTCAGGAACGGACGAAAGACCGCCCGAAATTTGTTTTACATGACGGACCTCCGTATGCAAACGGCGACATCCATATGGGCCATGCACTTAACAAGATTTTGAAAGACTTCATTGTCCGCTATAAATCAATGAGCGGCTACAACGCACCGTATGTGCCGGGCTGGGATACACACGGATTGCCAATTGAAACAGCTCTGACAAAAAACAAAAAGGTCAACCGCAAAGAAATGTCAGTAGCGGAATTCCGCAAACTATGCGAAGAGTACGCTTGGAAGCAAATCGAGGGACAGCGTGAGCAATTCAAACGTCTTGGTGTCCGCGGTGACTGGGAAAACCCATATGTGACATTAAAACCGGAATACGAAGCGCAGCAAATCCGCGTATTTGGTGAAATGGCAAAACGAGGCTACATTTACAAAGGCCTTAAACCGGTTAACTGGTCACCTTCAAGTGAGTCTGCTCTGGCTGAAGCCGAGATCGAATATCAAGACAAACGTTCAGCATCTATTTACGTCGCTTTTGGTGTAAAAGACGGAAAAGGCGTTCTTGAAAACGGCGAGCGCATCATCATTTGGACAACAACGCCTTGGACAATTCCGGCGAACCTCGGAATCTCAGTGCACCCTGATCTTGAGTACAGCGTGATTGCAGTAGGTGATGACCGCTTTGTCGTAGCAAGTGCATTAGTCGAAAATGTTGCATCGGCATGCGGATTTGATCAGTATGAAGTGACAAGAACGGTCAAAGGGAAAGACCTTGAGAACATTATCGCTGAACACCCGCTATATGGCAGAGACTCTCTCGTTATGCTTGGTGAACACGTAACAACTGATGCCGGAACAGGCTGTGTTCATACAGCGCCAGGACATGGGGAAGATGACTTTATCATCGGCCAAAAATATGGTTTAGATGTGCTTTGCCCGGTCGATGAAAAAGGTGTAATGACAAGCGAAGCTCCTGGCTTTGAAGGCATGTTCTATGATGATGCAAACAAAGCGATCACACAGCAGCTTGATGAAAAAGGCGCACTTGTGAAGCTTGAATTCATTACTCATTCTTATCCGCATGATTGGAGAACGAAAAAACCAACCATTTTCAGAGCGACAGCGCAATGGTTTGCGTCTATTAAAGATTTCAGATCAGACCTGCTGGATGCCATTAAAGAAACCAAATGGGTTCCTGAATGGGGCGAGCAGCGTTTGCACAACATGGTTCGGGACCGCGGAGACTGGTGTATTTCCAGACAGCGTGCGTGGGGTGTGCCGATTCCAGTATTTTACGCTGAAAACGGAGAACCGATTATTACAGATGAAACCATTGAACATGTTTCTGAATTGTTCAGACAGCACGGATCAAACATTTGGTTTGAAAAAGAAGCAAAGGATCTTCTTCCGGAAGGCTTTACGCATCCTGGCAGCCCGAACGGCACATTTACAAAAGAACAGGATATCATGGATGTTTGGTTTGATTCAGGCTCTTCACATCAAGCAGTGCTTGAAGAACGTGATGACCTCGTTCGCCCGGCTGATTTATACCTAGAGGGATCTGACCAATATCGCGGCTGGTTTAACTCTTCTCTTTCTACAGCAGTAGCCGTAACAGGGAAAGCGCCGTATAAAGGTGTGCTCAGCCATGGGTTCGCACTGGATGGAGAAGGACGCAAGATGAGTAAATCAATCGGTAACGTTGTTGTTCCGGCTAAAGTCATGAAACAGCTTGGTGCCGACATCTTAAGATTATGGGTATCTTCGGTGGATTATCAGGCGGACGTTCGCGTGTCTGACGCTATTCTGAAGCAAGTTGCGGAAGTATATCGTAAAATCCGCAACACGTTCCGTTTCCTTCACGGCAACCTTTTCGATTTTGATCCAAAAACAAATGCGGTGGCTGTCGAAGATCTTCGTGAAGTGGATCAGTATATGCTGATTAAGCTGAACAAGCTGATTGATAAAGTGAAAAAAGCGTATGATGAGTACGAATTTGCGGTTGTGTATCACAGCATTCATAATTTCTGCACAATCGAATTGAGCTCATTCTACCTTGATTTTGCAAAAGATATTGTCTACATCGAGCATGCGGATCATCCGGATAGACGCAGCATGCAGACAGTATTCTACGAAACGCTTCTTGCATTAGTGAAGCTTTCAGCGCCTATCCTTCCACATACGGCAGACGAATTGTGGTCTCATTTAACATTTGTTGAAGAGCAGAGCGTTCAGCTGACCGATATGCCGGAAACAATCGCGGTTCCAAACAGTGAAGCGACTGAAGAAAAATTTGACCGCTTTATGGCTCTTCGTGATGACGTGTTGAAAGCATTAGAAACTGCGCGAAATGAAAAAATTATCGGTAAATCTTTGGAAGCAAACCTGAAATTGTATCCAAACAAAGAAAACAAGGAGCTCTTGGCTTCCATAAAAGAAAACCTTTCTCAGCTGTTTATTGTGTCTGAACTGACAATCAGCGAAGAAAATGAAGCGCCGAACGATGCGCAAAGCTTTGCGACGGGTAAAATCGCTGTCGAGAAAGCGGAAGGCGAAATGTGTGAGAGATCTCGTGTGATTTCAAAAGATGTAGGGGCAAATCCGAAATATCCTACACTTTCATTACGCAACGCTGAAATCGTTGAAAAATACTATCAAAAATAATGCAAAAGAGCCCGGCGTAAAAGCCGGGCTTTTTTTGTGCCAAGAGTGACATCCTTTAGAACGAAAGGAAAAATCTTATGGGCTTTAGATCATCATTCACAGGCAACAATAAAGATACTACGTTAAGAGCAGGAGTTGTGAAGAATGAATGATCAACTGACCGCAATTTATACGGAACTTCTTCTGATGAAAGAAGAATTACAGTCGAGATTATTTGAGTATTCTTGCTTTCAGGTTTCTACAAGCCCGCAAGCAGCAATCAATCAAAAACAAAAAGCAACTCTGATCTATCATATTAAAGAAGAACTTCAAGACGTTCTCCTTGCATTGTCCAAAATCGAAAACGGCACATTCGGATACTGTGAAGAAACTGGGGCCCCCATTCCTCTTGCAAAGCTGGCAGTGCTGCCGACGGCCCGAACAGCAAACGATTTTCTTTATTCTGTCCAATTTGAGAAAAAAACGCTTCCGATATGGAAATCAACGGATATCGAATATGGTCAGGCACTGTATGAATAACAGTGTCTGTCCGGTTAATATGCCTGATATTTCTTTACTCCAGTGCTTTTTATTGATAAAATGCATAATGGATTAAAGTAACCGTAAACTGGAGGAACGTTTGTGCTGTATTATATGATTGCACTACTTATTATTGCAGCCGATCAATTGACAAAATGGCTAGTTGTTAAGAACATGGAACTTGGCCAAAGCATTCCGATCATTGATCAGGTATTCTATATCACCTCCCATCGCAATACGGGTGCTGCATGGGGGATATTAGCGGGTCAAATGTGGTTTTTCTACCTCATAACAACCGTTGTTATTATTGGTATTGTTTATTACATACAGCGTTATACAAAGGGACAAAGGCTTCTTGGCGTTGCCCTCGGACTTATGCTTGGCGGTGCCATCGGCAACTTTATCGATCGGGCTGTCAGACAGGAAGTTGTGGATTTTATCCATGTTATTATTGTCAATTACAATTACCCGATATTTAACATCGCGGACTCTTCACTATGTGTCGGCGTAATGCTTTTATTTATACAAATGCTGTTGGACAGCGGGAAAAAGAAAAAGGAGCAATAGCATGAATCAAATTGATATAACCGCTTCAGAAGAACAAAAAAGTGAGCGGATTGATAAATTTTTGGCATCGACTGAGAATGATTGGTCAAGAACCCAGGTTCAGCAATGGGTAAAAGACGGACAGGTTGTCGTGAACGGAAGCGCGGTGAAAGCGAATTATAAAATTCAGCCGGGTGATCAGGTGACCGTCACTGTACCTGAACCGGAAGCGCTCGACGTCCTGGCAGAGCCTATGGATCTGGATATTTATTATGAGGACCAGGATGTGCTGGTCGTCAACAAACCTCGCGGAATGGTTGTTCACCCAGCACCCGGGCATCTTACGGGCACACTTGTAAACGGTCTTATGGCTCATTGCACAGACCTTTCCGGAATAAATGGTGTGATGCGCCCGGGTATTGTTCACAGAATCGATAAGGACACGTCCGGTTTATTAATGGTGGCGAAAAATGATATGGCGCACGAGTCACTCGTAAACCAATTGGTCAACAAAACGGTCACGCGGAAATATACGGCGGTTGTCCACGGGCTTATTTCTCATGATGACGGCACAATTGACGCGCCGATCGGACGGGATAAAAAAGACCGTCAAAGCATGACTGTGACACGTGATGGCAAAAACGCTGTCACTCATTTTCATGTGCTTGAGCGTTTTCAGGATTTTACGTTAGTGGAGTGCCAGCTTGAAACAGGGAGAACCCATCAAATTCGTGTTCATATGAAATATATCGGATTCCCATTAGCAGGCGATCCGAAATACGGCCCAAGAAAAACAATCGACTTTAATGGCCAAGCGCTTCACGCGGGAGTTTTAGGTTTTGACCATCCACGAACAGGAGAATATGTCGAATTTGAAGCGCCGCTTCCCGAGGATATGGCAGAATTAATCGAAAACCTCAGAAAAAACGGTTGACAGAGGGTTTCTTTTCTGAAATAATAAACGAAGCTGAATAGATTCTTTAAAACAGTCCAGAGAGGCTGAGAAGGATAACGGATAGACGGGATGCGTGTATAGGCGCGCACCTTGTCCTAAAACCCCTCTATGCTCTGGCAGGAGGGGTTTTTTCTTCTATATGAACTGTGAGGTGTCACACATTGAATCAAAAAGCTGTCATTCTCGACGAACAGGCAATTAGACGGGCGCTGACCAGGATTGCTCACGAAATGATCGAACGCAATAAAGGAATGAATAACTGCATTCTTGTCGGCATTAAGACAAGAGGGATTTACCTGGCAAAACGCCTTGCGGAACGCATTGAACAGATTGAGGGAAATCCTGTTACAGTCGGTGAAATTGATATTACTCTTTACAGAGATGATCTTTCTAAAAAAACAAGCAACGATGAACCGCTTGTAAAAGGTGCAGATATTCCGGTAGATATTACAGATCAAAAAGTCATTCTCGTTGATGATGTTCTGTATACCGGAAGAACAGTCAGAGCAGGAATGGATGCGCTTGTTGATGTAGGCAGACCTTCCTCCATTCAGCTTGCAGTGCTTGTGGACAGAGGACACCGGGAGCTGCCGATCCGAGCGGATTATATCGGGAAAAACATCCCGACATCAAAGTCTGAAAAGGTTATGGTACAGCTTGATGAGGTAGACCAAAACGATCTCGTCGCCATTTATGAAAACGAATAATAGATCACCTTTTTAAGGGCAATCCAGAGAGGTTGCAAAGAGGTGCACAACAAAGGCCCAAAAAGTATTCGGCAGGTCTTTGTATGCCTCTTTGCGTAAAAAAGCAAAGAGGTTTTTTTATACAGTCATTGAGTCATCCTAAAATGAAAGTCAACAATCAGGGGGAAATCATCATGAGTAAGAAAAAAGTAAATTTAGGGGTCAGGGATGTCCCGACACCTTTCTCTTGGGTTTCATTCAGCCTTCAGCATTTGTTTGCCATGTTTGGCTCAACCATTTTGGTTCCGAAGCTCGTCGGAATGAGTCCTGCTGTGGCGTTGGTGACAAGCGGCATCGGAACACTGGCGTACCTTCTTATTACCAAAGGACAAATTCCGGCGTATCTCGGTTCATCCTTCGCCTTTATTTCTCCGATCATTCTGGTAAAAGCGACCGGCGGGCCGGGAGCGGCAATGGTTGGAGCGTTTCTTGCAGGGCTGGTGTACGGGCTGATTGCCTTATTGATTAGGCAGCTTGGAACAGGATGGCTGATGAAGATTCTCCCGCCTGTAGTCGTAGGGCCTGTTATTATCGTCATCGGGCTGGGACTGGCAAGCACTGCAGTAAACATGGCGATGTATGCTGATCCGAACGCGAGTGAGTTGGTCTACAGCTTAAAGCACTTTAGTGTCGCAGGAGTTACGCTGGCAATTACGATTATTTGTGCGATTTTCTTACGAGGGTTTTTAAGCCTGATTCCGGTTCTGATCGGAATCATCGGCGGATACCTGTTTGCCCTTACTCAAGGGATTGTCAACTTCCAGCCGGTGCTTGACGCGAAATGGTTTGCAGTGCCTGAATTTATCATTCCGTTCAAAGATTATTCACCGTCAGTTACGCTCGGCATCGCAGCCGCAATGGTTCCTGTCGCATTTGTCACAATGTCAGAGCATATCGGCCACCAAATGGTGCTGAGCAAGGTTGTCGGACAAGACTTCATTAAAAAGCCAGGTCTTCATCGCTCTATTATGGGTGACAGTGTGGCGACAATCCTCGCTTCCCTGATCGGCGGCCCTCCGACAACGACTTACGGAGAAAACATTGGCGTGCTGGCCATCACAAGAGTATTCAGCGTCTTTGTCATCGGGGGCGCGGCAGTGATTGCCCTTTGCTTCGGCTTTATCGGCAAAATTTCAGCGCTGATCAGTTCAGTGCCGTCAGCGGTCATGGGAGGCGTCTCCTTCCTGCTGTTCGGAATCATTGCTTCAAGCGGCCTGAGAATGCTGATTGACAACAAAATTGATTATGAAAACAACAGAAACCTCATTATTACATCAGTTATCCTTGTCATCGGTGTAGGAGGCGCTTTTATCCAAGTGTCTCAGGGCGGATTCCAAGTGTCAGGAATGGCGCTTGCCGCAATTGTCGGTGTCATCTTAAACCTGATTCTTCCGCAGGCGAAGGAAGAGCAGGCAGACACATCTGAACAACATCATATTTAAAACCTTTTAATGAAAGTCCAGAGAGGCTTGGAAGGGTTATGAAGAGAAGGAAGCTTCAATGCTGCCCTCTATTTAACCATACCCCGAGTCTATCTTAGACCGGGGTTTTTTTTCAGCCTTAAGTTGAAAAGAGAGGGGAAAGAACATGAAGCATTTAACGACGATGAGTGAACTTAGCACTGAGGAAATCAAAGATTTGCTTCAAACAGCACAAGAGCTCAAAAGCGGAAAAACAGACAATCAGCTTACAGGAAAGTTTGCAGCAAACCTGTTTTTCGAACCGAGCACGAGAACGCGGTTCAGCTTTGAGGTCGCAGAAAAAAAGCTGGGCATGAATGTGCTTAACCTTGATGGAACAAGCACAAGCGTGCAAAAAGGCGAAACCTTATATGACACGATCCGGACGCTTGAATCAATCGGTGTGGACGTCTGCGTCATCAGGCACAGTGAGGATGAGTATTATGAAGAGCTTGTCAGCCAGGTGAACATTCCGATTCTGAATGCGGGAGACGGGTGCGGCCAGCATCCAACACAATCACTGCTTGATTTAATGACGATTTATGAAGAGTTCAATACGTTTAAAGGGCTTACCGTCTCCATTCACGGCGACATCAAGCATAGCAGAGTGGCAAGGTCAAATGCGGAAGTGTTGACAAGATTGGGTGCCCGGGTCCTATTTTCCGGCCCTTCGGAATGGCAGGATGAAGAAAATACATTCGGCACGTATGTCTCAATGGATGAAGCAGTTGAGTCTTCCGATGTTGTCATGCTGCTGCGCATTCAAAATGAACGACATCAGTCCGCTGTCAGTCAGGAAGGCTATTTAAACAAATACGGCTTGACCGTAGAACGGGCTGAGCGTATGAAGCGGCATGCGATCATCATGCATCCTGCTCCGGTAAACAGAGGAGTGGAGATTGATGACAGCTTAGTAGAAAGCGAAAAATCAAGAATCTTCAAGCAAATGAAAAATGGCGTATTTATCAGAATGGCAGTGATACAGCGTGCCTTACAAACCAATGTGAAAAGAGGAGAAGCAGCGTATGTCATATCTCATTAAAAACGGCTGGATACTAAACGAAAATGGTGAAAAAACACAAGCGGATATCCGAGTGACTGGAGAAACCATCACCGCAATCGGCAAGCTTGATGCAACGGATAATGAAACGGTAATTGATGCAAAAGGTTTGCTCGTTTCACCTGGGTTTGTTGATCTCCACGTGCATTTCAGAGAGCCGGGCGGAGAGAAAAAAGAAACTATTGAAACCGGGGCAAAAGCAGCGGCGCGCGGCGGCTATACTACAGTAGCAGCAATGCCGAATACGCGGCCGGTTCCTGATACAAAGGAGCAGATGGAATGGGTGCAAAACAGAATTAAAGAAACATCATGCGTAAGAGTTCTTCCATATGCATCCATTACGATCAGACAAATCGGCGATGAAATGACAAACTTTGAAGCGTTAAAAGAAGCCGGGGCATTTGCTTTTACAGATGACGGCGTTGGTATACAGACAGCAGGAATGATGTATGAAGCGATGAAACGGGCAGCCGCAATTGACAAAGCGATTGTTGCACATTGCGAGGACAACTCCTTAATTTACGGAGGGAGCGTACATGAGGGGACATTCTCCAAAGCGAACGGGCTAAACGGCATTCCTTCTGTGTGTGAATCGGTTCATATTGCTCGCGATGTGCTGCTGGCTGAGGCGGCAAACTGCCATTATCATGTATGCCATATCAGCACAAAAGAATCTGTCAGAGTTGTACGCGATGCGAAAAAAGCGGGAATCAGAGTGACAGCAGAAGTATCGCCGCATCATTTGCTGCTTTGTGATGAGGACATCCCGGGGCTGGACACAAACTATAAAATGAATCCTCCGCTCCGCAGCCCAGAAGACAGAGCTGCTTTAATTGAAGGTCTTTTAGACGGAACAATTGATTTTATCGCAACAGACCATGCACCGCATACGGAAGAAGAGAAGAACACAGAAATGAAGCTGGCGCCATTCGGAATTGTCGGCTTAGAAACAGCATTCCCGCTTCTTTACACACACTTTGTCAAAAATGGCAGCTGGTCACTGAAGCAGCTGATTGACTACATGACAATCAAGCCATGCGAAGCGTTCGGTCTCCCATATGGAACATTACAAACGGGGCAAGCTGCGGACATTACGTTAATCGATTTAGAAAAAGAAGCAGTTATAGACAAAGACACGTTTTTATCAAAAGGAAAAAATACACCATTCAACGGCATCAGCTGCACCGGCTGGCCGGTCGCTACAATTGCGGCAGGGAAGCTTGCTTATGAAGAGGGGAGACTTGTCAAATGAAGAGACGATTAGTACTGGAAAACGGAGCGGTATTCGAGGGGGAAGCCTTCGGAAGCTTAGAACACAACATGGGAGAAGTCGTTTTTAATACTGGGATGACAGGCTATCAGGAAATTTTATCTGACCCTTCTTACTGCGGACAGATCGTAACATTAACATACCCGCTTATCGGAAATTACGGCATTAACCGTGATGATTTTGAATCTATTACCCCTTTTGTGAAAGGGCTGATCATCAAAGAATTATGTGAGCTGCCTTCCAACTGGCGTTCAGCATACACCTTAGACGAGTATTTAAAAATGAAAAACATTCCCGGACTCCAGGGGATTGATACAAGGAAGCTGACAAGAATGATCCGCACGGCAGGCGCGCTAAAAGGAACATTCGCTTCATCTGATGAAGATATCGAAGCAGTGCTGAAAAGACTGAACGAATCGGAATTGCCAAGAAATCAAGTATCCCAAGTATCAGCAAAAACAGCATATCCGAGCCCGGGAAGAGGCAAACGCATCGTCTTGGTTGACTTCGGCATGAAACACGGAATTCTAAGAGAGCTGAACAAACGGAAATGTGACGTCATCGTTGTGCCTTACAACATTACAGCGGAAGAGGTGCTTCAGCTGAAACCGGACGGTATCATGCTTTCTAACGGACCTGGAGACCCGAAGGATGTGCCTGAAGCGATTGAAATGATTAAAGGTGTTCTTGGAAAAGTGCCATTATTCGGAATATGTCTTGGCCACCAATTATTCGCGCTGGCGTGCGGGGCGAATACTGAAAAAATGAAATTCGGACACAGGGGCTCAAACCACCCGGTAAAAGAGCTGGCTACAGGAAAAGTTGCCTTAACATCTCAAAACCATGGATATACAGTTTCGTCTATCAGTAAAACAGAACTGGAAGTGACGCATATCGCAATTAACGACGATACGATTGAAGGGCTGAAGCATAAAACATTGCCGGCATTTACGGTTCAATATCATCCCGAAGCCTCACCTGGTCCTGAGGATGCCAACCACCTATTTGACAGATTCATCGAAATGATCGAAACAACAGAGAAAGAAGGGGAAGCGGTATGCCAAAACGCGTAGACATTAACAAAATTTTAGTAATCGGATCTGGACCGATCATCATCGGCCAAGCAGCAGAATTTGACTATGCGGGAACACAAGCCTGTCTTGCTTTGAAAGAAGAAGGTTATGAAGTCATCCTTGTCAACTCAAACCCTGCCACGATCATGACAGATACAGAAATGGCTGACCGGGTTTATATCGAACCGCTCACACCTGAATTCCTGACACGAATCATCAGAAAAGAGCGCCCAGATGCCATTCTTCCTACACTCGGAGGCCAAACCGGTTTGAATCTTGCGGTTGAGCTTTCTGAAAGAGGTGTTCTGGCAGAATGCGGCGTCGAAGTGCTTGGCACAAAACTGTCTGCGATTCAGCAAGCTGAAGACCGTGACTTGTTCAGAACATTAATGAATGAACTGAATGAACCGGTGCCTGAAAGTGAGATTATCCACTCCCTCGAAGAAGCGGAAAAATTCGTCAGTCACATTGGATTCCCTGTCATTGTCCGCCCGGCATATACACTAGGCGGAACAGGCGGAGGCATCTGCTCGAATGAAACAGAGTTAAAAGAAATCGTTGAGAACGGCTTGAAATTAAGCCCGGTACACCAATGTCTGCTTGAAAAAAGCATCGCCGGCTATAAAGAAATTGAGTATGAAGTCATGAGAGACAGCCAGGATCACGCCATTGTCGTTTGTAACATGGAAAACATTGATCCGGTTGGAATCCATACTGGTGACAGTATTGTTGTCGCGCCGAGCCAAACGCTCAGCGATCGCGAATATCAGCTCTTGCGGAATGTATCGTTAAAACTGATTCGCGCGCTTGGGATCGAAGGCGGATGTAACGTGCAGCTCGCTTTAGACCCAGACAGCTTCCAATATTACATTATTGAAGTAAATCCGCGTGTTAGCCGTTCATCTGCCCTTGCATCAAAAGCAACGGGGTACCCGATTGCAAAGCTCGCTGCTAAAATTGCAGTCGGACTTTCATTAGATGAAATGATGAACCCGGTGACAGGAAAAACATATGCAGCATTTGAACCTGCTCTTGACTATGTCGTATCCAAAATTCCGCGCTGGCCGTTTGATAAGTTTGAATCAGCAAACAGAAAGCTTGGCACGCAAATGAAAGCGACTGGTGAGGTCATGGCGATCGGCCGCACGCTTGAAGAGTCATTGCTGAAGGCTGTGCGTTCACTGGAAGCTGATGTGTATCATCTTGAATTGAAGGACGCCGCTGACATTTCAGATGAACTTCTTGAAAAGCGAATTAAAAAGGCTGGTGATGAACGCTTATTCTACTTAGCTGAAGCGTATAGAAGAGGCTACACGGTAGAAGACCTCCATGAATTTTCCGCTATCGATGTCTTCTTCTTGCATAAGCTGTTCGGAATCGTACAGTTTGAAAAAGAATTGAAGGCGAATGCGGGCGATACAGATGTGCTGAGACGGGCAAAAGAACTCGGCTTCTCTGATCAGTACATCAGCCGCGAGTGGAAAATGAAAGAATCCAAGCTTTACAGCTTGAGAAAACAAGCGGGGATTGCGCCGGTATTCAAAATGGTAGATACATGTGCGGCGGAATTTGAGTCAGAAACGCCATACTTCTATAGCACATATGAAGAAGAAAATGAATCTGTCGTTACAGATAAGAAAAGTGTGATGGTGCTTGGTTCGGGTCCGATTCGAATCGGTCAGGGTGTCGAGTTCGACTATGCGACGGTTCACTCTGTATGGGCAATTAAACAAGCAGGCTATGAAGCCATTATTGTCAATAACAACCCGGAAACCGTTTCAACAGACTTCAGCATCTCAGACAAGCTGTATTTTGAACCGCTTACGATTGAAGATGTTATGCACATCATTGACCTCGAACAGCCAATGGGCGTTGTCGTACAATTTGGCGGACAAACTGCGATTAACCTTGCTGACGAGCTTTCTGCACGCGGAGTGAAAATCCTTGGAACTTCATTAGAAGATTTAGACCGTGCGGAAGACCGGGATAAATTTGAACAAGCGCTTGGAGAACTTGGTGTTCCTCAGCCGCTTGGCAAAACAGCGACATCAGTTGATCAGGCGGTAAGCATCGCGAGTGATATCGGTTATCCGGTACTGGTGCGTCCTTCCTATGTACTTGGCGGCCGGGCGATGGAGATTGTGTACCATGAAGAGGAGCTGCTTCATTACATGAAAAATGCAGTCAAAATCAATCCGCAGCACCCTGTATTAATTGATAGATACTTGACTGGAAAAGAAATTGAAGTCGATGCAGTATCCGACGGTGAAACAGTCGTCATTCCGGGAATTATGGAGCACATTGAACGTGCGGGCGTTCACTCCGGAGACTCAATCGCTGTTTATCCGCCTCAGTCTCTCACAGAGGACATTAAGAAAAAAATTGAACAATACACGATCGCATTGGCTAAAGGGCTGAATATTGTCGGTTTGCTCAATATTCAATTCGTCTTGTCGCAAGGTGAGGTGTACGTGCTAGAAGTGAATCCGAGATCAAGCAGAACCGTACCGTTTTTAAGCAAAATTACGGGTATCCCAATGGCGAATCTCGCAACAAAAATCATTCTTGGTCAAAAGCTGGCTGCGTTTGGCTATACAGAGGGCCTTCAGCCTGAACAGCAAGGTGTATTTGTAAAAGCGCCGGTCTTCTCCTTTGCCAAGCTGAGAAGAGTGGACATTACGTTAGGGCCTGAAATGAAATCAACAGGTGAAGTCATGGGGAAAGATTCGACACTTGAAAAGGCGCTCTACAAAGCCTTGATTGCTTCAGGTATTCAAATCCCGAACTACGGTTCCGTGCTTTTAACAGTAGCTGATAAGGACAAAGAAGAAGGGCTTGCCATTGCTAAGCGGTTCCACGCGATCGGCTACAACATTTTAGCGACGGAAGGAACGGCAGGCTACCTGAAAGAAGCTTCCATTCCAGCGAAGGTCGTCGGAAAAATCGGTCAGGATGGCCCGAACTTGCTTGACGTCATCAGAAACGGAGAAGCGCAGTTTGTCATCAATACGCTGACAAAAGGAAAGCAGCCGGCAAGAGACGGTTTTAGAATCAGACGTGAATCAGTAGAAAATGGTGTTGCCTGCCTAACATCTTTAGATACGGCAGAGGCGATATTACGAGTGCTGGAAAGCATGACATTCCGTGCTGATCAAATGCCGGCAGTCAACACAAATCAGGAGGCGGCAGTCACTATATGAAAAAAGCGTATTTGACAGTATGTTCTAACCAGCAAATTGCAGACCGGGTGTATCAAATGGTTCTGAAAGGGGAGCTTGTCCAAGGGTTTACAACCCCGGGACAGTTCCTTCATCTTAAAGTGAGCGAAGCGGTTACGCCTCTTTTGAGAAGGCCGATCAGCATCGCAGATGTCAACCTTGAAAAAAATGAAGTCACCATCATTTATCGGGTAGATGGGGAAGGGACAAGACTCTTGTCACTGAAGCAGCAGGGAGAACTTGTGGATGTCCTCGGGCCTTTGGGAAATGGCTTTCCTGTTAATGAAGTTCAACCCGGAAAGACGGCTTTGCTGGTAGGAGGCGGAGTAGGTGTGCCGCCTCTCCAAGAGCTGTCGAAACGCTTGAATGAAAAAGGGGTTAATGTCATCCACGTTTTAGGATTCCAATCGGCAAAGGATGTTTTTTACGAGGAAGAATGCAGGCAGTACGGAGACACGTATGTGGCAACAGCTGACGGAAGCTACGGGGAAACCGGATTTGTCACAGATGTGATTAAACGGAAAAATCTAGAGTTTGATATCCTCCTCAGCTGCGGGCCGACACCGATGCTCAAGGCGTTAAAACAGGAATATGCCCATAAAGAAGTATATCTGTCCATGGAGGAACGAATGGGCTGCGGAATCGGCGCATGCTTCGCGTGTGTGTGCCATACAAACGAAAGTGAGACATCCTATGTAAAAGTATGTCTCGACGGGCCTGTATTTAAAGCTCAGGAGGTGGCGCTGTAATGCTAGAGGTGAAATTGCCGGGACTTGATTTGAAAAATCCAATCATTCCTGCATCAGGCTGCTTCGGGTTTGGAAAAGAGTTTTCACGTTTTTATGATTTGTCTTGTCTTGGAGCTATCATGATTAAGGCTACGACAAAGGAGCCGCGCTTCGGGAATCCGACGCCGCGGGTAGCTGAGACTGGTGCTGGAATGCTCAATGCGATCGGTCTCCAAAATCCGGGGCTGGATAGCGTGTTGCATAATGAGCTGCCGTGGCTTGAGCAGTTTGATACGCCGATCATTGCCAATGTCGCAGGTTCTCAAGTCGAGGATTATGTTGAAGTCGCAGAGCATATCAGCAAAGCGCCTAATGTTCATGCTCTTGAATTGAATATTTCCTGCCCGAATGTGAAAACAGGCGGAATCGCTTTTGGCACGAATCCTGAAATGGCTGCCGATTTGACAAAAGCGGTGAAAGAGGTTTCGGATGTACCCGTTTATGTAAAGCTTTCCCCGAACGTGGCTAATATCACAGAAATTGCCTTAGCGATCGAGGAAGCGGGAGCGGACGGTCTTACGATGATCAACACACTAATCGGCATGAGACTCGATTTAAAAACCGGCAAACCGATATTAGCGAATAAAACAGGGGGACTTTCAGGCCCTGCTGTGAAGCCGGTTGCCATTCGCATGGTGTATGAAGTCAGCCAGGCGGTCAACATCCCGATTATCGGAATGGGAGGCGTGCAAACGGCTGAAGATGCCCTGGAATTTCTTCTCGCGGGAGCAAGCGCAGTCGCTGTCGGAACAGCAAACTTTGTGAATCCTTTTGCATGTCCAGAGATTATTGAACAGCTCCCATCTGTTTTGCTCCAATACGGCTATCAATCAATTGAAGAATGCATCGGAAGGAGCTGGAATCATGAAAAACAACCTGCCCATCATCGCGCTTGATTTTGCGTCAGCTGAAGAAACACTTGCGTTCTTAGCGCCTTTTCAGCAAGAACCGTTATTTGTAAAGGTTGGGATGGAGCTTTTTTATCAAGAAGGGCCATCTATCGTGAAACAACTAAAAGAAAGAAACTGCGAGCTATTTTTAGATCTAAAGCTTCATGACATCCCGACTACTGTAAACAAAGCGATGAAGCGCCTTGCCAGTCTTGGAGTAGACCTCGTCAATGTTCATGCTGCTGGGGGCAAAAAAATGATGCAGGCAGCTCTCGAAGGCTTAGAAGAAGGTACGCCGGCTGGAAAAAAACGTCCGTCACTTATCGCGGTAACCCAGCTGACAAGCACATCTGAACAAATCATGAAAGATGAACTGCTGATCGAAAAGTCTCTGATTGATACGGTTGTGCACTACAGCAAACAGGCGGAAGAAAGCGGACTGGATGGAGTGGTCTGCTCTGTTCATGAAGCAAAAGCCATTTACCAAGCGGTGTCGCCTTCATTTCTGACTGTCACTCCGGGGATCAGAATGTCAGAGGACGCTGCGAATGACCAAGTCCGCGTAGCGACGCCTGCCATTGCAAGAGAGAAAGGTTCATCAGCGATTGTAGTAGGACGCTCGATTACAAAAGCGGAAGACCCGGTAAAAGCCTATAAGGCTGTCAGACTTGAATGGGAGGGAATCAAATCTTGAAACAAATCATCGCAAAACATCTATTAGACATCCAAGCTGTATTTTTACGCCCGAACGAGCCGTTCACATGGGCAAGCGGCATTTTATCACCGATCTACTGTGACAACCGCCTTACGCTATCTTTCCCAGAGGTCAGAAACGATGTTGCTTCAGGTATCAGCAAGCTTGTCAAAGAGCATTTTCCTGAAGCTGAAATGATTGGGGGAACAGCAACTGCCGGTATTCCTCATGCTGCTCTTGCGGCTGACCGTTTGAATCTTCCGATGTGTTATGTGAGGAGCAAGCCGAAGGCGCACGGAAAAGGCAATCAGATTGAGGGAGCTGTGCAAGAGGGGCAAAAAACAGTTGTCATTGAAGACTTAATTTCCACAGGAGGCAGTGTGCTTGAAGCTTGTGCAGCTTTACAAGCGGCCGGCTGTGAAGTGCTTGGTGTCGTCTCAATCTTTACGTACGGACTTCCTAAAGCGGAGGAAGCCTTCGCAAAGGCAGAACTGCCATACTACTCATTAACTGATTATGATACGCTCACAGAGGTCGCGCTTGAAAACGGAAATATTCATTCAGATGATCTAAAAAAGCTGCAAACATGGAAACGAAATCCCGAGTCAAAAGATTGGTTTAAAAAATAAAAAATAAATTCAAATGATGTAAAGAGGCTTCAAAGCCTTGATGTACTTGAAAACAGGCTGTGAGGCCTGTTTTTTTATTAATCCTATAAAAAAAGTCGGGTTGACTTATGTTAGAATTGTGCTAAAATTTACTACAAATCTAAAAACTTATCAAGAGCGGCTGAGGGACTGGACCTATGAAGCCCGGCAACCTGCATAGTTTGTAAGGTGCTACTTCCAGCAAAATGAATTCCATTTTGAAAGATAAGGGCTACATGCTGTTCCTGTCTTTCTTTCCGCCGGATTGAAAGTTTTTTATTTTAAGAGGTAAAAAGGCTATCTGTATATCAGCAGCCGCGAATCACATTACATGGGAAAAGACAACCGGCAGAAAGCTACTGTTTGTTTGTCTCCGAAAGGAGGAAAGAAGAAATGTTAACGTATGATAATTGGGAAGAACCAACGATTACATTTCCGGAAGACGATCCTTATAAAGGAGCGCTGTCAGTTTTAAAATGGGCATACGGCCATTACGGCGATCAGCTTGTTTATGCCTGCAGTTTCGGAATTGAGGGAATCGTTCTGATTGACTTAATTTATAAAGTGAAAAAAGACGCAGAGATTGTGTTTCTTGATACAGGACTTCATTTTAAAGAAACCTATGAAACAATTGAACGAGTGAAAGAGCGTTATCCGGGTCTTAATATCATCCTGAAAAAACCAGACCTCACCCTTGAGGAACAAGCCGAAGAACATGGTGACAAACTATGGGAAAGAGAGCCGAATCAGTGCTGCTATCTTAGAAAGGTCGTTCCTTTAAGAGAGGCGCTTTCAGGACATCCAGCCTGGCTTTCCGGCCTGCGCCGTGATCAAGGGCCAAGCCGTGCCAATACGAATTTCTTAAACAAAGATGAAAAATTCAAGTCAGTAAAAGTTTGCCCGCTTATCCATTGGACTTGGAAAGACATTTGGAGATACACATCCCGGAATGAACTGGACTACAATCCGCTTCATGACCAAGGATATCCAAGTATTGGCTGTGCGCCTTGCACTGCTCCCGCTTTTACAGCAGAGGATTTGCGCTCAGGCAGATGGAATGGTATGGCGAAAACAGAATGCGGACTGCATGAATAAGGAGCTGCAAAATGGAATTAGCCGCTATTTTATTTAGCTTGTTTTTCGCGATGAATATTGGTGCAAGCGGCGCTGCAGCTTCGATGGGGGTTGCTTACGGCTCCGGAGCCATCAAAAAGAAAACCTACGCTTTGATCCTATGCGCAGTCGGTGTCTTTGCCGGGGCGGTCATTGGCGGAGGCGAGGTTGTAAAAACAATCAGCTCCGGCATTATTCCTGAGCAGACGATTACACTGACGATTGTTTGCATCATTATTGGAGCTGCTGCCCTGTCGCTCTTTACTGCTAATCTGCTCGGCATTCCTTTGTCGACAAGTGAAGTAACAGTCGGCGCGGTTGTCGGCGTGGGAGTGGCTTATAAAGTATTGTTTGTGAACAATCTTCTGATCATTGTGTCATTTTGGGTTTTTGTCCCGCTGTTCGCTTTCGGCTTCACCTATTTCGTATCTAAGCTGTTTCGTTATTTTAAGATTGAAGTAAAATCTTCTAAAAAACAAAAAATCCTCGGCATTGTTTTGTTAGTTGCCGGATTTTTCGAAGCATTCTCTGCCGGCATGAATAACGTGGCGAATGCTGTTGGCCCGTTAGTAGCTGCCGATGTGCTTGATGTCGGAAAAGGAACCTTGTATGGAGGAGCTTTTGTTGCTCTTGGCGCACTGTTATTAGGCCGGCGTGTGCTAGAAACAAACGGGAAGAAAATTACGAGATTCTCCAAAGGGGAAGGCATACTCTTATCCGGCACAGGAGCGGGACTGGTGATCATCAGTTCTGTATTTGGGATGCCGGTGCCCTTGGCGCAAGTCACATCATCGTCTATTATCGGAATAGGCATGGCAAAAAACGGTCCGAACGTGTTCCATAAACAAGTTGTTCAAACGATGCTGAAGGTATGGATCGTATCGCCGTTTTTATCTTTATCGATTTCTTATCTGCTTGTATCCTTGTTTTTAAAAGCAGATTATTATTCGATCTTTATCATGGTAAGTGTGCTTTTAGCGGCGGGCGGTGCCGTCAGCCTGACAAAGGCCATTCGCAAAGAGAGACGCTCAGTCCACGAACAAGGCGGGGGAATCTGATCATTAATCTGAGTAATTTTATAAGTTAACTAGGAGGAGATGGATATTATGAGCTTAGCACCACACGGAGGAACATTAGTAAACAGAGTAGATGAATCATATGATGTGAGCGGCATTCAAAAAGAAATTGAACTTGATTTAATTTCTTTCGCGGATTTGGAATTGATCGGTATCGGTGCATACAGCCCGATTGAAGGTTTCTTTAATGAAAAAGATTACGTATCTGTAGTCGAAAACATGCGTCTTTCTTCCGGCGTTGTCTGGTCTCTTCCGATCACGCTTCCGGTCGATGCGCAAAAAGCAGCGGAACTGTCACTTGGTGAAACGGTAAAGTTAACGTATGAAGGAGAAACATACGGCGTTATCCAAATCGAAGACCTGTACGTGCCTGACAAACAAAAAGAAGCTGTCAATGTGTACAAAACAGATGAACAGGAGCATCCTGGTGTTAAAAAGCTGTTCAGCCGCGGCAATACATATGTCGGCGGGCCGATTACGTTGATTAAAAAAGCTTCAAAACAGTTCCCTGAATTTACATTTGAACCGTTAGAAACGAGACGCCAGTTTGCGGAAAAAGGCTGGGAAACCATTGTCGGTTTCCAAACAAGAAACCCTGTTCACAGAGCGCATGAATACATTCAAAAAACGGCTCTTGAAACAGTAGACGGCTTGTTCTTGAATCCGTTAGTAGGTGAAACAAAATCTGATGACATTCCAGCTGATGTACGGATGGAAAGCTACCAAGTGCTTCTTGATCATTATTACCCGAAAGATCGCGTTTTCCTTGGTGTCTTTTTAGCGGCGATGCGTTATGCAGGCCCAAGAGAAGCAATTTTCCACGCGCTTGTCAGAAAGAACTACGGCTGCACACATTTCATCGTCGGCCGTGATCATGCAGGTGTAGGTGACTATTACGGAACATACGAAGCACAGGAGCTGTTTGACACATTTAAACCTGAAGAACTCGGGATTACGCCGCTGAAATTTGAGCACAGCTTCTTCTGTAAAAAATGCGGAAATATGGGAACAGCGAAAACATGCCCTCATGGCAGAGAGCATCACGTCATTTTATCAGGCACTAAGGTAAGAGGTATGCTGAGAGACGGTGTGCTGCCGCCTGCTGAATTCAGTCGAAAAGAAGTCGTAGAAGTGTTAATCAAAGGGATGAAGAAAAAAGAAGAAGTAGGCGTATCTTAAGGAGGACTGGCAGTGACAAATCGCGATATTGTATGGCATGAAGCCTCTATCACAAAAGAAGAGTACCAGCAAAAAAACAAGCATAAAAGCTCCATTCTCTGGCTGACAGGGTTAAGCGGCTCAGGCAAATCAACCATTGCCAACGCCGCTGCGAGAGAATTGTTTGAGCAAGGCTACCAAGTGATTGTGCTGGACGGGGATAATATCCGTCACGGCTTAAATAAGGATCTTGGTTTTTCTGATGAAGACCGAAAAGAAAACATCCGCCGAATCGGAGAGGTGGCAAAGCTTTTTGTTCAGCAGGGAACCATTGTGATTACTGCTTTTATCTCTCCTTTCCGCGAGGACAGACAACAGGTTCGCGAGCTTGTGGAAGCGGGCGAATTTAATGAAGTCTACATTAAATGCGACCTTGATATTTGTGAACAAAGAGATCCGAAAGGACTTTACAAAAAAGCAAGAAACGGAGAGATTCCGTTCTTTACAGGAATTGATTCACCTTATGAAGAACCGGAAGCACCAGAGCTCGTTCTTGATTCAGGACAGCATGACCGTGAAGCGTGTAAAAATCAGCTGATCGAGTTTGTTAAACAAAAATTGAGCTGAATATGATCTGCTGCGTTCTTCTCAGATGCCGGAATGCAAGCGAGAACATCATCACAGCGAATGCTCTGGAAGAACTCGAATAGATCGGGGGAAATACGATGGGGAAAGTATATATTGTAGGAGCGGGTCCCGGTGACCCTGATCTGCTGACAATTAAAGCGCTGAAAGCCATTGAAAAAGCTGATGTCATCTTATATGACAGATTAGTAAATAAAGAGATTTTACAATATGCCAAAGAGCAAGCAGACCTGATCTACTGCGGGAAGCTTCCAGATTTTCATACGATGAAGCAGGAAACCATCAATCGATTTCTTGTGAAGTATGCGCAAAAAGGGAAAATGGTTGTCAGACTGAAAGGCGGAGACCCTTTTGTGTTCGGCAGAGGAGGGGAAGAAGCGGAATGCCTCTCTGAAAATGGAATTCCGTTTGAAATCATCCCCGGCATTACGTCTGGAATCGCGGCAGCCGCTTATGCCGGGATTCCTGTTACTCATCGGGAGGCGGGCTCTAACGTCGCTTTTGTAACGGGTCATTATAAAAAAGAAGAAGATTTTGAGGAAAAGTGGAAAGCGCTGGCTACAGGAATTGATACACTTGTCATCTATATGGGTATCAAAAACGTGCAGCAGATTGAAAGAAAACTCCTTGAAAACGGCAGGGACGGTTCTACGCCGGCAGCCTTTATTCATTGGGGAACAACGGACAAGCAAAAATCTGTTTTTTGTACAGTTGAAACCCTTTCAGAAACGGTGATAAAAGAAAACATTACAAATCCGAGTTTAATTGTCATTGGAAATGTTGTAAATTATCACTATAAGCTGGAATGGTTTGAATCTGAACTGAAAAAACAAGATTTAAGCGAGGCGTTGTAAAAATGAAACAAGCAATTTTATATGTCGGCCACGGCAGCCGGGTCAAAAAAGCGCAGCAAGAAGCCGCAGCCTTTTTGGAAGGATGCAAGGCTCACATCTCTGTGCCAGTACAAGAAATCAGCTTTTTAGAGCTTCAGGAGCCGACAATTGAGACAGGATTTGAAGCATGTGTGAAGCAAGGCGCCACTCATATCGCAGTGGTGCCTCTGCTTCTTTTAACAGCTGCGCATGCAAAACATGATATTCCGGAAGAAATTGCCCGTGCTGCATCTCGATATCCGTCAGTCCGCATTTCATACGGAAAGCCGATCGGGATTGACGAAGAAGTAGTCAAGGCTGTATATCACCGAATGAAAGACATAGGTGTTCCATATGAAAATGCCAGAGTGGTACTCATCGGAAGGGGAAGTTCAGATCCAGATGTCAAAAGAGACGTAACCGGTATTGCTAAGCTTCTTCAGGAAATGATTCCAGTCAAGGAAGTCATTCCGTGCTTTTTGACAGCATGCGGCCCTAATTACAAAGAGGTTTTTTCAGAACTTAAAAAAGATGACGGCATAACAACCTTTATCGTTCCATATTTGCTCTTTACGGGTATGCTGATGAATGAAATCGAACGAGAGGTTCAGAAATTAAAAGCTCATAATCCGAACGTCTACCTCTCTTCCTATATCGGTTTTCATCCTCATGTGAAAAACGCATTTTTGAACCGTGTGAGAGAAACTGCGGCAAATCCTGAGGGGCAATTTGATTTTGATGGAGGTTCATATGCTTCCGCTGCACATTAGCCTGGAAAAGAAGAAGGTTGTGATTGCGGGGGGCGGCAGCATCGCTCTCAGAAGGCTGAAAACGGTGATTTCTGAGGGAGCTGATATAACGCTCGTCAGTCCGGATGTTGAACCGGAAATCAAGCAAATGGCAGAAGAGCGACGTATCAAATGGGAAAAACGGACAATTGAAAAAGAAGATTATCTCAATGCTTTCTTAATTATTGCTGCGACGGATAATGCGGCAGTGAACAAAGAAATTGCCCAATCCGCTTCGCCTTTTCAGCTTGTCAATTGTGTCAGTGACGCTGAGCTTGGCAATGTATATATGCCGAAAATCGTCAAAAGAGGGCATGTCACTGTGTCTGTTTCTACAAGCGGAGCCAGTCCAAAGCACACGAAAGAGCTTGCTGAAAACGTGGATAAGCTGATTGACGGCGATTTTATTGCTGAAGTGAACAGGCTTTATCAGGTGAGAAGAAAGAAATAAGCCAGAGCATACAAATGCTCTGGCTTTTCTTTATGCGGCTCAGCTTTTTTTGAGCTTGATGACAGTATCAGCATCAGGCGTGACAAAGACGGTATGCTGGCTGTCATAGGTGACGAAACCGGGTTTCGCGCCGTTTGGTTTTTTGACATGTCTGATTTTTGTATAATCTACAGGCACTGAACTTGAATCTTTAGCTTTTGAAAAATAAGCTGCAATTGTCGCGGCTTCCATGATTGTTTGCTCATCCGGTTCGCTGCTTCTGATCACAACGTGGGAGCCTGGAATGTCCTTCGTGTGAAGCCAGATATCGTCTCTGGCCGCCACTCTTGTCGTTAAATATTCATTTTGACGATTGTTCTTACCCACTAAAATTGTCAGCCCTGAGGTGGATTCATATGTTTCTAACACCGGATTGTGCGGTTTTTGCTTTTTCTGGCCTTTTTGCTGCTTAGGGCGTAAATATTTGCCCTCTACAAGCTCTTCCCTGATTTCGCTGATATCCCGGGGAGAAGCGGACGAAAGCTGCTGAATCAGCTGATCAAAATATTCGATCTCTTCCTGTGCCAGCCTGATTTGCTCCTCGACAACCGCGACCGAATTTTTCGCTTTCTGATACTTCGTGAAATAGGCCTGTGCGTTTTCAGAAGGCGTTTTGTTCGGGTTTAAAGGAATCGTGATTGTCGGGCTTTCTTCATCATAATAATTGATGACCTCAGCCTGTTTATCACCTTTTTTCAGCATATATAAATTAGCGGTTAAAAGCTCCCCGTAAAGCTGAAATTCCTTCGCGTTTTCCGAATACTCCAGGGTTTTCTCTAATTTTTTAATTTTGTTGGCATTCTTCTTCCGTTCGTTCACAACAAAACGCTCAAGATCCTGAGCCTGCTGTTTGACCCGGTCTCGTTCAGCTTTTCCGAAATAAAAACGGTCGAGCAGTTCGCTTAATGAATCAAAACGGCGCGCTTCGCCCCTTAGATGAGTCAGCTCCAGCAGATAAAAATATTCCTTTCCGTTTACAGTCGTAATGTTGGGAATGAAACGGTGCTCTTTCACTTCGGCAAACAGTGCCAGCAACGCTTTTGGCAGTGTGACTTTGTTGGCAAGGCCTGCTCTGTGAACTGCTTCTTTGGCGAAAAGCGGAGACACGCCTGAAAAGTGGTCGACAATTTGTTTATCAAGCCTTCCTTCTTGAAAGCTGAGGTGACGCAAAATATCATCTTCTGACACCTCAAGAGGCGATATTTTGTCCTGAGCAGGCGGAAGCTTATAATCTTGGCCGGGCAGTACTGTACGGTAGCTGTTCATTGACGGTGATAAATGCTTAAGTCCGTCGATAATCACATTTTCTGCTGCGTCAGTCAAAATGATATTGCTGTGGCGGCCCATAATTTCTACATAAAGCTTTCGTACGGTTTCATCGCCAATTTCGTTTCGGCTTTTGATATGAAAAATCATAATGCGGTCTAAGCCCGCTTGTTCAATTTTCTCAATGAATCCGCCTTCGATATGCTTTCTCAGCAACATGCAAAACATTGGCGGTTCGCTTGGATTTTCATAAGCTTGTGCCGTGATATGCACCCGTGAATAGCTCGGATGTGCCGATAATAATAGTTTTTGGTTTTTTCCCTTGGCACGGATGTGGAAAATCACATCGTGCTTATATGGCTGATGGACTTTTGTAATTCGTCCGCCCATTATTTTCTCGTTAAGTTCGTGAGTCATTCCGTATGTAAACATGCCATCAAACGACATATGCAATACACCCTCTCATTCTTCCTGCATTCGATAATTATAGCATGAAATGGGACGAGTCAGAATAAGCATGCTTATAGAGTGATATCTCTATAAGAGAGCAGGGGAGTGGACGAGCGGAATGAAGTTTCATGAAATGGGACAAACAGATTTACTAGAGGCAACCAATACGTCCATGAAACAAGGATTAACAGAAAAAGAGGTAAAAAAACGCCTTGACAAGCATGGACCAAACGAGCTGCAAGAAGGGAAAAAAACTTCAGCGCTTCTCTTGTTTTTCGCGCAGTTCAAAGATTTTATGGTGCTTGTGCTTCTGGCGGCAACGTTAATCTCAGGATTTCTTGGTGAATATGTAGATGCGGTTGCGATTATTGCGATTGTGTTTGTGAATGGCATACTCGGTTTCTTTCAAGAAAGGCGTGCTGAGCAATCTCTTCAGGCTTTAAAAGAGCTTTCAACACCGCATGTCATGGCACTCAGGGAAGGAAGCTGGACAAAGATTCCTTCTAAGGAACTGGTGCCGGGTGATATTGTGAAATTTACGAGCGGGGACAGAATTGGCGCAGACGTTCGAATTGTTGAAGCGAGAAGCCTTGAAATAGAAGAATCAGCGCTGACCGGGGAATCAATCCCGGTTGTGAAGCATGCTGATAAATTGAAAAAACCTGATGTTTCACTTGGCGATATTACCAATATGGCATTTATGGGAACGATTGTGACCCGCGGCAGCGGTGTCGGGGTTGTCGTCGGGACAGGAATGAATACGGCTATGGGGAAAATTGCCGACATGCTTGAATCGGCAGGGACATTGTCAACCCCGCTGCAAAGAAGACTGGAGCAGCTCGGGAAGATTTTGATTGTTGTTGCATTGCTTCTGACCGTACTTGTCGTTGCTGTCGGTGTTATTCAGGGTCATGATCTATACAGTATGTTTTTAGCAGGTGTCTCGTTAGCGGTAGCCGCTATTCCAGAGGGGCTGCCGGCGATTGTGACAGTGGCGCTTTCGCTTGGTGTACAGAGGATGATTAAACAAAAATCCATTGTTAGAAAGCTTCCTGCTGTTGAAACGCTTGGGTGTGCGTCTATCATTTGCTCAGATAAAACAGGGACAATGACCCAAAACAAAATGACAGTGACGCATGTCTGGTCCGGAGGGAAAACATGGAGAGTGGCAGGGGCCGGCTATGAACCGAAAGGAAGCTTCACACTAAACGAAAAAGAGATCAGTGTCAATGAACATAAGCCGCTTCAGCAGATGCTTCTGTTCGGAGCGCTTTGTAACAACTCCAATATTGAGAAAAGAGACGGCGAATATGTGCTTGACGGAGATCCGACAGAGGGAGCGCTGCTCACCGCGGCAAGAAAAGGCGGTTTTTCAAAGGAGTTTGTTGAATCTAATTACAGAGTGATTGAAGAATTTCCGTTTGATTCCGCACGGAAAATGATGACTGTCATCGTAGAGGATCAAGACAGAAAGCGCTATATCATTACAAAAGGTGCGCCGGATGTACTGATGCAGCGATCTTCCCGTATTTATTATGATGGCTCAGCGGCTCTTTTTTCAAATGAAAGAAAAGCAGAAACAGAGGCGGTATTAAGACATTTGGCATCACAGGCGCTCAGAACGATAGCGGTCGCCTACAGGCCGATAAAAGCAGGCGAAACACCGTCAATGGAGCAGGCGGAAAAAGATCTGACCATGCTTGGCCTTTCAGGTATCATTGATCCCCCGCGGCCGGAAGTCAGACAGGCGATAAAAGAATGCCGTGAAGCGGGAATTAAGACCGTTATGATAACAGGTGATCATGTAGAAACCGCTAAAGCGATAGCGAAAGACTTGCGCCTCCTTCCGAAAAGCGGCAAAATCATGGACGGCAAGATGCTGAATGAACTTTCTCAAGAAGAGCTTTCTCATGTGGTGGAGGATGTATATGTATTTGCCCGCGTTTCCCCTGAACATAAACTAAAAATCGTAAAAGCCTATCAGGAGAACGGGCATATTGTGGCGATGACGGGAGACGGCGTCAATGATGCTCCTGCCATTAAACAGGCTGATATCGGCGTCTCTATGGGCATTACCGGGACAGATGTGGCCAAAGAAGCATCATCTCTTGTTCTCGTAGATGATAATTTTGCGACGATTAAATCAGCGATAAAAGAAGGCAGGAACATCTACGAAAATATCAGGAAGTTTATCAGATACCTGTTGGCGTCTAACGTCGGAGAAATCCTTGTCATGCTGTTTGCGATGCTGCTGGCCCTTCCTTTACCGCTCGTTCCGATTCAGATTTTGTGGGTCAACTTGGTGACGGACGGATTGCCGGCAATGGCGCTCGGCATGGATCAGCCGGAAGGAGACGTCATGAAGCGCAAGCCCCGTCATCCGAAAGAAGGGGTATTTGCCCGCAAGCTAGGATGGAAGGTCGTTTCCAGAGGATTTTTAATCGGAGTTGCCACTATTTTAGCGTTTATCATTGTGTACCACCGCAATCCGGAAAACTTGGCTTATGCCCAGACGATCGCGTTTGCCACATTGGTGCTCGCTCAGCTTATTCACGTGTTTGACTGCCGCAGCGAAACTTCTGTTTTCTCTAGAAATCCGTTTCAAAACCTGTATTTAATCGGCGCGGTATTGTCATCCATTTTGCTGATGCTTGTAGTAATCTACTATCCGCCGCTTCAGCCGATTTTCCATACTGTAGCCATCACGCTGGGGGACTGGATGCTCGTCATCGGTATGTCCGCCATCCCTACTTTTTTGCTGGCGGGGTCACTTTTAACAAGAAAAAAATAAATTCATATGATATAATCTTAGGGGTAATAGCGTGTCTATTGCCCTTTTATTATGAGAACAGGGAAGAATTGGGTGTTTTAAAATGATACGAAGTATGACAGGCTTCGGCAGTGCAAGCAAAACACAAGACGATCTCTCTGTAAGCGTTGAACTTAAATCTGTGAACTACAGATTTAAAGAAGTGAACGCTCGTTTGCCAAGGCCTTTGCTATATTTTGAAGATAAGCTGAAACAGACCATTCTGCAGCATATTCAGCGCGGAAGAATTGAGCTTTTCGTATCCGTTGACAGCGATATGCTTGTTGAGAAAAGGCTTGAAATTGATTGGCCGCTGCTCGATGAGTTTGTCGCAGCCGCGAGAGATATGAAGAAGCGGTATCAATTGTCTGCAGAGCCCGATGTAATGGATTTCTTTAAGCTTGATCATGTCGTCCAGGTTCATGAAGAACAGACGCAAAATGACAAGCTGGAGGCGTTGATCATCGATGCTGCAGAAGAAGCGGTAAAAGGTCTCTGTGAAATGCGTGAAAAAGAGGGGCTGCTCTTAGCGAAAGACTGCCTGATGCATATTGATCAGCTTGAAGAGCTGGTGAGAGAAACTGAATTGCTGGCTGCAGATGTCGTATCTCGTTACCGGGAACGGCTGTACGCCAGAATCAAAGAATGGACTGAAGACGTATTAGACGAGAGCCGGCTTGTAACAGAATGCGCTATTTTTGCAGACCGCTCTGATATCACTGAAGAGATTACAAGACTGAAGAGCCACTTCGCCCAGTTTCGTGATATATTAGCTAGTGGCGGAGCTGTCGGGCGCAAACTCGACTTTCTTGTTCAGGAGCTCAATCGGGAAGCAAATACGATCGGCTCAAAAGCAAATGATCATCAGATCACAAAGCTTGTCGTTGAAATGAAAAGTTCTATTGAAAAAATAAAAGAACAAGTGCAAAATATAGAATAGTGACTGTGCGTATTGTTTACAGACGGTCTTACTAGGCTAAACTAGAGACGTCTATTTTACAGGGGGAACGTAGAAGATGACGATTAAACTGATTAATATCGGATTTGGCAATATCATCTCCGCCAATCGGATGATTTCGATTGTCAGCCCGGAGTCTGCGCCAATCAAACGGATGATTCAGGATGCAAGAGACCGCGGAATGCTAATTGACGCTACATACGGACGAAGAACCCGTGCAGTTGTCGTCATGGATAGTGATCACATTATCTTATCTGCCGTCCAGCCTGAGACAGTTGCACACAGACTTTCTGTTAAAGAAGAAATTATGGATGAAGGGCAGGGGTAATTGCCGCATGAAAGAAAGAGGGTTATTAATCGTTCTCTCAGGTCCCTCAGGAGTTGGTAAAGGAACGGTTCGACAAGCGATCTTTTCGCAGGAAGACACAAAATTTGAATATTCGATTTCAGTAACCACAAGAAGTCCAAGAGAGGGCGAAGTGAACGGAGTCGATTATTTTTTCAAAACAAGAGACGAATTCGAGCAAATGATTGCGGACAACAAGCTGCTTGAATGGGCAGAGTATGTCGGCAATTATTACGGCACGCCAGTCGATTATGTTGAACAGACGCTTCAAGATGGAAAAGACGTCTTTTTAGAAATTGAAGTTCAAGGGGCTCTTCAAGTGAGAAATGCTTTCCCGGAAGGCCTGTTTATTTTCCTTGCGCCTCCAAGCCTTTCTGAACTGAAAAACAGAATCGTGACACGAGGCACAGAAACAGACGCTCTGATTGAAAATCGAATGAAAGCCGCAAAAGCTGAGATCGAAATGATGGATGCTTATGACTATGTCGTTGAAAACGATAATGTCGAAACGGCTTGCGATAAAATCAAAGCAATCGTTCTTGCTGAACATTTGAAGCGTGAACGCGTTGCACCAAGATATAAGAAAATGCTGGAGGTTGAATAATCAATGTTAGATCCGTCAATTGATTCTTTAATGAATAAATTAGATTCAAAATATACGCTGGTGACTGTTTCTGCGAGACGCGCACGTGAAATGCAAATCAAAAAAGACCAAATGATTGAACATACGATTTCACACAAATATGTAGGCAAAGCTTTAGAAGAAATTGATGCAGGCCTGCTTTCGTTTGAAAAGGAAGACCGCGAATAGTAGCACAAGTAGCAACCTATATCATGTAGGTTGTTATTTTTTTCCGTGTGGTTTTGTAAAGTGCAGAGGGGGAGAATTCATTGCTTAACAATCGAAATGTGTTACTTTGCGTGAGCGGAGGCATCGCTGTTTATAAAGCCTGTGCGTTAACGAGCAAGCTGGTTCAGGCAGGAGCAAATGTCAAAGTGATTATGACTGAATCCGCTTGCCGATTCGTTTCACCGCTGACATTTCAGGCATTGAGCCGCCACGAAGTCTATACAGATACATTTAAAGAACAAAATCCAAGCGTTATTTCTCATATTGATGCTGCAGACTGGGCTGACTTGATTATCGTAGCGCCGGCTACGGCTAATGTGATTGGAAAACTGGCAAACGGCATCGCTGATGATATGCTGACGACAACATTGTTGGCAGCAACGGCTCCCGTTTGGATCGCGCCGGCGATGAACGTTCATATGTATGACCACCCGGCAGTCAAACGAAACATTTCTGTTCTTTATCAGGACGGTTATCGTTTTATTGAGCCAAGTGAGGGCTATTTAGCATGCGGTTACGTAGGAAAAGGCAGATTGGAAGAGCCGGAAAACATCGTAAAGCTGGCCGAAAAACATTTTGCTGAAGAAACATCCGCTCCTTTAGAAGGCAAGCATGTGGTCATTACAGCCGGTCCAACGCGGGAAGCGGTTGATCCTGTCCGGTTTTTTACCAATAAATCGACGGGCAAAATGGGCTACGCACTAGCGGAGGCTGCTGTTCAGCTCGGCGCACGGGTAACCTTAATTTCTGGGCCTGTTTCACTTGATCAGCCTAAAGGCCTTGCTGAGTTTATCACTGTTCAATCGGCTGCGGATATGCGCGAAGCTGTGCTCTCTGTGTATGACGCAAGCGATATAGTCATTAAAACAGCTGCGGTAGCCGATTTTACGCCGAAAACAGTATTTGACCATAAAATGAAAAAACAAGAAGGCGGCATGACCTTAGAACTGAAAAGAACAGTCGATATTTTGAAAGAATTGGGCGAGAAAAAGAAAGAGCAAATCTTGGTCGGATTTGCCGCCGAAACACAAGACATTGAACACTATGCACGTAAAAAGCTCGCCGCTAAAAACCTTGATTTGATTGTGGCAAATGATGTGAAAGCAAATGGGGCCGGTTTTGGTGCTGATACGAATATCGTGACAATCTTTTTCAAAGACGGGCATAAACGCGAACTCCCGATTATGTCTAAGCTCGATGTTTCTTTTGAAATCCTTCAGGAGATCGCAGCCCTCTCAAAACAAACCGGAGAGCGCTCATGAATTTTGCAGAAGTCATCGTTGATGTCAGCACCAAAAATATAGACAGGCCTTTTGATTATAAAATCCCAGACCATCTGAAGGGCATGATCAAAACGGGGATGCGGGTCATTGTTCCGTTTGGCCCCCGTAAGATTCAAGGGTTTGTGACAGCAGTCAAAGAAGCATCTGACCTATCGGGAAAATCTGTCAAGGAAGTAGAGGATTTATTAGATCTTACACCTGTTCTGACAGAGGAGCTTATGGATCTGTCATCATGGCTGTCAGACAAAACGCTGTCTTTTAAAATAACGGCGCTTCAAGCAATGCTGCCTGCCGCCTTAAAAGCGAAATATGAAAAAGAATTAAAAATTGCACACGGCACCGATCTTCCGCCGCAAGTGGAACGGCTGTTTTCTGAAACAAAGACGCTGCTGTATTCAGATATATCCGATCATGATACGCTGAAACTGATTCAAAGGCATGTTCAAAAAGGGGCCATTGACGTGACGTATAAAGTCGCGCAAAAAACCAATAAAAAAATGGTCAGGCATATTCAGGCAAATGCGAGTAAAGAAGAGCTTGCTAAGCAGGCTGAGGGATTGTCCCGACAAGCAGCAAAACAGCAGGCGATTCTTCACTTTCTCATTTCTGAGCCGGAAGGTGTGAAAATTCCTGCAACGGAATTGTGCAAAAGAACGGACACGAGCTCTGCAACCATCAAAAACCTTATCCAAAAAGGGCTTTTGAAGGAAAGCTATGAAGAGGTTTACAGAGATCCCTATCAGGACAAAATGTTCAAAAAAACAGAGCCCCTGCCGCTGACAGACGAACAGAGGGCTGCCTTCGAGCCCATACGCGAGACATTGGACAGCGATGAGCACAAAGTGTTCCTCCTTCACGGCGTGACAGGAAGCGGAAAAACCGAAATTTATCTGCAATCAATTGAAAAAGTACTGGCGAAAGGAAAAGAAGCCATCGTCCTCGTACCCGAAATATCGCTGACGCCGCAAATGGTCAACCGCTTCAAGGGCCGCTTCGGCTCCCAGGTGGCAGTCATGCACAGCGGTTTATCCACAGGAGAAAAATATGACGAGTGGCGTAAAATCCACCGGAAGGAAGTACGGCTTGTCGTCGGTGCCAGATCCGCGATTTTTGCTCCGTTTGAAAATCTCGGAATGATAATCATCGATGAAGAGCACGAGTCTTCCTATAAACAGGAAGAAATGCCGCGCTATCATGCGAAAGAGGTGGCAATCAAGCGGGCTGAGCATCACAGCTGCCCGGTTGTATTAGGGAGTGCTACGCCGACATTAGAGTCATATGCAAGAGCGCAAAAGGGCGTATACGAGCTTCTTTCACTGAAGCACCGTGTTAACCACCGGGTGATGCCTGAGGTTTCGCTTGTCGATATGAGAGAGGAGCTTAGAAACGGCAATCGCTCGATGTTTTCAGTTGAATTGATGGAAAAGCTTGAAGAAACGATTGCCAAGGGTGAGCAGGCGGTGCTGTTTTTAAATAAGAGGGGCTATTCTTCCTTTGTGATGTGCAGGGATTGCGGCTATGTCCCGCAATGCCCGCACTGCGACATTTCCATGACGTATCATCGTTACGGCCAAAGGCTGAAATGCCATTATTGCGGACATGAAGAGCCTGTTCCGCACACTTGTCCTGAATGCGCAAGCGAGCATATCCGCTTTTTCGGAACGGGAACACAGCGAGTGGAGGAAGAGCTGACAAAAGTGCTGCCAAGTGCGAGAGTGATTCGGATGGATGTTGACACGACATCACGGAAAGGCGCCCATGAAAAATTACTGTCAGCTTTCGGAGAAGGAAAAGCGGATATTCTTCTCGGAACGCAAATGATTGCGAAAGGGCTTGATTTTCCGAATGTCACGCTTGTCGGAGTGTTAAGTGCTGATACAACACTTCATATTCCTGATTTCAGATCGGCTGAAAAAACATTTCAGCTGTTAACGCAAGTCAGCGGCCGGGCAGGCAGGCATGAAAAGCCCGGCCATGTCATCATTCAAACATATACACCGTCTCATTACAGTATCCAGCTGACGAAGACACACGATTATGAAACGTTCTATCAGCATGAAATGGCCCACAGGAGAGAGCAATCCTATCCGCCATACTACTATTTGGCTCTTGTGACTGTTTCTCATGAGGAAGTGGCGAAAGCAGCGGTTACAGCTGAAAAGATCGCTCATTTTTTGAAAGCAAACTGCGGAGCTGACACGAAAATTCTCGGACCTAGTGCGTCGCCGATAGCCAGGATCAAAGATAGATATCGCTATCAATGCGTGATAAAATACAAACAGGAAACCCAGTTATCCGCTTTATTGAAGAAGATACTGGAACATTATAAACGCGAAATTGAACAAAAACATGTAATGATTTCAATTGATATGAATCCTTATATGATGATGTAAGATCTCACGTCTTGGAGGGTAACAAATTGGCGGTAAAAAAGGTCGTCACACATCCTGCGGAGGTTTTGGAAACACCTGCGGAAACCGTGACTGTTTTTGATAAAAAATTAAAAAAACTGCTTGACGATATGTACGACACCATGCTTGAAATGGATGGAGTCGGACTGGCAGCGCCCCAGATCGGCATTTTAAAAAGAGCGGCCGTCGTAGATATCGGGGATGACAGAGGGAGAATTGATCTCGTTAATCCTGAAATTTTAGAAAAAAGCGGCGAGCAAACCGGAATTGAAGGATGCTTGAGCTTTCCTGGCGTCTATGGTGATGTCACACGTGCCGATTATGTCAAAGTGCGCGCGTTTAACCGTCAGGGAAAACCATTCATTCTGGAAGCGCGAGGCTTTTTAGCAAGAGCCGTGCAGCATGAAATGGACCACTTAGACGGTGTGCTGTTTACATCTAAAATAAGTAAATACTATACAGAAGATGAACTAGCGGATATGGAAGGATGATTTGATGACGAGAATCGTATTTATGGGAACGCCGGATTTTTCAGTTCCTGTTTTAAGAACCCTGATTGAGGACGGATATGAAGTAGTGGGGGTCGTCACACAGCCGGACCGTCCGAAGGGCAGAAAAAAAGTCATGACACCTCCTCCGGTAAAGGAAGAGGCATTGCGTCACGGCATCCCGGTTCTTCAGCCGGAAAAAGTCAGATTGACAGAAGAAATTGAGAAAGTGCTGGCCTTAAAGCCTGACCTGATTGTAACGGCGGCATTCGGACAAATTTTGCCTAAAGAGCTTCTCGACAGTCCAAAATACGGCTGCATTAACGTTCACGCATCCCTTTTGCCGGAACTGCGCGGCGGTGCTCCGATCCATTATTCCATTCTGCAGGGAAAGAAGAAAACCGGGGTTACCATTATGTATATGGTAGAAAAATTGGATGCGGGCGATATGATCTCAAAAGTGGAAGTGGACATTGAAGAAACCGACAATGTCGGAACACTGCACGATAAATTAAGCGAGGCTGGCGCGAAGCTGTTGTCTGAAACGGTTCCAAACGTCATTGCCGGCAGCATATCACCTGAAAAGCAGGATGAAGAGAAAGCGACATACGCGCCTAATATCAAAAGAGAGCAAGAGCTTCTCGATTGGTCCAGAACGGGCGAAGAGCTTTACAACCAGGTCCGCGGCTTAAATCCATGGCCTGTTGCTTATACGACGCTAAACGGACAAAACTTGAAAGTATGGGCGTCGAAAAAAATACCGGCACCAACAACAGCTGAGCCCGGCACAGTCGTTGCGGTTGAAAAGGAAGGGATTATCGTTGCCACAGGTAACGATACGGCTCTGTTATTAACCGAACTCCAGCCGGCAGGCAAGAAACGAATGAAAGGCGAAGACTTTGTGCGAGGAGCTCATGTTGAAGCCGGTGATGTGTTAGGAGTAAACAATGAAAAAAACTAGTGTTCGTGACATCGCCCTTGAGGCGCTGATCAAATTAGAACAAAACCAGGCATACAGCAACCTGCTGCTGAAATCGGTCATTAAATCAAATGAACTGAGTGATCAGGACAGAGGGCTTTTGACTGAACTTGTCTATGGTACATTACAAAATAAGATCGCGCTTGATTATATGCTTAAACCGTTTATCAATAAGCCTCAAAAGGTAAAGCCGTGGGTGATTCAGCTTCTTCGCCTATCCTTATATCAAATGGAGTATTTAGAGAAGATTCCAGACAGGGCAGCCATCCATGAAGCGGTTGAGATTGCTAAAATCCGCGGACACAAAGGCATTGCTTCTTTTGTCAATGGCGTGCTTCGTTCTATCCAGCGCGAAGGTGTTCCATCCTTTGACGCCATCGAAGATCCTGTACGCAGGCTGGCGACAGAAACAAGCCATCCGGAATGGCTTGTGAAAGAGTGGGCGGATGCGTATGGGTTTGACGCGGCCGAAAAGATTTGCCGTATCCACCTCATTCCGCCGAAGCAGACGCTGCGTGTCAATCAAATGAAAGCAGACAGAGCTGAGCTGCTTGACCAAATGGCTGCTGAGGGAATCGAAGTTGAAAAAGGCGATCTCGCTGAAGATGCTGTGAAGCTCTTAAAGGGATCAATTGCCGGAACTCATTTCTTCCAAAACGGCGAAGTATCCATCCAGGATGAGAGCTCCATGCTCGTCGCCCGCGCCCTTGATCCTAAGCCTGATGAAACAGTGCTTGACGCGTGTGCGGCGCCTGGCGGCAAGTCAGCTCATATCGCAGAATTAATGAAGAACAAGGGGAGCGTTACGTCGCTTGATCTTCACAAACATAAAGTGAAGCTGATCAAAGAAGCGGCAAACCGTCTTGGCCTGACAATCATTCATGCGGAGACAATGGATGCGAGAAAAGCGGGGGAAACGTTTGAAAACGAACAGTTTGACCGGATATTGGTTGATGCTCCGTGCTCAGGTTTCGGTGTTATCAGAAGAAAGCCGGACATGAAATACACGAAAAAGCCTGACGACAGCGCGCGTCTAGCTGAAATCCAGCTGTCGATCCTGAGGGAAATCGCACCATTAGTAAAAAAAGGTGGCACTCTTGTCTACAGTACGTGTACAATGGACCGGACAGAAAATGATGAAGTAATACATGCGTTTATACAAGAACATCCTGATTTTGAACCCGATTTGTCTCTTGAAAAGCGGCTGCCTGAAAAGGTGAGACCCTTTGTTCGGGATGGAAGGCTTCAAATCCTTCCTCATTATTTCGGAACAGATGGTTTCTTTATTTGCAGCATGAGAAAGAAGGGATAAGCAATGGCAGAACTTAATAAAACAAAAGTAAGAAAAGAATTGCGGACAGATCGTCCGTCGATTTATTCTTTTGAATTAGATGAAATTAAACAATGGCTGACAGACAACGGAGAGAAACCGTTCCGTGCGGCTCAGATCTTTGAATGGCTATATGAAAAACGCGTATCTTCTTTTGAAGAAATGACAAACCTCTCAAAGGATCTGCGTGAGAAATTAAACACTCACTTTGTGTTAACAACGCTGAAAACGGCTGTTAAACAAACCTCTCAAGACGGTACGATGAAGTTTTTGTTTGAGCTTCATGACGGTTATACCATCGAAACCGTTTTAATGAGACACGAGTATGGCAATTCTGTATGTGTAACGACACAAGTCGGCTGCCGTATTGGCTGTACATTCTGCGCGTCAACGCTTGGAGGCTTAAAACGAAACCTTGAAGCGGGGGAAATTGTCGCTCAAGTAGTCAAAGTGCAAAAAGCTCTTGATGAAACGAATGAACGTGTCAGCTCTGTCGTGATCATGGGAATCGGCGAACCTTTTGATAACTTTAACGAAATGCTCGCTTTCTTGAAAATTATTAACCATGACAAGGGCCTGAATATCGGTGCTCGCCATATTACGGTCTCTACGAGTGGAATCATCCCGAAAATTTACGAATTTGCTGATCAGCAAATGCAGATTAACTTTGCAATTTCTCTGCACGCGCCGAACACAGAAATCAGAAGCCGTTTGATGCCGATTAACAGAGCATATAAACTGCCTGATCTAATGGAAGCCGTTAAATATTATATTAATAAAACAGGACGCCGCATCAGCTTTGAATACGGGCTGTTCGGAGGCGTAAACGACCAGGTGGAACACGCCGAAGAGCTTGCCGACTTGCTGGAAGGAGTCAAATGCCACGTGAACTTGATTCCGGTAAACTACGTGCCTGAACGGGACTATGTGCGCACACCGCGTGATCAGATTTTTGCTTTTGAAAAAACGCTGAAATCCCGCGGAGTAAATGTCACAATCCGAAGAGAGCAAGGACATGACATTGACGCAGCCTGCGGTCAGCTTCGCGCGAAGGAGCGTCAAGACGAGACGAGGTGATGAGGGTTGTTAACAGCCTTAAAAACAGATACAGGAAAAATCCGCCAGCATAATGAAGATGATGCGGGGATATTCAAGGGGAAAGATGAATTTATATTAGCGGTTGTCGCTGATGGCATGGGCGGCCATCTTGCTGGAGATGTTGCGAGCAAGATGGCTGTGAAAGCCATGGGGGAGAAATGGAATGAAGCAGAGACGATTCCAACTGCGCCCTCGGAATGTGAAAAATGGCTCATTGAACAGATTCTTTCGGTAAACAGCAAAATATACGATCACGCTCAAGCCCACGAAGAATGCCAAGGCATGGGGACGACGATTGTATGTGCGCTTTTTACGGGGAAAACGGTTTCTGTTGCCCATATCGGAGACAGCAGATGCTATTTGCTTCAGGACGATGATTTCGTTCAAGTGACAGAAGACCATTCGCTTGTAAATGAACTGGTTCGCACTGGAGAGATTTCCAGAGAAGACGCTGAACATCATCCGCGAAAAAATGTGTTGACGAAGGCGCTTGGAACAGACCAGTCAGTCAGCATTGACACCCGTTCTTTTGATATAGAACCCGGAGACAAACTGCTTCTATGTTCTGACGGACTGACGAATAAAGTGGAAGGCACTGAATTAAAAGACATCCTGCAAAGCGATTCAGCTCCTCAGGAAAAAGTAAACCTGCTTGTGGACAAAGCCAATCAGAATGGCGGAGAAGACAACATAACAGCAGTTTTGCTTGAGCTTGCTTTACAAGTTGAAGAGGGTGAAGATCAGTGCTAATCGGCAAGCGGATCAGCGGGCGTTACCAAATTCTCCGCGTTATAGGCGGCGGGGGAATGGCCAACGTTTATTTAGCTGAGGATATCATTCTAGACCGTGAAGTCGCAATTAAAATCCTGCGGTTTGACTATGCAAATGACAATGAATTTATCAGACGTTTCCGCAGAGAAGCCCAATCCGCATCAAGCCTCGATCACCCGAATATTGTCAGCATTTACGATTTGGGCGAGGAAGATGATATTTATTATATTGTCATGGAATACGTTGAAGGCATGACGCTTAAAGAATACATAACAGCAAATGGGCCGCTTCACCCTAAAGAAGCGCTGAACATCATGGAGCAAATTGTCTCAGCCATCGCTCATGCCCATCAAAACCAGATTGTTCACAGAGACATCAAGCCGCATAACATTTTGATTGATCATATGGGAAATATCAAAGTAACGGATTTTGGAATTGCGACGGCACTAAGTTCGACCACAATCACCCATACCAATTCAGTTCTGGGCTCGGTCCATTACTTATCACCTGAACAGGCCCGGGGTGGCTTAGCCACAAAGAAATCGGATATTTATGCGCTTGGAATCGTTCTATTTGAGCTTTTAACCGGCCGTATTCCGTTTGATGGAGAGTCAGCAGTCAGCATCGCCTTGAAGCATCTTCAAGCGGAAACTCCTTCGGCAAAAAGGTGGAATCCATCGGTCCCCCAAAGCGTTGAAAACATCATACTCAAGGCAACTGCCAAAGATCCTTTTCATCGCTACGAAACGGCTGAAGACATGGAAGCAGACATAAAAACAGCTTTTGATGCCGACAGACTCAATGAAAAGAGATTTACGATTCAAGAAGATGAAGAAATGACAAAAGCGATACCTATCATTAAAGATGAAGAACTTGCTAAAGCTGCTGGCGAAAAAGAAGCTGAAGTGACAACCGCACAAGAAAACAAGACAAAGAAGAACGGCAAAAGAAAAAAGTGGCCGTGGGTTTTGCTCACGATATGCCTCGTTTTTATCACAGCTGGAATTCTTGCTGTCACTGTTTTTCCGTCGCTTTTCATGCCTAAGGATGTCAAAATACCTGATGTCTCCGGAATGGAATACGAAAAAGCCGCAGGGCTATTGGAAAAAGAAGGTTTACAGGTTGATTCCGAGGTGTTGGAAATCTCAGATGAAAAAATTGAAGAGGGCCTGATGGTAAAAACGGATCCTAAAGCGGATAGCACAGTCAAAGAAGGCGCCACGGTCACCCTTTATAAGAGCACCGGAAAAGCAAAAACGGAGATCGGTGATGTGACAGGCCAAACGGTCGACCAGGCAAAAAAAGCGTTGAAGGACCAAGGGTTTAAACATGTAACAGTAAATGAAGTGAATGACGAGAAAAATGCGGGCACTGTCATTGACCAAAATCCTTCAGCAGGGACTGAGCTTGTCCCGAGTGAAGATCAAGTCAAACTTACAGTCAGTATCGGACCCGAAGACATTACGCTTAGAGACTTGAAAACCTATAGTAAAGAAGCAGCGTCTGGATATCTGGAAGACAACGGATTGAAGCTTGTAGAAAAAGAAGCATACTCAGATGATGTTCCAGAAGGACAGGTTGTCAAACAAAAACCAGCAGCAGGTACGGCAGTAAAGCCGGGAAACGAAGTTGAAGTGACATTCTCTCTCGGACCAGAGAAAAAACCTGCGAAAACAGTGAAAGAAAAGGTCAAGATCCCCTACGAACCAGAAAATGAAGGGGACGAGCTTCAAGTGCAAATCGCGGTTGACGATGCAGATCACAGCATCTCTGACACTTACGAAGAATTTAAGATAAAAGAGCCGACTGAACGAACGATCGAACTAAAGATTGAACCCGGCCAAAAAGGGTACTATCAAGTAATGGTAAACAATAAAGTTGTCAGCTACAAAACCATTGAGTATCCGAAAGATGAATAACAAGGAGGGAAAATATGCCTGAGGGCAAAATTATTAAGGCGCTAAGCGGCTTTTACTATGTACTGGATGAATCAGAGGATTCAGATAAAGTAATACAATGCAGAGGAAGAGGCATTTTCAGAAAAAACAAAATTACCCCTCTTGTCGGTGATTACGTTGTGTACCAGGCTGAAAATGACAAAGAAGGATATCTTATGGGAATTAAAGAAAGAACCAATGAGCTTATCAGGCCGCCAATTTGCAACGTTGATCAAGCGGTCCTTGTTTTCTCAGCGGTTCAGCCTTCTTTCAGCACGGCATTGCTTGACCGCTTCCTGGTTCTCGTTGAGGCCAATGATATTCAGCCGATTATATGCATTACTAAAATGGATCTGATTGAAGATCAAGATACAGAAGATACGATACAAGCCTATGCAGAAGACTATCGGAATATTGGTTATGACGTATACCTTACCTCCTCTAAGGACCAAGACAGTTTAACGGACATCATCCCGCATTTTCAGGATAAAACAACGGTATTTGCCGGTCAGTCCGGTGTTGGGAAATCCTCGCTTCTCAACGCGATCAGTCCGGAGCTCGGATTGAGAACCAACGAGATTTCCGAGCATTTGGGCCGCGGGAAACACACAACCCGCCACGTGGAGCTGATTCACACGTCCGGAGGTTTGGTTGCAGATACGCCGGGATTCAGCTCGCTTGAATTTACAGACATTGAGGAAGAAGAGCTGGGCTATACCTTCCCTGATATCAGAGAAAAAAGCGCTTCATGCAAATTTAGAGGCTGTTTACATCTGAAAGAGCCGAAATGCGCGGTGAAACAAGCTGTTGAAGACGGGGAATTAAAGCAGTATCGCTATGACCATTATGTTGAATTTATGACGGAGATTAAAGACAGAAAGCCGAGGTATTAGCATAATGATAAAGGTTGCACCATCTATTCTTTCCGCTGATTTTGCCGCTTTAGGCAATGAGATTAAAGATGTAGAAAGAGGCGGAGCCGATTGTATTCATATTGATGTTATGGACGGCCATTTTGTCCCGAATATCACAATCGGTCCGCTGATTGTAGAAGCGGTCCGACCGGTAACGGATCTGCCGCTTGATGTCCATTTAATGATAGAAGAACCGGATCGTTATATCCCGGCTTTTGCGAAAGCAGGCGCAGATATCCTGTCTGTGCATGCTGAGGCATGTCCGCACCTGCACCGTACCATCCAGCTCATTAAAGAGCAAGGAGTGAAGGCCGGAGTAGTTCTAAACCCGCATACCCCTGTACAAGTCATCGAGCATGTTTTCGACGATCTCGATCTTGTTCTTTTAATGACGGTGAACCCGGGCTTCGGCGGGCAGAAATTTATTCATTCAGTCCTTCCTAAAATAAAAGAGGTTAAGCGAATGGCGGATGAAAAAGGAAAAAAAGATCTGTTAATTGAAGTAGACGGCGGCGTCAACAAAGAAACCGCTCCGCTCGTCATTGAAGCGGGCGCAAATTTACTCGTTGCCGGTTCAGCTGTTTATGGGCAGTCTGACCGCAAAAAAGCAATTTCTGAAATCAGAGGAAGCAAATAAGCAGCTTTAGAAAAGAGCTGGGCATACAATAGCCTAAGCTCTTTTTCCTGTATGCAGAGAAAGGAATCAGAGATGAAAACAATTAATATCGTTGCGGGAGGCCCGAAAAATCTCATCCCCGATCTAACCGGCTATACGGATGAACACACGCTTTGGATCGGTGTTGACAAAGGCACCGTCACTCTCTTAGATGCAGGGATCATACCTGTTGAAGCCTTCGGAGATTTTGACAGCATAACCGAGCAAGAACGCCGGCGAATAGAAAAAGCCGCTCCCGCCCTTCATGTGTATCAAGCAGAAAAAGATCAAACAGATTTAGACCTCGCCCTTGATTGGGCGCTGGAAAAGCAGCCGGATATTATTCAGATTTTCGGCATTACAGGCGGCAGAGCTGATCATTTTTTAGGAAACATTCAGCTTCTGTATAGAGGTGTAAAAACGAACATAAAAATTAGGCTGATAGACAAACAAAATCATATTCAAATGTTCCCTCCTGGTGAATATGATATTGAGAAGGATGAAAATAAGCGATATATCTCCTTCATACCGTTTTCCGAAGACATACATGAGCTGACCCTGACCGGTTTTAAATATCCTCTAAATAATTGTCATATTACGCTCGGTTCAACACTATGTATTAGTAACGAACTCATTCATTCACGAGGTACTTTTTCGTTTGCAAAAGGCATATTAATAATGATAAGAAGCACGGATTAAGCATGTGCTTTCATTCAATTGCTGAAAACAATGAACAAGGCGGTTACGGGACGTTATAGGAGGGGACAAAAATGAAATTTTACACCATTAAATTGCCGAAGTTTTTAGGAGGAATTGTCCGGGCGATGCTGGGCTCATTTAGAAAAGATTAAGGCCCAGGGGTTCAAAGCCCTCTTTCACCACATAAAAACGCCTGCCACATATCGGGGCAGGCGTTCATTTTGTTATACACGCTCAACTTTACCGGATTTCAAAGCTCGAGCAGATACATATACTTTTTTAGGTTTTCCGTTCACAAGGATACGAACCTTTTGAAGATTCGCGCCCCAAGTGCGCTTAGAAGCGTTCATTGCGTGAGAACGGTTATTCCCAGCTGTTGTTTTTTTACCTGTGATAACGCATTTACGTGCCATTTGTTTCCCTCCTCACTTGCACAAAACATCTACTTTTTAACATTCATATAATCTTAGATGCTTTCGATATGGATACTTTAAATAATTTACCACAGCTAAAAAACGTTTGCAACTATTGTTTCATCATCTTTCAAGAAAATTCACTTGACATCTTGCGGAAACAGCAGCGCTATAGTATATGTAGAGGTACGGCCAGCGATTATTGCCTGGTCTTTTCATAATGGAAACCATATAGTAGAATAGCTGTAACTCTATGCATTCGAAGGAGGAACTAGTGTGTCCATTGAATTAAGAACGAAGTACGGACAGATTGATATATCTAATGAAGTCATCGCGATGGTTGCAGGAGGCGCGGCGGTTGACTGTTACGGCATTGTCGGCATGGCCTCTAAAAACCAGATTAAAGACGGACTGACTGAAATCCTTCGGAAAGAGAATTTCAGCAGGGGTGTCCAAGTTCGCCAAGAAGGAGAACAGATACATATCGACATGTATATCATTGTCAGCTACGGCACGAAAATTTCTGAAGTGGCACATAATGTCCAAACAAAAGTAAAGTACACAGTAAATCAAACCATCGGACTGGCAGTGGATTCTGTCAATATTTATGTCCAAGGCGTACGAGTGACGAACCCGTAGTTAGGAGGAGTAGGATTGTCTATCAGAACATTAGACGGCAGAACCTTTGCCGAGATGATTCTTGCGGGAGCGCAGAATCTGTCTCAAAACGCCAGTGCAGTTGATGCACTGAACGTGTTCCCGGTGCCGGACGGTGATACGGGAACAAATATGAACCTGTCGATGACTTCCGGAGCAAGAGAAGTTGAACAAATGGATACGGATGATATCGGGAAGGTGGGCTCCGCGTTATCTAAAGGGCTGCTCATGGGAGCACGCGGAAATTCAGGAGTTATCCTATCCCAATTGTTCCGCGGATTTAGCAAAAACATTGAAACGAAAAAAGAAATTAATGCACTTGAGTTTGCCGCTGCGCTGCAAGCAGGTGTAGACATGGCGTATAAAGCTGTCATGAAACCTGTAGAGGGCACCATTTTAACAGTTGCAAAAGACGCTGCAAAAAAAGCAATGATCTTAGCAGAAAAAGAAACCGATATCACTGCGCTGATGACTGCAGTGACAGAAGAAGCAGAGGCGTCTTTAAACCGCACCCCTGAATTGCTACCTGTCCTAAAGGAAGTAGGAGTTGTCGATAGCGGGGGCAAAGGCCTGCTCTGTGTGTATGAAGGTTTCCTTGCTTCATTAAAAGGTGAAACTGTACCTCAGAAAGCAGTTCTTCCGTCACTTGACGACATGGTCAGCGCAGAGCATCACAAGAGCGCGCAAAGCATGATGAATACCGAAGATATTGAATTTGGATTCTGTACCGAAGTGATGGTTAGGCTTGATCAGACAAAAAGAGAGTTCGACGAAGGCACGTTCAGGCAAGACCTCAGCCAGTTCGGAGATTCTCTGCTTGTGATTGCGGATGAATCGCTGGCGAAGGTTCATATTCATGCTGAAGAGCCGGGAAACGTGTTAAACTACGCCCAGCATTACGGTGAATTGATCAAAATAAAAATAGAAAATATGAGAGAACAGCATACCTCTATCATCAGTCAAGAAAGCAAACCTGCAGACAACGAAACACCGCCGGCAAAACAGCCGTATGGCATTGTGACTGTAGCGATGGGAGAAGGAATTGCAGACCTATTTAAAAGCATTGGCGCTTCTGTTGTGATTGAAGGCGGCCAGACCATGAACCCAAGCACTGAGGATATTGTTGATGCCGTGAAGTCTGTAAATGCAGATACGGTATTTATCCTGCCTAACAACTCCAACATTATCATGGCTGCTAACCAAGCGGCCAGCGTAGTGGATGAACAGGTTTTTGTCATTCCTGCTAAAACGGTTCCGCAAGGGATGTCAGCTCTGCTGGCTTTTAACCCGGATCAAGAAGCTGAAGCGAACGAGGCCAATATGCTAAGCGCCATTCAGCAAGTAAAAAGCGGACAGGTGACGTTCTCAGTCAGAGATACTCATATTGACGGTAAAGACATTAAAAAAGGCGACTTTATGGGCATTCTGAATGGAACGATTATCGGCACTTCTGAAAATCAGCTGTCAGCCGCGAAAATGCTGCTGTCAGAAATGATCGGAGAAGATGATGAAATCGTGACCATTCTATATGGTGAGGATGCGTCTCAGGAAGAAGCTGAGCAGCTTGAAGCGTTTCTCAGTGAAAAGTACGAGGAGATTGAGGTTGAGATCCACAATGGGAAACAGCCTCTGTATTCGTATATAGTTTCAGCAGAATAGAAGGGCAATTTGCCCTTCTATTCTTATGTCTGCTTTTAAGTGCGGCAGCGCTGTAACGCGCCCGCTTGCCATTTTATATCTGATCAATTAGTCTAGAAGCAAAGCGCTAATAAGCTCTGGTTCATAAGGAGGAATAGCATGAAATACAGAAGCGTTTTTGATATTATCGGCCCGGTTATGATCGGTCCGTCCAGCTCTCATACAGCGGGAGCTGCTAGAATCGGGAGAGTGGCCAGAAGTTTATTTGGCAGAGAGCCTGAGCGCATCATTGTATCTTTTTACGGCTCGTTTGCGGAAACGTATAAGGGCCACGGCACAGATGTCGCGATTATCGGCGGATTGCTTGATTTTGATACATTCGATGAACGGATTAAAACCGCTATACAAATTGCAGAAGCTAAAGGAATTGATATAGAGTTTCGGGTAGAAGATGCAGTCCCGGTCCATCCGAACACAGCAAAAATCACCATTTCTGATGAAAAGGGTGAGCTGGAACTGACGGGTATTTCGATTGGCGGAGGAAAGATTGAAATCACAGAATTGAATGGTTTTGAGCTCCGGCTGTCAGGAAATCATCCGGCCATATTAGTTGTTCATAATGACAAGTTTGGCACAATTGCCGGTGTTGCCAATGTTCTGGCGAAATTTTCAATTAACGTAGGACATATGGAAGTAGCCCGGAAAGATATCGGCCAGCTTGCGCTGATGACAATAGAGGTCGATCAAAATATTGACGACCACATTCTCGACGAGCTGTCGAAGCTGCCGAATATTATTCAAGTGACAAAGATTGCTGACTAGCGAAAAGGGTCAGGAGGAGCCAGTTATGTTTCGTAATGTAAAAGAATTAATTGAGATTACTAAAGAAAAACAAATATTGATCTCTGATGTGATGATAGCTCAAGAGATGGAAGTAACAGAAAAAACAAAAGAGGACATTTTTCAGCAGATGGATCATAACCTGTCTGTTATGGAAGCGGCGGTTCAGAAAGGACTCGAGGGAGTTACGAGCCAAACGGGCTTAACAGGCGGAGATGCCGTTAAATTGCAGGCCTATATTCGATCAGGAAAAAGCCTGTCTGGCCCGCTGATTTTAGATGCTGTATCGAAAGCCGTTGCAACAAATGAAGTAAATGCAGCCATGGGAACCATCTGTGCGACACCGACTGCAGGTTCTGCCGGTGTGGTGCCCGGTACGTTATTTGCTGTAAAAGAAAAGCTGAATCCAACAAGAGAACAAATGATCCGCTTTTTGTTTACAGCCGGGGCTTTCGGATTTGTCGTGGCTAATAACGCAAGCATTTCCGGCGCCGCCGGAGGATGTCAGGCAGAGGTTGGATCAGCTTCAGGCATGGCGGCTGCGGCCATTGTTGAAATGGCAGGAGGAACACCCGAACAAAGCGCGGAAGCCATGGCCATTACATTAAAAAATATGCTAGGCCTCGTGTGCGACCCTGTTGCAGGGCTTGTTGAGGTGCCTTGCGTGAAACGGAATGCGATGGGCGCGTCAAATGCGATGATTGCCGCTGATATGGCATTGGCGGGCATTACAAGCCGTATTCCATGTGATGAGGTTATCGATGCCATGTATAAAATAGGCCAAACGATGCCAACTGCACTTAGAGAAACAGGCCAGGGCGGTTTAGCGGCAACACCGACAGGAAGAGAATTAGAGAAAAAAATTTTCGGAGGAGCGCTAGGTTCACGTGAAACAACATCAGCAAACTAGTATAGCTAACATTAAGGGTATTGGGCCGGAAACAGAAAAAACATTACACGAACTTGGTATTTATGACATTTCTGATCTTCTGAATTATTTCCCTTATCGCTATGATGACTACGAGCTGAGGGATTTAGAAGAAGTAAAGCATGATGAAAGAGTCACAGTCGAAGGGAAGGTTCATTCAGAGCCTTCTCTTACCTATTACGGAAAAAAACGAAACAGGCTGACATTCAGGCTTCTGGTCGGCCACTATTTAATCACAGCCGTATGTTTTAACAGGCCTTACTTGAAGAAGAAGCTTTCGCTCGGTGCTGTTGTGACGGTCTCAGGTAAATGGGACAAGCACCGCCAAACCATCTCTGTTCAGGAGTTGAAAAACGGGCCGCATCAAGAAGACAAAAGCATTGAACCAGTGTATTCTGTGAAAGAAAATGTTACCGTCAAAATGATGAGGCGCTTTATTCAGCAGGCGCTGACCCAATATGCAGACTCACTTCCTGATCCTCTTCCGGAAAAGCTAAGAAAAAGCTATAAACTGCCTGACTATTATCAGGCGTTAAAAGCAATGCACCAGCCTGAAACAAGGGAAGCATTAAAGCTTGCCAGACGGCGGTTTGTTTATGAAGAATTTTTGTTGTTTCAGTTGAAAATGCAGGCGTTCCGAAAGGCGGAAAGAGAGCAGACACAAGGGATACGGCAGCGTTTTTCAAACGAAGAACTCATGAGATTTATCAAAAGCCTCCCGTTTCCCCTCACAAACGCCCAGTCACGCGTTCTTCGCGAAATAACAGCAGACATGTCTTCTCCATACAGAATGAACCGTCTTCTTCAAGGGGACGTTGGATCAGGAAAAACGGCAGTCGCCGCCATTGCACTGTATGCCGCGATCCTATCCGGATACCAAGGAGCGCTCATGGTGCCGACAGAAATTCTGGCCGAGCAGCATGCTGATTCGCTCGTTTCGCTATTTGAAAAATGGGATGTCAGCGTTGCTCTTTTGACAAGCTCTGTTAAAGGAAAGCGGCGAAAAGAACTGCTTGAGCGTCTTGCGGCGGGTGAGATTGATATTCTTGTAGGAACCCACGCTTTAATCCAAGACGAGGTGGAGTTTAAGGCGCTGAGTCTCGTTATTACAGATGAACAGCACAGATTTGGAGTTGAGCAGCGCAAAAAGCTTCGGAACAAAGGGCAGGATCCCGATGTTCTCTTTATGACAGCCACTCCAATCCCAAGAACATTAGCGATCACAGTGTTCGGTGAAATGGATGTATCTGTCATTGATGAGATGCCGGCTGGACGAAAGCGAATCGAAACCTATTGGGTAAAACATGACATGCTGGATCGTATTTTGGCATTTGTCGAAAAAGAATTAAAGCAAGGCAGGCAGGCTTATATCATCTGTCCGCTGATTGAAGAATCAGACAAGCTTGATGTGCAAAACGCCATTGACGTGTACAATATGCTTTCTGATATTTTTCGGGGAAAATGGAAGGTCGGCCTTATGCATGGGAAGCTGCATTCCGATGAAAAAGACCAGGTCATGAGAGAATTCAGCGCAAATCACTGTCAAATTCTCGTATCAACCACTGTTGTGGAGGTTGGCGTGAATGTTCCGAATGCAACGATTATGGTGATTTATGACGCCGACCGTTTCGGACTATCACAGCTTCACCAGCTGCGCGGCCGTGTTGGACGGGGTGAGCATCAATCTTTCTGTATTCTGATGGCTGATCCAAAATCAGAAACCGGGAAAGAACGGATGAGGATCATGTCGGAGACCAATGACGGTTTCGAGCTGTCTGAAAAGGATCTGGAACTGAGAGGTCCCGGTGATTTCTTCGGGAAAAAACAAAGCGGAATGCCGGAATTTAAAGTGGCGGACATGGTTCATGATTACAGAGCGCTTGAAACGGCAAGGCAGGATGCTGCGAATCTTGTGGCTTCTGACGCGTTCTGGAAGGAGCCGGAATACGCTGTGTTAAGAGATGAATTGCTGAAGAGCGGAGTAATGGACGGGGAAAAATTAAGCTGAGTATCAGAAGTTTTTGGTGTTCAGCCAGAAACAATCGTTGCATTCCAATCTATGAAATTATATACTACTATTAGTACCTAGTCTTAATTGTCCGGATGGTGTTTAGATATGAGAAGAAATAAGAGAGAACGCCAGGAATTACTTCAGCAGACGATTCAAGCAACCCCCTTTATTACAGATGAAGAACTAGCGGGTAAATTCGGGGTGAGCATCCAGACGATACGTTTGGACCGCTTAGAGCTTTCCATACCTGAACTGAGAGAAAGAATTAAGAACGTGGCAGAGAAAACACTTGAGGACGAAGTGAAGTCCCTGTCACTTGATGAAGTTATCGGAGAAATTATTGACCTTGAGCTGGATGATCAGGCGATATCCATTTTAGAAATAAAACAGGAGCACGTGTTCAGCCGGAATCAGATTGCGAGAGGACACCATTTATTTGCACAGGCGAATTCTTTGGCCGTTGCAGTCATTGATGACGAGCTGGCGCTGACTGCCAGTGCAGACATCCGCTTTACAAGACAGGTAAAGCAGGGTGAACGTGTCGTAGCAAAAGCGAAAGTGACGGCTGTCGAAAAAGAAAAAGGAAGAACGGTTGTCGAAGTGAACAGCTACGTTGGCGAAGAAATTGTTTTTTCTGGACGCTTTGACATGTATCGTTCAAAACATTCATAAAGGTGGAGCATGCATGAGAATAGCTGTAGATGCAATGGGAGGAGACCACGCTCCCAAAGCTGTTATTGACGGAGTTATAAAAGGTATAGAGGCATTTGATGATCTCCATATCACACTTGTCGGTGACAAAACAACGATAGAATCACATTTAACAACTACATCAGATCGCATCACGGTGCTGCACGCAGATGAAGTGATTGAGCCTACGGATGAACCTGTCCGTGCCGTGCGAAGAAAAAAGAACTCATCTATGGTTCTTATGGCGCAGGAGGTTGCGGAAAACAGAGCTGACGCCTGCATTTCAGCAGGAAATACCGGTGCATTAATGACAGCCGGTCTCTTTATTGTCGGAAGAATTAAAGGAATTGACCGTCCGGCGCTTGCCCCGACACTTCCGACTGTTTCGGGAGACGGATTTCTTCTCCTTGATGTCGGCGCCAATGTCGATGCCAAACCGGAGCACCTCGTTCAATATGCCATCATGGGTTCTGTTTATTCTCAGCAAGTGCGCGGTGTCACTTCACCGAGAGTCGGACTTTTAAATGTCGGAACAGAAGATAAAAAAGGAAACGAACTGACGAAGCAGACGTTTCAAATTTTAAAAGAAACAGCAAACATCAATTTTATCGGAAACGTGGAAGCGCGAGACCTTTTAGATGATGTGGCGGACGTTGTAGTAACAGACGGCTTTACCGGGAATGTTACACTCAAAACGCTGGAAGGCTCTGCGTTGTCTATTTTTAAAATGATGAGAGACGTAATGACGTCTACTTTGACATCCAAGCTTGCAGCAGCTGTGCTGAAACCAAAATTGAAAGAAATGAAAATGAAAATGGAGTATTCGAATTATGGCGGAGCAAGTCTTTTTGGCTTAAAAGCGCCTGTGATCAAGGCGCACGGCTCTTCAGATTCAAATGCTGTATTCCATGCGATTCGGCAAGCAAGAGAGATGGTCAGCCAAAATGTGGCTGCGCTCATTCAGGAAGAAGTGAAAGAAGAAAAAACAGATGAGTAGTCTGGAGGTTTTTACATCATGAGTAAGATTGCATTTTTATTCCCTGGTCAGGGATCACAATTTATCGGCATGGGAAAAGAGCTTTATGAGCAGGTGTCTGCTGCAAAGCGTCTGTTTGATGAAGCCGATGAAACGTTGGAAACAAAACTCAGCTCGCTTATTTTTGAGGGGGATGCTGAAGAATTAACACTTACATACAATGCGCAGCCTGCTTTGCTTACGACAAGCATCGCTGTTCTTGAGAAATTTAAAGAATCTGGCATTACACCTGATTTCACAGCAGGACACAGCCTTGGTGAATATTCTGCACTGGTTGCGGCTGGCGCTCTGTCTTTCAAAGATGCTGTTTATACCGTCAGAAAACGCGGAGAGTTTATGAATGAAGCGGTACCGGCTGGCGAAGGAGCAATGGCTGCGATTCTCGGCATGGATGCTGAAGCATTAAAGCAAGTAACCGATAAAGTCACAGAGGAAGGCAACCTTGTACAGCTTGCGAATCTCAACTGTCCTGGCCAAATCGTCATTTCCGGAACAGCTAAAGGGGTTGAGCTTGCATCTGAACTGGCAAAAGAGAACGGCGCAAAACGCGCAATTCCGCTTGAAGTAAGCGGTCCGTTCCATTCTGAACTGATGAAACCGGCTGCTGAAAAGCTGAAAGAGGTATTGGACGCCTGTGACATAAAAGACGCTGACATTCCGGTCATCTCAAATGTTTCTGCTGACGTGATGACTGAAAAAGCAGATATCAAAGAAAAACTTATTGAGCAGCTTTACTCTCCGGTTCGTTTTGAGGAAAGCATTAACAAGCTGATCGCAGAGGGTGTTACGACTTTTATTGAAATCGGTCCCGGAAAAGTGCTTTCAGGCCTTGTGAAAAAAGTAAATAGACGGTTAAAAACAATTGCTGTATCAGATCCGGAAACGATCGAGCTGGCAATTCAAACGCTTAAGGAGGAGAATGATAATGCTTAATGATAAAACGGCTATTGTCACTGGCGCATCCCGCGGAATCGGCCGCTCAATCGCCCTTGATCTGGCAAAAAGCGGAGCAAATGTTGTCGTGAACTACTCCGGCAATGAAGCGAAAGCAAATGAAGTGGTAGATGAAATCAAATCAATGGGCAGAAAAGCAATTGCTGTAAAAGCGGATGTATCAAATCCCGAAGATGTACAAAACATGATAAAAGAAACATTGTCTGTTTTTTCTACGATTGACATTCTAGTTAATAATGCGGGAATTACAAGAGACAATCTCATCATGAGAATGAAAGAAGACGAATGGGATGACGTCATTAACATTAACCTGAAGGGTGTTTTCAACTGCACAAAAGCTGTTACAAGACAAATGATGAAACAGCGTTCAGGCCGCATTATTAACGTATCGTCTATCGTCGGCGTCAGCGGAAACCCTGGACAGGCCAACTACGTGGCTGCAAAAGCCGGCGTCATCGGTTTAACCAAGTCTTCTGCTAAAGAGCTCGCCAGCCGAAATATTACGGTAAACGCAATAGCGCCAGGATTTATCTCAACTGATATGACAGATAAACTTGCAAAAGACGTTCAAGACGAAATGCTGAAACAAATTCCGCTCGCGCGCTTTGGCGAACCTAGCGATGTCAGCAGTGTTGTCACGTTCCTAGCTTCAGAGGGAGCCCGTTATATGACAGGCCAAACGCTTCATATTGACGGCGGAATGGTGATGTAAGTTTTTTCTCGAAAATTTCATCATAGTTTCTCTAGTTTTTTAAAAACGAATCCACTATAATACTTGAGGGGAGGTGAATTGCTATGGCAGACACATTAGAGCGTGTAACGAAAATCATCGTAGATCGCCTTGGCGTTGATGAAGCAGACGTCAAACTTGAAGCTTCTTTCAAGGAAGACTTAGGTGCTGATTCCCTAGATGTAGTTGAGCTTGTTATGGAACTTGAAGACGAGTTTGATATGGAGATTTCTGACGAAGATGCTGAAAAGATTGCAACAGTCGGCGACGCTGTGAACTACATACAAAACCAGCAATAAGCTGATGCTAAAAGTCCCGCCGAAACGCGGGGCTTTAGCCCTTTATTCGTGCAGTTATTACAGCATGCCGCTTTTACGCGCGCTGTATCCGGTTTAGTCAGAGAAGCGCGGTGAACCTGATGTGCCTATGGAGGTTACTATGTCAAAACACTCACATTATAAAGATAAAAAAAAGTTCTATAAAAAAGTAGAACAATTTAAAGAGTTTCAAGAACGGATTTCGGTTCACTTTCAAAATGAAAAGCTTTTGTATCAAGCATTTACACATTCATCTTATGTGAATGAGCATCGGAAAAAGCCGTATGAAGATAATGAAAGGCTTGAATTTTTAGGTGACGCTGTTTTGGAACTGACGATCTCCAGATTCTTATTTGCCAAATACCCGGCTATGAGTGAAGGAGATTTGACGAAATTGAGAGCCGCAATTGTTTGCGAACCGTCTCTCGTTTCATTGGCTCACGAGCTGTCATTCGGCGATCTTGTCCTGTTGGGTAAAGGCGAGGAAATGACAGGCGGAAGAAAGCGTCCTGCTCTATTGGCGGATGTTTTTGAGGCATTTATCGGAGCCTTGTACCTTGACCAAGGATTAGAGCCGGTCGAAAGTTTCTTAAAAGTTTATGTGTTCCCTAAAATTAACGATGGTGCTTTTTCTCATGTGATGGATTTCAAAAGCCAGCTGCAGGAATACGTGCAACGGGACGGCAAAGGCTCTCTGGAGTATAAAATCTCTAACGAAAAAGGACCTGCGCACAACCGTGAATTTGAAGCCATCGTATCTCTAAAAGGTGAACCACTCGGAGTCGGAAACGGCCGTTCAAAGAAAGAAGCCGAACAGCACGCTGCTCAGGAAGCTTTAGCTAAATTGCAAAAACACCATACGAAACAATAAAATCCCCCTTATGACTCAGGGGGATTTCAGTATGTATGCCGTCTTATTTCACCAATGTTTATGATAGAATTGAAATACTTATTACATAAGGAGGATCGCTATGTTCCTCAAACGTTTAGACGTTATAGGATTTAAATCATTTGCAGAACGGATTTCCGTAGACTTCGTTAAAGGCGTGACAGCGGTTGTCGGGCCGAACGGAAGCGGAAAAAGCAACATCACGGATGCCATTCGCTGGGTTCTCGGCGAACAATCGGCACGCTCTCTTCGGGGCGGAAAAATGGAGGACATTATTTTTGCCGGGAGTGATTCAAGAAAGCGATTAAATCTAGCTGAAGTTACGCTTACTCTTGATAATGATGATCATTTCTTGCCAATTGACTTCCACGAGGTGAGTGTCACAAGACGTGTGTACAGATCAGGTGAGAGTGAGTTTCTGATTAACAATCAGCCGTGCCGCTTGAAGGATATTATTGATTTATTTATGGATTCTGGCCTTGGTAAAGAAGCATTTTCTATTATCAGCCAAGGGAAAGTGGAAGAGATCCTGAGCAGCAAAGCGGAGGATCGCCGCAGTATCTTTGAAGAAGCGGCCGGGGTGCTTAAATATAAAACGAGAAAGAAAAAAGCAGAAAATAAACTGTTTGAGACACAGGACAATCTAAATCGGGTAGAAGATATATTACATGAGCTTGAAGGACAGGTTGAACCTCTAAAAATTCAAGCTTCAATAGCGAAAGACTACCTTGAGAAAAAGAAAGAGCTGGAGCATGTTGAAATTGCGCTGACTGCCTATGATATCGAAGAGCTGCATGGTAAATGGTCGACTCTTAAAGAGAAAGTGCAGATGGCAAAAGAAGAAGAGCTTGCTGAATCGTCTGCTATTTCTGCGAAAGAAGCAAAGATTGAGGATACAAGGGACAAAATACAAGCGCTTGATGAGTCAGTAGATGAGCTCCAGCAAGTTTTACTGGTAACTAGTGAGGAGCTGGAAAAGCTTGAAGGCCGTAAAGAAGTCCTGAAAGAACGAAAGAAAAACGCTGTGCAAAACCAAGAACAGCTTGAAGAAGCCATCGTTCAGTTTCAGCAAAAAGAAACGGTTCTGAAAGAAGAGCTTTCGAAGCAGGAAGCTGTCTTCGAAACGCTTCAGGCTGAGGTGAAGCAGTTAAGGGCGCAAGTAAAAGAAAAACAGCAGGCTCTCAATCTTCACAATGAAAATGTCGAAGAGAAAATCGAGCAGCTGAAAAGTGATTATTTTGAGCTGTTAAACAGCCAGGCTTCGATACGCAACGAACTCCAGCTTCTTGATGACCAGATGTCCCAATCCGCTGTCACATTGCAGAGACTCGCGGACAACAATGAAAAGCACCTGCAGGAACGGCGTGATATTTCTGCGCGTAAAGCCGCATGTGAAACGGAATTTGCCCGAATTGAGCAGGAGATTCACAGTCAAGTCGGTGCATATCGTGATATGCAGACAAAATATGAGCAGAAAAAGCGTCAATACGAAAAAAATGAATCCGCTCTGTATCAGGCATACCAATACGTTCAGCAAGCGAGATCAAAAAAGGACATGCTTGAGACGATGCAGGGAGATTTTTCTGGCTTTTATCAAGGTGTTAAAGAAGTGCTAAAAGCGAAAGAGCGCCTTGGTGGAATTCGCGGAGCGGTTCTTGAGCTGATTTCTACAGAACAGAAGTATGAAACGGCCATTGAAATAGCGCTCGGCGCTTCTGCTCAGCATGTCGTGACCGACGATGAACAATCTGCCCGAAAAGCGATTCAATATTTAAAGCAGAATTCCTTCGGCCGGGCGACGTTTCTGCCTCTTTCTGTTATTAGAGACCGCCAGCTTCAAAGCCGTGACGCGGAAACAGCCGCCCGACATTCATCATTTCTCGGGGTTGCCAGTGAACTTGTCACATTTGATTCTGCGTATCGAAGCGTCATCCAGAATCTTCTTGGAACCGTTCTGATCACAGAGGACTTAAAGGGTGCAAACGAGCTTGCAAAGCTTCTCGGGCACCGGTACCGCATCGTAACCCTTGAGGGAGATGTTGTGAACCCCGGTGGTTCAATGACGGGCGGCGCGGTTAAAAAGAAAAATAACTCCCTCCTTGGAAGAAGCCGGGAGCTAGAAGATGTGACGAAACGGCTCGCTGAAATGGAAGAGAAAACAGCACTGCTTGAACAAGAGGTCAAAACCCTTAAGCAATCCATTCAGGATATGGAGAAAAAACTGGCTGACTTAAGAGAAACCGGGGAAGGCTTAAGGTTAAAGCAGCAGGATGTGAAAGGCCAGCTGTACGAACTTCAAGTTGCCGAGAAAAATATCAATACCCATTTAGAGCTCTATGACCAAGAAAAATCTGCTCTGTCTGAAAGCGATGAAGAGAAAAAAGCACGCAAACGCAAGCTTGAAGAAGAGCTCTCTGCCGTATCTGAAAAGATGAAACAGCTTGAAGAGGACATAGACAGACTGACAAAACAAAAACAAACGCAATCCTCAACGAAAGAGTCTCTCTCCAACGAGCTGACTGAGCTGAAGATCGCTGCGGCCAAAAAAGAGCAGGCTTGCAAGGGGGCAGAGGACAACCTTGCCAGATTAAAGAAAGAGCTCACTGAAACAGAGCTTGCGTTAAAAGAAGCAAAAGAAGACTTAAGCTTCTTAACGTCAGAGATGTCATCTAGCACCAGCGGCGAAGAAAAGCTGGAAGAAGCAGCAAAACATAAATTGAATGACAAAACGAAAACGATCGAACTGATTGCATTAAGGCGCGATCAGCGCATCAAGCTTCAGCATGGGCTTGATACGTATGAGCGTGAGCTGAAAGAAATGAAACGTCTGTATAAACAAAAAACAACGCTCTTAAAAGACGAAGAAGTCAAACTCGGACGGATGGAAGTCGAGCTTGATAATTTACTCCAATACTTACGGGAGGAATACAGCTTGTCCTTTGAGGGGGCAAAAGAGAAATATCAGCTTGAAACTGATCCAGAGGAAGCCAGAAAGCGCGTGAAGCTGATTAAACTCGCAATTGAAGAGCTGGGTACCGTGAACCTCGGAAGCATAGATGAGTTTGAGAGGGTCAACGAACGGTACAAGTTTCTGTCGGAACAAAAAGAAGATTTAACAGAAGCGAAAAATACCTTGTTCCAAGTGATTGAAGAAATGGATGAAGAAATGACGAAGCGCTTTAACGACACATTCGTCCAAATCCGCTCACACTTTGATCAAGTTTTCCGCTCCTTATTCGGAGGAGGGCGAGCTGAACTGAGGCTCACCGATCCTAACGATCTGCTTCATTCAGGAGTCGAGATTATCGCTCAGCCGCCGGGGAAAAAGCTGCAAAACTTAAATCTCCTGTCAGGCGGAGAGCGTGCGCTTACTGCTATAGCGCTCTTATTCTCAATCCTAAAGGTTCGTCCAGTGCCGTTTTGCGTTCTTGACGAAGTAGAGGCTGCGCTCGACGAAGCGAATGTGTTCCGATTTGCGCAGTATTTAAAAAAATACAGCAGTGATACCCAGTTTATTGTGATTACCCACAGAAAAGGAACGATGGAGGAAGCGGATGTGCTTTATGGCGTAACCATGCAGGAATCCGGTGTTTCCAAGGTAATCTCCGTTAAGCTGGAAGAAACAAAAGAATTCGTTCAGTAACGAGGAAAGAGGTTAAAAGATGAGCTTTTTTAAAAAATTAAAAGAGAAAATCACAAAACAGACAGATTCCGTATCTGAAAAGTTTAAGGATGGCCTTGAAAAAACAAGAAACTCCTTTCAAAACAAAGTGAATGATCTTGTATCCCGTTACCGTAAAGTGGATGAGGATTTCTTCGAAGAGCTTGAAGAGGTTCTTATCAGCGCGGATGTCGGTTTTACAACCGTTATGGAATTAATAGATGAACTGAAAAAAGAAGTCAAACGCAGAAATATTCAAGATCCAAAGGAAGTCCAGTCAGTGATTTCTGAGAAACTGGTCGAGATTTATAACAGCGGAGATGAGCAAATTTCAGAACTGAACATCCAGGATGGGCGTTTAAACGTAATCCTTCTGGTAGGTGTAAACGGCGTCGGGAAAACAACAACGATCGGAAAGCTTGCCCATAAAATGAAACAAGAAGGAAAATCTGTCGTACTTGCCGCCGGAGACACTTTTAGAGCGGGAGCCATTGAACAGCTGGAAGTATGGGGAGAGCGTACAGGAGTGCCTGTCATTAAGCAGACGGCCGGAAGCGATCCGGCAGCGGTCATCTACGATGCTGTTCATGCTGCGAAAGCAAGAAATGCCGATGTATTAATTTGTGATACGGCAGGGCGTCTCCAAAACAAAGTAAATCTCATGAAAGAGCTTGAAAAAGTGAAACGTGTTATCGAAAGAGAAGTTCCTGAAGCTCCGCATGAGGTGCTGCTTGCCCTTGATGCCACGACCGGCCAAAATGCAATGGCTCAGGCAAAAGAATTCTCTAAAGCAACAAATGTTACCGGCATTGCTTTAACGAAGCTTGACGGTACGGCAAAAGGCGGTATCGTCCTTGCGATTCGCAACGAACTTCACATCCCGGTTAAACTAGTCGGTTTAGGAGAAAAAGTTGATGATCTCCAGGAATTTGATCCAGAATCCTATGTGTACGGACTCTTTTCAGATTTAGTGGAAAAAGCCGACGATTAAGAAAAAGGCCCCAACATCTTGGGGCCTTTTTCTTTTTTATCTTCTTACTTGATAGGCGAAATGATAAAGGCTGTTATCAGTGGATACCAGTCTTGACTCACCAGAAAAAACTCTGAATGGGATGATGTCATAGTAATGAACGGAAACAGATGTGTAATACGTATAGTAACCAGCAGCTGGCCCCAAATACATTGGAACCTCAAATGTTCCGTTTGCATCAGTCGTTCCTGAAGCAGTTTGTGTTGTGTTTCCGACCTTCGTGTCCGCTTCAAATCTTACGGGCGCGTTTGGCACTGGCTGTCCGTTTTGGTCGAGTAATTTGCCGCTTACTGTAATATTGTACTTGACTCGCCAATATTGACCTTGTCCGTAATTGATTTTACCGTATACCCCTCCATCTGTGCTGATATTTGTGATTGAGGCCTTATAAGGTGCCTCAGCAGCGTCTGCTTGCTGTGCCGGGAAACCTATTGTAAACAGGGCTGCCAGACATAACATAAACAATAAACCGATTTTTTTCATAAAAATCCTCCTTAAAATAGGGTTCATATACAATATCGGAATAAATTGGATGATATTTAGCGTATTTTGGAAAAGTTAATCGCGGCTTTGACAAGATAAAAACTTGACAGTGTCATTAAAACCGTGTAAACTAAGTTATCGTAAAGGGATTTGACTTAACAAAGGGGAGAGCTCAAATGTCACTCGAAAAGACAACGAGAATGAATTATCTGTTTGATTTTTATCAGTCGTTGTTGACGTCAAAACAGAAGAGCTATATGTCGCTTTATTATTTGGACGATTTCTCCCTAGGCGAAATAGCCGAAGAATATGAGGTTTCAAGACAAGCTGTTTATGATAACATCAAACGAACAGAAGCAATGCTTGAACAATATGAAGAAAAGCTGCTCCTTTTGAAAAAGTTTCAGGAGCGTAAAGAGATGTTTAATAAGCTGAAGGAGCTTGCTTCCGGTTCAAAAGAAGAGGAAGAAATTACAGCTCTGATTGAAGCGCTTGAGAAATTAGATTAGGAGGCGGCAAACTATGGCATTTGAAGGATTAGCCGACCGACTGCAGCAGACGATTTCTAAAATCCGCGGAAAAGGGAAAGTCAGCGAACAAGATGTAAAAGAGATGATGCGTGAGGTCCGTCTTGCGCTGCTTGAGGCTGACGTTAACTTTAAAGTAGTCAAGGATTTTGTCAAAAAAGTAAGTGAACGCGCTGTAGGCCAAGACGTCATGAAAAGTCTGACGCCCGGCCAGCAGGTCATTAAAGTTGTTCAAGAGGAACTGACTGAGCTGATGGGCGGCGAAGAGAGCAAAATCGCCGTCGCAAAAAGGCCGCCGACTGTTATTATGATGGTCGGTCTCCAAGGTGCCGGTAAAACGACAACAAGCGGTAAGCTTGCGAATCTGCTGCGCAAAAAGCATAATCGCAAACCGATGCTGGTTGCTGCCGATATTTACCGCCCAGCCGCAATTAAGCAGCTGGAAACACTCGGCAAACAGCTTGATATGCCTGTTTTCTCTCTTGGCGATCAGGTCAGTCCTGTAGAAATAGCTAAACAGGCTATTGAGAAAGCCAAGGAAGAACATTATGACTACGTCATTTTGGATACGGCAGGGCGCTTGCATATCGACCATGAACTGATGGATGAACTGACCAACGTCAAAGAAATCGCGAATCCGGAAGAAATTTTCCTGGTTGTCGATTCAATGACCGGTCAGGACGCTGTGAATGTTGCCAAAAGCTTTAATGAACAGCTCGGTTTAACCGGTGTTGTGTTGACTAAGCTGGATGGAGACACACGCGGCGGGGCTGCGCTTTCTATTCGCGCTGTCACAAACACGCCAATTAAGTTCGCAGGTTTGGGCGAAAAGCTTGATGCGTTAGAGCCGTTCCATCCTGAACGCATGGCATCAAGGATTCTCGGCATGGGCGACGTGCTGACATTGATTGAAAAAGCACAGGCCAGCGTTGATGAAGACAAAGCCAAAGAGCTGGAACAAAAAATGAGAACGATGAGCTTCACATTGGACGATTTTCTGGAGCAGCTCGGGCAAGTCAGAAACATGGGGCCGCTTGATGAGCTTCTGCAAATGATGCCGGGTGCAGGTAAAATGAAAGGCCTGAAAAACATCCAAGTTGATGAAAAACAGCTGAATCATGTGGAAGCAATCATTAAATCAATGACTGTTCTTGAAAAAGAACAGCCGGATATCATCAATGCCAGCCGGCGGAAGCGGATTGCAAAAGGAAGCGGGACATCCGTACAGGAAGTCAACCGTCTGCTTAAGCAGTTTGATGAAATGAAAAAAATGATGAAGCAGATGACAAACATGTCAAAAGGCAAGAAAAAAGGGTTTAAGCTACCTTTTATGTAATCGGTTATACATGATAAAACCGTTGTTAAGAAAAAACACTTTACAAACACTTTTATCATTGTTAATATACTATCTTGTTGAAATATTTTCGGAGGTGCTAGTAAAATGGCAGTAAAAATTCGTTTAAAACGTATGGGAGCAAAAAAATCTCCTTTCTATCGTATTGTTGTAGCAGATTCTCGTTCACCACGTGACGGCCGTTTCATCGAAACAGTCGGAACTTACAACCCGGTTGCAAAACCAGCGGAAGTAAAAATTGACGAAGAGCTTGCTCTTAAATGGCTTCAAACTGGAGCGAAACCATCTGATACAGTTCGCAACTTGTTCTCTAGCCAAGGAATCATGGAAAAATTCCACAACGCTAAACAAGGCAAGTAATGACTGATCAACACTTGGAAGATTTGATTGTCCACATTGTGACGCCGCTTGTTGATCATCCAGATGACATTCGCGTCATAAGAGAAGAAACCGATCAAAAGATTGCGCTGCGCTTATCTGTCCATAAGTCAGATACCGGTAAAGTTATCGGAAAGCAAGGCCGGACTGCAAAAGCGATTCGAACAGCTGTATTTGCAGCTGGCGCACAGTCTTCTAAGAAAGTTCAATTTGAAATATTTGACTAAAAGGGAGAGGGCCGGCACCTCCCCTTTTTTTACACGCAAAAAAAGGGTAAACTGATAGAAGCTTAGGCAAAATAGAAAAGCCTGGGCGAGTAAAAGTTTTAAAAGCGGGGAGCTTGGTGCGATGCAAATTATTCACCGTGTAGCCGTTATGCAAGTCTTAACCGAGCGCAGTAAAGAAAAGCTTTTAGCTTCTTTTGCCGAAAAGAAACAAATGCTTGAACGAGAATGCAGCCAGCTCTATTTTCAGCTTAGAAAACATGAGAAAGAACAGCAAAACCCTGATATGATTGAACAATTTAAAAAGGCAATAGAAAAGCGAAAAGATGATATAAAAATCATTGATTTTCAAATTGCTCAAGTACATACATTGCCGCTTGGCAGTGAGTTGAAAGAAAAGGAAGTCGATGCGCTGCTGACGATTGAAGCCGGGGATGACTGGCATGAGAAAACAGCAGCGAACACCATCGTCATAAAAGACGGAAAAGTAATTGAAATTCGCCAGAGGTGATCATATGACAAAGCGATGGTTTAATGTAGGCAAAATCGTAAATACCCACGGAATCAAAGGCGAAGTGCGGGTGATTTCAAAAACAGATTTTGCCGAAGAACGATACAAGCCGGGAAACACGCTGTATTTGTTTATGGACGGCCGTAACGAACCAGTGGAGGTAACGGTAAACACACATAGACTGCATAAGCAATTTCATCTCCTGCAGTTTAAAGAAAGACAAAACCTAAATGAAGTAGAAGAGCTGAAAAACGCAATCATTAAAGTTCCTGAAGAAGAATTAGGAGAGCTGAATGAGGGTGAATTTTATTTCCACGAAATTATTGGGTGTGAAGTATTTACTGAAGAAGGCGAACTCATCGGAAAGGTCAAAGAAATTTTGACGCCTGGAGCCAATGACGTTTGGGTCATCGGAAGAAAAGGAAAAAAAGACGCACTCATTCCTTACATTGAATCAGTGGTCAAACATATCGATGTCAGGGAAAAGAAAATTGAGATTGAACTGATGGAAGGGTTAATAGACGAATGAAAATCGACTTTTTGACGCTGTTTCCCGAAATGTTTGAAGGCGTGCTCGGCTCATCGATTCTTCAAAAAGCCCAGGAAAAAGATGCGGTGCAGTTTCAAGTCGTAAATTTCCGGGAGTACTCTGATAACAAGCACAATACTGTTGATGATTATCCTTATGGCGGAGGGGCAGGCATGGTTCTCAAGCCCCAGCCTGTTTTTGACGCGGTCGAGGACCTGACATCAAAGGCAGCCGCTGCTCCGCGTATTATCCTCGTATGCCCGCAAGGTGAGCGTTTTACCCAAAAAAAAGCCGAGCAATTAGCTAAGGAAGAGCATTTGCTGTTCATTTGCGGCCACTATGAAGGCTATGATGAACGCATTCGCGAGCACTTGGTAACGGATGAAATATCAATTGGCGACTTTGTTCTGACGGGCGGTGAGCTCCCTGCAATGATGATCGCAGACAGTGTGGTCAGACTGCTTCCGGGTGTACTGGGTAAAGAGGCTTCCCATATTGAGGATTCCTTCAGCACCGGACTTTTAGAGCACCCGCATTATACAAGACCGGCAGATTACAAAGGTTTAAAAGTGCCTGAAACACTCTTGTCAGGAAACCATGCAAAAATTGAAGAATGGCGGAATAAAGAATCGATCAGAAGGACCTACCTAAGACGTCCGGATCTGTTGAAAGACTACCCGCTTACAGAGCAGCAAAGAAAGTGGATTTCTGAATGGGAAAAAGAATAGATTTTATTGCATAGGCTATGAAATTGTGATAAGATACTACTTGTGGCTTAAGCGGGCTTATCCGCTGCAAGCTTGAAAACGATGTTCCGCTGTGCCGGTTTTTGTGGCCAAGAGCATCTGTTGGAAGGAGTTGAAAACGATGCAAAAACTAATTGAAGATATCACAAAAGAACAGCTTCGTACTGATCTTCCTGCGTTCCGTCCTGGTGACACTTTACGTGTACACGTTAAAGTTGTTGAGGGTAACCGTGAGCGTATCCAGATCTTTGAAGGTGTTGTGATTAAGCGTCGTGGTGGTGGAATCAGCGAAACGTTCACAGTTCGTAAGATTTCTTACGGTGTTGGCGTTGAACGTACTTTCCCAGTACACACACCAAAAATCGCGAAAATCGAAGTTGTACGTTACGGTAAAGTACGCCGTGCTAAACTTTACTACCTGCGTGAACTTCGCGGAAAAGCGGCTCGTATTAAAGAGATCAGACGATAATGATAACGAACGAAAAGAGCTTGTTACCTGTAACAAGCTCTTTTTTTATACAGAATTTGAAAATGCCGGACAGGCATCGTAAAATACATAAAGGACAACAATGAATCATGCATACTGAAGATAAAGGCGGTGTTCGTGTCACATGACAATTCAATGGTTCCCGGGCCATATGGCAAAAGCAAGAAGGGAAGTAACCGAAAAATTAAAATTAATCGATATCGTATATGAATTGGTAGATGCCAGAATTCCAATGTCATCAAGAAACCCAATGATTGAAGATATTCTAAAAAACAAGCCGCGAATTATGCTGTTAAACAAGGCTGACAAAGCAGATGCGGCAGTTACACAGCAGTGGAAAGAGCACTTTGAGAAGCAGGGGATCCGCTCTCTGTCTATTAATTCTGTAAATGGACAAGGGTTAAATCAAATTGTGCCTGCATCAAAAGAGATCCTCCAAGAAAAATTTGACCGGATGCGTGCGAAAGGTGTGAAGCCGAGAGCGATTCGCGCTTTGATTATCGGCATTCCAAACGTCGGAAAATCAACGCTCATCAACCGGCTTGCAAAGAAAAACATAGCAAAAACGGGAGACAGACCTGGTATTACGACTTCTCAACAGTGGGTCAAAGTTGGGAAAGAATTAGAGCTATTAGATACACCGGGAATTTTGTGGCCTAAATTTGAGGATGAGCTTGTCGGTTTGAGACTGGCAGTCACCGGGGCTATTAAAGACTCGATTATCAATTTGCAGGACGTGGCCGTGTTTGGTCTTCGTTTTCTCGAAGAACATTACCCAGAACGGCTTAAAGAGCGTTATGGCCTTGATGAGATCCCAGAGGACATTGCCGAGCTGTTTGATGCAATAGGTGAAAAGCGAGGCTGTCTCATGAGCGGTGGGCTCATCAACTACGATAAGACGACTGAAGTCATCATTCGCGATATTCGCACTGAAAAGTTCGGCAGGCTGTCATTTGAACAGCCGACGATGTAAAGGCGCGCAGAAATGCGGGTCTTTATTTTTTCTTGGCTGAACCGATACATACAGTAAGGGAGAAGAGAAAGTGAATACATTAACCGTAAAGGACATTAAAGACCGTTTGCAGGAAGTGAAGGATGCACAAGACCCATTTATTGCCCAGTGCGAAAACGACCCGAGAAAAAGCGTTCAAACGCTTGTAGAGCAATGGCTTAAAAAGCAAGCGAAAGAAAAAGCGCTGAAAGAACAATGGGTGAATATGACTTCCTATGAAAGGCTGGCAAGAAACAAGGGATTTCGCTTGATTGCAGGTGTTGACGAGGTCGGCCGGGGGCCATTGGCAGGACCAGTTGTCGCCAGCGCAGTCATCCTTCCAGAGGAATGTGAAATACTTGGGCTGACAGACTCCAAAAAGCTTTCAGAGAAAAAACGCGAGGAATATTACGAGCTTATTATGAAGGAAGCACTGGCGGTCGGGATAGGAATTGTAGAAGCTACTGTGATTGATGAGATCAATATATATGAAGCTTCAAAAATGGCAATGGTGAAAGCGATACAGGATTTGTCGGATACACCTGATTATTTGCTTGTTGACGCAATGACACTTCCGCTCGACACGGCTCAGGCGTCAATTATAAAAGGCGATGCCAAAAGCGTGTCTATTGCGGCAGGTGCGTGTATCGCAAAAGTGACGAGGGACCGAATGATGAGCGCTTATGCCGAAACGTATCCCGTGTACGGCTTTGAAAAAAATAAAGGCTATGGGACAAAAGAACATTTGGAAGCTCTTGCTGCATACGGCCCAACTGAATTGCACCGCAAAACTTTCGCTCCTGTTCAATCTTTCAGATAAATCACCATGGACAAGGAGGCACCTTTTTAAAATGAACATACGAAATGATGTGCAAAAGGCGCTGCAGCACCTTTTCGGGCGTACAGCCGTCCCGCAGGAAACATCAAAAGTAAACGAAGCGCTAAACGGGGAGAAGCGTCTCCTCTTAGGAAAAGTGCTTCGTTTACTAGGAGATCAGCATGCCCTGATCCAAGTCGGCAATCAAACTGTTCAGGGAAAACTTGAAACTCAGCTTCGTCCTCAGGCATACTATTGGTTTTCCTACGAAAAAAAAACGGCAGAGCAAACAGGCCGTCTTCAGGTCGTTCAAAGCTTTGATCAAAATCCTAAAACCATTCAGGATGCAGCTGGCAAACTTTTAAATGCTATTTCAGTGAAGACGTCAAACGCAGCTCTCATGATGACAGGAGCGATGCTGAAAAGCAAAACACCCGTAACAGAAAATGATATCAAAACAGCTGTCCGCTGGATGGACACGCTGCCTTCGCAAGACACAAAAAAAGCAGTTGAAACGGTTCTCTTCGCTTTAAAGCGTGATCTTCCCATTCACTCCGAGATTTTGAATGGTGTTCACGCTGTGAAATCGCCTGTTCCGTTGCATCAGCACGTATCCCAGCTGCTACAGGCAATCGACCAAAACCCTCAGCAGAGCCAAATGATGTCAAAGCTAAAGGAAGCAGTTAAGGTGCTTTTAAATAGTGAAATCGATGTCCATGCAGAACGGCTGATTGATAAGCTTATTTCTTTAACCGACAATACGAAAGCACCTTCTCCGACGAATACAGCTGGAAGTAGGGAGCTTAGCACACCAGCTGGCTCCCCCGGAAAAGCCAGCCTGCCGATTGCAAATCACACAGCAGAACAGGGAAGCATACAAGAAGAGCCTGTTAAAACAGCAGCAGACATTCCAATTAAAGAAGCCCGCCAGCTGCTCGTGAAGCTGACGGAATCTGCTGAAAAAAACAGTCTCCAAATTGTGAAAGAAGCAGCAAATTGGATTAAAGCGGCTGCTTCATCGGGTGATAGTAAGTCACTTGCAGCTTCAGCTGTTTTACAAGCGGCACAAGTCACAGACCAGGAAGCCGAAGTCTTTTTAAAGGCTGTTCAGCAGACAGCACCCCATTTGGCGGATAAGGCAGATGTTCTTTCTTTCTTATCCAAAGTGAAAACGGCAATCGGCGCAAGGGACGAGGTTGGGTTCATTAAAGCGTTTGAACAAGGAAGCGCAGTCACATCTGGCGAAATGCAATCCATCAAGCTGGCTCTTTCTGCCTTAAGAGCATCGCATGAGGTAGCCGAACCAGTCAAACAAGAAGCCGATCAGCTTTTTCATAAATTAAATGGCCAGCTTTTCATGCAGCAGGACCATCCATCATACAGCCAAATTGTAATGTCATTTCCGATGTTTTCGAAGTCAGGGGTTCAGGACATGACTGTTCTGTTTAAAGGAAAGAAAGAAGCGGATGGAAAGCTTGATCCTTCCCATTGCCGCCTTTTGTTTTTGCTGCAGCTTGATACACTAAAAGAAACCGTCGTTGATTGCTTGGTACAACAAAAAGTCATGACCATTACAATAGAGACTGATTTCGAGCTGCAGGCTGCGATCGATCCGATGGTGCCCGCGCTTAAACAGGGGCTAAAGGAAATGGGGTACAGCCTTTCAGGGGTAAACGCTAAAAAAAGGGTTCACACCGAAGAAAAGGCTTCAATCGATCAATATATAACAAGTATCAGTGATCAGGAAGTGGATGTGAAAATATGAAAGAGCAGACACCGATCAGAAAAGCTGTTGCTCTCCATTATGACGAACAAAAAGACAAGGCGCCGAGAGTGATTGCCACAGGGAAGGGCCATGTAGCTGACAACATTATCAAAGAAGCGAAAAAAGCAGGGGTCCCGATTCAAGAAGATCGGACCCTTGTCGAATTAATGCGCCATTTGACGGTAGATGATCAAATTCCTGAAGCTCTTTATGAAACGGTAGCCGAGATTTTTTCATTCATTTACAAATTGGACGAAAGCGTAAAAAACAAAAAATAGCTAAAATATTCCCCATCCTCCTTTGAAATTTATGTTTTTAATAAAGTAAAAGTTTGAATGTTTAGAAGGATTAAAAGATTTTGCATCGAACTGTAGACAATTCTTCCAGTATTATTATAGAATGAAAGCGCAGTCTATTTTAGTTTTGTTACATAAGTTAGGAGGATGGGAAATGAATATCCATGAGTACCAGGGAAAAGAAGTCCTCAGAAAATATGGGGTATCTGTTCCTGAAGGTAAAGTGGCTTTTACAGCAGAAGAAGCAGTTGAGAGTGCAAAGAGCTTATCCAGCTCGGTTTATGTCGTAAAGGCTCAAATTCATGCTGGCGGTCGAGGCAAAGCTGGTGGGGTAAAAATAGCAAAATCATTAGACGAAGTAAAAGCGTATGCCGAAGAACTATTAGGGAAGACCCTAGTTACACATCAGACGGGTCCGGACGGCCAAGTAATAAAACGCTTACTTATTGAAGAAGGCTGCGATATTAAAAAAGAATATTACATCGGTCTAGTGCTTGACCGCGCCACTTCAAGAATCGTTTTGATGGCTTCTGAAGAAGGCGGAACGGAAATTGAAGAGGTTGCGGAGAAAACACCGGAAAAAATCAAAAAAGCTGTCATTGATCCGGCTGTTGGCCTTCAAGGCTATCAAGCCAGAGAAATTGCATTCGCTATTAATATTCCAAAAGAGCTCGTGGGAAAAGCTGCTAAATTTATGCTTGGACTATATAAAGCGTTTGTTGAGAAAGACTGCTCAATCGCCGAAATCAATCCGCTTGTTGTTACCGGCGACGGAAATGTGATGGCGCTTGATGCAAAATTGAATTTTGACAGCAATGCGTTGTACCGACAAAAGGACATTATGGAATACAGAGATTTGGATGAAGAAGATCCGAAAGAAATTGAAGCGTCCAAATATGATCTAAGCTACATTTCCCTTGATGGAAATATCGGCTGTATGGTAAACGGCGCGGGACTTGCAATGTCTACGATGGATATTATCAAGCATTATGGAGGAGAACCGGCCAACTTCCTTGATGTGGGCGGCGGTGCAACCGCTGAAAAAGTCACGGAAGCATTTAAAATCATTCTTTCTGATCAAAACGTTAAAGGGATTTTTGTCAACATTTTCGGCGGCATTATGAAATGTGATGTCATCGCAGAAGGGGTTGTTGAAGCGACTAGACAAGTTGGTTTGACATTGCCGCTTGTCGTCCGTCTTGAAGGCACAAACGTGGATCTAGGGAAGAAAATCCTTAGTGAATCAGGATTAAACATTACATCTGCGGAATCAATGGCTGACGGCGCGCAGAAAATCGTATCCTTAGTTTAAGAAAGAATGAAAGGCAGGGGACCAAATAATGAGTGTTTTCATTAATAAAGATACAAGAGTTATTGTGCAAGGGATTACAGGTTCTACCGCTTTATTTCATACGAAGCAGATGCTTGAATACGGCACAAATATCGTTGGCGGTGTAACACCTGGAAAAGGCGGAACAGAAGCGGAAGGTGTTCCTGTATTTAATACAGTGGCTGAAGCAGTTCAAACAACCGGCGCTAACGCGTCTGTTATATATGTGCCCGCACCGTTTGCAGCTGATGCGATTATGGAAGCGGTAGATGCGGAGCTTGATCTCGTGATTTGTATCACAGAACATATCCCGGTTTTGGATATGGTGAAGGTCAAACGCTTCATGGAAGGCAAGAAAACGAGACTGATAGGGCCGAACTGTCCTGGTGTCATTACGCCTGAAGAATGTAAAATCGGCATTATGCCCGGATACATCCATAAAAAGGGTCATGTAGGCGTTGTATCACGTTCAGGAACATTAACATACGAAGCGGTGCACCAGCTCTCAGAAGCGGGTGTAGGGCAATCTACAGCTGTTGGAATCGGCGGCGACCCTGTAAATGGAACAAACTTTATTGACGTTTTAAAAGCGTTTAACGAAGATCCTGACACACACGCAGTCATCATGATTGGCGAAATCGGCGGTACGGCCGAAGAGGAAGCGGCAGAGTGGGTAAAAGCCAACATGACAAAACCGGTAGTCGGTTTTATTGGCGGTAAAACAGCACCTCCTGGGAAGCGCATGGGGCATGCAGGCGCCATTATTTCCGGCGGGAAAGGGACAGCTGATGAAAAAATCAAAACCCTTAATGCATGCGGAATCGAAGTTGCAGAGACACCTTCTGTCATGGGTGAAACCTTAATCAAGGTGCTGAAAGAGAAGAACTTGTTCGAAACTTGTAAAACGCATTAATAAAAAAGGGACAGCCGTCAAGGCTGTTCCTGCTTTTTCTAACAAAAGGAGGTCAATCTATTGGATCAGGCCGCTGTCTGCCTAACGATTTGCAGAATCAATCAATTATTATCCCCATCCCTTCTATTAAAATGGTGGAAAGCCGATCCGTCTATGTCGCTGACATCACCCGTGTTACAAACGGTTACTCGTGATCAAATAAAAGCAGCTGCATTAAAAAACGAAATAGAACAATTTTATCCAAAGCTCCCGCGTGTACTTGCTGCTTATCGTGAGCAAGGCATTAACACCATCCCTATTTCTTCAAAGCAATATCCTTTCTGGCTTAAAAGCATTTATGATCCCCCTGCCGTACTGTTTGCAAAAGGTGATATGACTCTTCTTTCGAAAGGGAGAAAAATTGGAATTGTAGGCACAAGAAATCCAACAGCTTATGGGAAACAAGTTGTCAATCATCTTACAAAAGAGATCTGTCGTAAAGGTTGGGTGATTGTCAGCGGACTGGCGTCTGGGATAGACGGAATGTCCCATGCTGCAAGTATTAAGGCGAAGGGGCGGACAATTGGCGTCATTGCAGGCGGATTTCAACACATTTATCCCCGAGAAAACCTTCAGTTAGCAGATCACATGGCTAAACACCATATCCTGCTGTCAGAGCACCCACCTGAAACTAAACCCCAAAAATGGCATTTCCCTATGAGAAACCGTATTATCAGCGGACTAAGTGAAGGCGTTATTGTCGTTCAGGGCAAAGAAAAAAGCGGTTCGCTGATTACTGCCTATCAAGCATTGGAACAAGGGAGAGAGGTATTTGCCGTACCCGGTTCATTGTTTGACCCTTACGCCGGAGGTCCTATAAAACTGATCCAGCAGGGGGCTAAAGCCATATGGTCAGCAGAGGATATTTTCGAGGAACTTCCTGAGAGAAACGTTCAATATACGGAACCCTTTTGAATTATCGTTTGACAAACGGTATTGTAATATTTAATAATAGTGAGGATTTAAAGTTGCATATTGTTTTCTATTTAATTAATGACGTTCATGATAAAGAATGAAATGTTGAAAGCCAAATAAAGACAGCTGCAAAAATAAAATTGAAATATCTTGAAAAGAGAGAGAACACCTCTTGAGGGGGATGAAAATGTCTGATTATCTAGTCATCGTGGAATCGCCCGCTAAGGCGAAAACGATTGAACGTTACTTAGGTAAAAAATATAAAGTAAAAGCATCAATGGGACATGTCCGGGATCTTCCAAAAAGTCAAATGGGAGTTGACATAGAACAGAATTTTGAACCGAAATATATTACCATTCGAGGTAAAGGCCCGGTATTAAAAGAGCTGAAAACGGCTGCGAAAAAAGCCAAAAAAGTGTATCTCGCAGCTGACCCCGACAGAGAAGGGGAAGCGATTGCATGGCATTTGGCACACAGTCTTGATTTAGATCTCAACTCAGACTGCCGTGTGGTGTTTAACGAAATTACAAAAGACGCTATTAAGGAATCGTTTAAGCATCCCCGCATGATCAATATGGATTTAGTGGATGCACAGCAAGCGAGACGTATTTTAGACAGGCTTGTCGGATATAAAATCAGTCCAATCTTATGGAAAAAAGTCAAAAAAGGGCTTAGCGCAGGACGCGTGCAATCCGTTGCCCTCCGTTTGATTATTGACCGTGAAAAAGAGATTAACGACTTTAAGCCTGAGGAATATTGGACAATTGACGGTACGTTCTTAAAAGGTCAAGAAACCTTTGAAGCGAGCTTTTTCGGGAAAAACGGCAAAAAACTTCCTTTAAATAGTGAAGCTGATGTAAAAGAGATTCTTTCTCAGCTCAAAGGGAATCAATATACAGTTGAAAAAGTAACCAAAAAGGAACGCAAACGTAATCCTGCTTTGCCTTTTACCACTTCTACCCTGCAGCAGGAAGCGGCTCGCAAGCTCAATTTCAGAGCGAAGAAAACGATGATGATTGCACAGCAATTATATGAAGGAATTGATTTAGGAAGAGAAGGAACGGTTGGTCTGATCACGTATATGAGAACGGATTCAACCCGTATTTCAAATACGGCTGTTGATGAAGCAGCTGCATTTATTGATCAGACATATGGAAAAGAGTTCCTAGGCGGAAAACGGAAGCCTGCGAAAAAGAATGAAAATGCCCAGGATGCCCACGAAGCAATTCGGCCGACATCAGTTCTTAGAAAACCAAGTGAATTAAAAGCAGTCCTCGGCAGAGACCAAATGAGACTGTATAAATTAATTTGGGAGCGTTTTGTTGCCAGCCAAATGGCACCGGCTGTTCTCGATACAATGAGTGTCGACCTGACAAACAACGGTTTGACATTTCGTGCAAATGGAAGTAAAGTCAAGTTTTCCGGGTTTATGAAGGTGTATGTTGAAGGAAAAGACGATCAAATGGAAGAAAAAGACCGGATGCTGCCTGACTTACAAGAAGGCGACACGGTATTATCAAAAGATATAGAACCTGAGCAGCATTTTACCCAGCCGCCTCCGCGATATACTGAGGCCCGGCTTGTTAAAACCCTTGAAGAACGCGGTATCGGCCGTCCATCCACATATGCTCCGACACTTGATACTATTCAGCGGCGCGGCTACGTGGCATTGGATAATAAACGTTTCGTTCCGACTGAATTAGGTCAGATCGTTCTTGACTTGATCATGGAGTTTTTCCCTGAGATCATTAACGTTGAGTTTACAGCTAAAATGGAGAGAGATCTTGATCATGTTGAAGAAGGAAATACCGAATGGGTCAAGATTATCGATAATTTCTACACCGATTTTGAAAAACGCGTGAAAAAAGCCGAATCGGAAATGAAGGAAGTTGAGATTGAACCAGAGTATGCTGGAGAAGATTGTGAATTGTGCAGTTCTCCAATGGTATATAAAATGGGACGGTACGGTAAATTCTTAGCTTGCTCCAACTTCCCTGACTGCCGGAACACGAAACCGATTGTGAAACAAATTGGTGTGAAGTGCCCGAGCTGCGGAGAAGGAAACATTGTTGAGCGAAAATCGAAAAAGAAACGGGTGTTTTACGGCTGTGACCGTTATCCGGACTGTGAATTCGTATCATGGGACAAACCAATTGAACGAAAATGCCCGAAATGCGAAAAAATGCTCGTCGAGAAAAAACTCAAAAAAGGTATACAAGTCCAATGCGTGGAATGCGATTATAAGGAAGAACCACAGAAGTAGCGGTGAGCAGGGTCTTGCTCACCTTCTTTGTGTGTTAAAAGAAGGCCTTGAATAATAAACTAGGAGATGTGAAAGATGAACCAACAAACAGTGAATGTAATCGGAGCCGGACTCGCAGGAAGTGAAGCAGCATGGCAGCTTGCCAAACGTGGGATTCAAGTCAAATTGTATGAAATGCGGCCAGTTAAACAAACGCCTGCGCACCATACAGATAAATTTGCTGAGCTTGTCTGCAGCAACTCTCTTCGCTCTAATACACTTGCTAACGCTGTCGGTGTATTAAAGGAAGAAATGCGTGCGCTTGATTCAGCCATTATCGCTGCGGCTGACGAATGTTCGGTGCCTGCCGGGGGCGCTCTTGCAGTAGACCGTCATGAATTTGCCGCAAGTGTGACAAATCGGGTGAAAAATCATCCAAACGTAACCGTTATTAATGAAGAAGTGACTGAAATTCCTGAAGGCCCTACTATCATCGCAACGGGTCCGTTAACATCTGAATCGCTGTCTGCCCAGCTGAAGGAGCTGACTGGAGAGGACTATTTATATTTTTATGACGCAGCGGCGCCAATTGTAGAAAAAGACAGCCTTGATATGGATAAAGTGTACCTAAAATCCCGTTATGATAAAGGTGAAGCAGCATATTTGAACTGCCCGATGACAGAAGAAGAGTTTGACCGTTTTCATGAAGCATTAACATCAGCAGAAACAGTGCCGTTAAAAGAATTTGAAAAAGAGATTTTCTTTGAAGGCTGCATGCCGATTGAAGTTATGGCAAAACGGGGTAAGAAAACAATGCTTTTCGGTCCGATGAAACCGGTTGGTCTAGAGCATCCTGTTACAGGAAAACGCCCTTATGCCGTCGTTCAGCTCAGACAGGATGATGCTGCGGGAACACTTTATAATATTGTAGGATTCCAGACTCATTTAAAATGGGGAGACCAAAAGGAAGTTCTCAAGTTGATTCCAGGACTTGAAAATGTAGAAATCGTCAGATATGGCGTGATGCACAGAAACACATTTATTAACTCTCCAAGCCTGTTAAAGCCGACTTATCAATTTAAAAACCGCAGTGATCTGTTCTTTGCAGGCCAAATGACGGGAGTAGAAGGATATGTGGAATCAGCTGCCTCAGGACTTGTAGCAGGCATTAATGCGGCGAAGCTTGTATTGGGAGAAGAGCTTGTGATCTTCCCTCAGGAAACAGCAATTGGCAGTATGGCACATTATATTACAACAACAAACCAGAAGAACTTCCAGCCGATGAATGCAAACTTTGGGCTTTTGAAAGAATTGCCAGTTAAAATTAAAAATAAAAAAGAACGAAATGAACAATACGCGAACCGTGCGATTGAAACAATTCAAACAATTTCGAAAACAATATAGGTATTGATTGCAACCTGAGCGCGATTTGTGATACCATTTAAAAGCCCTTCCTGGGGAGGTATTAGGCATGGAGAATGTTAAGAATTTCGTAAAGTTATTCGTTGAATATTTACAAATTGAAAAAAATTATTCACAATATACTATTGTGAATTATGTGGATTCAATTGAAGAATTCGAGACTTTCCTGCGCGTTCAAGGTATAAATGGATTTGAAGAAGCTGCATATCAAGATACTAGGATTTTTTTGACAGAAGCCTATGAAAAAGGTTTATCGAGAAGAACAATAAGCAAAAAGATATCTGCATTAAGAAGCTTTTATAAGTTTCTGATGCGGGAAAAGCTTATTGAAGAAAATCCGTTTCAGCTTGTTCATCTGCCAAAACAGGAGAAACGGATACCGAAGTTTCTATATCAAAAAGAGCTTGAGGAGCTGTTTGAAGTTTCAGATATAAGCCAGCCGGCCGGAATGAGGGATCAAGCTCTGTTAGAGCTGCTCTATGCCACTGGAATGAGGGTCAGTGAATGCTGTTCCTTAACTATTAACGACGTTGATTTATTTATGGACACTGTGCTTGTTCACGGTAAAGGCAAGAAGCAGCGTTATATCCCCTTTGGGTCTTATGCCCGCGAAGCGTTGAAGGTATACATGAATAGCGGAAGACAGTGCTTGCTGATGAAGGCAAAAGAACCTCATGATCTATTATTCGTAAATCAAAGAGGCGGACCGCTTACAGCCCGTGGCATCAGACATATTTTAAGCGGGCTTGTTCAAAAAGCGTCAAGCACTTTACATATCCATCCGCATATGCTTCGACATACGTTCGCCACGCATCTGTTAAATGAAGGAGCGGATTTGAGAAGCGTTCAAGAACTGCTCGGGCATTCCAATCTGTCTTCTACACAGATATACACGCACGTTTCGAAGGAAATGTTGAGAAACACATATATGTCTCACCATCCAAGAGCATTTAAGAAAAATTAAAGGAGGCCCTTTATGTCATCTTTTCATGCGACCACAATATTTGCCGTACAGCATAAAGGACGAAGCGCTATGTCCGGAGACGGCCAAGTAACATTTGGTCAGGCTGTTGTCATGAAACACACGGCACGGAAAGTGAGAAAACTGTTTAACGGCAAAGTTCTTGCTGGCTTTGCGGGATCTGTTGCAGACGCTTTCACTTTATTCGAAAAGTTTGAAGCTAAGCTTGAAGAATATAACGGCAACTTAAAACGGGCGGCTGTTGAGCTTGCGAAGGAATGGCGCAGTGATAAAGTGCTAAGAAAGCTCGAAGCCATGCTGATTGTTATGAATCAGGATACTTTGCTTCTCGTATCGGGAACAGGCGAGGTGATCGAACCAGATGACGGCATTCTCGCGATTGGATCAGGAGGCAATTACGCTTTGGCAGCGGGAAGAGCACTGAAAAAGCATGCCGGTGAAAGCATGTCTGCAAGTGAGATTGCCAGAGCCGCGTTAGAAACAGCAGGCGAAATTTGTGTTTACACGAACGATCAAATCATACTGGAAGAGCTTGAATAGAAAGGACTTGAGGCGCATGGAAAAAAAACCGTTAACTCCTAGACAGATTGTAGATCGGTTAGACCAATATATTGTCGGTCAGCAAAATGCGAAAAAAGCTGTCGCCGTGGCATTAAGAAACCGCTATAGAAGAAGTCTTCTGGATGAAAAGCTGAAGGACGAGGTCGTTCCGAAAAACATTTTAATGATGGGTCCTACCGGCGTCGGGAAAACTGAAATTGCCAGACGAATCGCTAAGCTTTCAGGTGCGCCATTTATCAAAATTGAAGCTACTAAATTTACCGAAGTCGGCTATGTAGGCAGAGATGTTGAATCAATGGTCAGAGATCTTGTGGAGACTTCTGTTCGGCTTATAAAAGAAGAGAAAATGAATGAAGTAAAGGAACAGGCAGAAGAAAATGCAAACAAACGCATTGTTCGTCTGTTAGTTCCCGGGAAGAAAAAACAATCTGGCGTTAAAAATCCGTTTGAAATGTTTTTTGGAGGCAGCCAGCCGAATGGTGAAGATGAGGCGGAGAGCCAGGAAGAAGCAAACATCGAAGAAAAAAGAAAACGAATGGCACATCAGCTGGCTTTAGGAGAGCTCGAAGACTACTATGTAACAGTAGAAGTCGAAGAACAGCAGCCTTCTATGTTTGACATGCTGCAGGGCTCAGGTATGGAGCAGATGGGTATGAACATGCAGGATGCGCTGAGCGGATTAATGCCAAAGAAAAAGAAGCGGCGCAAAATGACAGTCAGAGAAGCCAGAAAAGTCCTGACGAATGAAGAAGCAAGCAAACTCATCGATATGGATGAAGTCGGCCAGGAAGCTGTTCAGAGAGCAGAAGAGAGCGGGATTATCTTTATTGATGAGATTGATAAAATCGCAAAGAACGGCGGTGCATCTTCTTCTGCCGATGTTTCAAGAGAAGGCGTTCAGCGGGATATCCTGCCGATTGTTGAGGGTTCAACCGTTGTCACAAAATATGGTTCTGTAAAAACAGACCATGTATTATTTATTGCAGCAGGAGCGTTTCATATGGCCAAACCGTCTGATTTGATTCCTGAGCTGCAGGGGCGTTTCCCGATTCGTGTAGAACTGAACAAACTCACGGTAGACGACTTCGTGAGAATTTTGGTTGAGCCGGATAATGCGCTGCTGAAACAATATCAGGCATTATTGCAGACAGAAGGTATATCTCTTGAATTTTCTGACGAAGCTATTCATAAGATTGCTGAAGTTGCTTATCATGTGAACCAGGACACAGATAATATCGGTGCGAGACGCCTTCATACAATACTTGAACGCCTATTAGAAGATTTGTCGTTTGAAGCTCCAGATGTAACGATGGAGAAAATAACGATTACACCACAGTATGTCGAAGAAAAGCTCGGAACGATAGCCAAAAACAAAGATTTAAGTCAATTTATATTGTGAAAAATTTAATATGAGGAATGTTTAGGAGGATTATTTATCATGGCTTTATTACAAAAAACAAGAATTATTAACTCCATGCTGCAAGCTGCGGCAGGGAAACCGGTAAACTTCAAGGAAATGGCGGAGACGCTGCGGGATGTAATTGATTCCAATATTTTCGTTGTAAGCCGCAGAGGGAAACTCCTTGGGTATTCTATTAACCAGCAAATTGAAAATGATCGTATGAAAAAAATGCTTGAGGATCGTCAATTCCCTGAAGAATATACGAAAAATCTGTTTAATGTCCCTGAAACATCTTCTAACTTGGATATTAATAGTGAATATACTGCTTTCCCTGTTGAGAACAGAGACCTGTTTCAAGCTGGTTTAACAACAATTGTGCCGATCATCGGAGGCGGGGAAAGATTAGGAACACTTATTCTTTCACGTTTACAAGATCAATTCAATGACGATGACTTAATTCTAGCTGAATACGGCGCAACAGTTGTCGGAATGGAAATCCTAAGAGAAAAAGCAGAAGAAATTGAAGAGGAAGCAAGAAGCAAAGCTGTCGTACAAATGGCTATCAGCTCGCTTTCTTACAGTGAGCTTGAAGCAATTGAGCACATTTTTGAGGAGCTTGACGGAAACGAAGGTCTTCTTGTTGCAAGTAAAATTGCTGACCGTGTAGGCATTACCCGTTCTGTTATTGTGAACGCACTCAGAAAGCTGGAGAGCGCCGGTGTTATCGAGTCTAGATCATTAGGAATGAAAGGTACTTATATCAAGGTACTAAACAACAAATTCCTAATTGAATTAGAAAATCTAAAATCTCATTAATCACAAAAAGAACCCTTTTTGAGGGTTCTTTTTTTATTTCAAATAAAGGAAATCAATAAGCTTTATTTCCTGGGTTGAAAGTCTTTCTATGTAATACTTTTAATAAATTTTGCATTTTTCTTCAAAAAGTTTCAAAAATGCCGAAAAGAAAGGAGAAAAAACAGAAATTCTGTTATTTTCAGGCTTATATCAAGGCGAGAAATGTAGTTCTAACAATCTAGGACTTTATACCTAGTTGCAAAATAGATAATTGTGAGGACATTTTTTTACACGAACTTCATAGACTTTATGCCTGTTATTTCTTACAATAAGCATATAGTTTTACAATTCTCGACAAGGATATTGAGGGTGAAAAAAACTGAAATGGAGGTAAGTGGATTTGAGCTTATTTTCTGGAACGATACAAAATCTTGAAAATGCCTTGAGTAGAGCGGATATTAAGCAAAAAGTCATAACTAATAATATCGCCAATATAGATACACCGAACTATAAGGCGAAAAAAGTCTCTTTCCAAAATTTATTAGATCAAGAATCCTCGCGTCTTGAAGCGATAAAAACAGACTATCGTCATGTTGATTTTTCTAATACTGATTCGAATTATTCAATTGTTGCGAGAGGAGATACATCGTATCAGCAAAACGGAAACAATGTTGATGTTGACAAAGAGATGACAGAATTGGCGCAAAATCAAATCAACTATCAAGCTTTGGTTGAAAGAATGAACGGTAAATTTAATTCGCTGAAGACCGTATTAACAGGAGGAAAATGATGACAGCTTTTCATAGCTTAAATGTTTCAGCATCGGCTTTAACAGCTCAGCGAGTCAGAATGGACGTTGTATCATCTAACTTAGCAAATATGGATACGACAAGAGCTAAGCAGGTGAATGGAGAGTGGGTGCCTTACAGAAGAAAAATGGTCTCCCTTCAGTCAAAAGGTGAATCGTTCTCTTCCATTCTCAATTCTCAAATGAGCGGAAGCGGGAATGCTGGAAACGGTGTGAAGGTTTCAAAAATTACGGAGGATGATTCGGATTTTAATCTTGTCTATGATCCGACAGACCCTGATGCAAACGCTGAAGGATATGTACAAAAGCCTAATGTTGATCCATTAAAGGAAATGGTTGATCTTGTCAGCAGCACCAGATCATACGAGGCGAATGTCACGGCGATGAATGCCACAAAGGGAATGCTGATGAAGGCGTTAGAAATCGGAAAGTAGGTGAATGAATGTGATTAATGCAATTTCTCCTTTTCAGGTTCAAAATACTCAAAACACTCAAAATGCAACAAATCAAGTAAACAATAGCCAAAAAACAGATTCTTCAAATCAAACAAGCTTTTCGGAGCTTTTAAAAAACTCTATTAGTTCGTTAAATGAGTCCCAAGTAGCTTCTGACAACATGACTAATGCCTTGGCTGCAGGAAAAGATGTAAATCTTGATGAGGTCATGATCGCTGCTCAAAAAGCCAGCATCTCTCTAACTGCAGCAACAGAGTTCCGCAATAAAGCTGTGGAAGCTTATCAGGAGATTATGAGAATGCAAATGTAGGGGGTCTGACGATTTAGAGAAAGAGTGGAATGACCGGGGGTTAACATGAATCGTACTCTAATGCAAATGAAAAACAAAACGAGTGAGTTTTGGAAAAATAGATCTAAATTACAAAAGATTTTAATGGTTAGTGCTTTAGCGGCAATTATTATTATTGGAATTATTATTAGTGTTTTTGCTTCGAATTCTAAAATGGCGCCGCTGTACAAAGATTTGTCTGCCGAAGAAGCAGGACAAATCAAAGAAGAATTGGATGCAAAAAAAGTGCCAAACGAACTTTCGAATGGCGGTACAGTGATTAGTGTTCCGGAGGATCAGGTTGATTCTTTGAAAGTGCAGATGGCTGCAGAAGGACTTCCTAAAACGGGATCAATTGATTATTCGTTTTTTGGACAGAATGCCGGCTTTGGTTTGACAGACAATGAGTTTGATATGGTGAAAGTGAAAGCTACACAGACAGAACTGTCAAACTTGATCAATGAAATGGACGGTATTAAAAATTCAAAAGTAATGATTAATCTCCCGAAAGACGCTGTGTTTGTCGGTGAGGAGCAATCTGCAGCATCTGCATCAATCGTTTTGCAGATTCAACCGGGTTATACACTTGATCAAAGCCAAATCAACGGATTATATCATCTGGTATCTAAAAGCGTGCCAAACCTAAAAGAAGATAACATCGTCATCATGGACCAAAATTCTACATACTACGACAAATCAGACAGCGATGCAGGGTCCTACGCGGATAGTTATTCTTCTCAGCAAGGAATTAAGTCTCAAGTTGAAAAAGACATTCAAAAACATGTACAGTCATTGCTGGGTACGATGATGGGCCAAGATAAAGTCGTTGTCTCCGTTACAGCAGACATTGATTTCACAAAAGAAAATCGGACAGAAGACATTGTCGAGCCTGTGGATAAAGAAAACATGGAAGGTATTGCAGTCAGCGCTGAAAAGGTATCTGAAACATATCAGGGCGACGGTGCAGCCAACGGCGGAACTGCCGGAACCGGCGAGGAAGATGTTACAAATTATAAGGCTGACGGTGAAAATACCGAAAGCGGGAACTACGAAAAAAACAGCAACAAAATCAATTACGAGGTTAACCGAATTCATAAAGAAATCGCTGAAAGTCCTTATAAGGTCAGAGATTTAGGGATTCAAGTAATGGTAGAGCCGCCTGATGCCAAAAACACTGCGTCGCTATCAACTGAAAGACAGGATGATATACAAAAAATCCTTTCAACTGTAGTCAGAACATCTTTGGATAAAGATGAAACGCAAAATCAGAATTTATCTGATGCTGATATCAATAATAAGATTGTTGTTTCCGTTCAGCCATTCGACGGAAAAGTCAATTTGGATACAAATACGGAAGAATCCTCAGGTATCCCGCTGTGGGCATATATTGTAGGCGGTGTTTTAATCGCAGCGATCATTGTTCTGATCATTATGCTTATCAGAAAGAAACGGGCGCAAGAGGATGAATTTGAGGAATATGAGTATGAGGTTCCTCAAGAACCAATCAATTTGCCTGATATCAACGAAGAGGAAAATGAAACAGCGGAATCAGTCAGACGAAAACAGCTTGAAAAGATGGCGAAAGACAAGCCGGAAGATTTTGCAAAACTGCTGAGAAGCTGGCTGGCCGAGGATTAGGAGGAATTAGAAATGGCGAGACGTGATCAAGATAAGCTTACAGGAAAACAAAAAGCAGCCATTCTCATGATTTCCTTGGGGTTAGATGTGTCAGCTTCTGTCTATAAGCACTTAACCGATGAAGAAATTGAAAGGCTTACTCTGGAAATATCAGGTGTTCGAAGCGTCGATCATCAAAAAAAGGATGAAATCATAGAAGAATTTCATAATATAGCCATTGCGCAAGATTATATTTCTCAAGGCGGTTTAAGCTATGCAAGACAAGTTCTGGAAAAGGCGCTTGGAGAGGATAAGGCGGAGAACATTCTAAACAGGCTGACTTCTTCTTTGCAGGTTAAACCATTTGATTTTGCCAGAAAAGCGGAGCCTGAACAAATTTTGAATTTTATCCAGCAAGAGCATCCGCAGACGATGGCGTTAATCTTGTCTTATTTGGATCCAGTGCAGGCTGGGCAAATTTTATCCGAGCTGAATCCTGAAGTACAGGCTGAGGTTGCGAGAAGAATCGCGGTCATGGATAGAACGTCTCCAGAAATAATTAATGAGGTAGAACGGATTCTGGAACAAAAATTATCTTCTGCATTTACTCAGGATTATACACAAACAGGCGGAATTGAAGCTGTTGTGGAAGTGTTAAACGGGGTAGACAGAGGGACAGAGAAGACGATCTTGGATTCATTGGAAATTCAGGATCCCGATCTTGCTGAAGAGATTAAAAAGCGGATGTTTGTCTTCGAAGATATTGTCACACTTGATAACCGTGCCATTCAGAGAGTCATTCGCGATGTTGAGAACGACGATTTGCTCCTTTCATTAAAGGTTGCAAGCGAGGAAGTCAAAGAAATTGTATTCAACAATATGTCACAGCGTATGGTTGAAACCTTCAAAGAAGAAATGGAATTTATGGGCCCTGTACGCTTGAAAGATGTAGAAGAAGCTCAATCGAGAATTGTAAGCATCGTCAGAAAGCTTGAAGAAGCCGGTGAAATTGTGATAGCAAGAGGCGGAGGGGATGATATTATTGTCTAATATCATTAAACAAGAATCATCTATTTCTCCACAAAAGGAAAAAAGAAAACTTTCTATACAAGAGGTGCGTATTGATCATTCTCACCTTTTGCAGGCTGAAGAGAACCCGGAGGCGCTTATGGCCCGAGTGAAAGAGGAAGCTGATCGGATTTCTGAGCAGGCAAACAGTCATATAGAAAATATTCGCCGTCAAATTGAACAGGAGAAAAACGATTGGGCGGCTGAAAAACAGAAGCTTATTGAAGAAGCAAAAGCCGAGGGCTTTGAACAAGGAGTAGCGCTGGGCAAAGCTGAGGCAATGAAACAGTATGCAGAACTGATCGGCCAAGCAAACAGTATAACTGAAATGTCCAGAAAAGCTGTTGAGGACAAGCTTGAAGACGCTAATGAAGAAATCGTTGAGCTTGCCGTTGCCCTAGCAAAAAAAGTTTGGCAGCAAAAGTCTGATGATAAAGAGGCTTTCCTCCTGCTTGTACAACAGGTTATAAACGAAGTGAAGGAATATGACGATATATCAATTTATGTTGATCCATATTACTATGAGACAATCTTTCAGCAAAAAGATGAAATCCAGCAGCTTCTTTATAAAGAATGCCGGCTTGGCATATATGCTGATGAAAAAGCTCAAAAAGGAACCTGTTATATTGAAACTCCTTTTGGCAGGGTAGATGCGAGTGTTGACACACAATTGATGCAATTGAAAGATAAACTTCTGACAGCGCTGGAAGCAGGTGCAGCTGAATGAAGACACAGAGTCTGATAGATTGTATAGAAATGACAGACTCGTATAAACGGTACGGAAAAGTCAAGCGGGTCATCGGCCTGATGATTGAATCAAAAGGGCCAGCAAGCTCAATTGGCGACGTGTGCCTGATTTATGCAAAAGGACAATCTGGGAAAGTCATTAAAGCTGAGGTAGTCGGCTTCCAGGAAGAAAATATTTTGCTTATGCCTTATTTAGAGGCTGCGAGCATTGCACCTGGCAGCATTGTAGAAGCTACTGGGGAATCACTTCGGGTTAAAGTTGGAACCGGACTGATTGGACAAGTCATCGATGCTTTTGGAGAACCGCTTGACGGAAAACTTCTGCCTAAAGGGCTTTCGCCTGTATCAACGGAGCAATCACCGCCCAACCCGATGAAACGGCCGCCTATCCGTGAAAAGATGGGTGTTGGAGTCAGATCAATTGACAGCTTGCTGACAGTCGGTAAAGGCCAGCGGATTGGAATTTTTGCAGGAAGCGGTGTCGGAAAAAGCACCTTAATGGGGATGATCGCCAAGCAGACAGAGGCTGACTTAAACGTCATTGCACTTGTCGGAGAACGCGGACGAGAGGTTCGGGAGTTTATTGAAAAAGATCTGGGGAAAGAGGGGCTGAAACGATCGATTGTAGTCGTTGCCACCTCAGACCAGCCAGCATTAATGAGATTGAAAGCGGCATATACAGCGACTGCAATTGCCGAGTATTTCCGAGATAAAGGCCAAAATGTCATGTTTATGATGGATTCTGTTACAAGGGTGGCAATGGCGCAGCGAGAGATTGGACTGGCTGCAGGAGAGCCTCCGACGACAAAAGGTTATACACCTTCAGTGTTCGCTATTTTACCTCGTTTACTAGAACGAACAGGTGCAAACGAGCATGGAACCATTACGGCATTTTATACAGTGTTGGTAGACGGGGATGACATGAATGAGCCGATTGCCGATACCGTACGCGGAATTTTAGACGGACATATTGTGTTGGACAGGGCGCTTGCCAATAAAGGCCAGTTTCCTGCAGTTAACGTACTAAAAAGCATCAGCAGGGTGATGTCAAACATTTCAACAAAACAGCATCTGGATGCGGCAAATAAATTCCGTGAACTTTTATCGACATATCAAAATTCGGAAGATCTCATTAATATCGGAGCTTACAAAAGAGGATCATCCAGAGAAATTGATGAAGCGATACAATTTTATCCGCAGCTTATTCAATTTTTAAAGCAGGGAACAGACGAACCGGCTTTATTGGAAGAAAGCATTGCTGCATTAACTAGTTTGACAGGAAATGAGGAATAAACGTGGCTTATCAATTTAGATTCCAAAAGCTGCTGGAACTAAAAGAAAATGAAAAAGACCAATCCTTATCCGAGTATCAGCAATCAGTTTCTGAATTTGAAAACGTTGCTGAAAAATTATATGAGAATATGAGCAAAAAAGAATTGCTGGAACAAAATAAGGAAAAGAAATTAAAAAGCGGCATGAGTGTACAAGAAATGAGGCACTACCAACAATTTGTCTCAAATCTTGATAATACGATCTATCACTATCAAAAGCTTGTCATTATGAAAAGAAATCAAATGAATCAAAAACAAGAAATTTTGACAGAGAAAAACATTGAAGTGAAAAAGTTTGAAAAAATGCGTGAAAAACAGTTTAAAATGTTTGCTCTTGAAGATAAAGCTGCAGAAATGAAAGAAATGGACGATATTTCGATTAAGCAGTTTATGATTCAAGGCCATTAGGAGCGAATGTAATGTCCGGCAAAAAGAAAGAATCAGGTAAGTTCCGTTCGGTTTTGCTTATCATTATCCTCCCGCTGATGTTTCTATTAATCGCAGGGGGGATTGTTCTTTGGGCTGCTGGTATCAATGTCTTAAAGCCGATACAGGATGCTGCGGCAAAAACGCCGGTTCTTAAAGAATTGGTCCCTGAAACCGAAAATAAAAAAGGCGCAGCATCAAGTAAGGATAGCAGTAATACGGCAGCTCTGGAAAAGACCATTAAGGATCAAAAAAGTGAAATCAGTATATTGAATAAAGATTTAGAAACAAGTAAATCAGAAATCGATAGGCTCAATCAAAAGATCCGTTCACTTGAAAAGACGGCTGAGGATCAAAAAAAGTCATCAGAAGATCATACTGAAGGATCAGCAGACTCGAAAGCTTCTTCTGAAAATGACAAAGTGATCAGTGTGTACAAAAGCATGGACAGCGGAAAGGCTGCTAAAATTATTGCCCAATTAAAGGAGCAAGAAGCACTGAAAATATTGAATGGCCTAAGCAAAAAGCAGCTTGCTGACATATTGGCGAAAATGACTCCTGAGCAAGCAGCAACCTATACAGAAAAAATTGCTGCCAGCCAAGAATAGGGGGAATGAAAGGTGAAGCTGCTTGAATTAGCCGGACCTTTGCTGCAAACCACAACGGGTTCTGCCGCTAAAAACATGAAAAGTAGCCAAGGAGTTTTTCAAAACTGGCTTATGTCTGAGGCTGGATTGAAGGAACTTTCAGAACAAGGAAAGGGTACTCCTAATTCCGAAGATCAGCTTTTAGCAGATGCGCTTAAAAAGATCGGTGACTGGCTAAATGCAAGTCCTGAAGATCAAGACAAACAAAATGCGGATCTTTTGCAAACATTAAGCAAACTGACAGGGAAGCAATTGGATGCGAATGCTCTGCAAATGTTGCAAAATCTTTTGCAAGCAGTTGAATCAAAAATGTCAGGCGGGACGGATCAATTGCTCACAGAAACGGAGAAAATCTTTTCAGAAGCTAAAACGGCTCTGAGTGCCAATGCTTCTGCTTCTGACATTAATGGAGCACTGAAGTCTGATACAGAGCAATCAAATCAGGAAAATGAAGTATCCGAGCCTGCTAAAGAGCTTATCTATATCCAGATGTTCATTAGCCAGCTCGTAGAAGGGAATAAGCTGACTGATCGCGGGAATGGCAATGAAGCTCATGCCATTTACCAAAATGGAGATCAATTCCTTTCTGCATTAGAAAAGAAGGGTGTATCTCAACAACTAATTCAGGATCTTAAACAGCAAATATTCACTAAAGCTGAGTCAAGTTCAAAACTTTACTCGATGACAGCGTCAGAGCTGAAAAGTTTTCAAAGCTTAATGGATCAAATGTCTATGCTTCCTCAAAAAGGGACCAAAGAATGGAGTTTAGCTGAAAGCCAGCTGAAAGCCTTCTTGTTATCGAAATCATCCGAATCATCACAAGACTTTGGGAAGAGTGTTCTCACACCGCTCTCGCAGAGTTCATCCAGCAAAAATGCATCGGATGTTTCTGGAAGTATTCAGCCTGTAGATAGTAAATCAGGACTCCAAATGCTGTTTTCGGGGTATCGGGGCATAGGAGGAGTTCAAACACTTGATCTGCAGCAGATGTCATCTGATATACCAAATGCCGAAACAAAAACGGTGGCTGATCAAGTGATTAATGCGTGGAAGCAGATGAAATATACGCCTTTCGGCAGATCGACGGGAAGTTTCACTATTCGGCTGAACCCTGAACATTTAGGATTTGTCACAATCAAGCTGACAAATGAAAATGGAATGTTTCAGAGTAAAATCATAGCATCTAGCCAATCAGCAAAAGAATTGCTTGAACAGCATCTTCCTCAGCTGAAGCAATCATTGCCGAATATGGCCGTCCAAATTGACCGTTTTACTCTTCCGGTCCAAAGCGGGGATCAGCCGATATACGGCCAGCTTGCTGATGAACAGAAACAGCAGCAAGAGGGGCAGAGACAGCAAAGACAGAAAAAGCAATCAAATGATTTTGGCGATCTGCTCGATGAAGTGTCGATGGTTGAAATGGAGGAAGAAGAATGACTTCTATAAGTTCAGAATATAAACTGCCTGAAAAAACGAACACTGTGTCGACGAACAACAGCAGCTTGGGGAAAGACGAGTTTTTAAAAATATTAATGACTCAAGTTCAAAACCAAGATCCGCTTAACCCGATTGACGATAAAGAATTTATCAGCCAGATGGCGACTTTTTCAAGCTTGGAGCAAATGATGAATCTGAATACGACAATGACTCAATTCGTTGAAAACCAAGATCCGTTTACAACGTATGTTGATTGGATGGGAAAAGAAGTATCTTGGACTGATGGTAAAAGTGCAACAGATAAAACAGGCACAGTAAGCTCTGTTAAACATTTTAAAGGAAATTATTATCTCGTTCTTGATGATGGGACCGAGATCAGTCCTGCGAATGTCATGTCTGTGGGACAATCATCTAAATAAAAACATCTGGGGGAATATATTATGTTACGTTCACTTTATTCTGGAATCAGCGGTATGAAGAACTTTCAAACAAAGCTTGACGTAATCGGTAACAACATTGCCAACGTAAATACAGTAGGATTCAAAAAGAGCCGTGTGACCTTTAAAGATATGGTAAGCCAAACCATTGCCGGCGGTTCTGCTGCTGGTGCAACAATCGGCGGAACAAACTCTAAGCAAATCGGTTTAGGTTCATCATCTGGCACAATTGATACAATTCATTCAACAAGCGCGACACAAAGCACAGGAAGAACACTTGATTTAGCAATTGACGGCGACGGTTACTTCCGAATTGATACAGGTGACGGGACAGCTTATACAAGAGCAGGGAACTTCTATTTAGATAATACTGGAACACTGGTTACAGGTGATGGCTACCATGTACTAAATATGAATGGCGGAACAATTAAAATTCCTACTGATGCTCAAAGCTTTAGCATTGGTTCTGATGGAAAGGTGTCAATTGTTGATGCTGAGGGGAAAACACAAGACGGGGGACAAATCGGGATTGTTACTTTTGCCAACAGTGATGGATTGGATAAAATCGGAAGCAACCTATACCGTGAATCTTTAAACTCTGGAACGGCCAGTGCAGCGAACCAGCCTGGTGACGGCGGAACTGGTGCTCTTAAATCAGGATTTCTCGAAATGTCTAACGTCGATTTAACTGACGAATTTACTGAAATGATCGTAGCCCAGCGCGGATTCCAATCAAACTCAAAAATTATTACAACATCTGATGAAATCCTTCAAGAACTGGTTAACCTTAAACGTTAAGGAGGGAGGGGAGGCGAGTAATCGCTTCTCCGCTGTTTTATGATTAAAGTAACCCGTTTGAACGGGCAGCCCTTTACACTGAATGCGCTATTTATTGAACAGATTGAATGTTTTCCGGATACTACAATTACTCTGTCAAATGGTAAGAAGTTTGTAGTAAAAGAAGATGAAGAAGCTGTTCTGGAAAAGATCGCAGCTTTCTACCGAAAAATACAAATATTTGCAATGGATCAAGGAATAGAGGAACCGGAATGAAGAAAAAGTTAATGATCATATTACTAATTATTCTTATCGTAATTGGTGCTCTCGGGGCGGCGGCTTATTTTGTTTTAGGCGGAAAGTCCGAAAAAAGTGAAGCGAAAAAAAGTATTGATGAAATCGTTGCGTCTTCTGTTGATGTAGAAGAGATCACAACAAATTTAAAGTCTGATAACATTATCCGTCTTGCTATTAAACTTGAAACCGATTCTGATAAATCAAAAGAAGAACTTGAGAAACGTGATTTCCAAGTGAAAGACGCTGTTATATCACTGCTGGCTGATACGAATGCTGATCAGATTGAGGGAGACAAGGGAAAAGAAACCTTTAAGAAGGAACTAAAAGATAAAATAAATAGCTACCTCCAAGAAGGAAAAGTAGAAAAAGTGTATATTACCTCCTTTAATCTGCAATAAAGCATAATTTGACAGAATACGGAGGTGAGGAAAATGTCAGGAGAAGTTCTCTCCCAAAATGAAATAGATGCACTGCTTTCTGCAATATCAACTGGTGAAATGGACGCTGAAGAGCTGAAAAAAGAAGAAAAAGAGAAGAAAGTCAAGGTTTATGATTTCAAACGTGCGCTGCGGTTTTCTAAGGATCAGATTCGCAGTTTAACGAGAATTCATGACAATTTTGCAAGACTTCTTACCACTCATTTTTCTGCTCAGCTCAGAACCTATATTCACATATCTGTCAGTTCTGTTGATCAGGTTCCGTATGAGGAATTTATCAGATCGATCCCGAACATGACGATTCTAAATCTATTTGATGTTCATCCGATGGAAGGAAGAATTATGATGGAGGTCAACCCCACGATAGCTTATACGATGATGGATCGAGTCATGGGCGGGATTGGAATCAGTCATAACAAGGTTGACAGTTTGACAGAAATTGAAACAAAAATCATTTCTAATTTATTTGAAAATGCACTGGGTAATTATAAAGAAGCTTGGCAGTCAATTGCTGATATTGAACCGGAAATGACTGAGTTTGAAGTGAATCCGCAATTTGTTCAGATGGTATCTCCTAATGAAACAGTCGTGGTGATCTCGCTCAATACTCAAATTGGTGAAATCAGCGGTGTCATTAATCTCTGTATCCCGCATATTGTACTCGAGCCGCTCATACCGAAGCTTTCAGTCCACTATTGGATGCAATCAGACCGAAATGAGCCAAAGCCTGAGGAAACAAAGTCGCTTGAAAAACGTATCATGACAGCACAAATACCTGTCGTGGCCGAGCTCGGCACATCTGAACTGACGATAGAAGAGTTTTTAAGTTTAGAAGTCGGAGACTGCATAACTTTGGACAAATCAGTCACGGATCCTCTTACTGTATTGGTCGGAGATAAGCCGAAATTTTTAGGACAAGCCGGCCGGGTGAATCGAAAACAGGCAGTGCAAATTTTAGATCACGACATAAGAGGTGAACAAGATGGAGAATAATAGATTATCTCAAGATGAGATTGACGCGCTTCTTAACGGTACTGGCAGCACGCTTGATGAGCCAGAGGTTCCGGAAGTAGATGACTTATCGGAAATGGAGCGTGATGCGATCGGTGAAATCGGTAATATTTCATTCGGCAGTTCTGCGACAGCACTGTCAACGCTTTTAAATCAAAAGGTCGATATTACGACTCCAAGCGTAACGGTCATTCCAAGAAGTAAAATCAGCGATGCGTTTCCTGAACCGTATGTAGCGATTGAAGTGAATTATACGGAGGGCTTCAGCGGAAGCAACCTGTTAGTCGTGGAACAAAGTGACGCGGCGATCATTGCTGACTTAATGATCGGGGGAGACGGAAAAGGTGCGGACCCTTCACTGGGTGAAATCCATTTAAGTGCGGTTCAAGAAGCAATGAACCAAATGATGGGATCGGCTGCCACATCAATGTCTACTGTATTCAGTAAAAAAATTGATATTTCACCTCCTCGGGTTGAATTGCTGGATGTTACTGAAGAAAAGGGTACAGACCGTATACCTGATGATGAAATGCTGGTGAAAGTTTCTTTCAACTTAAAGGTGGGAGAATTAATAGACTCCAGCATTATGCAGCTTTACCCATTGACATTTGCGAAAGATTTAATTTCAAGCCTTATGAACTCAGAAAGTGCAGAGGAAGAAGAAACGGTGCAGCCTGAAGTTACATACGAACAGCCGAAAGAGCCTGTGACGCCAGAGCCGCGTATTGAACCGAAGCAACAGCAGCAGCCGCCAAAAAGGCAGGGAACAGCAAAAAAAGCAGCGCCAGTTCAGGTTTCACCGGTGGAATTTTCAGCGTTTGATCCAAACGAAGCTGTACAAGCCCCTATTCATAATCTGGATATGCTTTTGGATATCCCGCTTTCGATTACTGTTGAGCTTGGCAGAACGAAGAGAAGCGTAAAAGAGATTTTAGAGCTTTCTGCCGGAAGTATTATCGAGCTTGATAAATTAGCCGGTGAGCCTGTAGATATTTTAGTTAATCAGCGTATCGTTGCCAAAGGCGAGGTCGTTGTCATTGAAGAAAACTTCGGAGTGAGAGTCACTGACATTTTAAGCCAGGCAGAGCGCATTAATAATTTAAAATAACGAAACACAAGGAGAGAGATAGATTATGGCACATAGAATTTTAATTGTAGATGACGCAGCATTTATGCGAATGATGATTAAAGATATTTTGGTTAAAAATGGTTTTGAAGTTGTGGCGGAAGCTGAAAATGGAGCACAAGCGGTAGAGAAATATAAAGAGCATTCACCTGACCTTGTTACTATGGATATCACGATGCCAGAAATGGATGGTATTACAGCATTAAAAGAAATTAAACAAATTGATGCGCAGGCAAGAATCATCATGTGTTCTGCTATGGGACAGCAATCAATGGTTATTGATGCCATTCAGGCTGGCGCTAAGGATTTCATTGTGAAACCTTTCCAGGCTGACCGTGTGCTTGAAGCAATCAACAAAACATTAAGTTAAAGGGTGTACGACTGTTGAAAAAGAGTCAATATTTTATTGTTTTTATTTGTTTTTTCGTTTTATTCAGTGTACATCCGATTGCTGCTGCCGCGGCAGACTCTGATAATTCAACTGTAAACGAATGGTTTCAAAAGAAAGATGAAAAAACTGCAGATCAATCAGAGCAAAAGAAAGAAAAAACAACAAAAACTGCTGATGAGACGGAGGGAGCGGCTGCTCCTTCTGTCTCAGCTTTTGATTTTGTAAAGATGATTTTCGCTTTACTGTTTGTTATCGCGCTGATTTACGGGCTGGTTAAGCTCATGAACAAAAGAAATCGGCTCTTAAAGCCTTTTCAATATGTTGAAAATATTGGCGGCACATCGGTCGGCCAGAACAGATCCATACAATTGATCAAGGTCGGGAAAAGTGTGCTCGTCGTCGGTGTAGGAGAGACGATCCAGCTGCTGAAAGAAATTGAGGATGAAAAAGAGATTGAAGTCATTCTCAGTCAGCATGAAGAGGCAATGTCAAGCAAAATAGAGTGGCAAAAGTTTGTGAAGCCGCTTAAGAGTTCTGAACATCAGCCGCAGCAAAAACTGCCTTCATTTTCAAAAGCATTAAAAGAGCAACTTGAAGAGTTAAAACAAAACCGTTCTGAAGGAAAGAAGAAAGGCCCACGTCATCATGAATGAGTTTATAAATATTTTCAGTTCAAGCGATCCGGAAAACGTAAGTTCGACTGTTAAATTACTATTATTGTTAACTGTATTTTCAGTGGCGCCTGGAATATTGATTCTTATGACTTGTTTTACTCGCATCGTCATTGTTCTGTCATTTGTCAGAACTTCACTTGCGACGCAATCTATGCCCCCAAACCAGGTTCTAATCGGGCTTGCGCTGTTTTTAACATTTTTTATTATGGCTCCTACTTTTTCAGAAATTAATAAAGAAGCGCTGACCCCATTAATGGACAACAAAATCAGCTTGGATGAAGCGTATACGAAAGCTGAGGAACCGATTAAAGAATTTATGAGTAAACACACAAGGCAGAAGGATCTGGCGCTGTTTATGAATTACGCGAAAATGGATAAACCTGAATCATTAAAGGATATTCCGTTAACAACAATGGTTCCGGCTTTTGCCATATCGGAGCTTAAAACAGCATTTCAAATAGGTTTTATGATTTTTATCCCTTTTTTAATTATAGATATGGTAGTGGCGAGCGTCTTGATGTCAATGGGAATGATGATGCTGCCTCCAGTTATGATTTCTCTGCCCTTTAAAATATTACTTTTTGTTTTGGTAGACGGCTGGTATTTAATTGTGAAATCTTTGCTTCAGAGCTTTTAGGGTAGGTGCTAAACGTGAGTTCAGAATTTGTAATTTCTATGGCGGAAAAAGCCGTATACGTAACGCTGATGATCAGCGGGCCATTATTGGCTATTGCTTTACTGGTCGGTTTAATTGTCAGCATATTTCAGGCGACAACTCAAATCCAGGAACAGACTTTGGCGTTTATTCCGAAAATCGTGGCGGTTCTCCTGGCTCTCATTTTTTTTGGTCCGTGGATGCTGTCGACGATTCTTTCATTTACAACAGAGCTGTTTTCTAATTTAAATCGTTTTGCAGGGTAATGTAGAGATGAATTCAATTATTGACTTATTTCCTGCTTTTTTATTGGTTTTTATTAGAATCTCTGCTTTTTTTGTAACGATTCCGTTATTTGGACATCGAAATGTGCCAGCTGTTCATCGCATAGGTTTTGCTTTTTTTCTTGCGGTCATTTGTTTCAGCACCATTGATAAACCGCCCTCTTTGGAGATAGATGAGCACTATATGCTTTTGGCGTTTAAAGAAGCTTTGGTCGGCCTATGTCTGGGTTTAATTGCTTATATGATGATTGCCGCAGTGCAGATTGCCGGCTCGTTTATTGATTTTCAAATGGGATTTTCAATAGCAAACGTTATTGATCCGCAAACCGGTGCACAAAGTCCGTTGATTGGCCAGTTTATCTATACCATGGCACTTTTGTTTATGCTGAGTGTCAATGCCCACCATTTGTTGCTGGATGGTATTTACTACAGCTTTCAGTATATTTCAGTTGATCAGGCATTTCCGAATTTCGGCGATGAAAAGTTTGCCTATTTTATTGCGAAAAGCTTTAATGCAATGTTTATTATCGCTTTTCAAATGTCAGCTCCGGTTGTGGCCAGCTTGTTTCTAGTTGATTTAGCATTAGGTATCGTGGCTCGAACTGTTCCGCAGTTAAATGTATTTGTGGTCGGTCTGCCTTTAAAGATCGCTGTCAGTTTCATCATGCTCATTGTATGTATGTCCGTTATCTTCGTCGTTGTCCGGAATGTTTTCAGCTTAACGATTGAAACGATGCGGAATCTTTTAGCATTGGTCGGTGTTTCTTAATGAAGCTTAGAGTTGACCTGCAGTTTTTTGCGGGAGAGAAGACAGAAAAAGCCACTCCGAAAAAACGGAAGGATACGCGAAAAAAGGGGCAGGTAGCCAAAAGCTCGGATGTCAATACTGCCGTTTCTTTACTGGTAATATTCCTTTCGCTTATTGCAATTGGTCCGTATATGAGAGACAGGCTGCTGTCATTCATAGAAACATTTTATACCGAATCGCTCACAATGAAGCTCTCAGAATCAAATGTGCATACATTGTTTGTCAGCTTATTAAAGGATATGGGCATGATACTCGCACCGATCTTGCTTGTTGCTCTTGTTGCAGGAGTCGTAAGCAACTATATGCAGGTTGGGTTCTTATTTTCTGCTGAAGTGATACAGCCTAAGCTTGAAAAACTGGATCCGATCAAAGGCTTTAAACGAATATACAGTATGAGGGCGATTGTAGAGCTGATTAAATCAATTTTGAAAATCGTAGTCGTTGGTTTTGCGGCTTTTGCTGTGCTTTGGCTGCATTATGGAGAAATTCTCCGGCTTCCTCTCCTGACACCCGAAGAGGCACTTTCTTTCGTTTCAAAACTCACTTTGTGGATGGGACTAAGCGGTGCAGGTGCATTGTTGATTCTTGCTGGTCTTGACTATTTATATCAGAGATTTGATTATGAGAAAAATATCAAAATGTCAAAACAAGATATAAAAGACGAGTACAAAAAATCTGAAGGTGACCCGATTATTAAGTCTAAAATTAAACAAAGACAGCGGGAAATGGCGATGAGGCGGATGATGCAGGAAGTTCCAAAAGCAGATGTCATTATCACAAACCCGACTCACTATGCGATTGCTTTGAAATATGATGAAGAAAAAATGGACGCACCTTATATTGTTGCAAAAGGCGTCGACCACCTTGCGTTAAAAATCAGGAAAATTGCTAAAGAGCATGATGTCATGATGGTAGAAAACAGACCGCTTGCCCGTGCGTTATATGATCAGGTGGAAATTGACCAGGCAGTGCCGGAAGAATTTTTTAAAGTTTTAGCAGAAATTCTGGCTTACGTATATAAAACAAAACAAAAAGTATATTGAATTTTTCGATTTAAAAGGAGAGAAAAAACAGCATGTCAACAAGAGATTTATCCGTTTTAATAAGTGTTGTCCTCATTGTGGCGATGCTGGTGATTCCATTTCCTCCATGGCTGTTAAGTATTTTGATCATTATTAATATTTCTCTTGCGTTGATCGTGCTTCTCACCACAATGAATATGCAGGAAGCGCTTCAGTTTTCGATTTTTCCGTCACTGTTGCTGCTTTTGACCCTATTTCGTTTGGGCTTGAACGTCTCAACTACCCGTTCAATTCTTTCACACGGTGAAGGAGGTAAAGTCGTCGAGACTTTCGGAAATTTCGTTGTCGGCGGAAATGTATTAGTTGGACTCGTTGTATTTATCATCCTTATTATTATTCAGTTTATCGTCATTACAAAAGGTGCTGAACGTGTTTCCGAGGTTGCAGCAAGGTTTACGCTGGACGCAATGCCTGGGAAGCAGATGAGTATTGATGCTGATTTAAACGCAGGGATGATTACCGAACAGGAAGCGAAGCATCGCCGCGAAAAAGTGGCAAGAGAAGCAGACTTTTATGGAGCAATGGACGGTGCCAGTAAATTTGTAAAAGGTGACGCCATTGCCGGAATCATCATTGTGATGATCAATATTATTTTCGGAATCGTGATCGGGATGCTTCAGCAGGGCATGTCCATTCAAGAGGCTGCTTCACACTTTACGATGCTGACTGTAGGGGATGGAATTGTTTCGCAAATCCCGGCACTGTTAATTTCTACGGCTACGGGTATTGTGGTCACAAGAGCTGCCTCTGAAGGAAACTTAGGGCATGACATTACAGGCCAGCTGTTTGCGTATCCAAAGCTTTTATACGTCGCAGCAGCTACGATCATGCTTTTAGGTATTTTCACTCCGATCGGCATCCTTCTGACGGGGCCGCTTGCGGGATTGCTTGCTTTTGGCGCATATACACTATCTAAATCAGGTAAGGAAAAAGAAGAAGTGGATGAGATTCTTGAGGAAGAGGCTGAGGTGGACGAGCTTAAAAGCCCTGAAAGTGTTGTTCAGCTTCTGCATATAGATCCGATAGAATTTGAGTTTGGATATGGCCTGATACCGCTTGCTGATGCCAATCAAGGCGGTGATTTATTAGACCGAATTGTTATGATACGCCGTCAGTTGGCTTTGGAACTCGGGCTTGTCATTCCTGTCGTGCGAATCAGAGATAATATAGCGTTGCAGCCTAATGAATACCGATTGAAAATTAAAGGAAACGAAGTAGCAAAAGGCGAGTTGTTGCTTGATCATTATTTAGCGATGTCGCCTACTCCTGAGGACGATCTCATTGAAGGGATTGAAACAGTGGAGCCTTCATTCGGGCTGCCGGCTAAATGGATTAGCGAAGCGGTAAAGGATGAAGCCGACATGCTTGGTTATACAGTAGTTGATCCTGCATCAGTCGTTTCAACGCATATTACGGAGAAAATTAAGCAGCATGCCCACGAATTGATCGGAAGGCAGGAGACAAAACAGCTGATCGATCACTTGAAAGAATCGTATCCAGTCCTGGTTGAAGAGGTTACGCCGAATCCATTGTCTGTCGGTGATATTCAGAAAGTGCTTGCTAAGCTTTTAAAAGAAAAAGTTTCAATTCGAAACTTAGTAACGATTTTTGAAACACTTGCTGACTATGGGAAATTAACAACAGATTCTGATCTTTTGACAGAGTATACAAGACAAGCGCTTGCTAAACAAATTACAGCCCAGTTTGCCAAAGAAAATGAAGTGTTGAAGGTTGTTACTTGTTCCGGCCGTGTAGAAAAAGCAATAGCAGACGGTGTGCAGCAGACGGAACACGGGAACTATTTATCACTTGAACCAGATATTTCAGAAAGTATAGTGCGCTCTGTCGCCAAAGAAGCTGAACAGCTCTCATTACGTCAGGAAACCGCGATTCTTCTTTGCTCGCCGCCTGTCAGAATGTATGTGAAGCAGCTTCTGGAACGGTACTTCCCTGATCTTCCGGTACTCTCTTATAACGAACTTGAGGCGAATGTTGAGGTACAAAGCATTGGAGTGGTGGATATTTAATGAAAATAAAAAAATTTACTGCTGCTTCAATGCAAGAAGCGGCACTTCTCATCAGAAAAGAGTTAGGTAATGAAGCGGTCATATTAAATTCGAAAAAAATTAAAAAGCGAAAATGGTTTGGCCTCGTCAACAAGCCTGCTGTTGAAGTAATCGCCGTATTGGATCAGGACTTTCTTGAGAAAAAAACGCCTCAGAAGGCAGCTGAACCGAAACAAACATTAAAAACTCCGGTCAGCAGTCCAAAAATAGAGGAGAGAACATATCCCCCTCAAATTCCGGCGCAACAGGAGCTAGGTGATTTTTCAGCATATCAATCTGTACTTCCTGAGCCGCTGCGAAAAGCAGAAAAGCTTTTGCAAGAAACAGGGATCAAAGAGTCTACGAAAACGAACACTCTGAAAAAATTGCTTCGCTTCTCTGTTGAAGCAGGCGGCTTGACTGAAGAAAATGTTGTCGGCAAACTTCAGGAAATACTATGCGATATGCTGCCCTCAGCAGACAAGTGGCAGGAGCCAATTCATTCAAAATATATCGTTCTCTTTGGTTCAACAGGGGCTGGTAAAACAACTACACTGGCTAAACTCGCAGCCATATCTATGCTTGAAAAACATAAAAAAATCGCTTTTATTACAACAGATACGTATCGTATTGCAGCTGTTGAACAGTTGAAAACATACGCTGAACTGCTGCAGGCTCCTCTGGAAGTTTGCTATACAAAAGAAGAATTTCAGCAGGCGAAGGAGCTATTTTCTGAGTATGATCATGTGTTTGTTGATACAGCTGGAAGAAACTTCAAAGACCCGCAATACATTGATGAACTGAAAGAAACGATTCCTTTTGAGAGCAGCATTCAGTCATTTCTTGTTTTATCCGCGACTGCAAAATATGAAGATATGAAGCATATTGTCAAACGGTTTTCATCCGTCCCTGTCAATCAGTATATTTTTACGAAAATAGATGAAACGACTTCCTTAGGTTCTGTATTTAATATACTGGCAGAATCAAAAATAGGTGTCGGGTTTATGACTAACGGCCAGAATGTGCCTGAGGATATACAGACTGTATCTCCACTTGGTTTTGTGAGGATGCTGTGCAGATGAACAGATATGACCAAGCAGCAACTTTACGGGCGAAAATGGAAAAACGTGAGCGCGTTCTGCCAATGGTTTATTCACAAAAAGCGAAGACACTTGCTGTCATCAGCGGCAAGGGCGGTGTCGGAAAATCCAATATTACCTTAAATATGGCACTTGCGCTGCAGGATAAAGGTAAGAAGGTGCTGCTCATCGACCTTGATATCGGGATGGGGAACATTGATATATTAATAGGAAATTCATCGTCTGCCACGATAATCGATGTTTTAACCGATCGTAAGCCTTTGCTGCAGTCATTATCCGTTGGCCCAAAGGGTTTGCGGTATATATCAGGGGGAACCGGTCTTGATGTGATGTTTCAGCTCGATCAGAGAAAATGGACGTTTTTTGCCAATGAACTTTCTCATGCATTAAGCCAGTTCGATTATGTGCTGTTTGACATGGGAGCAGGCTTATCAAAAGATCAACTGCCTTTTATTTTATCAGCAGAAGATATTTTGATTATTACAACTCCCGAGCCGACGGCCATTATGGACGCATACAGCGCTGTCAAGCACTTGGTTTTGACAGAAAATAAGCTTTCAATGAAGGTGGCTGTCAATCGGTGCCGTGACCAAAAGGAAGGGCTTGACGCTTTTGCCCGCCTCTCCCGTACAATTCATATGTTTTTGGATGTTCAGGTTCAGTTTGCCGGTTCCGTTTCTGACGATGTGATCGTGAGCAAAGCGGTTGTCGAACAGGTTCCTTTTTTCATAAAAAGCCCTCAGGCAAAAGCCAGCCGGTCAGTCCGTATTTTAGCGGACGCCTTGTTTGAAAGAGAAGAAACGAGACACAAAGAAGACAAACAGACATTTATTGAGAAATTATCTTCTTTTTTAATGAGGAGGGCTTAATTTGATTCGTGTGCTTGTAGTTGATGATTCAGCTTTTATGAGAAAAATGATAAGTGATTTTCTGACCGAAGAAAAGCAGATAGAAGTAATCGGAACTGCGAGAAACGGAGAAGAAGCGCTTAAGAAGATTGAATTATTAAAACCGGATGTTATTACTCTTGATGTTGAAATGCCGGTCATGAATGGGACAGATACGCTCCGCAAAATTATTGAGATTTATAACTTGCCGGTCATTATGGTGTCTAGCCAGACCGAGAAAGGTAAAGAATGCACAATTAATTGTTTGGAGATCGGTGCCTTTGACTTTATCACAAAGCCATCAGGCTCAATATCTCTGGATCTATACAAAATTAAAGAACAACTAGTTGAGCGTGTCGTCGCGGCAGGACTTTCCGGCAAGCGGAAACGTCCTGTTTCCCAGACAGTTCGGCCCGAACCTATTGTGCGTGCTGTCGTTAAGCCTGAATTAAGCAAACCGAAACCTGGCACGGGCAGACAAATTGTGTGTATCGGCACATCAACAGGCGGTCCACGGGCGTTACAAAAGGTGATACCGAAGCTCCCTAAGGATTTGAACGCACCAGTGGTTGTCGTACAGCACATGCCTGAAGGGTTTACTGCTTCTTTGGCTGATCGGCTGAATCATTTATCTGACATTCAGGTAAAAGAAGCAAAAGATGGTGAAGCAGCTCTTAACGGCTGTGTTTACATAGCACCGGGCGGAAAAAACATATCCGTTATTAAAAACAGCGAAGGACTCCAGATTGTGCTTGATAACCATGACACACCAAGCCGTCATAAACCATCTGCTGATTATTTATTCCGTTCTGTCGGGAAACTGACAGATTATGAAAAAGTAGCGGTTATCATGACCGGCATGGGCAGTGACGGCACTGCTGGGCTAAAGGACATGCTAACAGCCGGCAATGTGAAAGCCATTGCGGAGTCTGAAGAATCTTGTGTCGTATACGGGATGCCAAAAGCTGCTGTTAAAGCGGGTCTCATTCATGAGATTAAACATGTGGAAGATATCGCAGCATCCATCACAAGCTGTGTGAAAAAAGAGAGGGTGTGATTCAAATGGATATGAATCAGTATTTAGATGTCTTTATTGATGAGAGTAAAGAACATTTACAAACATGTAATGAAAAGCTTCTTCTTTTAGAGAAAGACCCGACTGATCTTCAGCTCGTACATGATATATTCAGGGCTGCCCATACATTAAAAGGAATGAGCGCAACGATGGGCTACACGGATTTAGCACATCTTACCCATCTGCTTGAAAACGTGCTGGATGCAATCCGAAACGGAGACATGGAAGTCACCTCAGACTGGCTGGATATTTTGTTTGAAGCTCTGGATCACCTGGAAGCAATGGTTCAGTCTATTATTGATGGCGGGGATGGTAAAAGAGATATCTCAGAAGTGAGTGCCAAGCTTGATGTGAATGGTGCGCACGCTGAATCCGCTGCCTCCGCTGAACCTGCAGAAGCACAGAGTTCAGCATCTGATTGGGAATATGATGAATTTGAACGCACAGTTATACAAGAAGCGGAGGAGCAAGGCTTCAAACGATATGAAATCAAGATTTCTCTGAACGAAAACTGTATGTTAAAAGCAGTTCGTGTCTATATGGTGTTTGAAAAACTAAATGAAGTCGGAGAAGTAGCCAAAACAATTCCAAGTGCTGAAGTGCTTGAAACAGAAGATTTTGGAACTGACTTTCAAGTTTGTTTCTTAACACATCAATCAGCGGAAGACATTGAACAATTAATCAATGGCGTGTCGGAAATTGAGCATGTTGAAGTCATTCAAGGGGCTCCTTTAACATCAGCTGAAAAGCCTGAAGAATCTAAGCAAGAAGATTCACCAGCAGCAGCTGTACCTGCGAAGCAGGAGAAACAAAAACAGCCTGCTAAAAACGATGAACAGGCGAAGCATTCAGCCGGCGGATCTAAAACAATTCGTGTCAACATTGACAGGCTTGATTCTTTAATGAACTTATTTGAAGAGCTTGTCATTGACCGCGGGCGTCTCGAGCAGATTGCGAAAGAGCTTGAGCATAATGAACTGACTGAAACGGTTGAACGAATGACGAGAATTTCCGGAGATTTGCAATCGATTATTCTGAATATGAGAATGGTCCCGGTTGAAACTGTTTTTAACAGATTCCCGAGAATGATTCGCCAGCTTCAGAAAGAGCTGAATAAAAAAATTGAACTCTCGATCATCGGTGCGGAAACTGAACTGGATCGTACAGTAATTGATGAAATCGGAGATCCACTCGTTCACTTGATCAGAAACAGTATTGACCATGGTATCGAGGCGCCGGAAACACGTTTGCAAAAGGGAAAACCGGAATCAGGAAAAGTTGTGCTTAAAGCTTATCACAGCGGCAACCATGTCTTTATCGAAGTAGAGGATGACGGCGCAGGCCTTAATCGAAAAAAAATTCTGGAAAAAGCGCTTGAGCGCGGGGTCATAACGGAAAAAGAAGCTGAAACCTTAGAAGACAACCAAATTTACGAATTGATTTTTGCTCCGGGGTTCTCAACTGCTGACCAAATTTCTGATATTTCCGGCCGCGGTGTAGGACTTGACGTTGTAAAAAACAAACTGGAGTCTCTTGGCGGTTCAGTCAGTGTGAAATCAGCCGAGGGTCAAGGCTCTCTATTCAGCATCCAGCTGCCGCTTACCTTGTCTATTATTTCAGTTCTGCTGATTAAGTTGGAAGAAGAGACATTTGCCATTCCGATTTCTTCAATCATTGAGACAGCAGTTATTGACAGAAAAGACATTTTGCAAACGCATGACCGTGAAGTGATTGACTTTAGAGGGCATATTGTCCCTGTCGTTTATTTAAAAGAAGAGTTTAAAATAGAAGATACAAGAAAAGATGCGGAACAGCTCCATATCATTGTCGTGAAAAAAGGCGACAAACCTACTGCATTTGTGGTGGACTCCTTTATTGGCCAGCAGGAAGTTGTGCTGAAATCACTCGGAGATTATTTAACAAACGTCTTTGCAATTTCCGGAGCTACTATTTTAGGAGACGGAGAAGTAGCGCTCATTATTGATTGTAATGCACTGATTATTTAACCATTCGAGGAGGTGTCTCACATGACTGCAGAAATTAAAACAGGCGAAAAAATGATAGTCTTTATGGTAAATGGCAAAGAATATGCCATTTCCGTCACTCAGGTGAAATCAATTGAAAAATGGCAAAAGCCAACGAGGGTACCTGGCGTCGAACCATATATTTGCGGGGTAATCAATTTACGCGGGGTGGTGACTCCGGTTATTGATTTAAGAAAACGCCTGAATTTGCCAGAGTATGAAATTACAGATGAAACACGAATTATCATTATTGCTTATCGTGATATTGAAGTCGGCTGGATTGTGGATGAAGCGAATGATGTGATTACCGTACACGAAAGTGAAATAGAATCTGCTCCAGAAGGCGTTCAGAAAGATACGGATGTGTCGATCGAACAGATTGTGAAACAAGAGAACAGACTCTTAAATATTATTGATGCGAACGCGGTTTTGGATAAAGAATCATCTCAGTCCGCTGTGCCCGATCAAGCTTAATCTTAAAGGGGTTATGACATGAGTATTTTTAATGGAATCAAAGAAGAGCAGATGGACATTTTGCGGGAAGTCGGCAATATAGGCGCCGGCCACTCCGCCTCTGCAATGGCCCAGCTGTTAAATAGAAAGATAGATATGGAAGTCCCATTTGCAAAGCTGCTGTCTTTTGATGAGCTTGTTGATTTTTTCGGCGGCGCCGATGTCCCGGTTGCCAGCATCTTTTTAAGAATGGAAGGCGATTTAACGGGTTCAATGTTCTTTATAATGCCTTTTTTTCAGGCGGAGCAGTTTATCAGAGAGCTGATTGGAAACCCCGATTTTGACATAGAGGACTTAGGTGAAGACCACATGAGCTCATCCGCTTTGCATGAACTGGGCAATATTTTAGCGGGGTCATATTTAACAGCTTTGGCGGATTTGACGAAACTCCAGCTCTATCCAAGTGTTCCTGAAGTCTCTTTGGACATGTTCGGAGCAGTGATCAGCGAAGGGCTGATGGAGCTCAGTCAGGTTGGAGAACACGCCATTGTTGTCGACACGTCAATTTTTGACCAAAGCCATCAGCAGGAGCTGAAAGCGCATATGTTTATGCTGCCGGACTATGATTCATTTGAAAAGCTCTTTGTCGCCTTAGGTGCATCATTATGAGTACAACTGAGGCTGTTGTTATAAAGGTTGGGATTGCTGACGTGAAGATCGCCCGCTTCCCGGATACCATCCGGACCTCTGGTTTGGGCTCATGTGTGGGGCTGGTGCTTTATGATAAAGAAAAGCAAACGGCGGGTCTTGTTCATGTCATGCTTCCGGATTCGACGTTATCGAAAACTGCCGAGCTCAACCGGGCTAAGTACGCTGACACCGCCGTACAGACCACGATTGATATGCTGATAGAAGCGGGATGCCGGAAATTTGCATTAAAAGCAAAGCTGGCCGGCGGATCAGAGATGTTTAAATTTAAATCGACAAATGATTTGATGAAGATCGGACCGAGAAATGTATTAGCGATAAAAGAACAGCTGTCTTTATTTAATATTCCTATTATTAGTGAAGATACGGGCGGCTCAAGCGGCCGGACGATAGAATTTGAACCGAAGTCCTGCATGCTGCATATTCGAACTGTTAAACAAGGTGAAAAAACGATTTAATTAAGGTATTAGGGGGATAACAATGCAATCCTTGAATTATGAAGATCAGGTGCTTTGGACGCGCTGGAAAGAGTGGAAAGATCCTAAAGCCGGTGACGACTTAATGCGCCGTTACATGCCGCTTGTCACATATCATGTAGGCAGAATTTCTGTCGGACTGCCGAAATCAGTGCATAAAGACGATCTTATGAGCCTTGGTATGCTTGGTTTATATGATGCCCTTGAAAAATTTGACCCCAGCCGGGACTTAAAATTTGATACCTACGCCTCGTTTAGAATTCGCGGCGCAATCATAGACGGGCTTCGTAAAGAAGATTGGCTGCCCAGAACCTCGCGCGAAAAAACAAAAAAGGTTGAAGCAGCAATTGAAAAGCTTGAACAGCGGTATCTTCGGAATGTATCGCCCGCGGAAATTGCAGAGGAACTCGGAATGACGGTACAGGATGTCGTGTCAACAATGAATGAAGGTTTTTTTGCAAATCTGCTGTCAATTGATGAAAAGCTCCATGATCAAGATGATGGGGAAAACATTCAAGTCATGATCAGAGATGACAAAAATGTTCCGCCTGAAGAAAAGATTATGAAGGATGAACTGATTGCACAGCTTGCGGAAAAAATTCACGAACTCTCTGAAAAAGAACAGCTGGTTGTGAGTTTGTTCTACAAAGAGGAGTTGACACTGACAGAAATCGGACAAGTATTAAATCTTTCTACGTCCCGCATATCTCAGATCCATTCAAAGGCATTATTTAAATTAAAGAATCTGCTGGAAAAAGTGATACAATAATGAATTTCATGGTTAGCGAGTGAAAAACATGTCAACACTATTATGGCTTTTAAGCTTTACGCTCCACGGCGTTCTTCTGTACGCTGTCATTATCCTGTATACGAGGCTCGCTGCAGTGAAAGAAACAGAAAAACAGCAAAAACAGATACTTGAAGAGACGGAAAACACCTTGGCGGCATTTCTGCTTGAATTAAAAGAAGAAAATGAGAAACTGATAGAAAATAAAGCTTCATCTGCAAGTCAATCAGATGAAGAATCCCAAAAGCCAGGCCTTCAGCACTCTGAAACATATCAAGAGCGGGATCCAGTTCAAGAGGCAGAGAATCTTCCTGAACATATTGAAGGTCTGATTACAGAGGTTGACCGTCGGGAAGAGATCGTAAACAGTGAGGTCCAATCATTTGAAGACCAGGTCATAGAATTATATGAACAGGGATATTCGGCAAGTCAAATTGCCCAGAAAATGAAGAGCGGAAAGACAGAAATCGAGCTATTTTTAAAATTTCGCTCCAAAGGTGTAAAGGATTCTTGATTGTCGGATAAAGCTGTGTTATATTATGTCTTGGTGTTAAATACACACGCTTAACGATTTATGCAGAGGGTGCTGCAGGCGGCAGTTCTGCACAAAAATGACCTAAGCGGAGGAAAAAAACCATTATATTAGGAGGAAATAACATGTCAGTCATTTCTATGAAGCAATTGCTTGAAGCTGGTGTTCACTTCGGTCACCAAACACGCCGTTGGAACCCCAAAATGAAGCGTTACATTTTCACGGAGCGTAACGGAATCTACATCATTGACCTTCAAAAAACAGTCAAAAAAGTAGAGGAAGCTTACAACTTCACTAAAAATCTTGCTGCTGAAGGCGGAAAAATCCTTTTCGTCGGAACAAAAAAACAAGCTCAAGATTCTGTTAAAGAAGAAGCTCAACGCTCTGGCATGTACTATGTCAACCAACGCTGGTTGGGCGGTACATTAACAAACTTTGAAACAATCCAAAAACGTATTAAACGTCTTAAAGACATTGAAAAAATGCAAGAAAACGGTACGTTTGATGTACTTCCTAAAAAAGAAGTCGTTCAATTGAAAAAAGAATTAGAGCGTCTTGAAAAATTCCTAGGCGGAATTAAAGATATGAAGGATCTTCCTGATGCATTATTCATCATCGATCCTCGCAAAGAGCGCATCGCTGTTGCGGAAGCTCGCAAATTAAACATCCCTATCATCGGTATCGTAGATACTAACTGTGATCCAGATGAAATCGATGTTGTTATCCCAGCGAACGATGACGCTATCCGCGCTGTTAAACTTCTAACTTCTAAAATGGCAGATGCAATCTTAGAAGCGAAGCAAGGCGAAGAAGAAGCGGAAGTTGCTGAAGAAACTGCACCAGAAACAGAAACAACAACTGCGTAACCTATTCAAAAGGTGATAAGAGGGACTGCCTTTTATCACCTTTTTTCAAGAAAAATGTGTAATATACATACTCTTGTTTAAACATATAAGGAGGAATACAAATGGCAATTACTGCACAGCAAGTAAAAGAACTGCGTGAAAAAACTGGCGCGGGCATGATGGATTGTAAAAAAGCGTTAACTGAAACTGACGGAGATATGGACAAAGCAATTGACCTTTTAAGAGAAAAAGGAATTGCAAAAGCAGCGAAAAAAGCTGACCGTATCGCAGCAGAAGGTTCTACTCTTATTAAAACTGACGGCAACAAAGGCGTTATCCTAGAAGTAAACTCTGAAACTGATTTCGTTGCGAAAAACGAAGGTTTTAAAGAGCTTCTTAACACTTTAGCTGACCACCTTCTTGCAAACACGCCAGCTGATGTTGAAGAAGCAATGGGCCAAAAAATGGAAAATGGCTCAACTGTTGAAGAGTACATCACAAGCGCAGTTGCTAAAATCGGTGAGAAAATCACTCTTCGCCGCTTTACAGTTCTTACAAAAGACGACAGCTCTGCATTCGGTGCGTACCTTCACATGGGCGGCCGCATCGGTGTATTAACTGTTCTCAACGGTACAACTGATGAAGAAACTGCGAAAGATATCGCAATGCACGTTGCTGCAGTTAACCCTCGTTACATTTCTCGTGATCAAGTATCTGAAGAAGAAACAAATCATGAGCGTCAAATCTTAACTCAGCAAGCCCTCCAAGAAGGCAAACCTGAAAACATCGTAGCGAAAATGGTTGAAGGCCGTCTGAACAAATTCTTCGAAGAAATTTGTCTATTAGACCAAGCGTTCGTTAAAAACCCAGATGAAAAAGTGAAACAAGTTATTGCAGCGAAAAACGCTACTGTTCAAACTTTTGTCCGCTATGAAGTTGGAGAAGGCATCGAAAAACGTCAAGAAAACTTTGCTGAAGAAGTAATGAACCAAGTGAAAAAATAATGGTGAAAAGATTTCGCGGCTAAGTCGCGTCTTTTCAGGCAGTATAGGGGACACATTTTGTGTTCCCTATTTTTAAAACTATATTTACAAACCTTTTTTTCTCTTGCATAATAGAAAACGGCAATGTTTACACTTGGAGGTTATCATGGAAAAACCAAAATACAAACGTATCGTATTAAAGCTTAGCGGGGAAGCATTGGCAGGAGAACAGGGAAATGGAATTAACCCGACTGTCATTCAATCCATTGCAAAGCAAGTGAAGGAAATCGCTGAGCTTGAAGTCGAAGTGGCTGTTGTTGTAGGCGGCGGCAACTTATGGCGCGGAAAAACAGGAAGTGACCTGGGCATGGACCGCGCGACTGCTGACTATATGGGAATGCTGGCGACAGTAATGAATTCGCTTGCTCTTCAAGACAGCTTGGAAACACTCGGAATCCAGTCCAGAGTGCAAACATCCATTGAAATGAGACAAGTTGCTGAACCGTACATAAGAAGAAAAGCGATACGCCACTTAGAGAAAAAACGTGTCGTTATTTTCGCTGCGGGCACAGGAAACCCATATTTCTCAACTGATACGACAGCTGCACTGCGGGCTGCTGAAATTGAGGCAGACGTTATTTTAATGGCTAAAAATAACGTTGACGGTGTGTATAATGCTGATCCTAGAAAAGATGAATCAGCTGTTAAGTATGAATCACTTTCTTATCTTGACGTTCTTAAAGACGGCCTGGAAGTCATGGATTCAACAGCTTCCTCTTTATGCATGGACAATGACATTCCGCTTATCGTCTTTTCTATTATGGAAGAAGGAAATATCAAACGTGCCGTTATCGGTGAATCAATCGGAACGATCGTGAGGGGGAAATAACGTGTCAAAAGAAGTATTAACTCAAACAAAAGAAAAAATGGAAAAAGCAATTGCTGCTTATCAGCGCGAATTGGCTACTGTACGCGCAGGCCGTGCAAATCCATCATTATTAGATAAAGTAACGGTTGAATATTACGGAGCGCAGACACCTTTAAATCAGTTGTCTTCTATTAACGTGCCTGAAGCTCGTATGCTCGTTATCACACCATACGATAAAACAGCAATCGGCGATATCGAAAAAGCGATTTTAAAAGCTGATTTAGGTCTTACACCAACAAGTGACGGCAATATGATTCGAATTGCAATTCCGGCACTAACAGAAGAGAGACGGAAAGAATTAGTGAAAGTTGTAAAAAAATATGCTGAAGAAGCAAAAGTAGCTGTTCGTAACGTTCGCCGTGATGCTAACGATGATCTCAAAAAACTTGAGAAAAACGGAGACATTACTGAGGATGAACTGCGTGCTTCCACTGAAGACGTTCAAAAACTGACAGATGAATATGTGTCAAAAATTGACAGTGTCACAAAAGACAAAGAAAAAGAAATCATGGAAGTTTAATGAAAAACTATGTACAATAGATAATAGTGAAAAGACCCTCTCATGTTTACAGGGGGTTTTTTTGTTAATACTGTTGATTACATTGATTATCAGCAGGGAATGTAACCTTTTTGGGTGACGGAGGAATCTCATGCTCAACATACTCAAAAATTGGAAGAATCAGCAAACTGCGGCTTCCAACTTAGAACGTTATACAAAAGAAGACATACTTAAGGGAGAAATTCCCGAACACATCGCCATTATCATGGATGGAAATGGCCGTTGGGCTAAAAAACGCTCTCTTCCCAGAATTGCAGGCCACCATGAAGGGATGAAGGTGGTAAAAAGGACCACGAAGCTCGCAAACGAATTAGGTGTCAAAGTACTGACATTGTATGCATTTTCAACAGAAAACTGGAAAAGACCGAAAATGGAGGTCGATTTTTTAATGAAGCTTCCGGAAGAATTTTTGAATACGTATCTTCCAGAGCTTGTTGAGGAAAATGTACAGGTTCGGATCATTGGGGATGAAACGGCTTTGCCGGCGCACACATTACGTGCGATTGAAAAAGCTGTACAGGACACGGCGCAAAACGACGGAATGATCCTTAATTTTGCTCTTAACTATGGAGGCCGTACTGAAATTGTCAGTGCTGCAAAATCACTCGCGGAAAAAGTGAAGGAAGGCTCTTTGAATATTGAAGACATTGATGAATCGCTTTTTTCTACTTATTTGATGACTGAATCTTTGCAGGATCCTGAACTTTTAATTCGAACGAGCGGCGAGATAAGGCTGAGTAATTTTATGCTATGGCAGGTTGCCTACAGTGAATTTGTCTTTACTGACGTCTTGTGGCCTGACTTTAAAGAAGATCACTTCTTGCAGGCGTTAGGAGAGTTTCAGCAGAGAGGCCGGAGGTTTGGCGGAATTTAGAGGATGGTGGACATGAAACAAAGAATTTTGACAGGTGTTCTGGCAGCAATTGTATTTTTATTTTTGGTTATTGTCGGGAAATTGCCGTTCACCATATTAATTTATGCTATGAGCAGTGTGGCGCTTTTTGAACTTTTACGGATGAAAAAGCTGAAGCTGGTTTCACTGCCTGGTTTGATCGGTCTTTTATTATTGTGGATGTTCTTATTGCCAAGCCAGTATTCGTTTTTTGAAGCGGACGGGATTTCCAAAATGGAAATAGCTTTATTTGCGGTACTGCTATTGCTGACTTACACAGTGTTGGTCAAGAACACCTTTACTTTTGATGAAGTCGGGTTTATTACGCTTGCAGCAATTTACATCGGAATGTGTTTTCATTATTTTATCGAAATCAGAAATCTTGACCAATACGGATTAACATACATTTTTTATGCGTGTGTTGTCATTTGGTCCACCGATTCCGGTGCCTATTTTGTCGGTAAATCGCTTGGGAAGCGGAAACTGTGGCCTGAAATCAGTCCGAATAAAACAGTGGAAGGGTTTGCAGGCGGAATTGTCATCGCACTTGTATTGGCGACGATTTTTCAGCTTGTTGCACAACTTCCGATCCCGTATATCTATCTGCTGTTGATCACGCTGTTTTTGTCTGTTTTTGGACAACTGGGAGATTTAGTGGAATCCGCCTTGAAAAGACATTACGATGTAAAGGATTCTGGGAATATTCTTCCCGGGCATGGCGGTATATTAGACCGTTTTGACAGTTTCTTGTTTGTCATGCCTTTCTTGTACTTTCTGCTTGCCCTTTTTTCATAAAAAAGTCTAATATGAATATGAGACTGATCATGCAGCAATAAGAATAGGAGTAGTGGCAACTTTGAAAAATATTTGTCTTTTAGGAGCAACAGGATCAATCGGCGAACAGACTCTTGATGTACTGCGTGCACATCAAGACCAATTTCAGCTGGTATCTATGTCGTTTGGCAGAAATATTGATAAGGCCGTTCCAATGATTGAGGTCTTTCAGCCGAAGTTTGTCTCTGTCGGTGATCTGGATACATATCATAAATTAAAACAAATGTCTTTTTCTTTTGAATGCCAAATCGGGCTGGGAGAAGAAGGACTGATAGAAGCAGCAGTGATGGAGGAGGTTGACATTGTTGTCAACGCTTTGCTTGGAAGCGTCGGTCTTATCCCGACATTAAAGGCAATTGAACAGAAAAAAACAATTGCGCTTGCAAATAAGGAAACTCTTGTCACTGCAGGGCATATAGTAAAAGAACATGCTAAGAAATATGATGTTCCGCTGCTGCCTGTTGACAGTGAGCATTCAGCCATTTTTCAAGCTCTTCAAGGCGAACAGGCTAAAAACATTGAACGCCTCATCATTACGGCATCCGGCGGAAGTTTTCGGGACAAGACGCGGGAGGAGCTCGAATCAGTAACAGTTGAAGATGCATTAAAACATCCAAACTGGTCAATGGGTGCAAAAATTACAATTGATTCGGCTACAATGATGAATAAGGGATTAGAGGTGATCGAGGCACACTGGCTTTTCGATATACCTTATGAACAAATTGATGTGGTTTTACATAAGGAGAGCATCATCCATTCAATGGTTGAGTTCCATGATAAAAGTGTGATCGCACAGCTCGGAACTCCGGATATGAGAGTCCCCATTCAATATGCGCTCACTTATCCTGACCGATTGCCATTACCAGATGCGAAAAGGCTTGAATTATGGGAAATCGGCAGCCTTCATTTTGAGAAAGCTGATTTTGACAGGTTCCGATGCTTACAATTTGCTTTTGAATCAGGTAAAATAGGAGGAACAATGCCGACAGTGCTAAATGCGGCAAACGAAGTAGCTGTCGCTGCCTTTTTAGCTGGCAAGATACCGTTTTTGGCTATTGAAGACTGTATCGAAAAGGCACTAACCCGCCATCAATTACTGAAAAAACCGAGCCTGGCGGACATTCAAGAAGTGGACAAAGATACCCGGGGATACGTCAATTCAATACTCACATAAGGTGGTATGTTCGTGAATACAGTTATAGCGTTTATCATTATTTTCGGAACGCTCGTTTTCTTCCATGAACTGGGCCATTTATTGCTAGCCCAAAGAGCGGGAATTCTCTGCCGTGAATTTGCGATCGGCTTCGGTCCAAAGATTTTTTCTTTCAAAAAAAATGAAACAGTTTATACGATCAGGCTGCTTCCGGTCGGCGGATTTGTTCGTATGGCCGGCGAAGATCCGGAAATGATTGAGGTGAAACCCGGATACACGGTCGGGCTTCTGTTTAATAAGGAAGATCAAGTTGAGAAAGTCATCATCAATCAAAAGGAAAAATATCCGGATGCATTAGTCATTGAAGTGGAAACAGCGGATCTAGAGCATGACATGAAGATCACCGGTTATGAACAGGGGAAAGAGGACGAACTTTCCAGCTTTACTGTCAGCGAAACATCCTTTTTTATTGTAGACGGAGAAGAAGTGCAGATTGCGCCGTATAATCGCCAATTTGGTTCCAAACCTGTATGGCAGCGGATTAAAGCAATTGCTGCAGGGCCGATTATGAACTTTATTTTAGCTTACGTCATTTTAGTGATGCTTGGGCTGATTCAAGGCGTACCGTCAAATGAACCTATGCTCGGGCAGCTGACAGACAATGGACGGGCGGCTGAAGCAGGGCTAAAAGAAGGGGATTATATCCAAAGCATTAACGGAGAGAAAATGAGGTCTTGGACTGACATTGTCTCCGCTGTAAAAGAAAACCCGGAGAAAGAAATGGACGTTGCAGTAAAAAGAGATAACAAAACGCTTCATATTTCGGTGACTCCGGAAGCTGTTAAAGATGAGAACAAAAAAACAATCGGACGTTTCGGTTCCTATGCGCCGACTGAAAAAGGCGTACTCTCAGCGGTTGCTTACGGCGCGACATCAACAGTTGATGTCACCAAAGCCATTTTAACCAATCTGAGCAAATTAGTAACAGGCCAATTTAAACTCGATATGCTGTCAGGTCCTGTCGGCATATATGACATGACAGACCAAGTGGCGAAAACAGGGATAGTGAACTTATTTCAGTTTGCGGCGTTTTTAAGCATTAACCTTGGGATTGTCAACCTGCTTCCGATTCCGGCACTTGACGGAGGAAGACTGTTGTTTCTATTTATTGAAGCGATTCGGGGCAAACCGATTAACAGGGAAAAAGAAGCATTTGTTGTGTTTATCGGCGTAGCTTTCTTAATGCTTCTTATGCTGGTTGTCACATGGAACGATATCCAGCGGCTGTTTTTGTAAACGAAAAGTAAATCAATCAGAGGTGCGAAGAAATGAGACAAAGCTTGACGCTTATTCCTACGCTCCGTGAAGTTCCAGCTGATGCCGAAGCAAAAAGTCATCAGCTTCTTCTGAGAGCAGGATTTATCAGACAGAATACGAGCGGGGTATACAGCTATATGCCTCTTGCGTATAAGGTGATTCAAAACATTCAGCAGATTGTTCGAGAGGAAATGGAGAAAATTGATGCCGTAGAAATGCTCATGCCCGCATTGCAGCAGGCAGAGACATGGCAGGAATCAGGCAGATGGTATACGTATGGTCCCGAACTGATGAGACTAAAAGACCGTCATGGCCGTGAATTTGCTTTAGGGGCAACGCATGAAGAGGTTATCACTTCGCTTGTTCGCGATGAGGTTAAATCTTATAAGCGTCTCCCTCTGACTCTTTATCAAATTCAGTCTAAGTTCAGAGATGAAAAACGTCCTCGCTTCGGTTTGTTAAGAGGCCGCGAATTTATTATGAAGGATGCGTACTCTTTCCATGCATCTGCAGAGAGCCTGGATGAAACGTATCAAAAAATGTACGAGGCCTATTCTAATATTTTTGCCCGCTGCGGCATTAATGTAAGACCTGTTATCGCTGATTCAGGCGCAATGGGAGGAAAGGATACGCACGAATTTATGGCACTTTCTGCGATCGGAGAGGATACGATTGCGTATTCTGATGAATCACAGTACGCGGCTAATATCGAGATGGCTGAAGTTCTTCACCAGGAAGTTCCTTCAGATGAAGAGCCTAAAGCTCTAGAGAAGGTTCATACGCCTAACGTGAAAACAATCGAAGAACTGACTGCGTTCTTACAGGTTTCGGCTGAAGCGTGCATTAAGTCAGTATTGTTTAAAGCTGATGACCGTTTTGTCTTAGTGCTTGTAAGAGGGGATCATGAAGTTAACGATATTAAAGTGAAAAACTTGCTTCATGCAGAAGTTGTAGAGCTTGCTACACATGAAGAGGTCATTCAGCAGCTCGGAACAGAGCCAGGCTTTGTAGGCCCTGTCGGTATTCATCAGGATGTGGAAGTATATGCCGATCAAGCTGTGAAAGCAATGGTTAATGCTGTTGCCGGGGCAAATGAAGGAGATCATCATTATAAAAATGTCAATGTGAATCGTGACGCGCAAATTAAAGAATTTGCTGATCTTCGTTTTATTAAAGAAGGTGATCCTTCACCAGACGGCAAGGGAACGATCCGTTTTGCTGAGGGAATCGAAGTCGGACAAGTCTTTAAGCTCGGAACACGCTATTCAGAAGCGATGAATGCGACATATTTAGATGAAAACGGACGCGCGCAGCCAATGCTGATGGGCTGTTACGGAATCGGTGTGTCAAGAACGCTTTCTGCTATTGCTGAACAGCATCACGACGAAAAAGGCTTAATATGGCCAAAAAGCGTTGCGCCGTACGATCTTCATATTCTTGCTTTGAACATGAAAAACGATGGGCAAAGAGAGCTTGCTGAAAAGCTGTATGCCGATTTAAAAGCGGAAGGCTATGAAGTGCTCTATGATGACCGTGCTGAGCGTGCCGGCGTAAAATTCGCTGATTCAGATTTAATCGGCCTTCCAATCCGCATCACTGTCGGAAAACGAGCTGACGAAGGAATCGTCGAAGTGAAAATTCGTCAAACTGGTGAGTCAACTGAGATTTCAGTAGACGAATTATCTGCGTTTATCAGCAAGCAGTAATCACCATAACGATTTATCAAAAAACATGTTAAAATAGAAATAATAGAAGGTACCTCATTGCCTGAGGTACCTTCACTTATGATGTTTTTAGGGAGGGATACTGTCTTAATGGAACAGTTATCAGTAAACAGAAGGCAGTTTCAAATTCTTCTGCAGCAGATTAATATGACAGATGATACCTTCATGACATACTTTGAACATGGCGAGATTAAAAAGCTGACAATTCACAAAGCTTCTAAGTCTTGGCATTTTCATTTTCAATTTAAATCTTTGCTGCCTTTTCAAATATATGACACATTAACAACGAGGCTGACGCAATCGTTTGCCCACATAGCAAAAGTGACATCTTCAATTGAAGTTCAGGATGCCGAGGTCAGTGAAAGTATCGTTCAAGACTACTGGTCACGCTGCATTGAAGAACTGCAGGGCATTTCGCCGCCGATTATCAGTCTTTTAAACCAGCAAAAACCGAAGCTGAAGGGCAATAAACTGATTGTCAAAACCAAAACGGATACAGAAGCGGCTGCGCTAAAAAACAAATACAGTTCCATGATTCAAGCAGGCTACCGTCAATTTGGCTTTCCGGATCTTCAGCTTGATGCTGAAATATTTGTATCCGAGCAGGAAGTTCAAAAGTTTCGGGAACAAAAGCTTGCGGAAGACCAAGAGCGGGCGATGCAGGCCTTGATTGAAATGGAGAAGAAAGATAAAGAAAGTGATGAAGACCAAGCACCATCTGGTCCTCTTGTTATCGGTTATCAAATTAAAGATAACGAGGAAATCCGGACACTTGACAGCATCATGGACGAAGAACGGAGAATTACGGTCCAAGGTTATGTGTTTGATGTGGAGACGCGCGAGCTGAAGAGCGGGCGCACGCTGTGTATCTTCAAAATTACAGACTATACAAATAGTATTTTGATCAAAATGTTTGCACGTGAAAAAGAAGATGCGGCACTGATGAAGTCTCTGAAAAAAGGAATGTGGGTAAAAGCACGCGGAAGCATTCAAAATGATACATTTGTCAGAGACCTTGTCATGATCGCAAATGACGTAAACGAAATAAAAGCAAAAACCCGTGAAGATTCAGCACCTGAAGGAGAAAAAAGAGTGGAATTGCATCTTCATTCCCCAATGAGCCAAATGGATGCTGTTACGGGTATCGGAAAGCTTGTCGAACAGGCGAAAAAATGGGGGCATGAGGCCATCGCTTTGACCGACCATGCTGTCGTTCAATCCTTCCCTGATGCGTATTCTGCGGCCAAAAAGCATGGAATTAAAATGATTTACGGGATGGAAGCGAATCTCGTGGATGATGGCGTGCCAATTGCTTATAATGCCGCACATCGTCTGCTCGAAGAAGAAACATATGTTGTTTTTGACGTTGAGACGACAGGATTGTCTGCTGTATACGATACCATTATTGAGCTGGCTGCAGTAAAAGTAAAAGGCGGAGAAATTATTGATAAATTTGAGGCGTTTGCGAACCCGCATCGTCCGCTTTCCGCCACAATCATAGAGCTGACAGGGATCACTGATGATATGCTACAAGACGCTCCGGATGTCGTAGATGTAATAAGAGATTTCAGAGAATGGATTGGCGATGATATCCTTGTCGCTCATAATGCAAGCTTTGATATGGGATTCTTAAATGTAGCCTATAAAAAGCTTCTTGAAGTCGATAAAGCTAAAAACCCAGTCATTGACACGCTAGAACTAGGACGTTTTCTCTATCCGGAATTTAAGAACCACCGGTTGAACACACTTTGTAAAAAGTTTGATATCGAACTCACACAGCATCACCGTGCGATCTATGATACTGAGGCAACCGCTTATTTGCTTTTGAAAATGCTGAAAGACGCAGCTGAAAAAGGCATTCAGTACCATGATGAGTTGAATGAAAATATGGGTCAGTCCAATGCTTATCAAAGATCAAGACCGTATCATGCAACATTACTTGCCGTGAACAGCACGGGACTTAAAAATTTATTTAAGCTTGTGTCACTTTCTCATATTCATTATTTTTACAGAGTGCCGCGTATTCCGAGATCTCAGCTTGAGAAATACAGGGAAGGGCTGCTGATCGGTTCTGCTTGTGACAGGGGAGAGGTTTTTGAGGGAATGATGCAAAAATCGCCTGAAGAGGTGGAAGATATCGCGTCATTCTATGATTACCTTGAGGTTCAGCCGCCTGAAGTGTATCGTCACTTGCTGGAGCTTGAACTGGTCCGTGATGAAAAAGCGCTGAAAGAAATTATTGCGAATATCACGAAGCTGGGGGAAAAGCTTAATAAACCGGTTGTTGCTACGGGAAATGTTCATTATTTGAATGATGAGGATAAAATCTACAGAAAGATTTTAATATCCTCACAAGGCGGGGCAAATCCGCTGAATAGGCATGAACTGCCGAAAGTGCATTTTAGAACGACAGACGAAATGCTTGAAGCTTTTTCTTTCTTAGGTGAAGAAAAAGCGAAGGAGATCGTAGTCACCAATACCCAAAAGGTTGCTTCTTTAGTTGATGACATCAAGCCGATTAAAGATGATTTATATACGCCGAAAATCGAAGGCGCTGATGAAGAGATCAGAGAAATGAGCTATCAGCGTGCAAGAAGCATTTACGGGGAAGAGCTGCCTGAAATTGTCGAAGCGCGGATTGAAAAAGAGTTAAAGAGTATTATTGGCCACGGATTTGCTGTTATTTACTTGATCTCTCACAAACTTGTAAAACGTTCACTAGATGACGGGTATCTCGTTGGTTCCCGTGGTTCCGTAGGATCTTCATTAGTTGCGACACTTACTGAGATTACTGAGGTAAACCCGCTGCCGCCGCACTATGTTTGTCCTGAGTGTCAGTATTCTGAGTTCTTTAATGACGGTTCTGTCGGTTCTGGTTTTGACCTGCCTGACAAGACATGTCCTCATTGCGGAACGCCTTTGAAAAAAGACGGCCATGATATTCCATTTGAAACGTTCTTAGGATTTAAAGGGGACAAAGTACCTGATATCGATTTGAACTTCTCAGGGGAATATCAGCCGCAAGCACATAATTACACAAAAGTATTGTTCGGAGAAGACAATGTATATCGTGCGGGAACAATAGGCACGGTGGCAGAAAAAACAGCCTACGGTTATGTAAAAGGCTATGCCGGAGACAACAATCTTCATATGCGCGGTGCCGAAATAGATCGGCTCGTGCAGGGATGCACGGGTGTAAAACGTACAACTGGACAGCACCCTGGCGGTATTATCGTAGTTCCGGATTATATGGATATTTATGATTTTTCACCGATCCAGTTTCCGGCAGATGCCACAGGTTCAGAGTGGAAAACGACTCATTTTGATTTCCACTCCATCCATGACAACCTGTTAAAACTTGATATTCTCGGACACGATGACCCGACTGTTATTCGGATGCTTCAAGACTTAAGCGGAATAGACCCGAAAACAATTCCGACGGATGATCCTGAAGTGATGAAGATCTTCCAGGGAACCGAATCACTCGGTGTGACTGAAGAACAGATTGGCTGTAAAACGGGCACTCTTGGAATTCCTGAATTCGGAACCCGATTTGTCCGGCAGATGCTTGAAGATACAAAGCCGACCACTTTTTCTGAGCTCGTTCAGATTTCAGGCTTGTCTCACGGAACTGATGTATGGCTTGGCAATGCACAGGAGCTCATCCACAATAATATTTGTGAGCTGAGTGAGGTTATCGGCTGCCGTGATGACATTATGGTTTATTTAATCTATCAAGGCCTTGAGCCGTCCCTTGCCTTTAAAATCATGGAATTCGTGCGTAAAGGAAAAGGATTAACGCCTGAATGGGAAGAAGAAATGAAAAATAACAATGTCCCAGACTGGTATATTGATTCCTGTAAAAAGATTAAATACATGTTCCCGAAAGCCCACGCCGCGGCATATGTCTTAATGGCAGTCCGCATTGCTTACTTTAAAGTGCATCATGCTCTTTTGTATTATGCGGCTTATTTTACCGTTCGTGCAGATGACTTTGATATTGATACAATGATCAAGGGCTCTACAGCAATCAGAGCGGTAATGGAGGATATAAACGCTAAAGGACTTGATGCTTCACCGAAGGAAAAGAACCTTCTGACTGTTTTAGAATTAGCGCTTGAGATGTGTGAGAGAGGCTATTCATTCCAAAAAGTCGATTTATATCGCTCCAGCGCTACAGAGTTTATTATTGACGGCAACAGTCTTATTCCGCCGTTTAACTCTATTCCAGGGTTAGGGACGAACGCTGCTTTGAACATTGTAAAAGCTCGCGAAGAAGGCGAATTCCTCTCAAAAGAAGATTTGCAAAAGAGAGGGAAAGTATCAAAAACGATTTTAGAGTACTTAGATCGCCATGGCTGTCTGGAATCACTGCCTGATCAAAACCAATTGTCACTGTTCTAATATGGAAAGCAGAATTTCTCAGAAATTCTGCTTCTATGCATACATAAGCGCAAAAAGTGCCATCGTAATATTAGAGTTTCTGTCACTTGCTTAGGTATGAAGGTAAGCGTATATCCATTTGCAATAAAAATATGGTTATGGTATAGTTTTATTGGAAATGCTAACGATTACCGAGGCAAAGAGTGGGGAAACCCGCTCTTTTGTATTGAACAGGAGAATTTTGTCTCGACATGTTCATCGTTTACTTTTTAGCCCCTGCTCTTTTGAAGCAGGGTTTTTATGCAGAGTGACGAGACGAATATGAGATCGACAGCACAAGGAGGAAGAACATGAGCAAAAAAGTGACTGACACCGTTCAAGAAATGGCTCAGCCAATCGTAGACAGCCTTCAGCTGGAACTCGTTGACATTGAATTTGTCAAAGAGGGCCAAAGCTGGTTCCTTCGCGTGTTTATTGATTCCGATGACGGTGTGGATATTGAGGAATGTGCCAAAGTAAGCGAAGCTTTAAGCGAAAAGCTTGATGAGGCAGACCCAATCAGCCAAAATTACTTTCTTGAAGTCTCATCTCCAGGAGCTGAGCGTCCGCTAAAGAAAAAAGCCGATTTCGAAAAATCACTAGGAAAAAACGTATACATTAAGACGTATGAGCCTATTGACGGCGTAAAAGTGTTTGAAGGTGAACTGGCTGAATTTGATGGACAAACAGTGACAGTTGAGATCACGATCAAAACAAGAAAGAAACGGATCAATATTCCGTATGAAAAGATAGCTAATGCAAGATTAGCTGTTACATTCTAATGAATACAAATGTTTTAAGGGGGGAGACCGTTAAATGAGCAGTGAATTATTAGATGCTCTCACGATTCTTGAAAAAGAAAAAGGCATCAGTAAAGAAATTATCATCGAAGCAATCGAAGCTGCGTTAATTTCTGCTTATAAGCGGAATTTTAATCAAGCGCAAAATGTACGGGTGGATCTAAACCGTGAAACTGGCTCCATCCGTGTATTTGCAAGAAAAGATGTCGTTGACGAAGTATACGACCAGAGATTAGAGATCTCAATTGAAGAGGCACAGGGTATCCATCCGGAATATATGGTCGGCGATGTCGTCGAAATCGAAGTTACACCTAAGGATTTCGGGCGCATAGCTGCTCAAACAGCGAAGCAGGTCGTCACACAGCGTGTGCGCGAAGCTGAGCGCGGCGTGATCTATTCTGAATTTATCGACCGTGAAGAAGACATCATGACAGGGATCGTCCAGCGTCTGGACAATAAATTTATCTACGTGTCTTTAGGCAAAATAGAAGCCTTGCTGCCGGTTAATGAGCAAATGCCGAATGAAAGCTACAAGCCCCATGACCGCATTAAGGTATATATCACAAAAGTAGAAAAAACAACGAAGGGCCCGCAGATTTATGTGTCAAGAACACATCCAGGCCTGTTAAAGCGTTTGTTTGAAATTGAAGTGCCTGAAATTTATGATGGAACTGTCGAGCTAAAATCTGTTGCCAGAGAAGCCGGCGACCGTTCAAAAATTTCTGTTCGCACAGATGATCCTGACGTGGATCCTGTCGGTTCATGCGTAGGGCCTAAAGGCCAGCGTGTGCAAGCAATCGTCAATGAATTAAAAGGTGAAAAAATTGATATTGTCAACTGGTCCAGTGATCCTGTAGAATTTGTCGCGAATGCGCTCAGCCCTTCCAAAGTGCTTGATGTCATCGTTAATGAAGAAGAAAAAGCGACAACTGTTATTGTTCCTGATTACCAGCTGTCTCTGGCAATTGGCAAAAGAGGACAAAACGCACGCTTAGCTGCTAAACTGACAGGCTGGAAGATTGATATTAAGAGCGAAACGGACGCAAGAGAACTTGGAATCTATCCGAGAGAACTTGAAGAAGATGATGAGCCGCTCTTTACGGAGCCTGAAACTGCTGAATCGGATGAATAAGAGGTGACTTTAGGTGAATAAACACAAAAAGATCCCATTACGCAAATGTGTAGTGACTGGTGAAATGAAGCCTAAAAAGGAACTGATCCGAGTTGTACGGTCGAAAGAAGGCGAAATCTCAGTAGACCCGACCGGAAAAAAGAATGGGCGGGGTGCTTATTTAACGCTGGATAAAGAGTGCATCTTAGCAGCAAAAAAGAAAAACACTTTGCAAAATCAATTTCAATCACAAATCGATGACCAGATTTTCGATGAATTGCTGGAACTGGCGGAAAAGGTGAAAAAATAAAATGTCTGGAATGGAATGGTTTCCCTTGCTGGGTCTGGCCAATCGAGCTCGTAAGGTCGTGTCAGGCGAAGACTTGGTAATAAAAGAAATCAGGAATGCGCGTGCAAAGCTTGTCCTGCTTACAGAGGATGCATCATCTAACACAGCAAAAAAAGTAACTGACAAGTGCAATTATTATAAAGTCCCTTATAAAAAAGTCGAGAGTCGCGCGGTTCTTGGACGCTCTATCGGTAAAGAAGCCCGTGTCGTTGTCGCCGTCACTGACCAAGGTTTTGCGAATAAGCTGATCAGCTTGCTCGATTAATATTTTTGGGGGTGAACGAATGGCTAAAATGAGAGTATACGAATATGCAAAAGCGTTAAATGTTTCAAGTAAGGAAATTTTGACCGCACTGAAGAACATGGATTTAGAAGTGAATAATCACATGGCCATGCTTGAAGAAAAGGCCATTAAAAAGCTAGATGCCAAATATAAAAAAGGCGGCGCAGCTGCTAAATCTCAAAAGCCAGCAGAAACGAACAAAAACAAACAGCCACAAGGGGTTAATCAGCAATCAGCTGGAAATCAACCAAATAAAATTCGAGACGGAAAGAAGAATGACGTGCAGAATAATCAATTTAACAAAAACAAGAAGAATAACAACAACAAAAAAAATAAACGCAACAACAACAATAAAAACCAACATCAGCAAAAGCCTGTAAAGCCGAAAAAAGAGCTTCCTGAGAAAATTACATTCTCTGGCACTTTAACAGTTGGCGCACTTGCTGAAGAGCTTGGCAAAGAGCCTTCAGAACTCATTAAAAAGCTGATGCTTCTTGGCGTAATGGCTACCATTAACCAAGAGCTTGATAAAGACACAATCGAACTCATTGCATCAGAATATGGTGTTGAAACAGAAGAGGTCATTGTGCTTGAAGAAACAGAGCTGGAAAAATACGAAGAGCCTGATAATGAAGAGGATCTTGAAATTCGTCCTCCTGTCGTGACAATCATGGGCCACGTTGACCATGGGAAAACAACGCTTCTTGACAGCATCCGTAAAACAAAGGTTGTTGAAGGAGAAGCAGGCGGAATCACTCAGCATATCGGCGCTTATCAAATTGAAGAGAACGGCAAGAAAATCACGTTCTTGGATACACCGGGCCACGCCGCATTTACAACAATGCGTGCACGCGGTGCAGAAGTAACTGATATTACGATTCTTGTCGTAGCTGCCGATGACGGTGTCATGCCGCAAACAGTTGAAGCGATTAACCATGCAAAAGCAGCAGAGGTTCCAATCATCGTAGCTGTGAATAAAATAGATAAAGAATCCGCAAACCCTGACCGTGTGATGCAAGAACTGACGGAATACGGACTTGTCCCTGAAGCTTGGGGCGGAGAAACCATTTTTGTGCCGCTTTCTGCTTTAACTGGAAAAGGCATTGATGAGCTCGTTGAAATGATTTTGCTTGTCAGTGAGGTAGAGGAACTGAAAGCGAATCCGAACCGTCAGGCAAAAGGAACGGTTATTGAAGCTGAACTCGATAAAGGCAGAGGGTCAGTTGCGACGTTGCTCGTACAAACTGGAACACTGCATGTCGGTGATCCGATCGTAGTCGGCAATACATTTGGCCGTGTCCGTGCAATGGTCAACGACATTGGCCGCCGTGTGAAAACTGCCGGCCCATCAACTCCGGTTGAAATTACCGGTTTGAATGATGTCCCTCAAGCAGGAGACCAATTCCTTGTCTTTAAGGATGAAAAAACAGCTCGTTCTGTCGGTGAAGCCCGTGCTTCGAAACAGCTTGAAGAGCAGCGCAGCGATAAAGCGAAGCTCAGTCTTGATGATTTATTCGAGCAAATTAAGCAAGGTGATGTAAAAGACATCAACCTCATCGTAAAAGCTGACGTTCAAGGATCTGCTGAAGCTTTAACGGCTGCGCTTCAAAAAATTGAAGTAGAAGGCGTTAAAGTGAAAATCATCCATACAGGCGTTGGTGCGATTACTGAATCTGACATTATCTTGGCATCTGCTTCCAATGCAATTGTTATCGGGTTTAATGTGAGACCGGACGGAAATGCTAAGAGTACGGCTGAAGCTGAAAATGTAGATATTCGACTTCACCGTATCATTTACAAAGTAATCGACGAGATTGAAGCTGCCATGAAAGGTATGCTTGATCCTGAATATGAAGAAAAAGTAATTGGTCAAGTAGAAGTACGCCAAACATTCAAAGTATCTAAAATCGGTACAATTGCCGGCGGATATGTTACTGAAGGAACCATTACGCGCGACAGCGGCCTCCGTTTAATTCGTGACGGCGTCGTCATCTTTGAAGGCGAAGTAGATGTTCTGAAACGCTTTAAAGACGATGTGAAAGAAGTTTCACAAGGCTATGAATGTGGTATTACAATTAAGAAATACAATGACATTCGTGAAGGTGACATCCTAGAAGCGTTTGTCATGCAAGAAATTGAAAGAACGTGATCGGATTTGCGGAGTGTGAATGCATCATTTATGATGCAGGATCGCTAAAAGAAAAGCGTGCCGTTCTGAAGCGGATTTTAACCAGGGTTCAAAACAAGTTCAATGTTTCGATTTCGGAGATTGGCTATCAGGACACCTGGCAAAGAACCAGCTTCGGAATCGCCGCTGTTTCTTCCTCTCGCGTTCAAACAGAAAAAGAACTGCAGCGCGTCCTAGCGTTTATCGATTCTTTTCCTGAAATTGAACGGACGATCACTAGGACAGAGTGGTTTTAACTTAGAGGTGATTGAATTGAGTATGAGAGCAAACCGTGTCGGCGAGCAAATGAAAAAAGAACTCGGTGATATTATCAGCCGCAAGCTGAAAGACCCGAGAATTGGTTTTCTGACAGTAACGGATGTACGTGTATCAGGTGATTTGCAAATTGCAAAGGTGTATATCTCGGTTCTCGGTGACGAGAAAAAACGGGAAGAAGCGCTGAAAGGGCTGGCAAAAGCGAAAGGATTTATCCGATCCGAAATCGGCAGCCGCATCAGACTTCGAAAAACGCCTGAAATTGAATTTGAGTTCGATGAATCAATCGATTACGGGAATCGGATCGAAACACTGATTCACGAATTACATTCAGAGAAACCATCTGAATAAAAAAAGAGAGGATAGGCGTATATCGTCTGTCCTCTTTCTTCGTTTATAAGAAAAAAACTCAAAAGAAGGAGTGAAAGGCAAATGGTTAACGGAGTTCTCCTTTTACATAAACCTGTTGGCATGACATCGCACGACTGTGTCATGAAGATCCGAAAGCTGTTAAAAACAAAAAAAGTAGGACATACAGGAACGCTCGATCCGGAAGTATCAGGCGTGCTTCCGATTTGTGTAGGAAGAGCGACAAAAATAGTCGAATACTTAACTGAAAAATCTAAAACGTATGATGCAGAAATAACATTGGGCTTTTCAACCACAACAGAGGATCAAACCGGAGAAACGGTGGAAACAAAGCCTGTCAATCACGACATTGATAAAGCGGATGTAGAAAAGGTTTTAAACAGTTTAAAGGGGAAACAAGAACAAATTCCGCCCATGTATTCCGCTGTAAAAGTAAACGGCAAAAAATTATACGAATACGCAAGAGCAGGGATTGAAGTAGAACGTCCGAAACGTATGATAACCATTGAAGACATTGCCCTGACGACAGAGATTAAACATCATGGAGAAACCGCAAGCTTCCGGTTTACAGTGACTTGCTCCAAAGGGACCTATGTAAGGACGCTGGCGGTCATGATCGGAGAAAAGCTCGGATATCCGGCCCATATGTCTCATTTAATCCGTACGGCATCCGGAGATTTTTCTCTCGACGAATGCTTTACTTTTGATGAGCTCGAAGCACAGGCCCAATCCGGGACCGTGGAAGAGCATACAGTTTCTATTGAACGTGCGCTCAATCATTTGCCGAAATGGATCATAAGTGATACATTAGCTAAGAAAGTAGAAAATGGGGCTTTGCTTGAGACGCCCGAGCAGTTTTCTGAAATGACAAGTGAAGAGCGTATTGCCGTCTTTACTGAATCCGGAACATGCTTGGCGATCTATTTCCCTCATCCTGCAAAAAATGGGCTGTTAAAGCCGGCAAAAGTATTGATGCAAAAAAGCGAACAATAGAAAAAAGGTGACCGTTCTGTGAAGACGATACATATTACACATCCTCATCATTTAATAAAAGAGGAGCAGGCTAAATCAGTGATGGCGTTAGGATATTTTGATGGCGTTCATCTCGGGCATCAAAAGGTAATCGGCACAGCGAAGCAAATAGCCGAAGAAAAAGGTCTGACATTAGCTGTGATGACCTTTCATCCCCATCCTTCTCACGTGTTGGGCAGAGATAAGGAACCAAAGGATCTGATTACGCCTCTTGAAGACAAAATAAACCAAATTGAACAATTAGGCACAGAAGTTCTGTATGTCGTTAAATTTAATGAAGTGTTTGCTTCTCTTTCTCCTAAGCAGTTTATAGACCAGTATATTATCGGTCTTAATGTGCAGCACGCAGTGGCAGGCTTTGACTTTACGTACGGCAAATACGGCAAGGGGACAATGGAGACCATGCCGGATGATTTAGACGGAAAAGCTGGGTGCACAATGGTAGAAAAATTGACGGAGCAGGATAAAAAAATCAGTTCTTCGTATATCCGTACCGCGCTTCAAAACGGAGATGTTGAATTGGCGAATGTCTTGCTTGGACAGCCTTATTTTATTAAAGGAATTGTCATTCATGGTGATAAAAGAGGGCGGACCATCGGGTTTCCGACAGCAAATGTCGGTTTAAATAACAGCTATATCGTTCCGCCCACAGGTGTATATGCCGTAAAAGCGGAAGTGAACGGCGAAGTTTACAATGGCGTTTGTAATATTGGCTATAAGCCGACGTTTTATGAAAAGCGCCCTGAGCAGCCTTCCATCGAGGTCAATCTGTTTGATTTCGATCAGGAGGTATATGGAGCCGCTATAAAAATCGAATGGTATAAACGGATTCGGAGTGAGCGGAAATTCAATGGCATCAAAGAATTAACTGAGCAAATTGAGAAAGATAAGCAGGAAGCCATCCGTTATTTCAGCAATTTGCGGAAATAACTTGCAACGCACGCAAATTTTATTCTAAAATATTTGCATATAGGCACGATTTTTAGTATGATAGTTTTCGTAGTCTTAAAACCATTGCTTGGCAATCCGAAGTCACCGACGGTTGCTAGGTAACTGGGGCTAAATATGATTTGGAGGTGAAACAGGATGGCAATTACTCAAGAGCGTAAAAACCAACTCATCAATGAGTTCAAAACACACGAATCTGATACTGGATCTCCAGAAGTTCAGATCGCTATCCTAACTGACTCAATTAACAACTTGAACGAGCATTTACGTACTCACAAGAAAGACCACCACTCACGTCGCGGTCTTCTTAAAATGGTAGGTAAGCGTCGTAATCTTCTTACGTATCTGCGTAATAAAGACGTAACTCGTTACCGTGAGTTAATTAACAAACTAGGCTTACGTCGATAATCGTAAAAAGCGGGAGGATTCCCGCTTTTTTATCGTATTAAAGCGAAATTTCTTATAACAAATCATTGAAATCCTTTTACATACTACTTTGACATTGATATGTTCAATTCATTTCGTTCATAATAGGAGTAATTGATTATTTCACACAACGAAGAGAGGAGTTCGTAATTGTATGGGACAAGAAAAACATGTCTTTACCATAGATTGGGCCGGAAGAACGCTTACTGTTGAAACCGGCCAGCTTGCCAAACAGGCAAATGGTGCTGTGATGATCCGCTACGGTGATACAGCAGTACTTAGTACAGCAACCGCTTCAAAAGAACCTAAACCGCTTGATTTCTTCCCTCTTACTGTAAACTATGAAGAAAGATTATATGCGGTAGGGAAAATTCCGGGCGGATTTATTAAAAGAGAAGGACGTCCAAGTGAAAAAGCGGTTCTTGCCAGCCGTTTAATTGACCGTCCGATCCGTCCTTTGTTTGCCGATGGATTCCGTAATGAAGTTCAAGTCATCAGCATTGTCATGAGTGTTGACCAAAACTGCTCTTCAGAAATGGCTGCCATGTTCGGTTCATCTCTTGCACTTTCTGTATCGGATATTCCGTTTGAAGGACCGATTGCAGGGGTTACTGTCGGACGCATTGATGATCAATTTATCATTAACCCGACAGTCGATCAGCTTGAAAAAAGCGACATCAATCTTGTCGTTGCCGGCACGAAAGATGCGATTAACATGGTAGAAGCGGGAGCGGACGAAGTTCCTGAGGAAATCATGCTTGAAGCCATTATGTTCGGCCATGAAGAAATTAAACGCCTGATTGCATTCCAAGAAGAAATTGTTGCAGCAGTCGGCAAAGAGAAATCTGAAATTAAGCTCTTTGAAATTGATGAAGAGCTTAATGAAAAAGTAAAAGCTTTGGCAGAAGAGGATCTGCTGAAAGCCATCCAAGTTCATGAAAAGCATGCCCGTGAAGATGCCATTAACGAAGTGAAGAACGCAGTTGTGGCAAAATTCGAGGATGAAGAACATGATGAAGACACAATCAAGCAAGTGAAGCAGATTTTATCCAAGCTTGTGAAAAATGAAGTTCGCCGCCTGATTACTGAAGAGAAAGTAAGACCGGACGGCCGCGGTGTCGATCAAATCCGCCCGCTCTCTTCAGAGGTTGGCCTCTTGCCAAGAACGCACGGTTCAGGTCTATTTACAAGGGGACAAACTCAGGCCCTCAGCGTTTGTACGCTAGGTGCTCTGGGAGATGTGCAAATCCTTGACGGCTTAGGTGTCGAAGAGTCGAAACGGTTTATGCATCATTACAACTTCCCGCAATTCAGCGTTGGGGAAACAGGACCGATGCGCGGACCGGGACGTCGTGAAATCGGACACGGAGCACTGGGTGAGCGTGCGCTTGAGCCAGTTATTCCGTCTGAAAAAGACTTCCCTTATACTGTCCGTCTTGTTTCAGAAGTGCTTGAATCAAACGGTTCTACATCTCAAGCAAGCATTTGCGCAAGCACACTTGCAATGATGGATGCCGGTGTACCGATTAAAGCGCCAGTTGCTGGTATTGCGATGGGTCTTGTCAAATCAGGCGAACATTACACTGTCTTGACTGACATCCAAGGCATGGAAGACGCGCTCGGAGATATGGACTTTAAAGTAGCGGGAACTGAAAAAGGCGTAACGGCCCTGCAAATGGACATTAAAATTGAAGGCCTTTCCAGAGAGATTCTTGAAGAAGCGCTTCAGCAGGCGAAAAAGGGCAGAATGGAAATCCTCAACAGCATGCTTGCAACATTAAGCGAATCAAGAAAAGAGCTTTCTCGATATGCGCCTAAGATCTTAACAATGACCATTAATCCTGATAAAATCCGCGATGTCATCGGACCAAGCGGAAAACAAATCAATAAGATCATCGAAGAAACCGGTGTTAAAATTGATATTGAGCAGGACGGCACAATCTTTATTTCCTCTACAGATGAAAGCGGCAACCAAAAAGCGAAAAAAATCATCGAAGACCTTGTGAGAGAGGTTGAAGTCGGCCAACTTTACCTAGGTAAAGTGAAACGGATTGAAAAATTCGGGGCTTTCGTTGAAATTTTCAGCGGAAAAGACGGTTTGGTGCACATTTCAGAGCTTGCGCTTGAAAGAGTAGGGAAAGTTGAAGATGTTGTAAAAATCGGAGACGAGATTCTTGTCAAAGTCACTGAAATTGATAAACAAGGACGAGTGAATTTATCCCGCAAAGCGGTGCTCCGTGAAGAGAAAGAAAAAGAAGAACAACAATCTTAAATGAAAACATAAAAGGAGCCTGGGAGACCCGGCTTCTTTATTTTGAAGCTTTTCAAAAGCAGGCGGGTTCTACCTTGTCCCTCTCCTTCATAATGTGAGATGAGGGGGGACAGAACATGTACAAAAAATTTGTACCGTTTGCCGTTTTTTTATTTCTTTTTTTTGTCTCATTTGAGATGATGGAAAATCCGCATGCACTTGATTATATAGGGGCAATGAAAAAAGATACGGTGACTGTCACGGCGTCAAAAGACCCGTTATATGAAGAATTGCTTCAAAAAGCGCCGGAGTACGAAGTTAAGCCCCAGAATGCAAGAATTGATAAAGTGTGGAAAAGCATTCCCGGCTACAATGGATTAAAGGTCAATATTGAACAATCATATAAAAAAATGAAAAAGAATGGCGAGTTTCGGGAAAAAGACCTGGTGTACAGCCAAGTAAAACCAAGTGTTCATCTTGAGTCACTTCAGCCTGAGCCTATTTATAAAGGAAATCCTGACAAGCCGATGGTTGCTTTCTTAATCAATGTGGCATGGGGAAATGAGTATTTGGAAAAAATGCTCCCTATTCTGCAAAAGCACCAGGTTAAAGCTACGTTCTTTTTAGAAGGCAATTGGGTGAGAAAAAATAAACAGCTCGCTAAGAAGATTGCAAAAGACGGACATGAAATCGGAAATCATTCATACAATCATCCGGATATGAGCAAACTGACTACAGGAAGAATTTCCGAGCAGCTCGACAAGACTAATGAACAAATAGAACGAACGATCGGTGTTAAGCCAAAGTGGTTCGCTCCGCCGAGCGGAAGTTTCAGAAAAGCGGTTATCGACATTGCAGCTGAGAAACAGATGGGAACAGTCATGTGGACAGTTGATACAATCGATTGGCAAAAGCCGGCTCCGTCTGTACTTCAGACGAGAGTGTTAAGCAAGATACATAATGGTGCCATGATTTTAATGCATCCGACTGACCCTACGGCGGAAAGTCTTGAAGCGCTGATTACAAAGATAAAAGACAAAGGATATGCGCTTGGAACAGTCACTGAACTAATGGATGAAACAAGACTATTGAAGTAACAGATGAAGGCAGCTTGTCTTTGAATAGGAGGAACAAATTTGATTAAACGATATACGTGTCAAAATGGTGTAAGAATTGTGCTGGAAAATAATCCGACAGTCCGTTCTGTTGCGATCGGCGTATGGATCGGCACAGGGTCGAGACATGAAACGCCGGAGATAAACGGAATTTCTCACTTTTTAGAGCACATGTTCTTTAAAGGGACGAGCACAAAATCTGCACGCGAGATAGCAGAATCTTTTGATCGTATTGGCGGCCAGGTCAATGCGTTTACTTCAAAGGAATATACCTGCTACTATGCAAAGGTGCTTGACGAGCATGCGAATTACGCGCTGGACGTATTAGCAGATATGTTCTTTCATTCAACGTTTGATGAAAACGAGCTGAAAAAAGAGAAAAATGTAGTATATGAAGAAATTAAAATGTATGAAGATGCGCCGGACGACATTGTACATGATTTATTGAGCAAAGCCACTTACGGCAATCATTCTTTAGGCTACCCAATTCTAGGCACGGAAGAAACGCTTGCTTCCTTTAACGGTGACTCTCTCAGACAATACATGCATGATTATTATACGCCGGACCGAGTGGTGATTTCGGTAGCGGGCAATATATCTGACAGTTTTATCAAAGATGTAGAAAAATGGTTCGGGTCATACGAGGCGAAGGGCAAAGCGACAGGCCTTGAGAAGCCTGAGTTCCACACGGAAAAACTGACGAGAAAAAAAGAAACAGAGCAGGCTCATTTGTGCCTTGGATTTAAAGGCTTAGAGGTTGGCCATGAACGTATTTATGATTTAATCGTCCTCAACAATGTGCTCGGAGGCAGCATGAGCAGCCGGCTGTTCCAAGATGTGCGTGAAGATAAAGGACTTGCTTATTCTGTTTACAGCTATCACAGCTCATATGAGGACAGCGGAATGCTAACGATTTACGGCGGAACGGGTGCAAATCAGCTTCAGCAGCTGTCGGAAACAATTCAAGAAACCCTTGCCACATTAAAACGTGACGGCATTACCTCGAAAGAACTGGAAAACAGCAAAGAGCAAATGAAGGGAAGCTTAATGCTGAGCTTAGAAAGCACAAACAGCAAAATGAGCCGAAACGGAAAAAATGAACTGCTGCTCGGCAAACATAAAACATTAGATGAAATCATCAATGAATTAAACGCCGTGAACTTAGAGCGTGTTAACGGCCTTGCCAGACAATTGTTTACTGAAGACTATGCATTAGCACTTATCAGCCCTTCCGGCAATATGCCGTCTTAAAATGGAAAGCCTGCTCCATAATGGAGCAGGCATTTTTTAATCCCTTTCATCATACATAGTACAAGGGGGTGACAGACATGCGGCTCAGTGAATTATCGGGAAAGGAAATTGTAGACATCAAAAGAGCTGAACGGCTCGGAGTGCTCGGCCAGACCGATTTGGAAATCAATGAACAGGATGGACAGATTACAGCACTCCTCATTCCCACAGTTAAGTGGTTTGGTTTGAGAAAGCAAGGTCATGACATTCGTGTCCCATGGCACCATATTCAAAAGATCGGTTCAGATATGATTATATTAGATGTACCTGAGGAAATGCCTCCTCGACAAGAGTAAATAGCCCAATTGCCTGTGAAGCGGGCTCTAAAGAAAACATCTGAAACATCGGCTGCCGGAGCCGATGTTTTTTTATATGGAAAAAGCGCATCTTTTATATTCACCGGTATTTCCTTTTGATCATAAGATGAAGGGGAGCTTAACAACTAGAGATCCAGTATATACAAAGAAGGTGAACGTTTAGAATGTTAACCGGATTGAAAATTGCAGTTATCGGCGGTGACGCAAGACAGCTCGAAATTATAAGAAAGCTCACTGAACAGCAGGCTGACATCTATCTTGTCGGTTTTGACCAATTGGATCACGGTTTTACCGGGGCAGTAAAATGCAATATTGATGAAATTCCTTTTCAGCAAATAGACAGCATCATTCTTCCAGTATCCGCGACAACAGGAGAAGGTGTCGTATCAACTGTATTTTCTAATGAAGAAGTTGTGTTAAAACAGGACCATCTCGACAGAACGCCTGCACATTGTGTCATTTTCTCAGGAATTTCTAACGCCTATTTAGAAAACATTGCAGCTCAGGCAAAAAGAAAACTTGTAAAACTGTTTGAGCGGGATGACATTGCGATATACAACTCTATTCCGACAGTAGAAGGAACGATCATGCTGGCTATTCAGCACACGGATTATACGATACACGGATCACAGGTGGCCGTTCTCGGTCTGGGGCGCACCGGGATGACGATTGCCCGTACATTTGCCGCGCTCGGGGCGAATGTAAAAGTGGGGGCAAGAAGTTCAGCGCATCTGGCACGTATCACTGAAATGGGGCTCGTTCCTTTTCATACCGATGAGCTGAAAGAGCATGTAAAAGATATAGATATTTGCATTAATACCATACCGAGTATGATTTTAAATCAAACGGTACTTTCTAGCATGACACCAAAAACCTTAATATTGGATCTGGCCTCACGTCCCGGGGGAACGGATTTTAAATATGCCGAGAAACAAGGGATTAAAGCACTTCTTGCTCCTGGGCTTCCAGGGATTGTCGCTCCTAAAACAGCTGGGCAAATCCTTGCAAACGTCTTGAGCAAGCTTTTGGCTGAAATACAAGCTGAGGAGGGGAAATAAGGATGTCGTCATTAAAAGGAAAAAGAATCGGGTTTGGGCTGACCGGGTCGCATTGCACATATGAAGCGGTTTTCCCGCAAATTGAGGCGTTGGTCAATGAAGGAGCTGAAGTCCGTCCGGTTGTCACATTTAATGTAAAATCTACAAATACCCGATTTGGAGAGGGCGCAGAATGGGTTAAAAAAATTGAAGACCTGACTGGATATGAGGCCATTGATTCGATTGTAAAGGCAGAACCTCTTGGGCCGAAGCTGCCCCTTGACTGCATGGTCATTGCGCCTTTAACAGGCAATTCAATGAGCAAGCTGGCAAATGCCATGACGGACAGCCCGGTGCTGATGGCGGCAAAAGCGACAATCCGGAACAATCGGCCTGTCGTTCTGGGTATCTCGACAAATGATGCTCTTGGTTTAAACGGAACAAATTTAATGAGGCTCATGTCAACAAAAAATATCTTTTTTATTCCATTCGGGCAAGATGATCCATTTAAAAAACCGAATTCAATGGTAGCCAAAATGGATCTGCTTCCGCAAACGATTGAAAAGGCACTCATGCACCAGCAGCTTCAGCCGATTCTAGTTGAGAATTATCAGGGAAATGACTAAATTTACAGAAAATCTTTCCCAAACTAAAAAATTCGGTCATCACCCGCATATTCTATGGTAAAATAAAACGTAAAATCATAGTCAAATCAATTCAATGAAGCTGATTGGCGGAAGGAGTTTTACAGATGGGAAGAGGTTTACACGTAGCTGTTGTCGGAGCGACAGGGGCTGTGGGACAACAAATGCTTAAAACACTTGAAGACAGAAACTTTGAAATGGACACACTTACATTGCTATCTTCAAAACGCTCTGCGGGGACAAAAGTCACGTTTAAAGGCCAAGAGCTGACTGTTCAGGAAGCTTCTCCTGAGAGCTTTGAAGGGGTAAATATTGCTTTGTTCAGCGCCGGCGGAAGCGTATCACAAACATTGGCACCAGAAGCTGTAAAACGCGGCGCTATTGTTATAGATAATACGAGTGCGTTCCGCATGGATGAAAATACACCGCTTGTTGTGCCAGAAGTGAATGAGGCAGACTTGCATGAACACAACGGCATTATTGCCAATCCAAACTGCTCTACAATCCAAATGGTTGCGGCACTTGAACCGATCCGCAAAGCATATGGCTTAAACAAGGTCATCGTATCAACTTACCAGGCAGTATCAGGAGCGGGTAATGAAGCTGTAAAAGAGCTTTACAGCCAAACACAGGCGATTTTAAATAAAGAAGAAATAGAGCCTGAGATCATGCCTGTAAAAGGTGACAAAAAACACTATCAAATCGCCTTCAACGCGATTCCGCAAATCGATAAATTCCAAGATAACGGCTATACGTTTGAGGAAATGAAAATGATAAATGAAACGAAAAAAATCATGCACATGCCTGACCTTCAAGTAGCGGCTACATGTGTGAGACTGCCAATCCAAACTGGGCACTCAGAGTCCGTCTACATCGAAATAGACCGTGATGACGCTACAGTTGAAGATATTAAAAATCTATTGAAAGAAGCTCCGGGCGTGACACTTCAGGATGATCCAAGCCAGCAGCTTTATCCGATGCCTGCTGATGCTGTCGGCAAAAACGATGTGTTTGTAGGCCGCATCCGCAAAGACTTGGACAGAGCAAACGGTTTTCATTTATGGGTTGTTTCTGATAACCTATTAAAAGGCGCGGCATGGAACTCTGTTCAAATTGCAGAAAGCCTGAAAAAACTAAACCTCGTATAAAAGAGAGAATTTTCTAAAGACGAATAGAAGAGAGTAAGGCGCTATCAGCCTGCTCTCTTCTGTTACGTCCGAATAATTTGGAGTGAAAACAGTGAAGATAATTGTTCAAAAGTTCGGCGGAACATCAGTAAAAGATGATAAAGGCCGCAAACTGGCTTTAGGGCATATTAAAGAAGCAATCAGTGAAGGATATAAGGTTGTCGTTGTCGTTTCAGCGATGGGCCGAAAAGGAGACCCGTATGCAACAGATTCTTTGCTCGGGCTGCTTTACGGCGATCAGTCAGCGATTTCTCCTAGGGAACAGGATTTGCTTTTATCTTGCGGAGAGACTATTTCCTCTGTCGTCTTTACAAGCATGCTGCTTGATAACGGTGTGAAAGCAGCTGCGCTGACAGGGGCTCAGGCTGGCTTTTTAACGAATGATCAGCATACCAATGCGAAAATCATTGAAATGAAACCGGAGCGTTTATTCAGTGTGCTCGCCAATCATGATGCGGTAGTCGTCGCAGGCTTCCAGGGCGCAACTGAAAAGGGTGATACAACTACAATCGGCAGAGGGGGCAGCGATACGTCTGCAGCCGCACTCGGAGCAGCTGTTGATGCGGAATACATCGATATTTTCACCGATGTAGAAGGCGTGATGACTGCTGACCCAAGAGTGGTGGAAAATGCAAAACCGCTTCCTGTTGTGACGTATACGGAAATCTGCAACCTGGCGTATCAGGGGGCCAAGGTCATTCATCCGCGTGCTGTGGAAATCGCAATGCAGGCCAAGGTTCCGATCCGCGTCCGTTCGACTTATTCGAATGATAAAGGTACATTGGTGACATCACATCACTCTTCCAAGGTCGGCAGTGATGTTTTTGAAAGGCTGATTACGGGAATCGCCCATGTCAAAGATGTCACGCAGTTCAAAGTGCCTGCGAAAATCGGCCAGTATAACGTTCAGACTGAAGTGTTCAAGGCTATGGCAAACGCTGGAATCAGTGTCGATTTCTTTAACATTACACCTAGTGAAATCGTCTATACGGTAGCCGGAAATAAAACAGAAACAGCTCAGCGTATTTTAATGGATATGGGCTATGATCCAATGGTGACGAGAAACTGCGCGAAGGTATCGGCGGTCGGCGCGGGCATTATGGGTGTTCCCGGTGTTACGTCCAAAATTGTATCGGCTCTTTCAGAAAAAGAAATTCCGATCCTTCAGTCGGCTGACAGCCATACGACGATATGGGTGCTCGTCCATGAAGCGGATATGGTTCCTGCTGTAAACGCTTTGCATGAAGTGTTTGAACTTTCGAAGTAAATGTGATTGAATCATGATGAGGTGAATAAAATGAATTTCGGAAATGTGTCTACAGCGATGATTACACCCTTTGACAATAAAGGGAACGTAGACTTTCAAAAACTGTCTACACTGATTGATTACTTGTTGAAAAACGGAACGGATTCTTTAGTAGTAGCGGGAACAACTGGAGAATCTCCGACCCTTTCAACTGAAGAAAAAATTGCGCTTTTTGAATATACAGTAAAAGAAGTAAACGGACGGGTGCCCGTTATCGCTGGTACTGGAAGCAACAACACGAAAGATTCCATTAAGCTGACAAAAAAAGCTGAGGAAGCGGGCGTGGACGCTGTTATGCTTGTTACCCCGTATTACAATAAACCTTCTCAAGAAGGAATCTACCAGCATTTTAAAGCAATTGCGGCAGAGACATCTCTTCCGGTTATGCTCTATAATGTTCCTGGCCGTACGGTTGCTTCTCTTGCTCCTGAAACGACGATCCGTTTGGCGGCAGACATTCCGAATGTGGTTGCGATTAAAGAAGCGAGCGGAGACCTCGAAGCGATTACAAAAATTATTGCTGAAACACCTGAAGACTTCTATGTCTATTCAGGGGATGACGCTCTGACGCTTCCAATTCTTTCAGTTGGAGGAAGAGGAGTTGTGTCAGTGGCGAGCCATATTGCAGGCACTGATATGCAGCAAATGATCAAAAATTATACGAATGGGCAAACAGCTAATGCGGCACTGATTCATCAGAAACTGCTGCCGATTATGAAGGAACTGTTTAAAGCGCCTAATCCTGCTCCAGTCAAAACAGCGCTTCAGCTGAGAGGTCTTGATGTCGGTTCTGTGCGTCTGCCTCTAGTCCCGTTAACTGAGGATGAACGTCTGAGCTTAAGCAGCACGATCAGCGAACTGTAAGAAAATTTCATACAGTGAAACAAACGCGGTCATTCTCACATTCAGCTGAGTTTGACCGTTTCTTTTACATATTGGTTTTCCCTAAACCTTCTGCTTTATCTTGTTTTCTAAATTTACTTTCAGTTATAATAGGAACAAGTGATGATGGACGGGTATGAGACTAGGAGGATATAGATTTTGAAAAAGAAAAATACAGAAAACGTTAGAATTATCGCCCTTGGCGGTGTCGGAGAGATTGGGAAGAACCTTTATGTCATTGAAATTGACTCAGACATATTTGTCGTTGATGCCGGTCTTATGCATCCAGAAAACGAAATGCTCGGTATTGATGTAGTGATTCCTGACATATCATATTTGATTGAACGGGCTGACCGCGTCAAGGCAATCTTTTTAACGCACGGGCACGATGAAAATATCGGCGGCGTTTTTTACTTATTAAACAAGCTGTCCGTTCCAGTGTACGGAACAAAATTGACGCTTGCACTGTTAAGAGAGAAATTAAAACAATACGGACATAACCGAAAAACTGATTTAAGAGAAATTCACTCCAAATCTGTCATTACATTTGAATCAACAAAGGTATCGTTCTTTAGAACGATTCACAGCATTCCTGATTCTGTAGGTGTGAGCTTTAAAACATCACTTGGATCTATTGTATGCACGGGAGACTTCAAATTTGACCAAACACCTGCACTTAATCAGACGTGCGACATTGGCGAGATCGCCAAGATCGGCAATAGCGGCGTGCTCGCTCTGCTTTCTGACAGTGCAAATGCGGAACGGCCGGGTTACACCCCTTCGGAAGCGGCTGTCAGCGGAGAAATTTCGGATGCGCTGTATAATTCACAGAACCGGGTGATTATTGCTGTTTTCGCATCCAATATTAACCGGATTCAGCAAGTCATTCATGCAGCGGCTCAAAATGGCAGAAAGATTGCCGTAGCCGGAAAAAATCTTCAATCTGTCCTGCAGCTGGCGAGAAAGTTAGGATATATTGAAGCAGATGATGAATTGTTTATTTCTGTACAGGATGTCAAAAAATATCCGAAGCGCGAAGTGGCCATTATTACAGCCGGAAGCCAAGGTGAACCATTAGCTGCTTTGACAAGAATGGCAAACAAAGCTCACAAACAGCTGAACATTGAAGAAGGGGATACGGTGGTCATTGCGTCAACTCCGATTCCCGGGCAGGAACTCATTTACTCTAAAACAGTAGATCTTCTTGCGAGAGCCGGTGCACAAGTCATCTTTGCCCAAAAGCGTGTTCATGTATCAGGCCACGGCTCACAAGAAGAGTTAAAGCTGATGATCAACCTGCTTAAACCAAAATATTTGATTCCTGTAAACGGCGAATACAGAATGCAAAAAGCTCATTCAAAAATCGCTGAAGAAACCGGCATGAAGCGCAGTGACATCTTCTTAATTGAAAAAGGCGACGTCGTTGAATTCCGCGGCCAAAACGTAAAAATTGGGGATAAAGTTCCTTACGGCAATATTTTAATTGATGGTTTAGGTGTCGGTGATATCGGCAATATCGTATTGAGAGACCGCCGCTTGCTTTCACAGGACGGAATTTTAATCGTTGTCATTACACTTGATAAACAAAAGAAACATCTTGTATCAGGACCAGAAATTATCACTCGCGGCTTTGTTTATGTAAGAGAGTCTGAAGGTCTTATCGTACAGGCTACTGAGCTTGTACGGTCCATCGTGACAGAAGCGACTGAAACATCAAATGTCGAATGGTCAACGCTGAAGCAGGCAATGCGGGATGCTTTGAACCAATTCCTTTATGAAAAAACGAAACGTAAACCGATGATCATCCCAATTATTATGGAAGTATAATGACTGACTAAAGACCGGAGCTGCTCCGGTCTTTATTTTTTGTCCTTCAAGCCGGGATTGAATGAAGTATCTTTGTTCATAATACAAAGAGAAACTCGGAAAGGATGAAAGCGAGATGGATCATCGTATGGAAAACACAGAAGAAGAGCGTCCTGAAAAAAATGATGCGAAGGACAGCATTATGAATAAAATACAGCAGCTTGGTGAAACGACGCTTCCACAGCTGCCCCAAGATACAAATATTCATTGTCTGACCATTATCGGACAAATTGAAGGCCATGTTCAGCTTCCTCCGCAAAACAAAACAACAAAATATGAACATGTCATCCCGCAGATTGTGGCAATTGAACAAAATCCTAAAATTGAAGGCTTGCTGATCATATTAAATACTGTCGGAGGAGATGTTGAAGCTGGTCTTGCAATAGCGGAAATGCTTGCATCTTTATCGAAACCGACCGTTTCTATCGTGCTTGGCGGGGGACATTCCATCGGCGTTCCGATAGCTGTATCCTGTGATTACAGCTATATCGCCGAAACAGCAACGATGACGATTCATCCAGTTAGGCTCACCGGGCTGGTCATCGGGGTGCCGCAAACGTTTGAATACCTGGATAAGATGCAAGAAAGAGTTGTTAAATTTGTCACAAGCCATTCCAATATAACCGAAGAGAAGTTTAAAGAGCTAATGTTTTCAAAAGGAAACTTAACACGCGATATCGGAACAAATGTGGTCGGTAAGGATGCAGTTAAATACGGATTGATCGATCACGCAGGCGGTGTCGGACAAGCAATCAATAAACTGAATGAGCTCATCGATGAAGCAAGGAAAGAAGAAGGACGGATGATTCAATGATTCTTTATACCGTGATGCCGCAGGAAATTGTGTTTGCAGAACAGAACCAAGAGAAAAGCGCACATGAGCAAATTGAATATAAAGGTGTACCGCTTCTAGTCGAAATGAAAGGGAATGAAGCGGAAGTCATTCAAATCATGAGCACCAATCCAATGCATTTTCTGCATCCGGACATTTCACCCGGACAAAAGCTGAAATTAAACGTATAAGAATCCAACCCTTTTTTAAGGGCAAAATATGCTATAATAGGGGAATCCTACAGAAAAAACGCAGCCTGTAAACGGCTGCTTTCTTCATTATGTATGAACTTACATTTTTTAACGCAGTAAGGTGATGAGTGTGGCAAAGAAAAAACGAAAATCAAGAAAAAAACAGGCGAAACAGCTAAATATAAAATACGAGCTTAACGGATTGCTGTGTATAGCCATTTCAATTATCGCAATCTTGCAGCTGGGGGTAGTCGGGCAAACGTTTATCTATTTGTTCCGCTTTTTTGCTGGAGAGTGGTTTATTTTATGCTTGTTAGGTTTATTGGTGTTAGGAGTCTCACTGTTTTGGAAGAAAAAAACCCCAAGCCTTTTAACGAGACGAAAGGCCGGGTTGTACTGTATCATCGCAAGCATATTGCTGCTTTCTCACGTGCAGCTATTTAAAAATTTGACGCACAAAGGGTCTATTGAGTCTGCAAGCGTGGTGCGCAATACGTGGGAATTGTTTTTAATGGACATGAATGGCAGCTCTGCTTCACCTGATTTAGGCGGAGGGATGATCGGTGCGCTGCTGTTTGCGGCTTCACACTTTTTGTTTGCGTCGACTGGTTCTCAGATCATGGCGATTGTCATGATTTTGATCGGAATGATTTTAGTAACAGGACGCTCGCTACAAGAAACGCTAAAAAAGTGGATGAGCCCGATTGGACGTTTTATAAAAGAACAATGGTTAGCATTTATTGATGATATGAAATCCTTCAAATCAAATATGCAGTCATCGAAAAAAACGAAAGCGCCGAGCAAAAAACAAAAACCGGCCCGCAAAAAACAGCAAATGGAACCGGAGCCTCCTAATGAAGAGGGGGATTATGAAACAGTATCGCCTCTTATTCATTCAGAGCCGATTATCTCAAGCTTTTCTGATCGTAATGAAGAGGAAGAGTCTCCAGTTATAGAAAAGCGCGCCGAACCTGTGTCGAAGCCGCTTCAGGACATCCAACCGGAGACAGGTGATCAGGAAACTGTTTCTGCTCCTCCTATGACCTTTACAGAGCTCGAAAATAAGGATTACGAGATGCCGTCACTGGATTTGCTGGCAGATCCGAAGCATACCGGCCAGCAGGCTGATAAAAAGAATATTTATGAAAATGCCAGAAAGCTTGAACGCACATTCCAAAGCTTTGGCGTAAAGGCGAAAGTCACACAGGTTCATCTCGGACCGGCCGTAACAAAATATGAAGTATATCCTGATGTCGGAGTGAAGGTTAGCAAAATTGTCAATTTAAGCGATGATTTAGCGCTTGCGCTTGCTGCGAAGGATATCAGGATCGAAGCGCCTATACCAGGCAAATCAGCAATCGGAATTGAAGTTCCAAACGCAGAAGTGGCAATGGTTTCGCTGAAGGAAGTGCTGGAGTCTAAATTGAATGACAGACCGGATGCGAAGCTGTTAATTGGACTCGGCCGCAATATTTCAGGTGAAGCTGTATTGGCTGAGTTAAACAAGATGCCCCACCTTTTGGTCGCAGGCGCAACCGGTAGCGGGAAAAGTGTCTGTGTCAACGGCATTATTACAAGTATTTTAATGCGCGCGAAACCGCATGAAGTGAAAATGATGATGATCGATCCTAAAATGGTAGAGCTAAATGTCTACAACGGGATTCCGCATTTGCTTGCTCCGGTTGTAACCGATCCGAAAAAAGCGTCGCAGGCTTTGAAAAAGGTTGTCAATGAAATGGAGCGACGGTACGAATTATTTTCTCATACGGGTACACGAAATATTGAAGGATACAATGATTATATAAAACGCGCCAACAATGAAGAAGGAGCGAAACAGCCAGAGCTGCCCTATATTGTTGTCATTGTGGACGAGCTTGCCGATCTCATGATGGTCGCTTCATCTGATGTGGAAGATTCGATTACGAGATTGTCCCAAATGGCGCGGGCTGCTGGCATCCATCTTATTATTGCGACACAGCGGCCATCGGTGGATGTTATCACAGGGGTGATCAAAGCGAACATTCCGTCACGAATCGCGTTCAGCGTATCTTCACAGACGGATTCAAGGACCATTCTTGACATGGGTGGCGCTGAGAAGCTTCTTGGCCGCGGCGATATGCTGTTTTTACCTGTAGGGGCTAATAAACCTGTCCGTGTGCAGGGAGCATTTTTGTCGGATGACGAAGTGGAGAAGGTCGTCGACCATGTGATTACGCAGCAGAAAGCGCAATATCAAGAAGAAATGATTCCTGAGGAGACAACGGAAACTCATTCCGAGGTTACTGATGAACTTTATGATGAAGCTGTTGAATTAATCGTCGGCATGCAGACGGCATCTGTTTCAATGCTGCAAAGAAGATTCAGAATCGGCTATACGAGAGCGGCGCGCCTGATTGACGCAATGGAGGAACGCGGTGTTGTCGGACCGTATGAAGGCAGCAAACCTAGGGAAGTATTATTATCAAAAGAGAAATATGATGAGCTCTCTTCTTAATGAAGGGAGTTCCGCTTTCTATAGTTGTCAATAATAACATTATGTAAACTAATCACCTTTCTATTTATTTTTTCGACAAAACATGATATAGTTGTCCCAATTGTTCAATAATTTTTATCGAAAGTGGTTTACGGAGGGGAAACATGTCTACAAAAGCTGATAATCGGCACTTGTATTTGAAAGTAATTGAACGAATTAAAGAGGATATAAAAAATGGGATCTACACTGAGAAGGAAAAGCTGCCTTCTGAATTTGAGCTTTCCAAAAAGCTTGGTGTCAGCAGAGCAACGCTAAGAGAAGCCTTGCGGATACTGGAAGAAGAGCATGTGATTATCAGAAGGCATGGTGTAGGCACTTTTGTCCATTCTAAGCCGTTATTTCTTTCGGGCATTGAACAGCTGAACAGTGTAACCAAGATGATAGAACAGGCGAATATGACCCCTGGCACGATTTTTCTATCATCACAAGTGCTTATGCCGTCTGAAGATGATACGAAGAGATTTCATTTGGCAGAAGGGCAAGAACTTTTTTACCTTGAACGAGTCAGGACAGCTGACGGACAGCCGATTGTGTATTGTATAGACAAAATTCCGATGAATATTTTGCCGAATTCTTTTTCTCATCAGCAAGAATCTATGTTTGACCTGCTTGAGAAAAATTCAGGCTCCGTAATCAGCTATGCAGTAACTGATATAGAACCGATCGGCTATCACGATACCATTTCTCCAGTACTTGAATGCGATCCGGAAACAGCTCTTTTGCTGTTAAAACAAACCCATTACGATCAGCACGATAAACCGGTGCTTTATTCTTTAAATTATTTTAGAGCGGATAAATTCAGATTTCATGTTTTGCGTAAACGATTCTAAAAACGGACGCCTGTATGTGTCTGTTTTTTTATTTGCACTGATTCATGTTTCTTTGTACATACTTTCATTCCGGTTAACGCAATATATAAGGGATGACAAGAAAGTGAATGGGTGAAAATGTTGAGAGAGAAAAATGGAATGAAAAATATTATTGCATTGTCTTCCGTCCCGCTTGTGATGACACTCGGGAACTCCATGCTGATTCCTGTTCTTCCGATGATGGAGAAAAAGCTGTCTGTGACTTCATTTCAAGTGTCTTTAATCATTACTGTATATTCAGTAGTAGCAATTATTTGCATTCCGATTGCCGGATATTTGTCGGATCGTTTCGGGAGAAAAAAAATATTGCTTCCTTGCCTCCTCATTGCAGGATTGGGGGGAGCGGTAGCTGCTTTTGCCTCGACCTATATGAAAAATCCTTATGCGATGATCTTGGCGGGGCGGGTTCTTCAAGGCATTGGTTCTGCAGGTGCCGCTCCGATCGTCATGCCGTTTATCGGCGACCTGTTTAAAGGAGACGATGAAAAGGTCAGCGCCGGTCTTGGCGATATTGAAACCGCCAACACGTCAGGGAAGGTACTGAGTCCCATACTTGGAGCCTTACTGGCTTCTTGGTATTGGTTTGTACCGTTTTGGTTTATTCCGTTTTTCTGTTTGATCAGCTTTTTGCTCGTATTGTTTTTGGTGGCCAAGCCTGAAGAAGATGAAGATGCGCCTGCTGTTTCTGAGTTTATTAAGAGTGTGAAGAAAATCTTTAAACAGGATGGTCGCTGGCTTTATACGGTCTTCATTATCGGGTGTGTCATTATGTTTTTGTTATTTGGCGTATTATTTTATTTATCAGATACGCTGGAGAACAAGTATGCCATTGACGGAGTAGCTAAAGGCGGATTACTGGCAATCCCACTTTTGTTTTTGTCAACCAGTTCTTTTATAGCTGGCAAAAAGATCGGTAAAGATAAAGGCCGAATGAAATTTTGCGTTGTTACAGGAATGATTCTGTTAACCCTTTCGTTTATTGCCTTGTGGTGGAACCACAGTTTTTATTTTTTATTTATCTTTTTAAGCTTTGGCGGGATTGGGATTGGAATGGCTCTTCCTGCTTTAGATGCATTGATAACCGAAGGGATTGAAAGTGAACAATGCGGAACCATTTCCTCCTTCTACAATAGCATGCGCTTTATAGGAGTAGCTCTCGGTCCACCTGTTTTTGCTGCATTAATGTCTAATGCAAACTGGATTATTTTCATACTCTCGGCGTTTTGCAGCATCGTTTCTTTATTTTTAGTGCTCTTTACTGTAGATGCTAAAAAAAGTGAAGAAGAAGAAAAAAACTTAGGGACGGTCTAGCCAGCCGTCTTTTTTTGCGCTTTCTTGCACAGTTTACAACTGTACCTATACAGCATGCGGAGGTTATTGTTTCCTTATAAATCCTACAGTTGCTATAATTACATGAAAGAGTGTTTCTGCGAATGCTGAAAATTGGTCATAATACATACTAATTAAGAAATGAACGAAGGAGGTTCCATATGTCATATGTTAATGAACTCAAATCAAAGCACGGCGGTTTAACCGCACACATTGTAGAAACAGAAAAATTCAAAACCGTCTCGCTTATTTTTAAGATGCTTGCGCCGCTGACAAAGGATCAAGTCACCAAAAGAGCGCTGCTCCCGCATGTGCTTCTTCGCGGAACGAAAAGCCATCCGAAAACCGCAGAATTGCGTTCATACCTGGATGAGCTGTACGGCACGTCAGTATCGGCTGATCTTACGAAAAAAGGAGAGCGGCACGTCATTACGTTCAGGCTTGAAATCCCAAATGAAAAATATTTAAAAGACCAAACGCCGCTACTTGAGAAAGGGCTCCAGCTTCTTGCAGAAATCGTCTTTTCACCTGCTTTGGAGGGAGACGCTTTTCAGTCACAATATGTGGCTCAAGAAAAACGGACGCTTAAGCAAAGAATCCAAGCCGTCTATGATGATAAAATGCGCTATTCGAATTTAAGGCTGATACAGGAAATGTGCAAAAATGAGCCTTACGCGCTTCATGTCAATGGTGAAATCGACGATGTCGATGACATTACGGCAGAGCAATTATACGAAACATACCAAAGCGCTATCCAAAAAGACCAGCTTGATTTATATGTAGTTGGCGATGTGGACAGTAACCAGGTACATTCGGCAATTGATAAGTATTTCAAAACAGAAGAGCGAACTCTTGGCACGATTGAAAACAATCACGCTGATGAAAAAGTTCAGCCAAAAGAAGTAATTGATGAAGAGGATGTCAAGCAAGGAAAACTGAATATCGGCTACCGCACCAGCATCACTTATACAGATCAGGATTATCCTGCTTTACAAGTGTTTAACGGATTGTTCGGCGGATTCTCTCATTCTAAACTTTTCATTAATGTTCGGGAAAAAGCCAGTCTTGCTTACTACGCGGCTTCGCGTATAGAAAGTTTTAAAGGCTTGTTAATGGTGATGTCAGGCATTGAAGTGAAAAATTATGAACAGGCGGTTTCGATTATTGCTGAGCAATTCCAGGCAATGAAAAATGGCGATTTCAGTGAGCAGGATATAGCACAGACAAAGGCTGTCATTCGAAATCAAGTGCTGGAAACGATTGATACAGCATACGGTTTATCTGAGTTTTTATATCAGCAGGCCGCTGCTCAAGTCGAGATTCCTATCGAAGACTTTCTTGCCAATATTGAGAATGTCACAAAAGAGGATATCATTAAAGCCGGCGAAAAGATTCAGCTTGATACGACTTATTTCTTAAAAGGGACGGAGGGTGCATCTTGATCAAACCAATCGAATATGAACAGCTTCAGGAGACGCTGTATCATGAAAAAATGTCCAACGGCCTTGATGTTTACGTTTTGCCGAAAAAAGGCTTCAACAAGACATATGCGGTCTTTACAACAAAGTACGGCTCGATAGATAACCGGTTTGTCCCTTTAGGTAAAAACGAGATGGTTCACGTGCCGGACGGGATTGCTCACTTTCTTGAGCACAAGCTGTTTGAGAAAGCGGACGGAGACGTTTTTCAAGATTTCAGCAAACAGGGGGCTTCTGCCAATGCGTTTACGTCATTTACAAGAACGGCTTACCTTTTCTCAAGCACATCAAATGTTGAACGCAATTTAGAGACGCTTATCGATTTCGTACAGGACCCATATTTTACTGAAAAAACGGTTGAAAAGGAAAAAGGGATTATCGGGCAGGAGATTAATATGTACGACGATAACCCTGATTGGAGGCTTTACTTCGGGGTCATTGAAAACATGTACAAAGAGCATCCTGTCAGAATTGACATAGCGGGAACAGTGGAAAGCATTTCACATATTACAAAAGACCTTCTTTATGAATGCTATGAAACGTTTTATCACCCGAGTAACATGCTCCTTTTCATTGTCGGACCTGTAGATCCTGAAGCGATTATTTCTCAGGTAAGAGAAAACCAGGGGAAAAAGCCGTATACTGATCAGCCGGAGATCAAACGGGAAGAAGTGAAAGAGCAAGAAGCGGTTTTCCGAAAAGAAAAAGAGATCAAAATGAACGTGCAGGGACCGAAATGCCTTGTTGGGCTGAAATCCAAAAATCCGTTTAAATTAGGCAAAGAGCTCTTAAAGCATGAACTTTCAATGAACTTATTGCTTGAAGCTCTTTTTGGCAAAAGCTCTGCCCAGTATGAATCACTTTATGAAAAAGGATATATTGACGAAACGTTTAGCTTTGATTTTACTGCTGAATATGGGTTTGGTTTTGCGGCGATCGGCGGAGATACGCCTGAGCCTGATCAGTTAGCTGAAGACATTTCAAGCATGCTTTTGCGCGCCGGTGAACTGATTACTGCTGAAAAGATTGAACTTGCCAGAAAGAAAAAGATCGGCACATTCTTAAAAGCGCTGAATTCCCCTGAATACATCGCCAATCAATTTACCCGTTATGCGTTCTTGGATATGAGCCTGTTTGACGTTGTAACGGTACTCGAGCAGATTACCCTCGAGGATGTCCAGAACGTAATACAAGAGGAAATTGCTGCAGACAGACTGACTGTCTGCAAGGTTGTTCCTAAATCATAAACAAAACATCCCTCCAGTGTGAGGGGTGTTTTTCTGCGGAAAGAAGGAAAGAGGATGAACAAAACAGCACTAATCACCGGAGCAAGCGGCGGCATTGGCAAAAGCATCAGCGAAACCCTTGCGGCTAAGGGATACAATCTGCTGCTGCATTACAATACAAATCAATACGCGGCAGCGGAGCTTGCTGAAAAACTAAGTCAGATGTTTGGCGTAAATGCGGAGATATTACAAGCTGATCTGTCCGCGCAAGATGGAGCAGATAAGCTGACAAGTTCAATTGTTCAGCCGATTGATGCGATTGTTTTAAACAGTGGAAGAAGCCATTTTGGGCTGATTACGGATGTAGATAACGCAACAGTCCAGGAAATGGTTCAGCTTCATGTGGCGAGTCCGTATATGCTGACGAGAAACCTTCTGCCAGGCATGATTCGGAATAAATCGGGAGCGATTGTGGCTGTCAGCTCGATTTGGGGAGAGACTGGAGCATCCTGTGAAGTACTGTACAGCATGGCAAAAGGAGCTCAGCATTCATTTGTAAAAGGATTGGCTAAGGAGCTGGCGCCAAGCGGAATCAGAGTAAACGCAGTAGCGCCAGGTGCAGTTGATACAAATATGATGAATCAATTCACCGCGGCTGAAAAAGAAGAGATCGCTGATGAGATTCCGATCGGCCGGCTGGCCCGGCCGCAAGAAATTGCTGATGCAACAGCTTTTCTCCTGTCTGAAAAAGCGTCATATATCACCGGCCAAATTCTGTCGGTGAATGGCGGCTGGCACTGCTGACACGAAAATATTCGGTGTATAGTTTCTTTTGTGAAGGACACAATAATCTTGTAACTTCACATGAAATGGAGGAAACAAGCATGTCAGTATTAGAAAACTGGGATAGCTGGAAAAACTTCCTTGGCGACCGTCTGAACTATGCGCAAGATAAAGGTATGAGCCAGGATACGATTACAGATCTTGCGACAGAAATCGGCAGCTACTTGGCTAATGAAGTGGAATCTAAGAACGAGCAGGAAAAAGTGCTGGCAGATCTTTGGAGTGTAGCATCAAAAGATGAACAGCACGCCATTGCCAATATGATGGTTAAGCTTGTTGAAAATAACAGCACTCACTAGGAAGAGAGGGGATTTTTCCTCTCTTTTTTATGTTTTCCTCATCACAGCAACATTCTTCTTTCTAATTAGAGAAAAATGCTTTATGATAAAGGAAGGTAAAATTTTGCCACAATGAAGGGGGTATATCATTTGGCAAAGCTCGAATGGTATTTTGAATATGAAATTCAAGTGAACCGCCCCGGACTGCTCGGGGATATTTCATCTCTTCTTGGGATGCTTTCTATCAACATCGTAACGATAAACGGCGTCGATCTTTCCAGAAGGGGAATGCTCCTCAGGTGCCGCCATATAGATCAAATTAAACGATTAGAATCAATCTTAAAAACGATGGAAACAATTAAAGTAACGAAGCTTAGAGAACCGAGGCTTCGCGACCGACTTGCCGTACGCCACGGCCGTTATATTCAACGGGATGCCGATGACAAGAAAACGTTCCGCTTTGAACGGGACGAGCTTGGCTTATTAGTCGATTTTATGGCCGAATTGTTCAAAAAAGAAGGCCATAAATTAATCGGAATCAGAGGTATGCCGCGTGTCGGGAAAACGGAATCGATTGTAGCCTCTAGTGTGTGTGCAAGCAAAAGGTGGCTGTTTGTGTCATCAACCTTGCTGAAGCAGACCATAAGAAGCCAGCTGATTGCCGATGAATACAGCACTGAAAATGTCTTTATCGTTGACGGAATTGTGTCAACACGAAGAGGATCGGAACGCCATCTCCAGCTGGTCCGAGAAATCATGCGGCTGCCTGCAACAAAAGTGGTGGAGCATCCGGACATATTCGTTCAAAATACAGAGTATACACTAGATGACTTTGATTATATTATTGAACTGAGAAATGACCCTGATGAGGTTATTACATATGAACATGCCGAGGAACCCCAAATGTTTGATCAATCCGGGTTTTCAAGCTTTGATTTTTAAAATTGGAAGGTGTTTGTTGTGACTGAACTAGGAATCCGGCTCAAAGAAGCCAGAGAGGAAAAAGCAATGTCATTGGATGATCTCCAAGCGGCAACAAAGATTCAAAAAAGGTATTTAACCGCCTTGGAGGAAGGAAACTATGACATTATTCCGGGGAAGTTTTATGTTCGGGCATTCATCAAGCAATATGCAGAAGCCGTTGGGCTTGATGCGGATCAGCTGTTTGAGGAGCATAAAAAAGATATCCCTAATACGTATCATGACGATGTGTCTGAAAAGATCTCCGGCATGAATCTTCAAAAGGAAATTCCGAAGCCAGCATCTAAGGCGCTGGAGCTGCTGCCAACGATACTTGTTATTCTCGGCGTGATTGTCGTGATTGCCATTGTGTACGCGATCATTCAGTTTGCCAATCACAAAAACAGTGATGATCACAATGCGGCATCAGAAAAAGCAATTACGCAAAGTGAGAGCAAGTACGAAATCCCTAAAGATTCAACGCTGAAAGAGAATCAAAATAACAGCTCTGAAAAAGAGACAGACACTAAAAAAGAAACGAAAGAAAACGAAGATAAGAAAAAAGAAAATGACAGTGATAAGCTGGAGATTAAAGCTGCTGGCACTGAAGGATCGTTAACGACTTATGAAGTGTCCGGCGCTGATAAAATCGAGCTGGAACTGAAGGCATCAGACAGCTCCTGGATTCGAGTGCGCGATGAAAACAGCAGCTCTTTAAAAGAAGGAACGCTGAAAAAAGACGAGACCTATAAAAAAGACATAACTGATCAGAAACAAGTTGATATCCGCACCGGATATGCACCTAATCTGAAAATAAAAATCAACGGTAAGGTTCTTTCATATGAACTTGATCCGAAAAAAGTGATGGCACAAACTATAAAGATTGTAAATAAAAAGGAAGAAAAGTCATCTTAATTACCAGATGACTTTTCTTCACGTCCGAGTATGAAATTGGAGGGGCTTTATGTTTAACTTACCAAATAAAATCACACTAGCTAGAATCGCATTAATCCCAATCTTCATGATTATCATGCTGGCGCCGTTTGACTGGGGCAGGCTCGAAGTTGGAGACGAATCGATCCCGGTCGCACATTTGGCGGGGGCCATTCTATTTATTATTGCATCTACAACAGACTGGGTGGACGGGTATTATGCCCGAAAATTGAATCTCGTAACAAACTTCGGGAAATTTCTTGATCCGCTTGCGGACAAACTGCTGGTATCCGCAGCGTTAATTATCCTTGTTCAATTTGATCTCGCTCCAGCTTGGATGGTCATTGTGATTATCAGCAGGGAGTTTGCCGTGACAGGTTTAAGGCTTGTCTTAGCCGGAACAGGAGAAGTCGTAGCTGCTAACATGCTTGGTAAAATCAAAACCTGGGCACAGATTATTGCGGTATCCGCATTGCTTCTTCATAATCTTCCATTTGAACTTGTGTCATTCCCGTTTGCAGACTTGGCACTGTGGGTAGCCGTCTTCTTTACTGTCGTCTCAGGATGGGAATATTTCTCTAAAAACTGGGAAGCGTTAAAAACATCTAACTAAGAAAGAAGGACTTCGTCATGGAATTTCCAAAAAAAGCAGAAATAATTGCAGTCGGTTCAGAGCTGCTGCTTGGCCAAATCGCCAATACAAATGCTCAATTTATCAGCAAACAGCTCGCTGAAATCGGGGTCAACGTATTTTATCATACAGCGGTCGGAGATAACCCGGAGCGGCTGAAGCAGGTCATCCGCATTGCTGAAGAACGCTCTGACTTCATTATTTTTTCAGGAGGGCTTGGACCCACAAAAGATGATCTGACGAAAGAAACGATTGCAAATACGCTGGGACGTCCGCTTGTGTTAAATGATGAGGCATTCCAATCCATTGAGGACTATTTCAAACGAACAAAACGCACGATGTCACCTAATAACCGAAAACAGGCGCTTGTGATCGAAGGCTCTGACGTGCTGGCGAATCACTTTGGAATGGCCCCGGGAATGCTCACAGAGCATGAATCGCGCTATTATATGCTTCTTCCTGGACCGCCGAGCGAATTGCGTCCAATGTTTGAAAACGAGGCAAAGCCTCTTCTGCTGAAAAAGATGGGTTCAAATGAAAAAATTGTGTCAACCGTTCTTCGCTTTTTCGGTATCGGTGAATCTCAGCTTGAAGCCGATTTGGAAGATATTATTGATGCGCAAACCAATCCGACAATTGCGCCTTTGGCGGCTGATGGAGAGGTGACGCTGCGTCTGACAGCCAAACACGCCGATGAAAAGGAAACAGAGCGTCTGTTAAAAGAAACAGAGGCCGTTATCTTAGAGCGTGTCGGTGAATTTTTCTATGGTTACGATGATACTTCTCTTGTAAAAGAGCTATCTATAGCGTGCAAGGAAAAAGGCATTACAATTTCTGCGGCAGAAAGTTTTACCGGAGGGCTGTTTTCTGAATGGCTGACGGATCATAGCGGTGCCTCAAAATTATTTGCCGGGGGCGTTGTTTGCTATACAAACGACGTGAAGCAGAATGTGCTTGGTGTCAAGAAGGAAACATTAGATCGTTTTGGGGCGGTCAGCAAGGAGTGCGCATCCGAACTGGCTAAGGGTGTTCAAAAACTCACTGGCAGCGATATCGGCATTAGCTTTACTGGTGTAGCAGGACCTGATGCTCAAGAAGGGCATGAGCCTGGGCATGTGTTTATCGGCATTTCCGCAAATGGTAAAGAAGAGGTTCACGAGTTTCACTTTGCGGGCTCCAGAACGGGGATCAGAAAACGCGGCGCTAAATACGGCTGCCATTTAATCTTAAAGCTTTTAGAGCAAAAATAATATTTTCAGCACATTATCCTCCTAAGAAAACATGATTTCTCTGATACATTATGATATTTTGATAGGAATCACGCCAAGAAAAAATCCGAATATGCGTTCGCTTTTTTCTTGGCAAATCCCTTCAAACAGGGTATAGTATATGTAGTGGTAACATAAAGGAGGAAAAAATAGAATGAGTGATCGTCAGGCAGCCTTAGATATGGCTCTTAAACAAATAGAAAAACAGTTCGGCAAAGGTTCCATTATGAAACTGGGAGAAAAGACAGATACAAGAATTTCTACTGTACCAAGCGGCTCCCTCGCTCTTGATACAGCACTGGGAATTGGCGGATATCCTCGCGGACGGATTATTGAAGTATACGGTCCTGAAAGCTCAGGTAAAACAACTGTGGCGCTTCATGCGATTGCTGAAGTTCAGCAGCAGGGCGGACAAGCCGCGTTTATCGATGCGGAGCATGCGTTAGATCCGGTATACGCGCAAAAGCTCGGTGTTAACATCGAGGAGCTTTTACTGTCTCAGCCTGACACAGGCGAGCAGGCGCTTGAAATTGCGGAAGCATTGGTTCGAAGCGGGGCAGTTGACATTGTCGTTGTCGACTCTGTAGCCGCTCTCGTTCCGAAAGCGGAAATTGAAGGCGACATGGGAGATTCTCATGTCGGTTTACAAGCACGCTTAATGTCTCAAGCGCTTCGTAAGCTTTCAGGGGCCATTAACAAATCGAAGACAATCGCGATTTTCATTAACCAAATTCGTGAAAAAGTCGGCGTTATGTTCGGGAACCCAGAAACAACTCCTGGCGGCCGTGCGTTGAAATTCTACTCTTCCGTGCGTCTTGAAGTGCGCCGTGCTGAACAGCTGAAACAAGGCAACGACGTAATGGGGAACAAAACGAAAATCAAAGTCGTGAAAAACAAGGTGGCTCCGCCGTTCCGTACAGCCGAGGTTGACATTATGTACGGAGAAGGCATTTCAAAAGAAGGCGAAATCATTGATCTAGGAACTGAACTTGATATCGTGCAAAAAAGCGGTTCATGGTACTCTTATGAAGAAGAGCGTCTTGGCCAAGGCCGTGAAAATGCAAAACAATTCCTGAAAGAAAATAAAGATATCATGCTGATGATCCAGGAGCAAATTCGCGAACATTACGGCTTGGATAATAACGGAGTAGTGCAACAGCAAGCTGAAGAGACACAAGAAGAACTCGAATTTGAAGAATAAAAATAAAATAAGTTTCAAATGATACAAAAGGCTGAGTGAAAAACTCAGCTTTTTTGTATTTTGCAAAAAAATGATAAAAATATTGCTTTTTTTGACAACTTTTTTATGGCTTTATTCGTCTAACAAAACGTGTGCAAAATGGAATTTATTTTGGGAGGAAAAAATGAATGACAAGCCCAACCCGCAGAAGAACTGCGAAACGCAGACGGAGAAAACTAAATAAAAGAGGAAAACTGTTGCTTGGTCTTTTAGCAGTGATGGTTTGCATTACGATTTGGAATGCTCTTCATCGGAATAGTGAAGAAAACGAACCATCTCAAGAAACTGCAGCGGTTTCAAATACCGATCAGAAAAAAGAGGTCAAAAAGAAAACTGCCAAAAAATCAGAGGAACAAATCAAAACAGTGGATCGAAATCAAAAAATCAGCAATTATTTAGAAGAAATCGGTTTCAGTGGAACAGCCATGATTGTCAGAAATGGAGAAATCGTAACAAATAAAGGTTTTGGCTATGCTGACCGTAAACACTACATTCAAAATAATCCATTGACATCTTTTTATGTCGGTTCATCACAAAAAGCGCTGATTGCAACTGCTATTTTGCAGCTAGAGGAAAAGGGGAAACTTCAGACAAGTGATCCGGTAAGTACGTATTTACCTCACTTTCCTAACGGACAAACGATTACTTTGAAGAATCTGCTTACACATACATCGGGGATAAACGGACATATTGAAGGAAACGGCGCCATTACGCCGGACGATTTAATAAAAGACATAGAACTGCAGGGAATCAAACGTCAGCCGGGCGTATGGGACTACAAGGATTCCAACTATTCTGTTCTCGCTTATATTATTGCTGAAGTAAGCGGTGAGTCCTATGAACAGTACATAAAGAATCATATTTTTAAACCTGCGGGAATGACGCATGCAGGCTTTTACAAAACATATGAAAAAGAACCTTATCCTGCTGTCGGGTATAAGATGAAGGGCGGCAAAACAGTTACACCGTATATACCTGATCTATCTCAGCTGTATGGAGCCGGTGATATTTATATGAGCGCTATAGATATGTACAAATTTGACCAAGCGCTGATAGACGGAAAACTGTATTCGCAAAATAGCTATGAAAAGATGTTTACGCCAGGGAGCAGCTCCACATACGGCATGGGATTTTATGTTGCTCCCGGAAGCTATTCAAACCATGGTGTTATGCCGGGCTTCAATATCTTGAACAGCTTTAGCAAATCTGGGCAAACCATTGTTATTTTGTTCTCAAACATTCAAAATAATGCTAAATTGGGCCAAGTGAACAATAAAATATACCAGCTTCTGAATCAAGAATGATTGGCGTTCTTCTTTTGGATGAATTGCATTCGGAACGTGAAAAGACGACTGGCCTGCAAACGTTAAGATGGCAAGCTTGACAAGTATTTCCGACACATTTACAATGAAGTTGTAACATTTGTTTTTTTAACATGATTGTTAAACCATTTAAACTTGACAAGGGCGATGAACACACTCATTCCCTGTGAAGGTTCTGTATGTTGAGAAAACTAGACAATGTACATGCCGACACTTTTTAAGCAACAACCAAGTTCATAGCAAGAGGAGGTGAAAGTATGACCCCAATTATGATGGTTCTCATCTCCATTTTGCTGATTCTACTCGGTTTAGTTGTTGGCTACTTTGTTCGTAAAACCATTGCCGAAGCGAAAATTGCGGGCGCACGCGGTGCAGCCGAGCAAATTCTTGAAGATGCGAAGCGTGATGCTGAAGCACTGAAAAAAGAAGCTCTGCTTGAAGCAAAGGATGAAATCCACAAACTTCGAATAGATGCTGAACAGGAAGTTCGTGAAAGACGAAATGAGCTTCAAAAACAAGAAAACCGTTTACTCCAAAAGGAGGAAAACCTTGATCGCAAACATGAGGGAATTGATAAACGGGAAGCGATGTTGGAGAAGAAAGATCATTCTCTGAATGAACGACAACAACATATTGAAGAGATGGAAAGCAAAGTGGATGAGATGATTCGTATGCAGCAGTCAGAGTTGGAACGAATTTCGAGTCTGACTCGTGATGAAGCAAAACAAATCATTCTTGAGCGGGTTGAAAACGAGCTTTCACATGACATCGCCATCATGACAAAAGAAACTGAAAACCGTGCGAAAGAAGAGGCGGATAAGAAAGCGAAAAACATTCTTTCACTCGCCTTACAGCGCTGCGCAGCGGACCACGTTGCCGAAACAACGGTATCAGTTGTCAATCTTCCAAATGATGAGATGAAAGGACGTATCATCGGACGGGAAGGGCGTAACATTCGTACGCTTGAAACGCTGACAGGAATTGACCTGATTATTGATGATACGCCTGAAGCTGTCATTCTTTCCGGATTTGATCCGATCAGACGTGAGACAGCCAGAATTGCTCTTGATAAACTCGTTCAGGATGGCCGTATTCATCCGGCACGGATTGAAGAAATGGTTGAAAAATCTCGCCGCGAGGTCGATGACTATATTCGTGAGATGGGTGAGCAAACGACATTTGAGGTTGGCGTTCACGGCCTCCACCCAGATCTCATCAAGATCCTCGGCCGCTTAAAGTTCCGTACAAGCTACGGTCAAAATGTGCTTAAGCATTCCATGGAAGTCGCATTCTTGGCCGGTCTAATGGCATCGGAGCTTGGTGAAGACGCAAAGCTTGCTAAACGTGCGGGTCTTCTTCACGACATCGGGAAAGCAATTGACCATGAAGTAGAAGGAAGCCACGTTGAAATCGGGGTAGAGCTTGCGACCAAATATAAAGAGCACCCAGTCGTGATTAACAGTATTGCATCACACCACGGGGATGAGGAGCCGACTTCCATTATCGCTGTGCTGGTAGCTGCAGCAGATGCGCTTTCCGCTGCAAGACCTGGCGCAAGAAGTGAGACGCTCGAGAATTATATTCGAAGACTTGAAAAACTCGAAGAAATTTCTGAGTCCTACGAAGGTGTTGAAAAATCATTTGCCATTCAGGCTGGACGCGAAGTGCGTATTATGGTGAAGCCGGATTCAATTAATGATCTTGAGGCTCATCGACTGGCGCGAGATATCCGCAAGCGAATTGAGGACGAGCTCGATTATCCAGGTCATATTAAGGTGACAGTAATCAGAGAGACTCGAGCCGTAGAGTATGCAAAATAAAGTGATGCGCTAAGCATCACTTTATTTTTTTGACGGCAAGGAATTTTCAAGAAGAAAGGATTTACAAAATGAGAATTTTATTTATCGGAGATGTTGTCGGTTCACCGGGCCGTGACATGGTCAAAGAATATGTACCAAAGCTAAAAACAAAATATAAGCCTCACTTTACCATTATTAATGGTGAAAACGCCGCACATGGAAAAGGCCTGACGGAAAAAATTTATCACAGCTTAATCCAGTCCGGCGCAGATGCAATCACAATGGGGAACCACACATGGGACAAAAAAGAAATATTTGATTTTATAGATGACGTTCCGAACTTGGTTCGCCCGGCAAACTTTCCTGAAGGAACACCGGGGAAAGGGATCACATATGTGAAAGCAAACGGCAAAGAACTAGCAGTCATTAATTTGCAGGGACGTACGTTTTTGCCGCCGCTTGATGACCCGTTTTTAAAAGCGGATGAATTGATCGCAGAAGCTGCGAAAAGAACACCGTACATTTTTATCGACTTTCATGCCGAAGCGACAAGTGAAAAGCTCGCACTTGGCTGGTATGCGGATGGAAGGGCGTCGGCTGTAGTAGGAACTCATACACATGTGCAAACAGCGGATAACCGCATTTTGCCGAAGGGAACGGCATATATTACTGATGTGGGAATGACTGGCCCGTATGACGGTATACTGGGGATGGACAGAGAGACGATTATTAAGCGATTCAAAACGAACCTTCCAGTCCGGTTTACTGTCGCTGAAGGAAAAACAACGCTCAGCGGAGTTGTCATTGACATTGACGATCAAACGAAAAAAGCCGTGAAAATTGAGCGTATTTTAATCAACGATGATCACATGTTCTTTGAATAGTTGAACATATGGTTATTTTATAAAAATATTAAAAAGAAAAGCAGGAATATAGCAACTCCTTAGTGAATATAGTAAAAATGGAAGGTAGCCCGCTATTTTTGAAAAGCATTGTGGGGATGGCTTTTTGGATAGCAACATCTAATAATGATTGTTCTAATGAACACTCACTTATCCATTGTAAAACTAAGGGGGAGCAGAAATGGAAATCTTAAAAGTTTCAGCAAAATCGAGTCCAAATTCAGTGGCAGGTGCGCTTGCAGGCGTGTTGAGAGAGCGAGGAGCCGCCGAGATTCAAGCGATCGGAGCGGGTGCATTAAACCAGGCTGTAAAAGCTGTGGCGATTGCCAGGGGATTTGTGGCGCCTAGCGGCGTTGATTTGATTTGTATTCCGGCTTTTACAGATATTCAAATCGATGGGGAAGAAAGAACAGCGATTAAATTAATCGTGGAGCCTCGCTAAAAACAAATAAAGCATTCTCAACCTGTTTGCGTAATGCAAACAGGTTGTTTTTCATTTATTGTGATATTTTCTCCCGATAGTATTTTTAGCACATAAATGAGCGAATATACAAAATCAGAAATGAGCTAAAACGTTTCAAAAAAAATTTCCGCCCATTTTTCAAGACAGATACTTTTGTCCTTCTGGAAAAGACAGTGCTGTTTACGCTTATTCCATATCATGGTACAATCCGAATATAACAAGAATTTTTCAAGGAGGATTGTACATGCAGAGTGGAAAGATGAAAGCTCTAATGAAAAAGGACGGGGCGTTCGGTGCTGTGCTTACTGAAGTTCCCATTCCTGAGATTGATAAACATGAAGTCCTCATAAAAGTGAAAGCCGCTTCCATATGCGGCACGGATGTCCACATTTATAATTGGGATCAATGGGCACGTCAGAGAATCAAAACACCCTATGTTTTCGGCCATGAGTTCAGCGGCATCGTAGAGGGCGTGGGAGAGAATGTCAGCAGTGTAAAAGTGGGAGAGTATGTGTCTGCGGAAACACACATTGTCTGTGGTGAATGTGTCCCTTGCCTAACAGGAAAATCTCATGTGTGTACCAATACTGCTATAATCGGAGTGGACACGGCAGGCTGTTTTGCGGAGTATGTAAAAGTTCCAGCTGATAATATTTGGAGAAATCCCGCTGATATGGACCCGTCGATTGCTTCCATTCAAGAGCCTTTAGGAAATGCAGTTCATACCGTACTCGAGAGCCAGCCTGCAGGAGGAACGACTGCAGTCATTGGATGCGGACCGATTGGTCTTATGGCTGTTGCGGTTGCAAAAGCAGCAGGAGCTTCTCAGGTGATAGCAATTGATAAGAATGAATACAGGCTGAGGCTTGCAAAACAAATGGGAGCGACTTGTACTGTTTCTATTGAAAAAGAAGACCCGCTCAAAATTGTAAGCGCTTTAACTAGTGGGGAAGGAGCAGATCTTGTTTGTGAGATGTCGGGTCATCCCTCAGCGATTGCCCAAGGTCTTGCGATGGCTGCGAATGGCGGAAGATTTCATATTCTCAGCTTGCCGGAACATCCGGTGACAATTGATTTGACGAATAAAGTGGTATTTAAAGGGCTTACCATCCAAGGAATAACAGGAAGAAAAATGTTTTCAACATGGCGCCAGGTGTCTCAGTTGATCAGTTCAAACGTGATCGATCTTGAACCTGTTATTACCCATCAGTTTCCGTTAGAGGAGTTTGAAAAAGGTTTCGAACTGATGAGAAGCGGCCAGTGCGGAAAAGTAATTTTAATTCCATAAAGGGGGATAAACATGACGAAGGAATTTGATTTTTTAAAAGCAGAGCTTGATAGTATGAAAGAAAACCATACATGGCAAGACATAAAACAGCTTGAATCTATGCAGGGTCCATCTGTCACAGTGAATCACCAAAAAGTCATTCAGCTATCTTCTAATAATTACCTCGGATTCACTTCACATCCTAGACTCATCAATGCCGCACAGGAGGCCGTTCAGCAGTATGGAGCCGGCACCGGATCAGTGAGAACGATTGCCGGTACATTTACAATGCATCAAGAGCTTGAGAAAAAGCTGGCAGCCTTTAAAAAAACGGAGGCGGCACTTGTATTCCAATCAGGCTTCACAACAAACCAAGGCGTACTTTCAAGTATTCTATCAAAAGAGGACATTGTCATCTCAGATGAATTGAACCATGCCTCTATTATTGACGGAATTCGACTGACAAAGGCGGATAAAAAGGTGTATCAGCACGTCAATATGAGTGATTTAGAGCGGGTGCTGAGAAAGTCAATGAATTATCGGATGCGTCTGATTGTGACAGACGGCGTATTTTCCATGGATGGCAACATAGCTCCTCTGCCTGATATTGTAGAGCTCGCTGAGAAATATGACGCATTTGTGATGGTGGATGACGCCCATGCATCCGGAGTACTTGGCGAAAACGGCAGGGGAACGGTGAATCACTTCGGCCTTGACGGCAGAGTTCATATTCAGGTCGGAACATTAAGCAAGGCAATCGGAGTGCTTGGCGGCTACGCTGCAGGTTCAAAGGTGCTGATCGATTATTTGCGCCATAAAGGCCGTCCATTTTTATTCAGCACATCTCATCCGCCGGCTGTCACTGCAGCTTGTATGGAAGCAATTGATGTCTTGCTTGAAGAGCCGGAGCATATGGAGCGCTTGTGGGAGAATACTGCCTATTTTAAAGCAATGCTTGTGAAAATGGGCCTGACTCTCACGAAGAGTGAAACGCCGATTCTTCCTATTTTAATAGGTGATGAAGGTGTGGCAAAGCAATTTTCAGATCAGCTCCTTTCCCACGGTGTTTTTGCCCAAAGTATCGTTTTCCCGACTGTAGCAAAGGGAAAAGCCAGAATTCGCACGATTATAACAGCAGAGCACACCAAAGATGAACTGGATCAGGCGCTTGATGTCATCGAAAAGACGGCAAAGGAGCTCCAGCTATTGTAACAAGAGGAAGAGTTTACTCTTCCTCTTTTGATTCCTTATTGATTATTATTCTCAATGAGTGTACAATGATAGGTTGCCAGTTGTGCAGAGCTTCAATAACCTTTATACTGAAGGGTGGAAGTTTGGTTTGAAAGGAGAAAATATGACATGAATGAAAAACAAAAATTAGAGAGCGGACAAGTTAATCCATCGGACAAAAAATCCGAGAAGGATTACAGCAAGTACTTTGAAGCTGTTTACATTCCGCCTTCTTTAAAAGACGCGAAAAAACGAGGCAAGGAAGCCGTTACTTATCATAATGACTTTAAAATTTCTGAACAATTTAAAGGATTGGGAGACGGAAGAAAGTTCTATATCCGTACGTACGGCTGCCAAATGAATGAACACGATACAGAGGTTATGGCAGGGATCTTTATGGCGCTCGGTTACGAAGCGACAAACTCTGTTGACGATGCCAATGTCATTTTGTTAAATACATGTGCAATCCGTGAAAATGCTGAAAACAAGGTGTTTGGTGAGCTCGGGCACTTAAAAGCACTGAAAAAAAACAATCCCGATCTGATTTTAGGCGTGTGCGGCTGTATGTCCCAAGAGGAATCAGTCGTGAACCGTATTTTGAAAAAACATCCGTTTGTCGATATGATTTTCGGAACGCATAACATTCATCGCCTGCCGGAGCTTTTGTCAGAAGCATACCTTTCAAAAGAAATGGTTGTAGAAGTTTGGTCTAAGGAAGGGGACGTTATTGAAAACCTTCCGAAAGTCCGAAATGGAAAAATTAAGGGCTGGGTCAATATCATGTACGGCTGTGACAAATTCTGTACGTATTGCATTGTGCCTTACACACGCGGGAAAGAAAGAAGCCGCCGCCCTGAAGATATCATTCAGGAAGTGAGAAGGCTCGCAAGTGAAGGCTATAAGGAAATTACTCTGTTAGGCCAAAACGTAAACGCGTATGGAAAAGACTTTGAAGATATGACGTACGGACTTGGTGATTTGATGGATGAACTGAGAAAAATCGATATCCCGAGAATCCGTTTTACAACGAGTCATCCGCGCGACTTTGACGACCGCCTCATTGAAGTGCTGGCAAAAGGCGGAAATCTGCTTGATCACATTCATCTTCCGGTTCAATCAGGAAGCTCAGAAGTTCTGAAGCTGATGGCCCGCAAATATGACAGAGAGCGTTACATGGAGCTGGTGCGAAAAATTAAAGAAGCAATGCCAAACGCTTCATTGACAACGGACATTATCGTCGGATTTCCAAATGAAACGGACGAACAGTTTGAAGAAACGCTTTCTCTATACCGTGAAGTGGAGTTTGACAGCGCCTATACGTTCATTTACTCTCCGCGTGAGGGCACTCCGGCTGCTAAGATGAAAGATAATGTACCGATGCGTGTGAAAAAAGAACGCCTGCAGCGTCTGAACGCGCTGGTGAATGAAATTTCTGCTAAAAAAATGAAGGAATACGAAGGCAAGGTTGTCGAAGTATTAGTTGAGGGTGAAAGCAAAAATAACCCTGATATTCTTGCCGGCTATACGGAAAAAAGCAAGCTTGTCAATTTCAAAGGGCCGAAGGAAGCCATCGGCAAAATCGTCCGCGTGAAAATCCAGCAAGCGAAAACATGGTCGCTTGACGGAGAAATGGTAGGAGAAGCAATCGAGGTGAAATAAGATGACGCTCTACTCAAAAAAAGACATTGTGCAGCAGGCACGAAACCTTGCAAAAATGATCTCTGAAACAGAAGAGGTTGATTTTTTCAAACGGGCTGAAGCGCAAATCAATGAGAATGACAAAGTGTCCACAATCGTTAATCAGATTAAAGCCCTGCAAAAGCAGGCTGTCAATCTGAAGCATTATGAAAAGCATGAAGCGCTCAAACAAGTAGAAGCAAAAATTGACGCGCTGCAAGAAGAGCTTGAAGAGATTCCTGTTATCCAGGAATTCAGAGACTCGCAGATGGAAGTAAATGACCTATTGCAGCTCGTTGCACACACCATTTCCAACCAAGTCACAAATGAAATCATCACATCAACCGGAGGCGACCTGCTGAAAGGGGAAACCGGTTCAAAGGTGAAGCATTCAAATAACAGTTGTTCTCTCTAAACACGGTGCCTTTACAGGCCCGTGTTTTTTTATCATTTGTGCGGTTAAAAATAAACTAAATAATCTATGTACCAAATGTTCAATTGGTTTTTCTGTGCTCAGCCGCGTATAAACTTTATCGCACTTATAAGTAAAGTTTCTAGGCACCCCTGCATACAATGGAACAGAAACTTTGTATTTTTATATTTTATTTATAAAAATGCACACTAGACAAATGCCCAGCATAAGATAACACGAAGAAGAACAAGGAGGCATGCCGGAATGTCTGAATACAGGGAAATTATTACGAAGGCAGTAGTAGCGAAAGGCCGAAAATTCACCCAATGCACCAACACCATCTCGCCTGAGAAAAAACCGAGCAGCATTTTGGGTGGTTGGATTATTAACCACAAGTATGACGCTGAAAAAATTGGAAAAACGGTAGAAATTGAAGGGTATTATGATATAAACGTATGGTACTCTTATGCGGACAACACAAAGACAGAGGTTGTCACAGAACGGGTAAAATATGTAGATGTCATTAAACTCAGATACAGAGACAATAATTACTTAGATGATGAGCATGAAGTGATTGCCAAAGTGCTTCAGCAGCCAAACTGCCTTGAAGTGACCATTTCGCCGAATGGAAATAAAATCGTTGTGCAGGCAGAAAGAGAATTTTTGGCGGAAGTGGTAGGGGAAACAAAGGTAGTTGTTGAGGTCAATCCTGACTGGGAAGAGGATGACGAGGAAGATTGGGAAGATGAGCTTGATGAAGAGCTTGAAGACATCAACCCGGAGTTTTTAGTGGGAGATCCTGAAGAATAAAAAAGGGACTAGGGGAGACAGTACCCCCAAGTCTCTTTTTTATATTGATATATCATTCTTTTATCACTTTTTGTTTATGTTATAATGAAGGTTGGAAAATAGAAACGTTGATACATAGTGAGGGATTAAACAATGGCCGGTTATACGCCTATGATACAGCAATATTTAAAAATAAAGGCAGAGCACCAGGATGCCTTTTTATTTTTTCGCCTGGGTGATTTTTATGAAATGTTTTTTGAGGACGCCAAAAAAGCGTCACAAGAGCTGGAAATTACGTTAACGAGCAGAGATGGCGGTGCGGCTGAAAAAATACCGATGTGCGGTGTGCCGTATCATTCTGCTTCCGCGTATATCGAACAGCTTATTAAAAAAGGATACAAAGTGGCGATCTGTGAACAGACGGAAGATCCGAAAGCCGCAAAGGGCGTTGTGAAAAGAGAAGTGGTTCAGCTGATTACGCCCGGAACTGTAATGGACGGCAAAGGCATCCATGAATCGGAAAATAACTTTATCGCATCTGTTTCAGCCTGCTCGAACGGATACGGACTTGCGCTGTCTGATTTAACAACGGGAGAAAATTTGGCTGTTTTGATTGAACGGCTTGAAGACGTCATATCAGAAATTTATTCAGTCGGCGCACGGGAAATCGTGGTTTCAGGAAGCTTGGATGCCGATACAGTGGCACAGCTGAGAGAGCGGTGCGGTGCAACGATTTCAATTGAAGACGGAGAAACAGACGAACACGTAACGATCATTGAGCACTTAAATAATGAAGATATAACAAAAACATTTATGCGCTTATATACGTATCTGAAAAGAACCCAAAAGCGCAGCCTTGATCATCTTCAGCCCTTGCAGGTGTATGAGCTTGAGGAAGCGATGAAAATTGACTTGTACTCAAAGCGTAATCTGGAGCTGACCGAAACAATCCGTTCAAAAAATAAAAAAGGCTCCCTTTTGTGGCTGCTGGATGAAACAAAAACGGCAATGGGAGGCCGGCTGCTTAAACAGTGGATTGACCGGCCGCTTATCAGAGTCAATCAAATCGAAGAGCGCCAAGAAATGGTGGAAACATTGATGTCCCATTTCTTTGAACGGGAAGATCTGCGTGAACGTTTAAAAGAAGTATATGACTTAGAACGCCTTGCCGGCCGCGTTGCATTCGGAAATGTCAATGCCCGGGATTTGATTCAGCTGAAGGAATCGTTAAAGCAAGTTCCTGGCATCAAACAGCTGGTTGCTTCACTGGCTCATGACAAGGCCAAGGAACGTGCAAAGCGCATTGACCCTTGCGGGGATGTACTTGAACTGCTGGAAGAAGCGCTGTACGAAAACCCTCCTTTATCGGTAAAAGAAGGGAACCTGATTAAAGATGGTTATAATCAAAAGCTTGATGAATATCGTGATGCAAGCAGAAACGGAAAAGACTGGATTGCCCGCTTGGAACAGCAGGAGCGGGAATACACAGGCATTCGCTCTTTAAAGGTCGGCTTTAATAAAGTTTTCGGTTATTACATTGAAGTGACTAAAGCAAACTTGCATTTGCTTGAGGAAGGGCGTTATGAGCGGAAGCAGACGTTAACCAATGCAGAGCGCTACATTACACCTGAATTAAAAGAAAAAGAAGCGCTCATTTTAGAGGCGGAAAATAACATCTGTGAGCTGGAGTACGAGCTGTTTACCGAGCTGCGCGAGAAAGTGAAGCAGTATATTCCGCGGCTGCAGTTGCTTGCAAAACAGATGAGCGAGCTGGACGCACTGCAATGCTTTGCGACAATCAGTGAAAATCGCCACTACACGAAACCAGAGTTCTCTAAAGATGAAGTCGAAGTGATTGAAGGCAGACACCCGGTTGTTGAAAAAGTCATGGACAGCCAGGAATATGTCCCGAACAACTGTATGATGGGCGATAACAGACAAATGCTTCTCATTACAGGTCCAAACATGTCAGGGAAAAGCACGTATATGAGACAAATCGCGCTCATTTCCATTATGGCGCAAATCGGCTGCTTTGTACCCGCGAAAAAAGCGGTGCTTCCGATTTTTGATCAAATTTTTACGCGAATCGGCGCTGCAGATGATTTGATTTCCGGACAAAGTACATTTATGGTAGAAATGCTTGAAGCGAAAAATGCGATTGTCAACGCGACGAAAAACAGCCTCATTCTGTTTGATGAAATCGGGCGGGGAACGTCCACTTATGACGGCATGGCGCTGGCACAGGCGATTATTGAATATGTTCACGATCATATCGGCGCCAAGACGCTGTTCAGCACACACTATCACGAGCTGACCGTTCTTGAGGACAAGCTGCCCCAGCTGAAAAACGTTCATGTTCGCGCTGAAGAATATAACGGAACGGTTGTCTTTCTTCATCAAATTAAAGAAGGTGCCGCTGATAAAAGCTATGGTATCCATGTAGCTCAGCTTGCCGAACTGCCGGGAGATCTGATTGCGCGCGCTCAAGATATTTTAAAAGAGCTTGAGCATTCAGGAAACAAACCGGAAGTGCCGGTGCAGAAACCTCAGGTGAAAGAAGAGCCGGCACAGCTGTCCTTTTTTGACGAAGCGGAAAAGCCGGCTGAAACACCAAAGCTTTCAAAAAAAGAAAAGCAAGTGATCGATGCTTTCAAATCACTTAATATACTGGATATGACACCGCTTGAAGCGATGAATGAAATGTACAAGCTGCAAAAGAAATTACATTAAAACGGGGTGATGAATGTGGCAAAAGTCATCCAACTGTCAGATGAGCTTTCAAATAAAATAGCGGCGGGCGAGGTTGTGGAACGGCCCGCCTCAGTCGTCAAAGAATTGGTGGAAAATGCGATCGACGCTGACAGCACAGTCATTGAAATCGATATTGAGGAAGCAGGCCTTGCATCCATTCGGGTCTTGGATAACGGCGAAGGAATGGAGAATGAAGATTGCAAGCGAGCTTTCCGCCGCCACGCAACGAGTAAAATAAAAGATGAAAATGATTTATTCAGGGTGAGAACGCTCGGTTTCAGGGGAGAAGCTCTGCCGAGTATCGCGTCAGTCTCTCATCTGGAGATTACAACAAGCACTGGTGAAGGAGCTGGGACGAAGCTCGTCCTCCAAGGAGGAAACATCATTTCCGAATCGCGTTCCTCAAGCAGGAAGGGAACTGAAATTGTCGTTTCCAACCTGTTTTTTAACACACCGGCCCGTTTGAAATATATGAAAACCGTTCATACAGAGCTTGGAAACATTACGGATGTGGTTAACCGTATTGCTCTGGCGCATCCAGAGGTATCGATCCGCCTGCGCCATCATGGGAAAAACCTGCTTCAAACGAACGGAAACGGAGATGTGCGCCATGTACTGGCAGCGATTTACGGCACGGCTGTCGCCAAAAAAATGCTTCCGCTGCATGCGAGCTCCTTGGATTTTGAAGTAAAGGGATATATCGCCCTCCCAGAGATTACACGGGCGTCGAGAAACTATATGTCGTCTGTGGTCAATGGCCGTTACATTAAAAATTTCCCGCTCGTCAAAGCGGTTCATGAAGGCTATCATACGCTTCTGCCGATCGGACGCCATCCGATTACTTTTATAGAAATTACGATGGACCCGATTTTAGTCGATGTCAACGTGCATCCATCGAAGCTTGAGGTCCGGCTCAGCAAGGAAACAGAGCTTCATGACTTAATTCGTGACGGAATTAAAGATGTATTTAAACAGCAGCAGCTGATTCCGAGTGCCCAGCTCCCGAAAAAATCGGCACCTGTAATCAAAAATGAGCAGCAGTTCATAACCTTTGATGAAAAGCCTCCGGAAAAAAAAGTTCCGGAAAAATCGACTGCGTCATCTTATTCACCAATGAAGCTCAGCTCAGTCGTGAAAGAGCCGTTTGATGCGGAGGAAGAATTGCCTCCTCTCCAATTTGATGCTCCTCCTATCGTTGATCAGGAACAAACCCTTGAGGTGTCCGATGTTTCAGAAGAACTGCCTGAAACATTTGAGCAGGAATGCCATGAGGAACAGCAGCAGCCAGCGTCTGAGCGGGTTCCGATTATGTACCCGATCGGCCAGATGCACGGGACTTATATATTGGCACAAAACGAAAACGGCCTATATATTATCGACCAGCACGCCGCCCAAGAACGTATTAAATATGAGTACTTCCGTGAAAAGGTGGGGGAGGTTGAGCCTGAGGTGCAGGAGATGATTGTACCGCTGACGTTCCACTACTCCACAAATGAGGCTTTGATTATTGAACAGCACAAAGAAGAGCTCGAAAGCGTCGGTGTCTTTTTAGAGTCATTCGGCTCTAACAGTTACATCGTCCGCTGCCACCCAGCCTGGTTTCCAAAGGGAGAAGAAGCAGAGCTTATAGAAGAAATCATTCAGCAGGTGCTCGACTCCAAAAATATAGATATTAAAAAACTCCGCGAGGAAGCGGCGATTATGATGAGCTGCAAAGGCTCCATCAAAGCAAATCGCCACCTCAGAAACGATGAAATCAAAGCGCTTCTGGACGACCTCCGAAGCACATCAGACCCATTTACATGCCCGCACGGCCGCCCGATCATCATACACCATTCCACTTATGAGATGGAAAAGATGTTCAAACGCGTGATGTAGCGGGGGTGGTAAGCATTGATCCATTCTCTGAATGGATCAATGCTTTTTTTGTACTCCTTCGAGTGTCAGATTATAAGAAACGGTTGTAAACGTGTGAGCAGTGTTAACGCATTATACTTCATGGTTCCTCTGTATAACAAAATTTCCATTTACAGACAATTGGGATTAATGTATATTTTGGGTGAGGGGGTGGAAGCACATGGCATGTGGTCCGAAGATCATTATCTTTTTGGATGAACTTGATGATCCGAATGTAAGAATCATTTTAGAATGCAGAATTTAATTACAACATTGTGTTTTGCTCCCTGTTCGTGTGAACAGGGAGTTTTTTCGTTTATATAACTGGTGATGTCCAAATATAAGGTGTTATGAATTCTCCATATCTGCCATCGCATTTTAAGCTGCTTCTCTATTAGGCTGGTCATCAAAAGCAAGTTCAGTGAAAGCCATCACTGCTGATATCACAACAAGCAAGATATCTGGAATATAAATAGACTGCATAAAGTAATCTGCAAAACAGATCGTTATAAGATTGCTGATAAAATACAGTATAAAAGCAAAAAGTGCAGTCTTTTTCAATGAAAGTGATTTTGCCAAAATGATAGAGATAATCTTTGTGAGTGGGTCTATGATTAAACCTACAGCAAAGCAGGCTAAAATAAATAAAGCTAATGTTTGATTGGAAGCGTATGTGATGCCCAGTATGGAGAATAAGCCTTTCATCCCGAAGAAAAAGCCGCCGAAGATGACTGCAAGCGCCATGGCCGCGATAAAAGTGATAGATACAATTCCGATTAATTTTGATCTGAGGTTAAAATCTTTAGAGTGCTCGTTCTGTTCTTTATGGTTCAAGTATGACACTCCCTTCACCTGCTTACTCATACAAACAGCACCCTTGAATCAGCCCAAAATATCTATAAGTCTATTTTCTGACGAAAATAGTATAGCATATTTTAACAAAACCAAAAAAGGCCCTTTCCACTGGGGAAGGGCCTTTTTCATCATGTTAACTCTTGAGATTCGCCGAAGCTTTCTCTTTTTTTGGCCAAATAAAATAGCTGGCTGTAATGAGAAAGTCAATGCCTATAATGACAGTCCACAGTTTAAGAATGCCGCTCAATGCCTCGGTTCGGGCAGAGTCATTGATAAAATAGATCATCCCTCCCAATAGTCCCGCACCAATTAAGTAGGCCAGCACATGTCTTAGCCAGCCTTTCGCACCGTGCTTGGCATGGTCCATTCCAAAACGTTTCAGCGGTTTTGTTCCTTTTTTTGTCACATAATATTGAAACTTTTCATCTGCCCATTGAATCATTTGTTTCCCATAAGCGATCGATATACCGATGTAAACAGCTGCAATCCCATGGGCTGCGGTCGCTGAGGCTCCGCGGTAAAGGTCCACACCAGTTACCGCTAACAAGATCAAATCGATAACTGGAGTTAAGGCAAGGAATAGCAGTCCTAATGTATGTCGTTTGAATACGTAGCGTACAGCAAGCCCCAAAACAATGACAACCCAAAACGCAATTTCACAGAAAACAATCATCCATGCGATACCGTTCAATCCATCCCCCTCTTTTCAATACAGTTGTATTATTTAAATAATATGTTACCATCTTTGTTTTTGCAACACAACTGTATTATAAAAATTGCCCTCTCATTTTTTTCTTGTTACAATAAAGCTATGCCAAAACAAATTGACCATGAGAAAAGAAGAAAACAAATTGCAGAAGCAACGTGGCGCGTCATTTTAGAACGAGGGATGGAGGGAGCATCAGCCAGAAATATTGCAAAGGAAGCAGGATTGTCATTAGGTGCGCTGCGCCATTATTTCTCTACACAGGATGAATTGCTTGCTTTTGCAATGAAACTTGTCCAAGAAAAGGTGACGGCCCGAATTAAGGACATTGCAGTGAGGGATTTGCTCCCTAAGAAAAAAGTGTTGCAAATTTTGCTTGAAATGGTCCCAACGAATGAAGAAACGATTAGAGAGATGGAGGTTTGGTTTGCTTTTACTGCTTATGCCAGACATAAAAAGGATATGTTTGATGCGAATCATGACGGGATTTTCAGCGGCATGCGGAATCTGATTGCCTATTTAGATGAATCCGATTTACTGAAGCAGAATGCTGATAAAGACATTGAAGCTGAGAGACTTTACGCGCTTGTTGACGGCTTGGCTTTACATGCCATGCTTGACCCTGTGCGCGTGAATAAAGACCGAATCAAGCGGGTCATTATGCAGCATGTAGAGTCAATTTGCGTGGAAGATACACGTGAGACACAAAAACGACATCCTTAAGGCACTAGTGCGAAATGCGATTCTTGTTGGGCATGCGTCCAAAAGAGTCGCTTTTTTATATTCAAAGAACAAGGATCTCTGAAAAAAATGGAAAACAAGCATGCTGTTTGGTAAAGTGGAATGAAAGACGGACTGAGGGGTGAACACTGGTCCATCGTTTAAGAACTTTACATGATAGGGATGGTATAAATGAATCTTACTTACAAGGTGCATCCAATTAAAACAAGGTATCAGGGCTGGACGAATTATTGCTATATCATTGAAGATATTGTAAGCAGATCTGCAATTGTTGTTGATCCCTCATGGGAATTGAGTAAGATAACCACTACACTTTCTGAAATCGAAGCGGAATTAAAGGCAGTCGCATTGACACACTCTCATTATGATCATGTAAATCTGGTAGACCCGCTGACGAAGATGTTTAACGCTCAAGTTTATATGTCAAAAAAAGAAATTGATTATTATCAATTCCGATGCAGAAATTTAATTAGCCTAGATGATCATCAGACAATCAGCATAGGAAACACAAGAGCACAATGCCTTCTCACACCGGGGCATACAGCCGGCGGAATGTGTTATTTGTTTTCTGAGAGTATTTTTACCGGAGATACGGTGTTTACAGAAGGGTGCGGCATATGTGAGGATGATGGCAGCTCTGCGGAAGAGATGTTTGATAGTATTCAAAGAATAAAGTCGGAGGTTTCACCCCATGTACGGGTGTATCCTGGTCACTCATTTGGCAAATTGCCCGGCCATTCGATAAAGGATCTTTATCAGCATAATATTTACTTTCAAATTGATAAGAAAGAATATTTTGTGAAATTTCGCACTCGTAAAAACCAAAAAGGTATTTTTGATTTTAAATAATCCTTCTGAATCTATTATCCTATTTTTCTTCGAATATCTAAATGATTTTTATTTTCGAAAATGATTACATAGATGGGTGTTATTTATTTTGAAAACTCATTTGAAAGAAAATGAAGCGCATTATCATGATATGGCGCCCTATACGTAATCCGGGTCTTTTTTCTTATGTTCTGTTATATCTCCTGATCCTTTATTCCTCAATGGAAAAAAGCAGAAAAACAATCGAGCAAACTGTAGGAAAAATTAACTTGACGGATAATATTTACAGAGGTTACCATCAACATGAACATGCTACTATTTATCCGGTCATCACTATTATAAAGTCATACAGAAGTGAAACACATCTACTAATCGGAAGGGTGGCTTTGAGAGAATGATCACATATGTTTTTCCAGGTCAGGGTTCACAGAAACAGGGAATGGGCAGCGGCCTATTCGATGAATTTAAAGAACTGACGGATCAGGCAGATGAGATCTTAGGATATTCAATCAAACGTCTTTGCCTGGAAAATCCTTATTCCAATTTAAACAAAACGCAATTTACTCAGCCGGCGTTATATGTGGTAAACGCACTAAGCTATCTGAAAAAAATCAAGGATGAAGAAGTTAAACCTGACTTTGTCGCCGGGCACAGCTTGGGTGAATACAATGCGTTATTTGCAGCTGAAGCCTTTGATTTTAAGACAGGTTTACAGCTTGTCAGAAAAAGAGGCGAACTGATGAGTCAGATAAGCAACGGCGGTATGGCAGCTGTTATGGGACTAAATGAAGAGCAGGTTGCAAAGGCTCTGAAAGAATATCATTTACATGATGTTGATATCGCTAATGTGAATGCCCCATATCAAATTGTAATTTCAGGAAAAAAAGATGAGATTGAAAAAGCCGCATCTCTTTTTAAAACGATGACTGAAGTTACAATGGTACTCCCCTTAAACGTAAGCGGCGCGTTTCATTCCAGATACATGAATAAAGCAAAAGAAGAATTCGAGGAATTCCTTCATGCCTTTTATTTTTCGCCTCCGTCTATCCCGGTTATTTCTAATGTGTATGCCAAACCGTATACATACGAATTCATGAAACAGACGCTGGCTGATCAAATTAATCACTCAGTGAAATGGACTGACAGCATAAGATACTTAATGAAAAAAGGCCATATGGAGTTTGAGGAGGTAGGGCCTGGAAATGTTTTAACTGGGTTAATTCATCGCATAAAGAAAGATGCGGAAGCAATGCCCCGCTAAAGCATTTGCCCCTATGGCCGTGTACCTCATCAATCAGGTCTAAACACAGATTTCCTTTCATTTAAGGTATAAAGTTTTAAAGATTCAATCGTTCGATTGACACTGTTTCTAATTGAATAACTTTATATACTGTTACATAAAGAGGCTGATAAATTAAGTTAGACATTTGAACTATGTCAGCCGGTCTGTCAAACCATCGCTCCCACATCTAGATGGTCCATTTTTTAACCTCACCCACCAATCATAGAGTCGATGTTCTTTGCTGATCCTGTTATCATGTTACATCAATTTTGAGATATCAACATACATCTACGATCACATCATAAATGAACCGCATCCAGAGCACCAATAGCAATCCTTCCAAGTTGAATCTCCTTTACTTTTTCACATATGTCTTTTCCATTTATTAATTTCATTTCAATCGCTGCTATGTGCTTTACAACATACATGGAAATAAGAAATCCAATAGCCGTCATAAATATAAAAAAAGAAGGTTATACACATGAATGAACCGCTTGTTTTTATGTTTTCCGGGCAAGGTTCCCAATACTATCACATGGGGAAAGAACTATTTAAGGAAAATACCGTGTTTCGCCAATCTATGCTTGAAATGGATGACATTGCAGCACGGCGAATTGGCACATCCATTGTTGAAGAAATCTACCATCCAGGTAAACGTATGTCAGATCCGTTTGACAGTATTTTTTTTTCCCACCCCGCCATTTTTATGATTGAGTATTCCTTATATAAGGTTTTGGAAGACAGGGGAATCTCTCCTGATTACGTATTGGGATCAAGTCTGGGAGAATTCGCAGCAGCGGCAGTTTCTGGTGTGTCAGACGCAGAGGATATACTGGATTGCATACTTGAACAGGCTATTATCATCCAGAATTCCTGCGATAAAGGAAAAATGGTTGCCATTCTTGACAAACCGCAATTGCTGAATGATCATCCGCAACTGTTTGGAAATAGTGAACTCATTTCTATCAATTATGATTCGCACTTCGTCATTTCTGGTGAAGAAGATCATATAAGGAAGATTATGGAGGATTTAAAGGAGAAGCAGATTCTTTGCCAGCTGCTTCCTGTGTCCTATGCCTTTCATTCTTCGCTTATTGATCCGGCAGAGAGTGCCTATGCAGAATTTTTAAGATCAAAATCTTTTAAAAAACCGTCAATACCGATTGTATCGAGCTTAACGGGAAGCTGCCTTCACGTAATGGACGAGAATTTCTTTTGGAATGCGGTCAGAAAGCCAATGATGTTTCGTGAAGCGATTCGATATTTGGAAAGCCAGCATACATGCAAGTTTATCGATTTAGGGCCATCCGGCACCTTAGCTGCTTTTGTGAAACAGCTGATTCCGGGTGATTCAGCTGACCGTTGCTGCTCAATCATAACACCATTTCATCAGGAGCTGAAAAATCTGAATACGGTTGAGTATTTCCGTACACCAGAAAGGAAGTTTACAAGATGATTACATATGTCTTTCCAGGGCAAGGCTCCCAGCAAAAGGGGATGGGACAAGGGCTATTTGAACAGTATCAGCATTTGACAGATCAAGCAGATCAAATATTGGGCTATTCAATAGAGAAGCTATGTACCGAAAAATCATATCTGGATTTAAATCATACTGAATACACGCAGCCGGCTTTGTATGTTGTTAATGCACTCAGTTACTTGAAGAGAGTGGAGGAGACCGGCAGAAAACCTGATTTTGCGGCAGGACACAGCTTAGGAGAATACAATGCGCTGATGGCAGCCGGTGCATTTGATTTTGAAACCGGATTAAGGCTCGTCAAAAAAAGAGGAGAATTGATGGGACGAATTACAGGGGGCGGAATGGCTGCTGTGATCGGCCTGAGTAAGGAACAAGTTACAGCCGTTTTAGAAGAGCACCGTCTTTATGACATTGATGTGGCAAATGAAAATACGCCCCGGCAAATTGTGATTTCTGGCCCGAAAAACGAGATTGAGAAAGCTCGGGCTGTTTTTGAAAACACCAAGGATGTAAAGCTGTTTCATCCATTAAATGTGAGCGGAGCTTTTCATTCCAGATATATGAATGAAGCCAAACAGGTATTTAAGCAATATATTGACTCATTCCAGTTTGCACCTTTGGCGATCCCGGTTATCTCCAATGTCTACGCAGAGCCATACCATCAAGACAGATTAAAAGATACATTATCTGAACAAATGGACAACACAGTGAAATGGACGGACAGCATTCGTTTTCTGATGGGAAGAGGAGAAATGGAGTTTGAAGAGATTGGGCCTGGAACTGTTTTAACTGGTCTCATTCATCGGATTAAAAATGAAGCTGAACCATTGACATATATACCGAAAAAAAACCCCGCGATCAGTGCGCATCTAAAGGAGCAACGCAATGTTCAAGCTGGGATTACGGCAGAATCTTTAGGAAGTGCTGAATTTAAACAAGATTATCATCTTACATATGCTTATCTTGCAGGGGGAATGTACCGCGGCATTGCTTCGAAAGAAATGGTAGTAAAGCTGTCAAGAGCGGGAATTATGGGGTTCTTTGGCACAGGAGGTCTGAGCCTGAAAGAGGTTGAAGATGCGATCCATGCTATACAAGGTGAATTAGGGAAAGGACAAGCCTATGGCATCAATCTAGTCCACAATATGAAACATACTGAATCAGAAGAAAAAATGATCGATCTTTTATTGAGGAATCAAGTGAGCATTGTGGAGGCTTCAGCATTTTTAAGTGTCACTCCTGCATTAGTAAGGTACCGCGCAAAAGGAGTGAAACGAAATCAAAATGGTGACGTTATATGCTCAAATCGTCTCATAGCAAAAATATCACGGCCGGAAGTTGCAGAATCATTTCTGAGTCCTGCGCCTGAGAATATGCTGCAAAAGCTTTTAGGAGAAAATAAAATCACTATGAACGAAGCTGAGTTGTTGCGGTGTATTCCGATGGCTGACGATATTTGTGTAGAAGCTGATTCAGGTGGTCATACAGATGGCGGTGTAGCATACAGCCTGATGCCGGCGATGACATCTTTAAGAGATGAAATGATGAAAAAATATCAATACCGGAAAAAAATAAGAGTTGGTGCAGCTGGAGGAATTGGAACACCTGAGGCAGCGATGGCGGCTTTTATGCTAGGAGCTGATTTTATTCTAACAGGCTCAATCAATCAATGTACGGTTGAGGCGGCAACAAGTGATAAAGTAAAGGATTTGCTTCAGCAGATGAATGTACAAGATACAGCCTATGCGCCTGCAGGTGATATGTTTGAATCGGGCAGTAAAGTGCAGGTGCTAAAGAAAGGCGTGTTCTTTCCCGCACGGGCAAACAAGTTATATGAACTGTACCAGCGGTATGGGTCTATACGTGAGCTGGATGCAAAGATGCTGGCCCAGCTTGAGGAGAAATACTTTAAACGCAGTATAGAAGACATATATAAAGATATTGCATTGCATTATCCCGCTGCAGACATTGAGAAGGCTGAACAAAATCCGAAGCATAAAATGGCTTTGATTTTTCGATGGTATTTCAGATACAGCTCAAAATTGGCAATCAGCGGAAGCGAACATTCGAAGGTCGATTATCAAATTCACTGCGGTCCCGCGCTGGGAGCCTTTAATCAATGGGTCAAAGGATCGCAATTAGAAAATTGGCGAAACCGCCATGTGGATGAAATCGGGAAAAAATTAATGACAGAAACGGCAGTATTGCTTCATGAACGGATGCAATCGATGTATCAGCCGTCGCATGAAACAGACAACATAAAAATAAAAGTTTGAATATTATGAAAATATACCTATAAAAATCATTAAAATAATCCCTTGAAGGAGAGAGCGCATTATGGATAAACAGAGAATCTTTGAAGTACTAATCACCAATATTTGCGAGGTGCTTCCTGAATTAGACGGACACAGATTTGAGCCTGAAGATCAGTTAGTTGAGCTAGGAGCTGACTCTGTAGACAGAGCTGAAATTATCACGATGGTGCTAGAGGATTTATCGCTAAAAATCCCTCGCATTGAGCTATCCGGGGTGAAAAACATCGGTGAATTAGCTGAGGTGCTTTATGACAAAGTGCAATCTGCCTGAGGTGGTGGTGACCGGTGTAGGCGTTACGGCCTCTATCGGTCAAGGGAAAGAGGACTTTGCTTCCTCGCTGCTGTCCGGCAGACATGCCTTTGATGTCATGAAGCGTTCAGGCAGACAAAAAGACAGCCGGTTTATCGGAGCCGAAATTGCGTCATTGTCTTATCCTGACCGACTCTCTAAAAAAATGTTGCGAAAAGCATCATTCTCCAGCCGCGCTGCATTGGTAACTCTCACAGAGGCTTGGGAGGAGGCTGAATTGGACGATGCAGATTCCTCACGTATCGGACTGGTTGTTGGCGGATCAAATTTTCAACAGAGAGAAAACTTTGAAGTTTATGAAAGGTATCAAGACCGCTCCGGTTTTATTTCTCCGGCGTATGGTCTGTCTTTCATGGACAGCGATCTTTGCGGGATATGTACAGATCAGTTTGGCATCACGGGATTAGCATATACGGTGGGAGGAGCTTCGGCCAGCGGCCAGTTAGCAGTCATTCATGCGATTCAGCAAGTCCTGTCAGGCGAAGTTGATACTTGCATAGCACTTGGTGCTTTAATGGATCTTTCTTATATGGAATGCGAGGCGCTAAGGGCTTTAGGCGCTATGGGGACGGACAAATATGCTGATGAACCTGAAAATGCGTGCCGTCCTTTCGATCAAAACAGAGACGGGTTTATCTATGGAGAATCGTGCGGTGCATTGGTAATAGAACGAAAGGAGACGGCTTTACGAAGAGGTCTAAAACCTTATGCAGCATTGTCTGGCTGGTCAATCAAACTGGACGGAAACCGGAATCCTGATCCTTCATTAGAAGGAGAGATTCATGTCATCCAGAAGGCACTGGAGCGTGCCAGGCTTTTACCAGAAGATATTGATTATATTAATCCTCATGGAACAGGCTCTTTTATTGGAGATGAAATAGAATTAAAGGCGCTCCGTGCATGCCGGCTTTCCCATGCTTATATCAATGCAACAAAATCGATAACCGGACACGGGCTTAGTGCGGCGGGCATCGTAGAGATTATTTCTGTTTTGCTGCAAATGAAAAAATCTGCCCTGCATCCGAGCAGGAATTTGGATCATCCAATCGATGATTCCTTTCATTGGGTAAATGAGAAATCGATTTCATACCGCATCAAAAATGCGCTGAGCTTAAGCATGGGGTTTGGCGGAATGAACACCGCGGTTTGTATACAAAACATTGAGAAATGTGGAGGCGAATCATAAATGGTTTCAGCCGGAATAGAAGCGATGAATGTCTTTGGCGGAACGGCATACCTTGATGTCATGGAGCTGGCCAAATACAGACACTTAGATACTGCGAGATTTGAAAACTTATTAATGAAAGAAAAAGCGGTAGCACTGCCTTATGAAGATCCCGTGACCTTCGGAGTCAATGCAGCTAAGCCGATTATTGATGCTTTATCTGAAGCAGAGAAGGACCGGATTGAATTGCTGATCACTTGCTCTGAATCCGGGATCGACTTTGGGAAATCGTTAAGTACATATATCCATGAATATTTAGGTCTCAACCGCAACTGCCGTTTGTTTGAGGTTAAACAGGCGTGTTATTCAGGGACAGCGGGATTTCAGATGGCGGTGAATTTTATATTATCCCAGACTTCTCCGGGTGCCAAAGCACTGGTTATCTCCAGTGATATTTCACGTTTTTTAATCGCTGAGGGCGGAGACGCTTTAAGCGAAGATTGGTCTTATGCGGAACCGAGCGCCGGAGCGGGAGCGGTGGCCGTTTTAGTTGGCGAAAATCCCGAGGTGTTTCAGATAGATCCCGGAGCAAATGGTTATTACGGCTATGAAGTGATGGACACGTGCCGCCCCATTCCCGACAGTGAAGCGGGAGATTCTGATCTGTCTTTAATGTCATATTTGGATTGCTGCGAACAGACCTTTCTGGAATATCAAAAGCGTGTACCGGGTGCCAATTATCAGGACACGTTTCAATATCTTGCTTACCATACGCCCTTTGGCGGGATGGTGAAAGGCGCGCACCGGACAATGATGCGTAGGGTAGCGAAGGTGAAAACATCCGGGATTGAGACGGATTTTTTAACTCGGGTAAAACCAGGGTTAAACTACTGTCAACGAGTTGGAAATATTATGGGGGCAGCCTTGTTTCTGGCATTGGCCAGCACGATAGACCAAGGGAGGTTTGATTCGCCTAAACGAATTGGCTGTTTTTCCTATGGATCCGGCTGCTGTTCTGAATTCTACAGCGGAATTACAACTCCGCAAGGCCAGGAGCGTCAGCGAACATTTGGTATTGAGAAGCATTTGGATCACCGGTATCAGCTCTCCATGGAAGAGTATGAGCTATTGTTTAAGGGGAGCGGGATGGTGCGGTTTGGGACGCGCAATGTAAAGCTGGACTTTGAGATGATACCGGGCATCATGCAGTCCACTCAAGAGAAGCCGCGCTTGTTTTTAGAAGAAATTTCTGAGTTTCATCGGAAGTACAGGTGGATCTCGTGACCTATCAAACGATAAAGGTCCGCTTTCAAGCGTCGGTTTGCTATATTACCTTTCACCGTCCTGAAGCGAATAATACGATTAATGACACGCTGATAGAAGAATGCTTGCAAGTGTTAAATCAATGTGAAACATCAACGGTGACGGTTGTCGTTTTAGAGGGGCTTCCCGAGGTGTTTTGTTTTGGAGCTGATTTTCAAGAAATCTATCAGGAAATGAAAAGGAGCAGAAAACAGGCAAGCTCCCAAGAGCCTCTCTATGATTTGTGGCTGAAATTGCAGACCGGCCCTTATGTCACGATTTCGCATGTCAGGGGAAAAGTGAATGCCGGCGGTATTGGATTTGTATCTGCCACAGATATTGCCATTGCTGATCAGACGGCGTCATTCAGTCTCTCTGAGCTGCTATTCGGCCTGTACCCTGCTTGTGTTTTACCGTTTCTGATCCACCGTATCGGCCGGCAGAAAGCGCATTATATGACGCTTATGACAAAGCCGATTTCCGTTCAGGAAGCCAGTGAATGGGGGTTAATAGATGCTTATGATGCTGAAAGTGACGTGCTGCTGAGAAAGCATTTATTGCGTTTGCGGAGGCTGAATAAAAAAGGAATCGCACATTATAAACAGTTTATGAGCTCACTTGATCATCAAGTCAGTCGTGCGAAAGCCACCGCTTTAACTGCAAATCAAAACATGTTTTCTGATCCTCAAAACCAAATGGGAATCATCAGGTATGTTGAAACAGGACAATTCCCATGGGAGGATCAGTAACCGTTTCAATCAGAACCGTTAGGAGGACATCATGACGCATTCTGTTGTAGAGCTTATCGAAATTGAATCCGCCATTATTCAGGTCAAGATGCAAGATCGCACTCATAAAAACGCGTTTTCACAAGAACTTACAGACGGTTTAATTCAAGCGTTTGAATACATACGGCAGAACCCCAAATACAAAGCGGTTATTTTGACAGGATATGATAATTATTTTGCTTCAGGAGGAACGCAAGAAGGACTGCTTCGAATTCAGCAGGGATTGACCAAGTTCACTGATGACAATCTTTATTCTCTGGCGCTGGATTGTGAGATTCCAGTTATTGCGGCAATGCAGGGCCATGGAATTGGAGGCGGCTTTGTCATGGGGCTCTTTGCTGACATTGTCATTTTGAGCAGAGAAAGCGTGTATACGGCTAATTTTATGAAATACGGATTTACGCCTGGAATGGGCGCTACCTTTATCGTTCCTAAAAAATTGGGTTTCAGCCTGGCCCAAGAAATATTATTGAATGCGGGCAGCTACCGCGGAGCTGATCTTGAAAAAAGAGGGGTTCCCTTTAAGGTGCTGCCCCGTGCAGAAGTGTTAGATTATGCAGTGGAGCTGGCGCAAGAACTGGCGGAAAAGCCGAGAAATTCACTGGTTACACTGAAAGATCATTTGGTTGCCCCGCTTCGCGATCAGCTGCCACGCGTCATTGAACAGGAATTGATGATGCATGAGAAAACATTTCATCATGAAGAAGTCAAAAGTAGAATCAAAGGTTTATATGGTAATTAACTGAAAATATATATAAAAATTTTGCAGGTGAAATGGAGGCAGCGTGATGAGAAATAATGATAATATCCGCATATTAGCTAATCCTTCTGTCAGTCATGGTGAGCCTTTACATATATCTGAAAAGCAGCCGGCAACAATACCTGAAGTTTTATACAGAACTGCGGCGGAGCTTGGGGATACAAAGGGAATCATTTATTTGCAGCCGGATGGAACTGAAGTTTACCAATCATACAGACGATTATGGGATGATGGACTGCGCATTGCAAAAGGGCTTCGCCAATCAGGCCTGAAAGCAAAAAAAAGCGTGATTTTGCAGCTTGGTGACAATTCACAGCTTCTCCCTGCGTTCTGGGGGTGTGTGTTAACAGGGGTTGTTCCGGCTCCATTAGCCGTTCCGCCAACGTATGCTGAATCGAGCAGCGGCACTCAAAAGCTGAAAGACGCATGGACGCTTCTTGACAAGCCAGCGGTGATTACGGATCGGGGGATGCACCAGGAAATGCTCGATTGGGCAAAAGAACAAGGGCTTGAAGGGTTCAGGGCAATTGCTGTAGAGGATCTGCTCAGCGCTGAAGCGGACACAGATTGGCATCAATCCAGTCCTGAAGACTTAGCGCTTTTATTGCTGACTTCAGGCAGTACGGGAACGCCCAAAGCAGTTATGCTTAATCATCGTAACATTATGAGCATGGTGAAAGGGATTATTCAAATGCAAGGCTTCACCAGAGAGGATATTACGTTTAACTGGATGCCGTTTGACCATGTCGGAGGGATCGGAATGCTGCATTTGCGGGATGTTTATCTTGGCTGTCAGGAAATTAACGTCTCAAGCGAAACAATCTTAATGGAGCCGTTAAAATGGCTGGATTGGATTGATCATTACCGAGCTTCTGTTACGTGGGCGCCGAATTTTGCGTTTGGTCTGGTTACTGATTTTGTAGAAGAAATAAAAGATAGGAAATGGGATCTGTCTTCAATGCGATACATGCTCAATGGCGGTGAAGCAATGGTAGCCAAGGTAGGGCGCAGAATACTTGAGCTTTTAGAACCACATGGACTGCCTGCTGACGCCATCCGACCTGCATGGGGAATGTCCGAAACTTCATCGGGTGTTATTTTTTCTCATGAATTTACCCGGGCTGGAACAAGTGATGATGATCATTTTGTTGAAATAGGCTCTCCAATCCCCGGCTTCTCTATGAGAATTGTGAATGACCATAATGAATTGGTTGAAGAGGGCGAGATCGGCCGTTTTCAAGTCTCGGGTCTTTCTGTTACTAGCGGTTATTACCAGCGGCCTGATTTGAATGAGAGTGTGTTTACAGAAGACGGCTGGTTTGAAACCGGAGATCTTGGCTTTTTGCGAAACGGGCGCTTAACCATAACAGGACGTACGAAAGATGCAATTATCATTAACGGCATTAATTATTACAGTCATGCAATTGAGTCTGCAGTTGAAGAATTATCTGAAATTGAAACTTCTTATACTGCTGCTTGCGCTGTCCGTCTGGGCCAGAATTCAACAGATCAGCTGGCTATCTTCTTTGTTACTTCCGCAAAATTAAATGATGAGCAGATGTCTCAGCTTCTTAGAAACATACAATCCCATGTCTCACAGGTGATCGGAGTCACCCCGGAATATTTGCTGCCTGTACAAAAAGAAGAGATTCCAAAAACGGCTATCGGTAAGATCCAGCGCACCCAGCTAAAAACTTCATTTGAAAATGGAGAGTTCGATCACTTGCTACATAAACCCAATCGGATGAACGATGCGGTCCAGGATGAGGAGATACAGCAAGCAGACCATGTGAAAAGAGTAAGGGAAGAAATACAGAAGCATCTGCTCACCTGTTTGACTGAGGAGCTGCATGTTTCCCGCGATTGGGTGGAGCCAAATGCAAATATCCAAAGTCTTGGTGTGAATTCTATCAAGATGATGAAGCTCATTCGATCGATCGAGAAAAACTATCATATCAAACTAACAGCCAGAGAGATACATCAATATCCTACAATTGAACGCTTAGCCAGCTATCTATCAGAACATGAAGACCTCAGCAGCTTGTCTGCTGACAAAAAGGGCACGGACACATATAAAACCGAACCGGAAAGGAGTCAGGCAACTTTTCAGCCTCTCTCTGAGGTTCAAAAAGGATTATGGACATTGCAAAAAATGTCACCCGAAAAAAGTGCATATCACGTACCTCTCTGTTTTAAATTTTCGTCAGGGCTTCACCTTGAAACATTACAGCAGGCTTTCGGCCTTGTATTGACTCAGCACCCAATCTTAAAGCACGTCATCCAAGAGAAAGACGGAGTGCCATTTCTTAAAAATGAGCCAGCACTTTCAATTGAAATCAAGACAGAAAACATCTCAAGTATGAAAGAGTCTGATATTCCTGCTTTTCTTAGAAAGAAAGTAAAGGAACCGTATGTAAAGGAAAACAGCCCGTTAGTGCGTGTCATGAGCTTTTCCAGATCTGAACAAGAGCATTTTTTATTAGTTGTCATTCACCATTTGATTTTTGACGGAGTTTCGTCTGTCACATTTATACGCAGTCTGTTTGATACCTATCAGCTTCTTTTAAAAGGACAGCAGCCGGAAAAAGCTGTTTCTCCTGCCATTTATCATGATTTTGCGGCATGGGAGAAAAACATGCTTGCCGGCAAAGACGGTGTGAAGCATCGTACATATTGGCAGAAACAGCTATCGGGAACTTTGCCGAATCTTCAGCTGCCTAAGGTCAGCGCAAGTTCAGTCTCTGAGTTTAGAGAGGATACATACACCAGGCGGCTGTCCAGCGGCTTCATGAATCAGGTCAGAACGTTTGCGAAAGAGCATTCTGTAAATGTCACGACGGTATTCTTAAGCTGCTATATGATGCTGCTTGGCCGTTACACAGGCCAAAAAGAACAGATCGTCGGCATGCCGGCCATGGTGAGGCCGGAAGAAAGATTTGATGATGCCATTGGACATTTTCTCAATATGCTCCCGATTCGGAGTGAGCTGAACCCGGCAGACACTTTTTCTAGCTTTATTTCAAAATTGCAATTAACGATATTGGATGGACTTGATCATGCAGCATATCCTTTTCCAAAAATGGTGAGGGATCTGAATATTCCTCGCAGTCAAGCAGGTTCACCGGTATTTCAAACCGCTTTTTTCTATCAGAATTTTCTTCAATCCGGAAGCTATCAAAGCTTGCTGAGCCGCTATGCTGACTTCTTTTCTGTCGATTTCGTTGAGTATATTCACCAAGAGGGCGAATACGAATTAGTATTTGAACTGTGGGAAACAGAAGAAAAAATGGAGCTGAACATCAAGTACAATACTGGGCTGTTTGATGCGGCTTCTATATCCGCCATGTTCGACCATTTTGTTTATGTAACAGAGCAGGCGATGTTGAATCCTTCTCAGCCTTTAAAAGAGTATTCTTTATTACCTGAGGCAGAGAAGCAGATGATTCTCAAAACATGGAACGCCACAGGAAAAACGTATCCATATATAACTTTTCATGATTTGTTTGAGCAGCAGGCGAAAAAGACGCCTGATAGAGCGGCTGTCAGCTATGAAGGTCAAACATTGACGTATCGGGAGCTTGATGAAAGAAGCACACAGCTGGCCATTTATTTGCAGGCGCATGGAGTGGGTCCTGACCGTCTGGCGGGGATCTATGTGGATCGATCGCTGGACATGCTAGTGGGTTTATTAGCGATCCTCAAGGCTGGGGGAGCGTATGTGCCGCTAGACCCGTCCTATCCGGCTGAACGATTAGAATACATGCTTGAGGACAGTGAAGTTTTCATTACACTGACGACATCGGAATTAGTAAATACGTTGAGTTGGAACGGTGTCACAACAGCTCTTTTAGATCAAGATTGGGATGAAATTGCTCAAACAGCCTCTGATCGAAAAGTGCTTACACGCACTGTCACGCCGGAGAACTTGGCATATTGCATTTATACATCCGGCAGCACAGGAAAGCCAAAAGGTGTCATGATACCGCATAAAGCTTTGACAAACTTTCTCGTTTCGATGGGGGAAACACCAGGTCTTACGGCAGAGGATAAAATGCTTGCTGTCACAACCTACTGTTTTGATATCGCAGCTCTGGAATTATTTTTGCCTTTAATAAAGGGCGCACACTGCTATATTTGTCAAACGGAGCATACAAAAGACGTTGAAAAGCTGAAACGGGACATCCGCACGATCAAACCGACAGTGATGCAGGCAACCCCCGCTACGTTGAAGATGCTCTTTTATTCAGGCTGGGAAAATGAAGAGAGCGTGAAAATTTTATGCGGAGGCGAAGCATTGCCTGAGACATTAAAACGATATTTCTTAGATACGGGCAGCGAAGCCTGGAATATGTTCGGGCCAACCGAAACAACTATCTGGTCAGCGGTTCAGCGCATTAACGATGAATGCTCTCATGCCACGATAGGAAGGCCAATCGCCAATACACAAATCTATATTACGGATTCTCAGCTCGCGCCAGTGCCGGCAGGTGTCCCGGGTGAGCTATGCATTGCAGGAGACGGTGTGGCGAAGGGCTACTACAAAAAGGAAGAATTAACGGATTCGAGATTCATTGACAACCCTTTTGAGCCTGGGTCTAAGCTTTATAGAACGGGAGACATGGCCCGCTGGCTTCCGGGAGGGCGAATTGAATATATAGGCCGCATCGATAATCAAGTAAAAATCCGCGGATTCCGTATTGAACTTGGTGATATTGAAAGCAGGCTTAGTGAGCATCCCGGCATTCTGGAATGCGTTGTGGTCGCAGATATGGATAACCTGGCTGCCTATTATACAGCTAAACATGCAAATGCTTCTCTCACAGCGAGAGAACTGCGTCATTTTGTGAAAAACGCTTTGCCTGCCTATATGGTGCCTTCTTATTTTATTCAGCTTGATCATATGCCGTTAACCCCGAACGGAAAGATAGATAGAAACAGCCTTAAGAATATCGATTTATCAGGGGAGCAGCTAAAGCAAAGGCAGACCTCTCCTAAGAACATTCAGGATACTGTTTTTACCATTTGGCAGGAAGTGCTGAAAACGGGTGACATTGAATGGGATGACGGATTTTTCGATGTGGGCGGGGATTCGCTTCTCGCGGTCACTGTGGCTGATCGCATCAAACATGAACTATCCTGTGAGTTTTCTGTCACAGACCTGTTTGAGTATTCAACGATTAATAATATCAGCCAGTACATCACTGAACAGCGAATGAGCGCAAGTGACCATGTGCCGATAGAACCGCCAGCTCATATAGAAGATCAGTCTACCGAGATGAGTGATCTCCCGGACTATTATGACGATAGTGTGGCGATTATTGGCATATCGTGTGAATTTCCAGGGGCAAAAAATCATGATGAATTTTGGGAGAACCTCAGAGACGGCAAGGAGAGCATTACGTTTTTCAGTAAAAAAGAGCTTCAGCGCTTTGGCATTTCAAAGGAGATAGCGGAGAATGCCGACTATGTCCCGGCTAAAGCTTCAATTGAGGGGAAAGACAGATTTGATCCAAGCTTCTTTCAAATCTCTCCTAAAGACGCTGAATTTATGGACCCTCAGCTTCGGATGCTGCTGACTCATTCGTGGAAAGCAATAGAAGATGCCGGTTATGCTGCGGGACAGATTCCGCAAACCAGTGTCTTTATGTCGGCAAGCAATAATTCTTATCGCGCGCTGTTACCGTCAGATACAACAGAGAGCCTGGAGACGCCGGACGGCTATGTTTCGTGGGTGCTTGCACAGAGTGGGACGATTCCGACAATGATTTCTCATAAGCTCGGGCTGAGAGGGCCAAGCTATTTCGTTCATGCCAACTGCTCATCATCTCTGATTGGATTGCATTCTGCCTATAAAAGCCTGCTGTCGGGTGAATCTGATTATGCTTTAGTTGGCGGTGCAACGCTGCATACCGAGTCAAATATCGGATATGTGCATCAGCCGGGGCTGAACTTTTCGAGTGATGGACATATTAAAGCTTTTGACGCTTCAGCTGACGGAATGATAGGCGGTGAGGGTGTTGCTGTTGTATTGCTGAAAAAAGCAGCTGATGCTGTAAAGGACGGGGATCATATCTATGCCTTGCTGAGAGGCATTGGTGTAAATAACGACGGCGCTGACAAAGTCGGCTTTTATGCTCCAAGCGTTAAAGGCCAGGCTGACGTGGTCCAACAGGTCATGAATCAAACGAAGATACAGCCTGAATCCATCTGCTATGTAGAAGCACACGGGACCGGAACGAAGCTGGGGGACCCGATCGAGCTGGCGGCTTTAACAAACGTTTACAGGCAATATACAAATAAAACGCAATTTTGCGGCATTGGGTCGGTGAAAACCAATATCGGACATTTAGATACAGCCGCCGGTCTTGCGGGCTGCATTAAGGTCGTGATGAGTCTTTATCATCAAGAGCTTGCACCGAGTATCAATTATAAGGAGCCGAATCCAAATACAGACTTAGCCAGCTCTCCTTTTTACGTCGTCGATCAAAAGAAAACGTTAAGCCGTGAGATCAAAACGCACAGGGCTGCACTTAGCTCGTTCGGGCTTGGCGGGACAAATACCCATGCCATTTTTGAACAATTCAAAAGGGATTCAGATAAGAGAAAGATAGACGGAACCTGCATCGTCCCGATCTCGGCGAAAAATAAAGAGAGGCTGCAAGAGTATGCAGAAGACATTCTGGCCTATTTGGAAAGAAGAGGGCTTGAGAACAGCCAGCTGCCTGATTTTGCGTATACCCTTCAGGTGGGGCGCGAAGCGATGGAGCATCGCGTTGTCTTTATTGCCGATCATGTAAATGAGTTAAAACAGAGGCTCACAGATTTTATCAATGGAAAAACAGCGATTGAAGGCTGTTTTCAAGGAAGTAAGCACAATGCCAGGGAGGTTTCATGGCTGACGGAGGATGAGGACAGCGCTGAACTCATACGTAAGTGGATGGCCAAAGGAAAGGTAAACAAGCTTGCAGAAATGTGGAGCAAGGGAGCACATATAGATTGGATGCAGCTTTACAAGGGTGAGCGCCCAAACAGAATGAGTCTGCCGACTTATCCATTTGCAAAGGAACGATACTGGCCGTCGCAGGATGACCGCAAACCGGTGGCGCAGATATCCGGAAATCAGACAGGGATCGGCTCTATTCATCCATTGCTTCATCAGAATACATCTGATTTTTCTGAACAGAAATTCAGTTCGGTTTTCACTGGTGACGAATTTTTCCTGAGAGACCATGTGGTAAGAGGAAAGCCTGTGCTTCCTGGTGTTGCGTACCTTGAAATGGCGTACGCGGCTATAAACCAGGCGGCAGGAAGTGAATTTGGCCAAGATGTCAGAATCAGATTGAATCATACAGTCTGGGTTCAGCCTGTTGTGGTTGACAGACATTCAGCTCAAGTGGATATCAGTCTCTTTCCTGAAGAAGATGGAAAAATCACCTTTGACATTTACAGTACACAGGAAGACGGGGACGACCCTGTTATTCATAGTCAAGGCAGTGCGGAGCTGGCATCTTCCGCCGAAACGCCAGTCGCAGATCTCGCTGAAATGTCACGCCGCTGCGGCAAAGGAAAGATATCGCCTGATCAATTTTACGAAGAAGGCAGAAGCAGAGGAATGTTCCATGGTCCGGCCTTTCAAGGAATTAAGAATGTGAATATAGGAAACAGAGAGGTTTTGGCGCAGCTGCAGCTTCCAGAAATCGTTTCTGGAACGAATGAACAGTTTGTGCTGCACCCAAGTATCATGGACTCCGCCTTGCAGACAGCAACAATATGCATCATGAAGGAATTGACGGATCAAAAGCTGATTTTGCCATTTGCGCTTGAGGAGCTTGAGGTGATCAAAGGCTGTTCTTCTTCTATGTGGGCTTATGCTCGCTTAAGTGACAGCGACCGCTCCGGAGGGGTTGTCCAGAAAGCGGATATTGATGTCATTGACGAGAGTGGAAGCGTATGTGTCAGGATCAAAGGATTCTCAACGAGAGTATTAGAAGGAGAGGTTCATCCTTCAAAGCCTTCATCACGGCACGAACGCTTAATGCTTGAACCGGTGTGGGAAAAACAGAATGAAGAACGAGAGGACGAAGATCCTTCGTACACGGAGCATATCATTGTTCTCTTCGAAACTGAACGAAGTGTCACAGACAGCATAGCCTCCCACATGAAAGATGTCCGTGTGATTACTCTGAATGAAGCTGAAGGACATATTGCTGAACGTTATCAATGTTACACGCAGAACATTTTTGAACTCCTGCAAAGCAAGGTCCGTGAGCTTTCTGCAGGCCGTATCATCATTCAAGCGATTGTTCCGCTGGAAAAAGAGAAGCAATTGTTTGCCGGCGTTTCTGGTCTGTTTAAAACAGCAGAAATAGAGTTCAGCAAACTGACTGCTCAGGTCATCGAAATTGAGAAACCTGAAGAGATGATAGACCTTCACCTCAAGCTGAAAGACGACAGCCGGAGACCATTTGACAAACAGATTCGATATGAGGCTGGACACCGTTTTGTGAAAGGCTGGAGGGAAATGATGCTTCCTTCAGCTGATACGCTTCACATGCCGTGGAGAGACGAGGGTGTTTATCTAATCACAGGCGGAGCAGGAAGCTTAGGCCTTCTGTTTGCAAAGGACATTGCCAATCGAACTGGCCGGTCTACTATTGTGCTGACGGGACGATCTGTTTTAAGTGAGGATAAGGAAAACGAGCTGGAGGCTCTTCGAAGCATCGGAGCGGAGGTTGTCTATCGAGAGGCTGATGTAAGTGATCAGCATGCGGTTCATCATCTTTTTGAGGAAATCAAAGAAAGATATGGCACTCTCAATGGAATTATTCACGGTGCAGGCAGCATTAAAGATCACTTCATCATTCATAAAACGAATGAAGAGTTTCAAGAAGTATTGCAGCCAAAAGTGAGCGGGTTGTTACATGTAGACGAATGCAGCAAGGATTTCCCATTGGACTTTTTCATTTTCTTCTCATCTGTTTCGGGATGTTTAGGAAACGCTGGACAAGCCGATTATGCGGCAGCCAATTCGTTTATGGATGCATTTGCTGAATACCGCCGTTCTCTTGCGGCATCAAAAAAGAGATTCGGCTCCACCATTTCCTTCAATTGGCCGTTATGGGAAGAAGGCGGTATGCAAGTCGGCGCTGAAGATGAAAAGAGAATGCTGAAAACGACGGGAATGGTCCCGATGCCGACAGATAGTGGCTTGAAAGCATTTTATCAAGGGATAGTATCTGATAAGCCGCAAGTTTTTGTGATGGAAGGACAGCTTCAGAAAATGAAACAAAAACTGCTTTCCGCAGGATCGAAAGCCAAGCGGAACGATCAGAGAAAGGCGGATCAGGATCAAGGACAAACTAGAAAGTTGGAAGCAGCCTTAATCCAGATGGTTGGCGCAATTTTGAAAGTAAACACAGACGATATCGATGTCAACACAGAGCTGAGTGAGTACGGATTCGACTCAGTTACATTCACTGTCTTTACAAACAAGATCAACGAAAAATTTCAGTTGGAGCTAACACCGACCATTTTCTTTGAATATGGTAGCGTCCAAAGCCTGGCTGAATATGTAGTTGCTGCGTATCAGGGCGAATGGAATCAAGATGCTACTGCTAAAGGCATAGATGAAAGAACAAACTCATTGCACAGTTTAAACAGCCTGGAGGCATCATTAAGCAACATGGTCAGTGCAATTTTAAAAGTAAATAGTGAAGATATTGATGTCAATACAGAGCTGAGTGAATACGGATTTGATTCCGTTACATTTACGGTCTTTACAAACAAGATTAACGAAGAATTTCAGTTGGAGCTAACGCCGACCATTTTCTTTGAATATGGAAGCATCCAAAGCCTGGCTGAGTATTTGACTGCTGAACATGAGGACACCCTGGTTCAGGAGCGCGAAAAACCAGAGGGGCAGGAAGAGTTACAGACAAAATCCCCTGAAGCGCCGAAAATCACATCACGTAGAAAGCGCCGCTTTACACAGCCTGTTATTGCAAAAGCAGAAAGAAACAAAAAGCAGGCTGCCGATTTTGAGCCGGTTGCAATTGTCGGCATCAGCGGCCGATTCCCTGGCGCTATGGATATAGACGAATTTTGGGAAAACCTAGAAGAAGGAAAAGACAGCATCACAGAAGTTCCAAAAGATCGATGGGATTGGCGGGAGCATTATGGAAACCCAGACACTGACGTCAATAAAACCGACATCAAATGGGGCGGGTTTATTGATGGTGTCGCAGAGTTTGATCCGTTGTTTTTTGGTATTTCGCCGCGAGAAGCTGATTATGTAGACCCTCAGCAGCGCTTGTTAATGACATACGTGTGGAAGGCACTGGAAGATGCGGGTTGCTCGCCGCAAAGCCTTTCGGGTACAGGGACCGGTATCTTTATCGGTACGGGAAACACCGGTTATAAAGATCTATTCCATAGAGCGAATCTTCCAATTGAAGGCCATGCTGCTACAGGTCATATGATTCCTTCGGTAGGCCCGAATAGAATGAGTTATTTTTTAAATATTCATGGTCCGAGCGAACCAGTAGAGACGGCTTGTTCCAGTTCTCTTGTAGCCATTCACCGTGCTGTGACTGCGATGCAAAACGGTGATTGTGAGATGGCGATCGCTGGAGGCGTGAATACGATCTTAACCGAGGAGGCGCATATTAGCTACAGCAAGGCGGGGATGCTCAGCAAAGACGGCAGGTGTAAAACCTTCTCTGCCGATGCGAATGGCTATGTCAGAGGTGAAGGGGTCGGAATGGTCATGTTGAAAAAGCTGGAAGATGCCGAGCGCGACGGAAATCATATTTACGGCGTTATTCGGGGGACAGCGGAAAATCACGGCGGAAGAGCCAATACCCTGACATCGCCTAATCCGAAAGCACAAGCTGATTTGTTGGTGCGTGCATATCGCCAAGCAGGCATAGATCCAAGCACTGTCACATATATCGAAGCACATGGAACAGGGACGGAATTGGGCGATCCGATTGAAATAAATGGGCTGAAAGCCGCGTTTAAGGAATTATCCAATATGAGAGGCGAGAGCCAGCCGGATGTTCCGGATCACCGTTGCGGCATCGGCTCAGTTAAAAGCAATATCGGTCATTTAGAGCTAGCAGCAGGTATTTCGGGTTTGATCAAGGTGCTTTTGCAAATGAAGCATAAAACGTTAGTGAAAAGCTTGCATTGCGAGACGCTTAACCCTTATCTTCAGCTGACTGACAGTCCGTTTTATATCGTTCAGGAAAAACAGGAATGGAAGTCTGTCACAGATCGTGACGGAAACGAGCTTCCACGCCGTGCGGGAATCAGTTCGTTTGGGATTGGCGGAGTAAACGCGCATATTGTGGTTGAAGAATATATGCCAAAAGCCAATTCAGAACACACGGCTACAGAACAGCCAAACGTAATGGTGCTGTCGGCTAAAAATAAAAGCAGGCTGATGGATCGTGCTTCGCAATTGCTTGAGGCGATTCGCAATAAAAAATATACAGATCAGGATTTGCACCGCATCGCTTACACCCTGCAGGTCGGGCGCGAGGAAATGGATGAGCGTCTGGCGTGTGTTGCGGGGACGATGCAGGAACTTGAAGAGAAACTGCAGGCGTTTGTTGACGGTAAGGAAGAAACAGACGAATTTTTCCGGGGACAGTCTCATCGAAATAAAGAGACCCAGACTATTTTTACAGCAGATGAAGATATGGCGTTGGCACTTGATGCTTGGATCAGAAAAAGAAAATACGCCAAACTTGCTGATTTATGGGTCAAAGGGGTCTCAATCCATTGGAACACATTATACAGAGAGACCAAACCACGCCTGATCAGCCTCCCTTCATATCCGTTTGCGAAGGATCACTATTGGGTGCCGGCAAAGGAACATTCAGAAAGAGACAAAAAAGAACTGGTTAATGCGATTGAAGATCGGGATGCATGTTTTTTGACGAAACAATGGAGTTTGAGTCCAATTGGCTCAGCAGTGCCGGGGACAAGAACTGTTGCCATTCTGAGCAATCAAGAGACAGCAGATTTAGCAGCAGAAGTGTCTTCGTATTTTCCGAATCATGTCTTATTAGATGTGAGCCGGATAGAAAATGATCAGTCAGACATTGATTGGAAAGAGTTTGACGGCCTAGTGGATGTCATCGGATGCGGTAAGGATGATGAGGGCCGACTGGATTGGATTGAATGGGTGCAAAGACTGGTTGAATTCGGGCATAAAGAGGGGCTCAGGCTGCTTTGTGTGACGAAGGGGCTCGAATCGTTTCAAAACACATCTGTCCGGATGGCTGGCGCCTCACGGGCTGGGTTGTATCGAATGCTCCAATGCGAGTACAGCCATCTTATATCAAGGCATATGGATGCTGAGGAGGTTACTGATCATCGCCGTCTCGCGAAGTTGATCGCTGATGAGTTTTATTCCGATTCTCATGATGCCGAGGTTTGCTACAGAGATGGTTTACGGTATCAAGCTTTTTTAAAAGCTCATCCGGAAACAGGTAAGGCCACGGAACAGAGCGCGGTCTTCCCGAAAGATCATGTGCTTCTCATTACAGGCGGCACACGAGGCATCGGACTATTATGCGCCCGTCATTTTGCAGAGTGCTATGGGGTGAAAAAACTGGTGCTGACCGGACGAGAACAGCTTCCTCCGCGAGAGGAATGGACTCGTTTTGACACCTCGAACACATCAGTTGCCCAGAAAATCCAGGCAGTGCGGGAGCTGGAAGCGAAGGGTGTACAGGTGGAGATGCTGTCGCTGACGTTATCTGATGATGCTCAGGTTGAGCAAACGCTGCAACATATCAAGCGAACATTAGGACCGATTGGCGGTGTCATTCATTGTGCAGGTCTGACGGATATGGATACGCTGGCATTTATCCGAAAAACTTCAGATGATATTCAGCGGGTGCTGGAACCTAAGGTGTCAGGTCTTACAACGTTATATCGCCATGTGTGTAACGAGCCTTTACAGTTTTTTGTCTTATTTTCTTCTGTTTCAGCCATTATTCCGGAGCTTTCGGCGGGACAAGCTGACTATGCGATGGCCAATAGCTATATGGATTATTTTGCAGAAGCACATCAGAAACATGCGCCGATCATCAGTGTTCAGTGGCCGAACTGGAAAGAAACCGGTATGGGTGAAGTGACAAATCAAGCGTATCGGGAAAGCGGCTTGTTGAGCATTACGAATTCAGAAGGCTTACGTTTTCTAGATCAAATTTTATCGAAAATGTTCGGACCGGTTGTTCTCCCTGCGATGGCGAATCAAACAAACTGGGAGCCGGAACTGCTGATGAAGAGGAGGAAACCGCATGAGGGCGGTTTGCAGGAAGCTGCTTTACAGAGCCCGCCAGCCAGAGACATTGAAGAGGCCGATGAAGTTTCCAAATGTGATGGGTTATTATCTGAAACACAGTCCTGGCTTGTTGATCTGTTTACCGAAGAGCTGAGAATAGATCGTGAAGACTTCGAGATTGACGGGGTGTTTCAGGATTATGGCGTGGATTCGATCATTTTGGCACAAGTGCTCCAGCGTATAAACCGCAAATTAGAAGCAGCACTCGATCCATCGATTCTATATGAATACCCGACAATTCAAAGGTTCGCAGATTGGCTGATCGGTTCTTATTCCGAAAGGCTGTCCGCTTTATTCGGAGGCAGGATATCGGATGCATCAGCACCTTTGGAGAACAAAATAGAGGCGGAGGCAGCTGTTCCTGCGGAGGATCGAGCTCTTACACCTCAGATTCAGGCGCCAGCGATTTTGTCACCGGACTCTCATGCAGAAGGTATTGCCGTTGTCGGACTCTCTTGCCGATTCCCTGGGGCAGATACATTGGAGTCATATTGGTCGTTACTATCCGAGGGGCGTTCGTCAATCGGCCCGATTCCGGCAGAGCGTTGGGGCTGTAAGACGCCATATTATGCCGGCGTGATTGATGACGTCAGCTATTTTGATCCTGATTTCTTTTTGCTTCATGAAGAAGACGTAAGGGCGATGGATCCGCAAGCACTACTCGTATTGGAAGAGTGTCTGAAACTCTTGTATCACGCCGGTTATACACCTGAGGAAATAAAGGGCAAGCCCGTCGGTGTTTATATCGGAGGCAGAAGCCAGCACAAACCTGATGAAGACAGCCTTGATCATGCCAAGAATCCGATCGTGACAGTCGGCCAAAATTATTTAGCGGCTAATCTTTCACAATTTTTTGATGTCCGCGGCCCGAGTGTTGTAGTTGACTCCGCATGCTCGTCAGCTTTGGTCGGCATGAATATGGCCATTCAGGCGCTGCGTAGCGGAGATATTCAATCCGCCATAGTCGGCGGTGTCAGCTTACTGAGCTCAGATGCCTCTCACAGGCTGTTTGACCGGCGCGGCATTTTAAGCAAGCATTCATCCTTCCATGTGTTTGATGAGCGTGCTGACGGAGTTGTGTTAGGTGAAGGCGTCGGAATGGTCATGCTAAAAACGGTAAAACAGGCGCTGGAAGACGGAGATACCATATATGCTGTTGTGAAAGCGGCCTCGGTCAATAATGACGGAAGAACGGCGGGGCCTGCAACACCTAATCTGGAGGCGCAAAAGGAAGTCATGAAAGATGCGCTTTCCAAAAGCGGAAAAAAACCAGAGGACATAAGCTATCTTGAGGCAAACGGGTCAGGTTCAATCGTAACCGATCTCCTTGAGCTAAAAGCGATCCAATCAGTGTACCGTTCTGGGCACTCATCGCCTCTTTCTCTTGGCTCAATCAAGCCGAACATCGGGCATCCGCTATGTGCTGAAGGGATCGCCAGCTTCATTAAGGTTGTGCTGATGCTGAAAGAGCGCCGCTTTGTCCCATTTTTATCAGGTGAAAAAGAGATGGCGCATTTCGATCAACAGAAAGCGAACATCACGTTCAGCCGAGCCCTGGAAAAATGGACAGATTCGCAGCCTACTGCGGCTATTAACTGCTTTGCCGATGGGGGGACGAATGCCCATGTCATCGTAGAGGCGTGGGAAAAAGATGAAAAATACGCCATCAAGCGCAGTCCAATATCGCCTCCTCAATTAAAGAAACGAATGCTTTCGCCAGGCGAGCCAAAGCTGGAAGCGGAGACTTCAAAAATGACTGCGGCAAACATATGGGATACTTATGAGGTGGAGGTCTAACGTGAAAAAGATAACGAAACAACTCACATTATCGTTAAAAAATCCGTTTATTTATCACCATGTGGTTTACGGACAAAATGTCCTGCCGGGATTGGCTTATATCGATATAATCTACCAGATATTCAGAGAACACGGTTTCTCCTGCTCAGAGCTTCAGCTGCGGAATTTATCCATCTATCAGCCATTGACGGCGGAACAGGATGCAGTAATTGTTTTGAATATCCAATGCGCGGAGAAAAAAGAAGGACAGTGGCAAATCACAGCCAAGGGAATTGAAAAACGTGATGGGAAAGAAGCTTCAGAAGAAAAGCTCTATATGAAGGCTGACATGCACGCAGACTCCCCAGCCATATTTGAAGAAACACTGGATCTCAGTCAAATCAAAGCATCTGCACAGAACGTTGTTCAGCTTGATGATGTATATGAACAATGCAGACGTCAGGAATTGGTGCACAGCGAATATATGAAAGCAAGTGGCTGCATCTATGAAGAGGAAGACGGCGTCCTTCTTGAGCTTTCTCTCGGTTCGGAAGCTATGCTTCACGCAGAAGGCTTTATGTTTCACCCGACTCTCATAGACGGGAGCGGGGTGGGTGCCAATCATTTGCTCACATCTTTGCTTAAAGGAGAACAGAGGCTGTATTTGCCTCTGTTCTATGAATCCTTTTCAGCTTCTGCACTTTTGCAAACGGATTGCATGACAAGAATTAAGCGCTCCTCCGTCCGGCGGGAAAAAGAGCTGATTTATGTAACACTTGAATTTTTTAATGCGTCGGGAGAAAAAGTGGCTGAATTGAAAAACTTCACAAGCAAACTGGTGCGAGAAGCGGAGCTGATTAGCGGAAAACATCAAGATGCACAGGAGACACAGATGACAAGAGCGGACACTGCTGAGCGTGATAAACCTGCTGACATGGTATCTTCTCCCGTTAATTCCTTTAGTGGGGCTGAACAGTTCGTAAGTCAATTAATCGCAGAGAAAATCAATAAGCCGGTAGAACAAGTTGAAAAACAGGTCGGTTATTACCAAATGGGACTGAATTCATCGGGCTTGCTTGAGGTGGTAGAAACGATCAGCGATAAGATCGGTGAGAGTCTTTCGCCGACTCTTCTGTTTGAGCATACCACCATAGCGGAGCTGTCAGCGTTTCTTGCCGAGGAATATGCTGAGCATTTTAGTGCCGCTGGTTCTCTTGGCCAGAATGAAAGAGCACGGGTTTCCGACACAATAAACGATCGTAAGACTGTTGAAGCTTCTCGTCCTGCACCTATTGAGGCAGCAGGCGATATTGCGATTATCGGCTTGGCGGGCAGGTATCCTAAGGCAGCCAATATTCATGAATTTTGGAACAATCTGAAAGAGGGGAAGGACTGCGTTAGCGAGATTCCTGAGTCGCGCTGGGATTGGCAGAAACTTGAAGGAATCACATCTCCTTCGGGTAAGGACATTTCCAAATGGGGAGGATTTATTGATGATCCCGACTGCTTCGATCCCCAATTTTTCAGAATCACGCCAAGAGAAGCGGAGACAATGGACCCTCAAGAGCGGCTGTTTTTAGAAACATGCTGGGAAACGATTGAGGATGCGGGCTATACGCCAAAGACGTTGGCCAAGCCTAAAGGACGAAATAAAAGGCAGCATGTAGGAGTTTTTGCCGGTGTCATGCACAAGGATTATACATTAGTCGGAGCTGAAGAAGCATCAGCAGAAAATGCGTTTCCTCTTTCGCTCAACTATGCGCAAATCGCCAACCGTGTTTCTTACTTTTGTAATTTCCACGGTCCGAGTATGGCTGTCGATACGGTATGTTCATCCTCTTTGACCGCAGTGCACTTGGCGTTGGAAAGCATACGTCACGGTGAGTGCGATGTTGCGTTAGCAGGCGGAGTGAACCTGTCTTTGCACCCGAATAAATATATGACATACGGGGTCTGGGATATGTTTTCCACTGACGGACACTGCCGTACGTTTGGAAAGGATGGGGACGGTTATGTGCCTGCCGAGGGTATAGGCGCGGTTTTATTAAAGCCTTTGCGCCAGGCGGAGGAAGACGGAGATCGTATTTATGCAGTTATTAAAGGAAGTGCTGTGAATCATGTGGGCACTGTAAGCGGCATTTCAGTGCCGAGCCCTGTTTCTCAAGCTGATCTGATTGAGACATGCTTGGAGAAAACGGGGATCGATCCGCGGACGATCAGTTATGTGGAAGCCCATGGTACCGGCACGTCCTTAGGAGACCCTATCGAAATACAGGGATTAGTCAAAGCGTTCCGCCAATATACGCAGGATCGGCAGTTCTGTTCAATCGGTTCTGTAAAGTCAAACATTGGGCACGCCGAATCCGCCGCGGGGATCAGCGGTTTAAGCAAGGTTGTCCTTCAGCTTCACCATCAAAAACTTGTGCCTTCTTTGCATTCGGAAGAACTGAATCCTTACGTTGATTTTGAAAAGTCTCCATTTTATGTACAGCATAAAACAGAAACGTGGAAGCAGCCTGTTATCAAGGAGAATGGGGAAGAGGTCCCTTATCCGCGGCGGGCTGGTATTAGTTCCTTCGGAGCAACTGGTTCAAACGCACATATTATCCTTGAGGAATATATTCCTCAAGCAGCGGAGCAGGACGTTTCTTTGTCCTCAGATTCTGACATATCCGCAGTTATTCCGCTTTCTGCCCGTAATCAAGAACGTCTTCGTGTATATGTAAAACGTCTCTTGGATTTTCTTCATGATGGGATTCAGATTAAAGATTTGGCGTATACATTGCAGGTAGGCCGTGAACCAATGGAAGAACGGGTTTCTTTCTTAGCATCCGGAATTCAAGAATTAAGCGACCAATTGAAGGCTTTTATAGAAGGACAAAAAACCATTCAGCATTGCTGGAAGGGCCGCGTGTCAAGAGGAAGCGAACCATCGCGTCCCGCCGAATCGGTACATAAATTGCTGGAGCAAAGAAAACTCGATCAAATTGCGGAGCAGTGGGCGAACGGATCTGGGGTTGACTGGAAGCTGCTTTACGACGGAAACAAACCAAAGCGGATCAGCCTGCCGACTTACCCATTTGAGAGGGTGCGTTATTGGGTGCCGAAAGCGGAGAAAAAGACTGATCGTTTAAAGGAGGAGCGACACATCCTGCATCCTCTCCTGCATCAAAATGTGTCCGACATATCGGGTGTCCGCTTCCGTTCAGCGTTTACAGGACGTGAATTTTTCTTGAAGGATCATGTCATAAAGGGCGAACACGTTTTACCTGGCGCAGCTTTATTGGAGATGGTTCGGGCAGCTGTGGAAAGGGCAGCTGCGGATCAGTTCCCGACAGGATTCCGGCTCCGGAATATCGTCTGGGTCCGGCCGTTCACCGTCACAGAACAGCAGAAAGATATAGATGTACGTCTATATCCTGAGGAGAATGGTGAGATTACATTTGAAATCTGCCGGGACCCTGAAAGCGCAGAGGAGTCGCCGATTGTATATGGGCAAGGGAGTGCAGTGCTTTGTGAGGCTGGTGAAAATCCGGTTATCAACATTGAAGAACTGAAGGCAAGCTATAATGGCCGGACGCTGTCACCTTTTGATTGCTACGAGGCTTATACAGAAATGGGTATTCATTATGGTGACAGCCACAGAGCGATCGACAGCCTATATGCCGGCGAAAACGGAGTTCTAGTGAAATTGACGATGCCTCCTGTAATCTCTGATACAGAAGACCATTATATTCTGCATCCGAGCATGATAGATTCGGCATTTCAAGCATCTATCGGTTTGAGGCTGGGAGGAGCTACGAGTTTAGAAGACAGAAAGGCAATGCTGCCTTTTGCCATACAGGATGTCCACATCTTCAAAGGCTGCGAGGCATCTATGTGGGCGCGGATCACATATAGCGAGGGCAGTACAGCTGGGGATCGTATGCAGAAGCTTGATATCGATTTATGCAATGAAGAGGGGCAGGTTTGCGTGCGATTGACGGGCTATTCTGCAAGAGTGTTAGAAACAGATCAAGAAGGTCCTTCTGAAGCGACTGACACGCTACTGTTCGAACATATTTGGGAAGAACGTGCTGCAGAGAGGCAAGAGCTCATAGAGTACGACACGCATAAAGTCGTTGTCTGTGATGTTGTAGAACAAATGGAAAGCTTCCAAAATCATCTTGACTGTACAGTTCTGCAGCATGATACAGAGACAATTGATGAACGGTTTGAAGGTTATGCCATACAGTTATTTGAAGAAATCAAACAGCTAATGCACTCAAAAACAGGAGGACATACATTCATTCAAGTGGCGGTGCCTGCGTTGGACGAGCCTCAGCTATTAAGCGGCTTAACTGGATTGCTCAAAACGGCTGAACTGGAAAATCCAAAACTGACAGGACAGTTGATCGAAATAGAAACCGGGACGTCAGCTGGTGACCTATTCGAAATATTGGAGGAAAACAGACGCTATCCGCGTGACACGCATATCCGCCACTGGCAAGGGAAGCGATTTGTAAGCAAGTGGAAAGAAGTGTCTGGTGAGCACCTAAGTGCTGACATGCCATGGAAGGATAAAGGCGTGTATCTGATCACAGGCGGTGCAGGCGGTCTTGGATTCATCTTTGCAACTGAAATTGCAAACCAAACGAATGATGCGGTTGTGATCCTGACAGGACGCTCTCCGCTTGATGAAAGGAAGAAGAAGAAGCTTCAAGCCTTACAGAAACTTGGTATCCAAGCGATTTACAGACAAGCTGATCTGGCTGACAAACACACGGTTGATGCCTTATTAAAAGAAACCCAAAACGTTTACGGAGACTTAGATGGCATCATTCATAGCGCCGGTTTAATAAAAGATAATTTCATTATAAAGAAGAAGAAAGAAGAGGTTCAAACCGTACTTGCTCCAAAGGTAGCAGGACTGATTCACCTTGACGAAGCAACGAAAGATATTCCGCTCGATTTCTTTATCCTTTTTTCCTCAGGTGCCGGAGCAGTAGGAAGCGCGGGACAGGCTGATTACGCAATGGCCAATGCATTTATGAATGCATTCAGCGAATATCGAAATGGCCAAGCAGAGCTGCACAAGCGTTACGGAAAAACTCTTTCAGTGTGCTGGCCGCTGTGGAAAGACGGGGGCATGCAAATTGATGCGGAAACTGCAAGGATGCTGAAAAGAGAAACAGGCATGGTGGCCATGGAAACAGATCGTGGGATTCAGGCGCTATATCATGGCTGGACGTCAGGAAACCCGCAAGTGTTAGTTGCTTCTGGTGTTACTGATCGGATTCGTGCATTTTTACATGAAACGGGACATGGCAAAGGCCAATCTCACAATATCAAAAAAAGCAGTCTCAATCAGGAGGCAGAAAAAGCAGACATGATCGGGGAAATTGATGAAGAGATACTAAGAGAAAAAGCGGAGAACTATTTTAAACAGGTGCTTTCTTCGGTGATTAAGCTGCCAGCCGGCCAGATTGATGCTGAAGCTCCTCTCAAGGATTACGGGATCGATTCTATCATGATCATGCATGTAACGGGTCAATTAGAAAAAGTATTCGGTTCTTTGTCCAAGACGTTGTTCTTTGAATATCAGGATATTCGCTCATTAACACGGTATTTTATTGATTCCCGCAGAGAAAAACTGCTGGACATCATGGGAATTGAAACAGGAAAACCTTCTGTTGAAAGAAAATTAGAACCTGAAAAACAAGAAATACCAGTTACCCCAAGAAAGTCTGGATTTCTACCTTTACAAGATAAAGAGCAGAAGCAGTTAAGAGAGAAGGAAACGGAAGAAATCGCGATCATCGGTATCTCAGGTCGCTATCCGCAGGCAGACAACATTGATGAATTGTGGGAGAACCTGAGAGACGGTCGAGACTGTATTACTGAAATTCCTGCAGACCGCTGGGATCACAGTCTTTATTATGATGAAGATAAAGACAAGCCTGGAAAAACCTACAGCAAGTGGGGAGGCTTCTTGAAGGATGTAGACAAGTTTGATCCGCAGTTTTTCCATATATCGCCGCGTGAGGCAAAATTAATGGACCCGCAAGAGCGTTTATTTTTGCAGTGCGTGTATGAAACGATGGAAGACGCAGGCTATACAAGAGAGCACCTCGGCCGTAAGCGTGATGCTGAGCTTGGCGGAAGCGTCGGTGTTTACGTCGGTGTCATGTATGAAGAATATCAGCTGTACGGGGCACAAGAGCAGGTGCGGGGAAGGTCTCTGGCTTTAACGGGAAATCCATCATCCATCGCGAACCGGGTATCTTATTATTTTGATTTTCACGGACCGAGTATTGCATTAGACACCATGTGTTCTTCTTCTTTAACGGCTATCCACTTGGCCTGCCAAAGCCTGCAGCGCGGAGAGTGTGAGGCGGCATTCGCGGGCGGCGTGAATGTGTCAATCCATCCAAATAAATATTTGATGCTCGGGCAGAACAAATTTATGTCCAGCAAAGGCCGGTGTGAAAGCTTCGGACAGGGCGGAGACGGCTATGTGCCGGGAGAAGGCGTTGGAGCAGTGCTTCTGAAGCCATTGTCTAAAGCAGTTGAAGATGGTGATCACATTTATGGAATCATTAAGGGGACTGCCATTAACCACGGGGGAAAAACAAACGGGTATTCAGTGCCCAATCCGAATGCCCAAGCAGATGTCATCAAAAAGGCGTTTGTGGAAGCGAAGGTTGATCCGCGGACAGTCAGTTACATCGAAGCCCACGGCACGGGAACCTCTCTCGGTGATCCTATTGAAATCACAGGGCTGTCCAAAGTGTTTACGCAAGAAACCGATGACAAACAATTTTGTGCAATAGGGTCAGCCAAATCAAATATCGGGCACTGTGAGAGTGCGGCAGGTATCGCAGGAGTAACGAAGGTATTGCTCCAAATGAAATACAGGCAGCTTGCGCCTTCCCTGCATTCAAACGTGCTGAATCCGAATATTGATTTCCTTAACTCGCCGTTTAAAGTACAGCAAGAGCTAGAAGAGTGGAAGAGGCCGATCATCAATGGCAAAGACATCGAATTACCGAGAATCGCAGGAGTCTCTTCATTTGGTGCCGGGGGTGTGAACGCCCATATTTTAATAGAAGAGTATGCTCCGGAACCTGTGGAGGAACGTTTACCAGCGAGGAAACAGCCGGCTGTCATTGTGCTCTCAGCAAAAAATGAGGAAAGACTTCAGAAACGCGCGGAGCAATTGCTGCATGCCATTCGTGAACAAACATATGTTGAAGCAGATTTACACCGAATTGCCTATACGCTTCAAGTCGGACGGGAAGCGATGAACGAACGGCTGGCGTTCGTTGCGGAATCGATGCGGGAGCTTGAAGAAAAGCTGAATGAATGTATCTCCGGAACAGAAAATCGTGAATATGTCTATCGCGGACAAGTAAAGCGCGACAAAGAAGCCATTGCTGCTTTTACTGCTGATGAGGATATGTCAAAAACAATTGAGGCATGGCTGCAAAAAGGCAAATATGCGAAGGTTTTAGACCTATGGGTAAGAGGTTTGCGAATCGACTGGAGCACGCTATATCAGGATCAAAAACCGCGGCGCATCAGTTTACCTGTCTATCCTTTCGCAAGAGATCGCTATTGGATAGACGTACATGCAATGGCTGAGGAAAAAAGAACGGAGGAGCCATTCGCTCCGGTACAGCCCGTCCTTCCAAAGCCGTCTGTAGCCAGAGAAGCCAGCGGCAAGCCTGCCAATATTACGTTACAGCCTTTAATGACCAATCAGGATCGTTTAGAGCGTGTTCCATCAGATACAGAAACAGAGACGATCACGGCGGAAGCCTTGTGCGATGAACTGACAGCGGGCTTAGCGGAAGTGCTGTACATGGACCAAAACGAGATTGATCCAGACGAAGCATTCATAGATATCGGTATGGACTCGATTACCGGGCTCGAATGGATAAAAGCAATAAATAAACAGTATGGCACATCACTAAATGTCACAAAGGTATATGATTATCCGACAACACGTGATTTCGCTGTTTACTTATCACACGAGTTAAGCACACAAGCTGGGGAGAAAAAACAAACGGAGACGTACACGCCGATCAGACAAAAAACAGCGGTACCTGCTGCTAAACCGGCTAATATATCTCTGCAGCCGTTAGAACATCATCAGTCAGTGCAAGAGGAAGCTGAAGAAACGATTCAATATGCAGCGGCAGAAATATCTGCATCAAGACAATATACTGTAGCAATTGAAACGCTGCATGAAAACTTGAGGGAAAGCATAGCAGACGTGTTATACATGGAGCCATACGAGGTGGATATTGACGAAGCGTTCATAGATATCGGAATGGACTCGATTACCGGACTCGAATGGATAAAAGCGGTGAACAAGCAATACGGAACGTCTTTTACGGTAACCAGAGTATATGATTATCCAACGATACGTGATTTTGCCGAAATGCTAAAGTCCGAGCTTGGAACTCATCTTGATAGAAAGATAGAGCATACTGACTCTTTCGAAGCAGCCCAGCAAAAGCCAGCAGCATCATCTAATCCAAAGCCGGCAGAACGGCCCCTTCAGCCTGTTCAACATCCAATAAAGAAAGAACATGTGAAGAAAACGGTTCCTGTTCATCAAGACCGCCCGGAGGATGCGATAGCGATTGTCGGGATGTCGGGAAGATACCCGGGCGCTCGTAATGTAAGAGAGTACTGGGATAACCTGGTTCATGCGAGAAATGCCATTCGGGACATTCCAACATCACGGTGGGATGTAGACAAATACTATGATCCTGTCCTCAACAAAAAAGGGAAAGTCTACTGCAAATCAATGGGGATGCTGGATGATATTGAACATTTTGATCCATTGTTTTTTAATATTCCGCCATCAGAAGCGGAACTGATGGACCCGCAGCATCGAATCTTTTTGCAGGAAGGCTATAAAGCCTTTGAGGATGCCGGATATAATGCCCGAACATTAAATGAGAAAAAATGCGGCGTTTATCTTGGGATTATGAGCAATGAATATGGAGTTATGCTGAATCGGCAGGCAAGAGCAAATGCCACCGGGAACAGCTTTGCGATCGCTGCGGCGCGTATTCCGTATTTTCTTAATTTAAAAGGGCCAGCGATTCCTATTGATACCGCATGTTCATCTTCATTGGTCGGCACACATTTAGCGCGCCAGGCACTTATAAACAAAGAAATTGATATGGCGCTGGTCGGCGGGGTCAGCTTATACCTGACGCCGGAATCTTACATGAGTATGTGTGAGGCCGGCATGCTTTCACCTGATGGACAATGTAAAGCATTTGACAATAGCGCGAATGGTTTTGTGCCCGGCGAGGGTGCGGGTGCGCTGGTTCTGAAAAGGCTGAAAGATGCAGAAGCGGACCGTGACCATATTTATGGCATTATCATTGGCTCGGGTATTAATCAGGACGGGAAAACAAACGGAATCACGGCACCGAGTGCAAAAAGCCAAATGGATCTGGAAAGAGACATATATGAAACATACGGCATACATCCTGAGAGTATCAGTTATGTCGAGATGCACGGCACAGGAACAAAACAAGGCGATCCAATTGAATTAGAAGCTCTGTCCACCGTATTTCAAGAAAAAACAGACAAAAAGCAGTTTTGCGCAATCGGTTCCGTCAAAAGCAATATTGGCCATACATCCGCGGCGGCAGGAGTAGCCGGGGTTCAAAAAGTGTTATTGTGCATGAATCATAAAACACTTGTGCCGACATTGAACTTCACGACACCGAATGAGCATTTTGAATTTGAGCATTCTCCTTTATACGTAAATACGGAGCTTAAGCCTTGGGAAACGGCTGATGGAAAACCGCGGAGAGCATGTGTGAGCTCCTTCGGATATAGCGGAACGAATGCCCATATTGTGATAGAGGAATATCAGCCTGACAAGAGGAACGATCGATTAACAAAGCAGCACCGCTCAGCATTATTTGCACTCTCAGCGAAAAAAGAGAAGCAATTGAAGGCCTATGCGGAAGCAATGAAAGATTTCGTAACTTCCAATGAAGATATCGATCTGGAGGATATGGCATACACGCTTCAGACGGGCCGGGAAGCAATGGATTATCGCATGGCGTTTTTGGCGGATTCGAGAGAAATGCTGATCAAAGCTTTAGATGATTATTTGGCTGAAATGCCGAACGGCAGCATATTTGCTGCTCACGTGAAAACGAAGAAGAGCGAAATCAAGCTGTTTGAAACGGATCATGATGCCAAAGCATTGCTGCAAACATGGATAGAGAAAAAAAGGCTGGAGAAAGTAGCGGAACTATGGGTGAAAGGGCTGCAGATAGATTGGAACAAGCTTTATGGGGAATACACGCCTCGCCGAATCAGCCTGCCTGCTTATCCGTTCGCGGAAGAGTATTACTGGCTGCCAACTCAAGAAGGTGAACCCGAAACCATTGCTACAGCTCTGCCTCAATCCGAACTGATGCCAAAGCGCTGCTTTCTGCGTAAACAGTGGCAGCCTTGTCCGATTGAACCGGCAGAAATGACGAATCAAACCGTCGCCATTTTGGCAAATGAGGAAACAATGGCATTAGCGGAAGAGCTTTCGACGTATTTCTCGACATACCGTATATTTGACAGCCAAGAGCTGGATCGGGTATCTGCTGCTGACTATGAACACGTTGCTGGAGCAATCGATCTGATCGGGTGCGGAACGAGCCATGAGCATTCTATGGGCTGGATAAACTGGCTCCAAAAGCTGATCGAGAAAGGACGTGCAAGCAAGCATCATTTGACGGTCTTGGGTGTAACAAAGGGGCTGGAGGCCTACGCAAATGAGGGTGTTATTTTGTCTGGTGCTTCACGGGCCGGTTTATACCGCATGCTTCAAAGTGAGTACAGCCATCTTACTTCAAGACATGCAGATATGGAATGCGAAGCCTCTCATGAGGAGCTGGCCAGACTGATTGCAGTTGAATATTATGCCAAGAGCACAGAATCAGAAGTCTGTTATCGAAACGGACAGCGATATCGCGCATATTTGACAGAGCAGCCAGCAGAAGCCGCTCTAAGTCATAAGCAAGTATCGTTTTCAACAGACAAAGTCCTGCTCATTACAGGCGGGACAAGAGGTCTCGGCTTGCTGTGTGCGCGGCATTTTGTGAAAACATACGGTGTTAAGCGGCTGGTCCTTATCGGCCGTGAAGAGCTTCCACCGCGTGACCAGTGGAATTCGGTAAAAATTTCCTCGCTTGCCGAGAAAATAAAAGCCGTTCAAGAGCTAGAAGACATGGGTGCGCAAGTTCAGGTGCTGTCTCTGGATCTCACAGACAGGGTTGCTGTCGAACAGAGCCTGAAGACAATACACGAAACAATGGGGGCGATTGGCGGAGTCATCCATTGTGCCGGGATGGTGAACAAACAAAACCCGGCTTTTATCAGAAAATCACTAGAAGAGATCGGACAGGTGCTTGAACCGAAAGTCGAAGGTCTGCAAACGTTGTTTGACCTGCTTCAAGATGAACCATTGGCGTTTTTCACCTTGTTTTCATCAGTATCAGCGGCCATCCCTGCACTAGCAGCAGGACAAGCTGATTACGCGATGGCAAATGCTTTTATGGATTATTTTGCGGAGGCTCATCAAGATAAATGTCCCATTGTAAGCATTCAGTGGCCTAACTGGAAGGAGACCGGTTTAGGCGAGGTTCGAAGCAAAGCTTTAGAACAAACTGGATTGATCAGTTTGACAAACGACGAGGGATTACAGCTGCTTGACCAGATTCTATCAGACAGACAGTATGCTGTCGTGCTGCCGGCAGTACCAGATACAAACGTTTGGAAGCCGGATAAGCTGATGCAGCCGTCATTGCCTGTCGAAGCTCTCTCGCATCCTGAGACGAAAGAGCAAACCAGCACTCGCAACCTGTTCCCTGAAACAGTCGACTGGCTCGTAACTCTTTTTTCAGATGAACTGAAAATAGCTGCAGAAGACTTTGAAACGGATGTACCTTTCCAAGAATACGGAATCGACTCGATTATATTGGCCCAGCTGGTACAGCAGATGAACCAACAATTAAATGGAGATATTGATCCGTCAATTTTGTTTGAATACCCGACAATAGAATCCTTTGCACACTGGCTCATTTCGAAATATGACATATCAGCTGTTTTACAGCCATCTGTTCCTGAGAAACAGACACCTCTCAAGCCGCAATCAGCAATGAAACAGAAGCTGGTGCCAGAACAGCGGCCGCAACAGATAAGCCATGAAAAAACGGCACTTCTTGCTGAGGACATCGCTATCATCGGTCTTAGTTGCAGGTTCCCGGGAGCAGAAACCCTAGAGGAATACTGGGATTTAATACGTGATGGACGGTCTGCGATTGCGCCTGTTCCGCCTGAACGATTCGGGAACTCCAGCTCGAATTACGCGGGCCTCATTGATGAAATGAACCGATTTGATCATGATTTCTTCATGATGTCCGAAAGCGACGTCAGAGCGATGGACCCTCAAGCTTTGGCTGTATTGGAGGAAAGCTTGAAGCTATGGTATCACGCCGGTTATACAGAGAAAGAAGTGAAAGGCATGAGGGCTGGTGTTTATATAGGAGGCCGCAGCCAGCACAAGCCTGATCCGGCCAGTCTTTCAAAAGCAAAAAATCCGATAGTCGCTGGCGGACAAAACTATTTAGCGGCTAACATCTCACAATTTTTTGACTTGAAGGGACCGAGTATTGTCCTGGATACCGCTTGTTCCTCTGCACTGGTGGGGCTGAATATGGCCATTCAGGCTCTGCGAAGCGGAGATATTGAGGCAGCGGTTGTAGGCGGCGTCAGTTTGCTTGATGCTGATGCGCATCGAATGTTTCATGAGCGCGGACTTTTATGTGACAAACCGTCATTCCATATTTTTGATAAGCGGGCAGACGGTGTCATTTTAGGAGAAGGCGTGGGCATGGTTCTCGTCAAAACCGTCAGCCAAGCGCTTGAAGACGGAGATTCCATATATGCAGTCATTAAAGCCGCTGCGATTAATAATGACGGAAGAACGGCAGGCCCATCATCTCCGAATCTCGAGGCACAAAAGGACGTCATGCTGTCAGCGCTTGAAAAAAGCGGCAAAAAGACTGAAGAGATCAGCTATCTCGAAGCGAACGGATCGGGGTCGGCAGTAACAGATTTACTTGAATTAAAGGCAATCCAGTCCATTTACCGTTCTGAATCAAAGGCTCCGTTAGGGCTGGGATCGGTGAAACCTAACATCGGCCATCCATTATGTGCAGAGGGGATTGCGAGCCTGATTAAAGTAGCTTTAATGCTGAAGCATAGACAATTGGTTCCGTTCCTGTCAGGTAATGAAAATATGCCGTATTTTGATATAGAAAAAACAGATTTGTATTTCAGCAGATCGCAAGCCGAGTGGAAGGAGACAACGCCGGCTGCGGCAATTAATTGTTTTGCAGATGGCGGAACGAACGCCCATCTCATTATAGAAGCCTGGAATGAATCGGTTGCTCGTCCAATTAGAAGAAAACCTCTACCTTTGCCGGAATTAAATAGGCAGCCCGTTTTAATCAAACCATCAGCTCAAAACGTGCAGGAAAAAGTGCATTCAGACACAGGGGCTTCTAAAGATATGTTTTGGAAAACTTTCAAATAAGAGAGGAGTGGGAAAATGATAACTGAACAACTGCACATTTCATTAAATAATCCAATCATGTCCAACCACAAGGTATATGGACAAGCGTTATTACCCGGCCTTGCTTATATAGATTTAATCTACCAAGTATTCCAGGAACATGGTTATGCATACCAAGAGCTTGAATTAAAAAACCTGACCATTTTTTACCCTTTGATCGCAGATGAGTCATATGACATTGCCCTGACCATTCACGTGTCTGAAAGAAAGGAAGGGACATGGTCCATCATCATCGACGGACAAAAACAGCATGGAGAATCACTATCTGACAAGAGACAATATGTGACTGCTGACATGCATCGTAAAGAGCAAACCGCTTTTGCCGAATCAATAGACCTTAATCAGTGGAAAAGTACAGCTGACAGGATTCTGAATTTAGATGAAATCTATGAACAATGCCGTTCTCAGGAGTTAGTCCATACCGGCATGATGAAGGCAAAAGGGCGGATTTATGAAACCAAAGAGGGTGCTTTAATTGATTTAGCAGTTGGACAGGACGCCCTGCGCCATTCTGAAGCTTTTCTGTTTCATCCGACGCTTATTGACGGCAGCGGCATAGGTTCAAGCTGCCTGATCTCAGATCAAACGATGTACCTGCCATTGTATTATGAATCGTTTTCTGCTTCAGAACGATTGCAAAAAGGATGTACAGCACGGATCCTCTCCTCATCTGTGCGCCAAAAGAAAGAGCTCACTTATATGACGATTGAATATTTTAATTCAGCAGGACAAAAAGTGGCCGAGCTGAAACAATTTGCAGGCAAATCTGTACGGAATGGGTCAGCCTTTCATTCCGCAAAAGAAATTCAAGAAGAAAGAGCTGCTGTCTCTCAGAACATCAGTCAGGACTATCCCGCATTTGAAATGTATTTGCGTCAGTTGCTTGCTAAGCAGCTTGAAAGGCCGGCAGAACAAATGGATATCCACGCTGGGTACTATGAGCTTGGTCTGGATTCTCCGTCATTGCTTACCGTGGTTCAGGAAATTGGAGATAAGGTTGGAGCGGATCTTGCTCCGACACTGCTGTTTGAATTTACAACAATTGCAGAACTAGCTGCTCATCTTGCTGATCACTATTCAATTGGAGAGGCGGACGATGCTGTCCGCCAATCTCCTTCACCAATGAAGGATTCTCCTGATGGTGTTACCTCTTTACCAGAGATCGGTGAGGACATTGCCATTATCGGAATGGCGGGACGCTATCCTAAGGCAAAAAACATACAGGAATTTTGGGAACATCTTAAAGCGGGTACCGACTGCATCACAGAGATTCCAAACTCACGCTGGGAGTGGAAAGAAAACAATGGACTGGATTCACCTGCAGGCAAGCCACTCTCGAAATGGGGCGGGTTTATCGAGGAGGCTGATTGCTTTGATCCTCAATTTTTCAGAATCTCTCCGCGTGAAGCGGAAATGATGGACCCTCAGGAACGGTTATTTTTAGAGACATGCTGGGAAGCTATTGAAGATGCGGGTTATACACCAGAGACAATTGCTTCACCGCAGGGAGAAAATAAAAGACAGCATGTCGGTGTGTTTGCCGGCGTAATGCATAAGGACTATTCCCTTATAGGGGCTGAAGCTCTATCAGAACATAATCCATTTCCTTTATCGCTGAATTATGCGCAAATCGCCAACAGGGTCTCTTACTATTGTAATTTCCACGGCCCAAGCATGGCGGTGGACACGGTCTGCTCTTCCTCATTAACTGCGGTTCATCTGGCAATAGAGAGCATCCGGAATGGAGAATGCGAGGCCGCGCTTGCCGGAGGCGTCAATTTGTCACTGCATCCGGCTAAATATATCAGCTATGGCAGTGTAGGGATGCACTCAAGTGACGGCTATTGCCATACTTTCGGCAAAGGCGGGGATGGCTACGTATCTGGAGAAGGTGTCGGCACAGTATTGCTAAAACCGCTGCGAAAAGCTGAACAGGACGGTGACCGAATCTATGCTGTCATCAAAGGCAGTGCGATAAATCATGTAGGAAAAGTAAGCGGAATTACAGTACCGAGCCCGGTAGCTCAAGCTGATGTTATCGAAGCGTGTCTAGAAAAAACAGGAATTGATCCGCGCACCATCAGCTATGTTGAAGCCCATGGCACTGGCACCTCATTGGGAGATCCGATTGAAGTACAGGGGTTAGTAAAAGCTTTCAGCCGCAATACGCAGGACAAGCAATTCTGTTCAATCGGTTCTGTGAAATCAAATATTGGCCATGCTGAAGCTGCAGCCGGCATTAGCGGCTTAACGAAGACTGTCCTGCAGCTGCATCATAAAACCTTGGTGCCGTCATTACATTCAGAAGAGCTGAATCCTTATTTGAAGCTTGATCAAACCCCATTTTTTGTCCAGCATGAAACAAAGGAATGGAAGCAGCCATCTTTTACAGAAAACGGGGTGGACGTCACATATCCCCGCCGTGCCGGTTTAAGTTCGTTTGGCGCTTCAGGATCAAATGCGCATCTTATTTTGGAAGAATATATTCCGGCAGAGAGCCATTCAGAGACGATTTTAACGAAAAATGAAGAAATAGTGATACCTTTGTCTGCGAGAAACAAAGATCGTCTGCAGGCTTACGCTCTTAAACTTCTTGATTTTCTTAGCGAGGACGTCAATCTTTTAGCGTTAGCTTATACCATGCAGGCAGGGCGGGTTGAAATGGAGGAGCGTGCGGCCTTCATCGTAAAAGACATAAAAGATTTAACGGCTAAACTTCGGGCGTTTGCCAATGGAGAAGAAGAGATCGAGGGCTGCTGGACCGGACGAGCCAAGGAGAATCAGGAGGCGGCTGGGCTAGCATCGGTAAATGCGCTGAATAACCATTTGACAAAAGACAGTGAAATGATGGAAATGGCGAAAGCATGGGTTCAAGGAAAGCGGGTCACCTGGGACGACCTATACGGCGATCGCAAGCCGCTTAAAATCAGTGTTCCGACCTATCCGTTTGCAAGGGAGCGCTACTGGATCCCGGTTCCTGAAATGAAAACCAGCACTGTGAATCATATCTTACATCCGCTGGTGCACCGCAATACATCAGACTTTACTGAGCAGCGCTTTAGCTCTGTATTTACAGGCACGGAATTTTTCCTTTCAGATCATGTTGTACAGGGACAGAAGATTTTGCCGGGCGTTGCCTATTTAGAAATGGCAAGGGAAGCAGCGGAAAAAGCTGCAGGCGATCTGGACGGCGAACAAAGAGTGGTGTCGCTTAAAGACATTGTGTGGGTGCGGCCTATCACGATAGAAAGTGAACCAAAAGAAATACATATTGGCCTTTTTCCTGAGGATAACGGGGACATTTCCTTTGACATTTATAGCAGCTCTGAACATAAAGAAGAAGCCCTGACGATACACTGCCAAGGCCGCGCTGTCATTTCAGATGAAGCGGACACTTCCATTTTAAACCTTTCATCAATACAGACAGAATGCAGCCTGGACACAGTGACGTCAGAACAATGCTATGCAGCGTTTCGAAAGATTGGGCTTGACTATGGAGAGGGCTATCAAGGGATTGAAAAAGTCTATGTCGGCAAAGATCAATTGCTTGCAAAAATCTCGTTACCCGCTTTTCTAAAAAACGACAAGCAGCATTTTGCGCTCCACCCGAGTTTGATGGATTCCGCGTTCCATGCCACAGTCGGTTTTATCGTTAGCTCAGTCAATGCCGCTGGACAAGCTCAGACGCTGTCTCTTCCATTTGCGTTACAGGAGGTTGATATTTTCAGCCCATGTCCAGAGAAGATATGGTCTTATATTCGATACAGTTCAGACAGTAAAGCGGAGGACAAAGTCAGAAAGTATGATATTGATTTATGTGATGAGAACGGACATGTTTGTGTGCGAATGAAGGGTGCCTCGATGCGGGCACTTGATGGAGAGCAGCATTCAAAGCCGCAACTATTAACTGATTCTCAGCTGACCGGGCATACGATGATGATCCCTGTCTGGGAACCAGTCTCTTCAGATACGGAGGATAATGCTTCGTTTGCTGGTACACGAGTTGTTTTATGCGGTGCTGCTGAAGCTGATCGGGCATTAATAAAGCATCATTATCCGCAAGTATCCTTTATCGATATCCGGCCTGCAGATGACATTGAGGGAATAGCGGACAAACTGCAAGCGTACGGAAGCATTGACCATGTTTTGTGGATTGCCCCGTCACACCGGGGAAGTATAGGTAGTGATGGACAAGAAGAAGCTGTTCTTCACTTATTTAAGCTTGTGAAAGCATGCCTGCAATTAGGCTATGGCGAGAAACAACTTGAATGGTCTCTTGTGACCGTCCAAGCGCAGCCGGTTACGCAACATGAGGCAGTACAACCCGCTCATGCAAGCATTCATGGGCTTGCCGGCACAATGGCAAAGGAATATCCACACTGGAAAATCCGTCTTCTCGATCTTGAAAAAGGCTGCACATGGCCGGTAAATCACATGTTTGCGCTCCCAGCTGACCGCCTTGGCCATGCTTGGGCCTATCGTAATCAGCAATGGCATCAGCAGCAATTGATCCCATATCGGCACTCACTGTCAGGCGACACGCTATATCGGAAAGGCGGAGTCTATGTGGTCATCGGAGGAGCCGGGTATATCGGAGAGGCGTGGAGTGAGTACATGATCCGCCGCTACCAGGCGCAAATCGTTTGGATTGGGCGAAGTCAACTTAATGCTGCCATCCAGTCAAAAATAGACCGACTTTCGGCGCTTGGCCCTGAGCCTTTCTACATTGCAGCCGATGCAGCCGATAAGCATTCATTGCAGCAGGCTTATGAACAAGTGAAAAAACGTCATCCTCATATTCACGGGATTGTTCACTCTGCGATGGTTTTATTTGAGCAAAGCCTGGAAAAAATGAAGCCGGAAGAATTCACCGCTGGACTGGCGGCGAAGATCGATGTCAGTATTCGGATGGCCCAAGTGTTCCGTCAGGAGAATGTAGATTTTGTTTTATTCTTCTCTTCGCTTGTAGCCCATATCAAAAATGTGAAGCAAAGCCATTATGCCTCTGGCTGTACATTTGCTGATGCTTTTGCTCACCAGCTTTCTCAGAGCTGGGCATGCCCTGTAAAAGTCATGAACTGGGGATATTGGGGGAATAGTGAAGCGGCTGAGGATGAACATTATGTACAGCTCATGAATCAAATCGGCTTAGGTTTAATTGAGCCTGCGGAGGCTATGAAGGCGCTGGAAGCCCTGCTTTCTGGGCCAGTCAGCCAAACAGCTTTCATTCATACGACAAAGCCTGTAGCAGTCGAAGGCGTGAATCAGAATGAATTCATCACTCTTTATCCAGAGCAACCTTCAGCAGATGCAGAGAGCCTGATGGAGCGTCTGCCGACTACGGGACGATTTCAAAGAGTGACACATGAAGAGCTTGATGATCTTCTTTACAGGCTGTTGTTAGGACAGCTTCAAACAGCCGGGCTGTTTGATGGTTATACATTATCGGTTGAACGTCTTCAACAATATAAGACTCGTGAATTTTATGGAAAATGGATTCGGCAAAGCAGCGAATTTCTCTTGCAGCATGGCTATCTTAAGAAAGTTGGAGATTCATTGGTGAGGAAGGACCAAGCAGAGGATATCGAGCTGCTTTGGCAAGAATGGAATGCGAAAAAAGAAAAGTGGCTTAAAGACAGCGAGACAAAGGCGATGGTTGTATTAGCAGAGGCCATGCTGAAAGCATTACCGGATATTTTGACAGGGAAAGTCCCTGCAACAGATATCATGTTCCCGCATTCCTCGATGGAACTGGTGGAAGGCATTTATAAGCATAACCAAGTGGCAGATTATTTTAATAAAGTGCTTGCCGATACATTATTAGCTTATCTGGATGAACGTCTGAAGCACGACCCTGAGGCATCGATTCGCATTATGGAAATAGGCGCAGGCACAGGCGGCACGAGTGCCGGAATCTTTGAAAAACTGAAACCATATCAAAAGCACATCAATGAATATTGCTATACAGATCTGTCTAAAGCATTTTTGCTGCATGCACAAAAGGAATATGGGGCGGAAAATCCGTACCTGACATATCAGCTTTTTGATGTGGAAAAACCGATTGACCAGCAGGAATTTGAAGCGGGAGGCTATGATGTCGTCATTGCCGCTAATGTCCTTCACGCAACAAAAAATATCCGTCAAACACTGCGGCATACAAAAGCGGTAATGAAAAACAACGGAATGCTGCTGCTGAATGAAATGGCGGGAAACAGCCTGTTCCCTCACATCACCTTTGGTCTTTTGGAAGGCTGGTGGCTGTATGAAGATCCTGCAGTGCGGATTCCCGGCTGTCCAGGCTTACATCCTGACAGCTGGAAAGCGGCACTTGAAAGCGAAGGCTTTGAATCTGTCTTTTTCCCGGCTGAGGCGGCACATGATCTGAGTCACCAAATCGTCGCAGCCTCAAGCAACGGGCTGGTTCGCCGTATGATGAAAAATGTGATCTTGCCGGAGAAGGTTGTTTCACAAGCGTCTAATCAGAAGCCAGCCTACATTCATACCATAGATTCAGAGGAAGCTGGACAATCAAAACATGCTCTCCTAAGAGAAAAAAGCACAGAATATATGAAAAAACTAATCGGGGAAACGTTGAAAATTCCTGCAAGCAAAATTGAGTCATCTGAACCGCTTGAAAAGTACGGGATTGATTCTATCGTTGTTGTCCAGCTGACGAATACATTGCGCAAAGAATTTGACCATGTAAGCAGCACTTTATTTTTCGAGTACCAGACCATTGACGCATTAGTGGATCATTTCATCAAAACAAAAACAGAAGCGCTGATGAAATTAACAGGTCTTGACCGTCAAGTTCAACAACAGACACCGGCCGAAAGCAGAACCCAATCCTCACAGAAACTTGATCAGGCCGCTAAAAGAACACGGCGCTATCGCAAGCTTGGCTTCAGCGGGGAGAAAGAAACACCGACAAACACTCTTGCAAGCCGTGACGTTGCCATTATCGGCATTTCTGGACGCTATCCTCAGGCGGAAACAGCAGAAGACTTTTGGAACAACCTAAAAGAAGGAAGAAATTGTATTGAGGAAATTCCGAAAGATCGCTGGGATTGGAAAGCTTATTACGATAAAGAAAAAGGAAAAGAAGGATCAATTTATACGAAATGGGGCGGATTTATCAAGGATATGGACAAGTTTGACCCATTATTCTTTCAGATTTCTCCGCTTGAGGCAGAAAGAATGGACCCTCAGGAGCGATTATTTCTGCAAACCGCTTATGCAAGTATTGAAGACGCGGGATACACGCCTGACTCGCTCTGTTCAAGCAGAAAAATCGGCGTCTTTGCCGGAGTCATGAACAAAAATTATCCGACCGGCTACGGCTACTGGTCTATCGCCAACAGAATATCCTATTTACTGAATTTCCAAGGCCCGAGTCTTGCAGTCGATACAGCCTGCTCATCCTCCCTGACAGCGATTCATTTAGCGCTGGAAAGCATCTATAGCGGATCGAGTGATTGTGCCATTGCCGGCGGTGTCAATTTAGTTGTCGACCCGGTTCACTATCAGAATTTATCTGTCATGAATATGCTCTCTGCTAGTGATACATGTAAATCATTCGGCGATGATGCAGATGGATTTGTCGACGGTGAAGGCGTAGGCGCCATTGTGTTAAAGCCGCTGCAGCAAGCAATAGCAGACGGTGACCATATTTACGGTGTGATAAAGGCAAGTGCCATTAATAGCGGAGGAAAAACAAATGGATACACGGTTCCAAATCCTCATGCACAGGCACAGGTAATTAAAGAAGCAATGGAGCGCGCCGACATTCCTGCCCGAACCATCAGTTATTTAGAGGCGCATGGAACAGGCACTGCATTAGGAGATCCGATTGAGATAGCGGGGTTAACAAAAGCATTTGAGAAAGATACGCAGGAGAAACAGTTTTGTGCGATCGGCTCCAGCAAATCAAATATCGGTCATTGTGAAAGTGCAGCCGGAATTGCAGGGCTGACAAAAATACTTTTTCAGTTTAAATATAGCCAAATTGCACCATCATTGCATGCTCAGCGGTTGAATCCGAACATCGAGTTCAGCCATACGCCATTTGTCGTTCAGCAGCAACTTGGTGAATGGAAACGCCCGGTGATTGGCGGGCAAGAGGTGCCTAGGCGCGCTGGCTTGAGCAGTTTTGGCGCCGGAGGGTCCAATGCCCATATCATCCTGGAAGAATATATTCCAAGAACGGGGACGCAAACGCCGAAAGACCATCCTCCAGCGCTGATTGTGCTGTCGGCCAAAAACATGGAACGCTTGCAAGAAAAAGTGAAACAGCTGCTTACAGCCATCAAACAAAAAAGGTACCGCGAAACAGACCTGATCAGGATTGCCTATACCTTGCAAACAGGCCGTGAAGCAATGGAGGAACGGCTGGCCTTTATAGCGGAATCACTAGAGGATCTTGAGAGAAAGCTGAACGATTTTATCGAAAACAAAGCAGACAGCCTGTATCTGGATCGCATCGATGATAACAAAAAAGCGTTAGCAGTCTTATCAGCGGATGAGGATACGGAAAAAATCATAGAAGCATGGATGAGCAAAGGGAAATACACGAAACTGCTGGATCTTTGGGTGAAAGGCTTGTCTTTCGACTGGGGCATGCTGTACGGCACCCAAACGCCTGTCCGGATCAGTCTTCCGGCATATCCATTTGCAAAAGAACGTTACTGGGCACCAGGCGCGGCAAAGGCTCCGGCGTCTATAGAACAGGATCATGATCAGCAAACAGAAGAACCTTTCAAGGTTATGACTTTTCAAGAAGTGTGGAAAGAAGAGCCGGCGACTCTCACATCGAAACGTATCAAAACGCTCATCTGTTTTCTGACTGAAAGAGAAAAGCAAAACGCATTTGCTTCAGCCCTGAAAAACGTTGATCAAGACACTAAGGTCATTTTTATATCACAGGGCGAAGTGTACAGCAAACAGTCTGAATATAGCTACCAGATTGTGCGGCAAGAACCCGTTACTTTTGAAAAGGCCTTCCAGAGCATTAAAGAAGAACTTGGAGAACCAGATGCAATCCTCTATATGTGGCCTATGGAAGACAAGCGCTGTATAAAGGACCATTCCTGTATTGTTTACCTATTACAAGGTATGTCCGCAGCAAAGCTTCATCCTTCACGGCTGCTGCTGGCAGGATGTTTTGAAGATGGTCTTGACAGAAGCTATCTGGAATCATGGATTGGCTTCGAACGTTCACTCGGGCTTGTCCTTCCGCACACAAAAGTGACTGGAATCTTTCAGCCGGCGGAACAAGGATCGATGGATGATTGGACACGTAATATATGGGCAGAATTACAGGCTTCAGCTGAACAAACGGTTTTGTATCAGAATGCGAAACGATATGTAAATCACATTGAACAGACAACGTTACAACCGGACGACAGCAAATTGAAGTCTGGCGGTACTTACCTGATTACAGGCGGTGTAGGAGGGCTTGGTTATTTATTTGCCAAGCATTTGGCCAAAAACTATGCCGCAAACCTGATTTTGACAGGGCGGTCGCCTTTTAATGATGAGAAGCAAAAGCAAATAAAAGAATTAAAGGATCTAGGCGGCGAAGCGATGTATGCAGAAGCCGATGTGTCTGATCCTATCGCAATGGGAGACTGCGTAAAGAGAGGGAAAGACCGATTCGGTGCCATCAACGGTGTCATTCATGCAGCCGGAATCGAAAGCGACTCTGCTATTTTTGACAAAAAGATCGAAAGCTTCCAGCGCATCATTGAACCGAAAATCAACGGCACGATAGCGCTTGATGAATGGCTTAAAAATGAAGTCCTTGATTTTATGTGTTATTTTTCTTCTTCTTCTGCGGTTTTAGGGGATTTTGGATGTTGTGATTATGCGATTGGCAACAGGTTTCAGATGGCTTACGCACAATACAGAAATGAGCTGCATAACGGTAAAACGTTTGTCATCAACTGGCCTGTATGGAAGGATGGCGGAATGAAGATCGGTGATGAGGAAACAACGGATATGTACCTGAAATCAAGCGGCCAACGCTTCCTAGAAGCCGAGGAAGGCATCCGTATGTTTGAGCACATCCTAGCTCAGCAGGATGCTCAGCATCTCGTCATAGCCGGTCAGCCCAGCCGTGTCAGCCGATTTTTAGGAATGACTGAACCAGCTATTCCAGAACCGGCCACTCAAGCCCCTCTAGCGCAAGAAAACAAGGATGAGGTAAAAACGTTAAGCGTTGAAAAGCGTTTAGAATACGACTTGAAAGAGCATATTCACACATTGCTTAAGATTTCAAAGGACAAGCTGAATTTGAACAAAAATTGGGCCGACTTCGGATTTGATTCAATCTATTTGGCTAAATTTTCGAATGTGTTATCAAAGCATTTCAACATCGAAGTGACACCGGCTTTATTTTTCGGCTATTCGACTTTACAAGAATTGATCGGCTTTTTCTTAACCGATCATAAAGAGCTGATTGAAGCATTTTACCGGGATGATGCATCAGAAGCGCAAAAGCCCCCTGAAGCTTATGCAGCAATTCCTGTAGCTTTAGAACCAGAAACCAGTAAAAAAAGCATTCGGCAGGTTCACGATGAGCCTATTGCCATTATCGGCATGAGCGGCAGGTTCCCTCAAGCTGATTCGGTCCATGAGCTGTGGGATAATCTGAAAAACGGTAAATCGTGTATCTCTGACATCCCGGGCGAACGCCGGGACTGGGGGAGAGCTAACAGAGATCCAGAAAAAGCAGTGCCAAGGTGGGGTGCATTTTTGAAGGACATAGACCGGTTTGATCCGCTGTTTTTTCAAATATCGCCTAAAGAAGCTGAAAGCATGGATCCGCGCCAGCGTATTTTTCTAGAGGAAGCATGGCACACGTTTGAAGACGCCGGCTATATGGGAGATCGGATAAAAGGAAAATCCTGCGGTGTTTATGTAGGTGTGGAAGAAGGGGAATATGCGCATCTAACCGGAGATACGGATTACATTAACGGAACACAAAACGCCACATTGTCTGCGAGAATCGCATACGCATTGGATTTAAAAGGGCCTAATATGGCTTTGACAGCAGCATGTTCATCTGGACTGGTGGCGATTCACCAGGCATGTTCAGCTCTGCGTCAGGGGGATTGTGAAATGGCTTTAGCGGGCGGCGTCAGCTTGAATATTTCTCACATGTCTTTTGAGGCGCTGACAAGGGCCGAAATGCTGTCTCCGAACGGACAATGCAAAGTGTTTGACCAGGATGCCAATGGTCTTGTGCCAGGTGAAGCGGTGGCTGCTGTTCTCTTGAAACCATTATCAAAGGCAATTGAAGATAAAGATCATATTTATGGCTGCATCAAAGCCAGCGGCGTGAATTACGATGGCAAAACCAACGGCATTACTGCGCCAAATCCTTTTAGCCAGGCAGAATTGATCGAAAACATTTATGAAAAAAATGAAATCAATCCGCTCGATATTCAATATGTGATGGCGCACAGTACCGGCTCGAATCTTGGTGATCCGCTTGAGGTCCAAGCGTTAACGAGCGTGTTCAGCAAATATACGAAGCAGAAGCAATTCTGTATGATCAGCTCAATTAAACCTTTAATCGGACATACATTTGCAGCGTCAGGAACGGTTGCTTTAATCAGTATGCTGATGGCTATGAAAAACCAGATCATTCCGGCCACTCATCACTGTGAATCGGAAAACCCGTATATTCCGTTTAAAGAAAGCCCATTTGTGCTTTGCAAAGAAAACCGTTCGTGGATCAGGAAAAATCAGAAGCCGAGGATGGGAACGATCAGCACGACTGGAATCAGCGGCACCAATGCACATGCAGTCATTGAAGAATACATTCCGGATGATCAGCCGTCCACACAGCGGCATCAAGGGTCACCGCAGATCATTGTGATTTCAGCCCAAAATGACGATCGGCTTCAGGATGCTGCCTGCCGCATGATTGCGTATCTGGAGCAGAATCATAACCTTTCTTTACCTGATGTGGCATATACGCTTCAGGTTGGGAGAAAAGCCATGGAAGCAAGGCTCGCGATCGTTGCAAACAATCAGAAGCAATTGGTGCGAAAATTGAAGGAATATGTGGAAGCAATGAAGAATGGTGGGGTATCAGGCCAACAGAGATCCCTTTATACAGGATATACAGAAGGGATTTTAGAAGAACAAGATGAAGCAGTTCTGCAAGCTCTCGCAAAAGAAAGAAATTTGGAAAACATCGCGGAATGCTGGGTGAAAGGATATCAGATTCCTTGGGAACTCCTTCATGATGGCGATCACGTTCGGATGGTTTCTTTACCTGGTTATCCATTTGCAAGGGAACGGTATTGGATTTCGTCAGCTCAGCAATCAGAGGCCGTTAAACAGCATTCACAAGATATGAAAACAGAGATTGACGAGCCGAATGGCAAAACCCATATTCAAAAGATCATTGTTCAATTTTTAGCACGAGAATTGGGCATATCTGAGGATCGAATCAATTTCAAAAGAAACTTCCTGGATTATGGGATGGATTCAATTCTTGGCCGAAAATTGATGCGGCATATCGAAAAAACCACGCAGCTGAAGATGGCCGGCCGGGAAATCCTTGAATGTCAGACAGTCCAAGCTCTATCTGACCATTTGGCCTTAAAAGCGGAAAAACAAAATCATAGCGCAGCAGCACATCACATAAAGGGCACGTATACAGACGAGCAAATCATCGGATTGATGCAAGAGGTGGCGCTAGGGAAATTGGATTTTAAGAGTGTGCAAAACATCATAGAAGGGAGTAAATCGTATGAATCATAAAGAAATTCTCGATGCCTTCAGATCAGGAGAATTAACCATTTCTGAGGTGGAAGAACATCTTAAAGGCATGAAGCGGCAGTTGAAAAGCCCGCTTTCAGAAGGGCAAAAAGGGCTGTGGATGCTTCAAAAAATGTCTCCTGGGATGAGTGCATATAACATTCCTTTATGCTTTCGCTTCAGCAAACCAATACATGCAGTGACGTTCAAGAAAGCCCTTCTGTTTGTACAGAGACAATATCCGGTCTTAGCCAGTGTGATTCAAGAAGAAAATGGCATTCCATTTCAATCGGTTCAGTTATCAAAGGATCTTTATTTTGTGGAAGAGGATATATCAGCAATGAAATCAGCAGATATTTTGCCTTTTCTAAAAGAAAAAGCAAAAGAACCTTTCCAGTTGGAAGCTGGTCCGTTATGGCGCACACACCTTTTTCATCGGTTAGAAGAATGCATTGTTCTTATAACAATTCACCATATCATATTTGATGGTGTGTCGATGCTGACATTGATATCGGCGCTATTCGAAGCGTATCAACAATTGCTGAATGGGATTGAACCCTTGCAGCAGCCATCAACAGCTGATTATTACGATTTTGTCGATTGGGAAAAACGGATGCTGACTGGCAGAGAAGGGGAAGAGCATCTCGCTTACTGGAAAGAACAGTTGTCTGGGAGTCTGCCAGTTCTTGATTTGCCTGCTGACCGTCCGCGGTCTTCAGCACGAAAATTCAAGGGGCAAGCTTATAAAAGCTTGCTCCCCCATCACCTGAGAAATCAAATTAAATCGTTTGCCCGCACCAATCATGTGAATGAATCGGTTGTGTTTCTCTCCATTTACAAAGTACTGCTGCATCATTATACAAAACAAAAGGATATCATTGTTGGCGTTCCGACAATGGGTCGGCAAGAAGACAGATTTGAAACCCTAATCGGTTATTTTATCAATATGATGGCTGTTCGGAGCAAGAATATCGGATCTCAGCCATTAACAGCATTTATTCGGGAACTGCAGCTGACAGTGGCTGACGGTCTGGATCATGCGGCGTTTCCGTTCCCTGCATTGGTAAGAGAGCTGAATGTAGACCGCTCGGCCGCGGATTCTCCGGTTTTTCAAACAGCCTTTCTGTACCAAAATTTTTTTCAGGCAACAGGTTTGCAAAAAGTGCTCGAACCGTATCAAACGCTTGGCATCGAATATATTGAAGACATTCGGCAAGAGGGTGAATTTGAGCTGGCGCTCGAAATATATGAGCAAGAAAATGAAACAGTGCTTCATCTTCTGTACAACCCTGATTTGTACGAACTGTCCTCCATTGAAAGCATGATGGAGAACTATATGAAGCTCGCGCAGCACATGATGGAGGACCCGTCTTTGCCGCTTGAAGCTTACTCTTTGCAATTAAATCAAGAACAAACTAGTTTGCTGGAACAATGGAATGCGACAGGGACAAACATCGCAAATGACAAGTGTATACATGAGGTGTTTGAGGAAAAAGCGAAACAAATCCCTGATGCGGTTGCTGTCATGTTTGAAGACAGATCACTTACATATAAAGAAGTAGATGAAAAAAGCACATCTGTGGCAGTCTACCTTCAACATCAGGGTGTTGGACCTGAACAGCCCGTTGGCATTTGTGCAGAGCGTTCGTTTGATATGATCATCGGAATTTTAGGAATACTGAAAGCTGGCGGAGCGTATGTGCCGTTAGATCCAAGTTTTCCGCAAGAACGATTAGAGTACATGCTCAAAGACAGTCAGGCATCCATTGTCCTCACCCAACCTAACGTTCATGATAGGATCAGCGGATTAACTGGCAGCCATGTAAAAGCGATCAATATCGAGTTAGCTTGCCGAAACGGTTATACAGACCAGCAAAGCAGCGGTTTAAAGCGGGAAGTAAAACCGGAACACCTCGCTTATATTATTTATACATCGGGAAGCACTGGAGAGCCTAAAGGGGTTATGGTAGAGCATCGGAGCATTATGAATACCCTGAATTTTCTTGAATCTCACTATCCTGTAACGGCTGAGGATGCATATTTATTGAAGACGAACTATGTGTTTGATGTATCGATCTCAGAATTATTCGGATGGTTTATTGGAGACGGCCGTCTTGTGATTCTTCCGCCTAATGGGGAGAAATCACCGCAGCTTTGCATGGATTATATTGAAACATATAAAGTGACTCACATTAATTTTGTGCCGGCCATGCTGCATGTTTTTTTAGAAATGGCGAAAGACAACAAACGATTCACAGAGGATGGTCCGCTGAAGTATATGATGGTTGCAGGTGAAGCCTTCCCTAAAGAATTAGTGAAAAAGGCGGTATCACTCTTTACAAACTGCCGTGTTGAAAATATATACGGACCGACGGAAGCCTCCATTTACGCTGCGTATTTCGGATGCGGAAAAGGAGATATCGCAAGTCACCATACACCGATTGGAAAGCCTGTCTCCAACACGAAAATTTACATTGTGGACCAGCATTTAAAGCCTGTCCCGATCGGAAATCCTGGTGAGCTTTGCATCGCTGGAGCCGGTTTGGCAAGAGGCTACTTTAAAAAGCCGGGGCTTACGGCTGAAAAATTTATTGATAATCCCTTTGAACCAGGGACGAAGCTATATCAATCGGGTGATTCAGCAAGGTGGCTTCCTGACGGCAACTTAGAATACTTGGGACGGATTGATAGCCAAGTCAAAATACGCGGTTTTCGCGTCGAGCTGGGCGCAATAGAAACAAAGCTGAGTGAATTTCCGGGCATTTTAGATCAGGCGGTAGTGGTGAAGCAGCTGGAGGGCCATCAACAGCTCGCTGCTTATTATACAGAGGAAAGCGGACATGCCTCTGCCAATCCAAAAGATTTGCGCCTTCATCTTAAATCGAGTCTGCCGGAATATATGATACCTTCACACTTTATCCGCTTAGATGAGCTTCCATTATCGCCCAGCGGAAAAGTGAACCGTAAAGAATTAGAAAAACGCGAAATCGTGTTCAACAGAAGGAAACCAAATCACTTGCAATTAACGGAAATAGAGGATCAGGTGCTGCGCATTTGGGAGGAAACGCTCAAGGTCAGCGGATTTGGGCCGGAAGACGGATTTTTCGATGCGGGCGGCGATTCGCTTCTGGCTGTAGCTGTGGCTGAACGAATCAAAAAAGAATTCGATTGTGAGTTTCATGTTACTGAGCTGTTTGAGTATTCCACGATCCGTGCAATCAGTGAATACATTTTGGAGATGAAAAACTCAGATCTAGCCGGGACACAAAATGAAGATCATTATGATATCAAAAAAGATAGAAAACACCTAGAACAGAAGATTCCTCCTTATTTTGACGACAGTGTTGCGATTGTGGGGATATCTTGCCAGTTCCCGGGTGCGAAAAATCATCATGACTTCTGGAACCACATCAAAGAAGGCAAAGAAAGCATACGATTCTTTTCTGAAGAAGAGCTTCGCGCAAATGGAGTTCCCGAAGAATTGATACAGCATCCTGACTATGTGCCGGTGCAATCTGTGATCGAAGGGAAAGACTTATTCGATCCCGGTTTCTTTCAAATTTCGCCAAAAGATGCTGAGTATATGGACCCTCAGCTCCGCCTCTTATTGCTGCACTCCTGGAAAGCGATTGAAGATGCAGGATATGTGGCTAAGGAGATTCCGGCAACAAGTGTATATATGTCTGCAAGCAGCAATTCATATAGAACGTTATTGCCGAAGGAGACAACAGAAGGACATGAATCACCGGATGGCTATGTCTCATGGGTTTTAGCCCAAAGCGGAACCATTCCCACAATGATCTCACATAAGCTCGGATTAAAAGGGCCAAGCTATTTTGTTCATTCTAACTGTTCTTCATCACTAGTCGGTTTATATCAAGCATACAAAAGCCTGACATCGGGCGAATCACAATATGCGCTTGTCGGAGGCGCAACATTGCACGCACAATCAGCGATCGGCTACGTGCACCAAAACGGGTTGAATTTTTCAAGCGACGGGCATGTAAAGGCGTTCGATGCTTCGGCGGACGGAATGGCCGGAGGTGAAGGCGTAGCAGTCATCCTGCTGAAAAAAGCTGTGGATGCCGTAAAAGACGGAGACCATATTTATGCCATTATGCGCGGAATAGGCATCAATAATGATGGGGCAGAGAAGGCAGGCTTCTATGCGCCTAGTGTAAAAGGCCAAACAGAAGTGATACAGCATGTATTGGATACAACCAAGATCCATCCTGAAACGGTCAGTTATATTGAAGCACACGGTACGGGAACGAAATTAGGCGATCCTATTGAGATGTCTGCGCTAAATAAAGTGTACAAGCAATACACCGACAAAACACAATTTTGCGGAATTGGTTCAGTAAAAACGAATATCGGCCATTTGGATACAGCTGCGGGGTTAGCCGGATGCATTAAAGTTGCGATGAGTTTATACCATAATGAACTTGCACCGACCATCAATTGTACGGAGCCGAATCCGGATATAAAGTTTGAAAGCTCTCCTTTTTATGTTGTCCGTGAACGAAAATCGTTAGAGAAACACGCAGGTGTCCATCGGGCGGCTCTGAGCTCATTCGGCCTTGGCGGAACTAACGCCCATGCAATATTTGAGCAATATGAAAACATTTCTGATGCAGGTACCGAAAACGAAGGCAATCAGCCTTACATCATTCCTATATCAGCTAAAAATAGTGAACGGCTCCAAGTATACGCGAAGGAAATGCTGTCCTATATCAGACAAGACGAGCAAAGGCATTTCTCTTTAAGAGATATTGCATATACCTTCCAAGTCGGCCGTGAAGCAATGGATAACAGGATCGTTTTTATAGTGAACGATCTGGAAGAGTGGAAACATCAGCTGGAAGCTTTTGTGACTGGAAAGCCGCTCGCAGAAGGCTGTATTCAAGGAGAAAAAACGAGAATGACATCCGCTGAACAGCTGCTTGGAAATGCTGAAGCAGATGATATGGCTTCATCGCGGATATCAAAAGAAGAATTGAGAAAGCTTGCCGAGATGTGGGCAAATGGCTTTCACGTTGAATGGCGCAGGCTCTATCCAAATATAAAGCCACGCCGCATCAGCTTGCCGACATACCCTTTTGCCGAAGAACGATACTGGCCTGAAAGCAGCACCGGCGCTATCACAACAATTGAACCATCTCGTTTGCATCCTTTGGTGCACCATAATACATCGGTTCTGTCAGAGCAGCGTTTCAGCTCCATTTTCACAGGACAAGAGTATTTTATTGCCGAGCATATCATTAAAGGCATGGCGATTTTGCCGGCGGCGGTCACGCTTGAAATGGCAAGAGCCGCTATAGAACAAGGAATTGGCGGATTGGAGGATCATGAAACTGGAATCAGGCTGAAAAATGTCGTGTGGGTTCGCCCGGTTGTAGCAGGAAGTGAGCCGGTTCAGGTAAATATCGGACTTTACGATGAAGATGGCGGACATATTGCTTATCGGATGTATGGTGATCCGGAATCCGCTGATGCAGAACCAGTTGTATATAACCAAGGTAAAGCGGAATTGATTCAGTTAAAGCGAGAAAAAGCACTGGATCTTTCTAAGATCAAGAAACAATGTGATCAAAGCAAAATGGATGCTGCCTCGTTTTATGAAGGGATGATCGGCGCCGATTACGGTCCAGGTTACAAGAGTGTAGAGGCCGTATATAAAGGCGACGGCCAGCTGCTTGCCAAATTATCACTGCCAGAATCTGTTGCACATACGTTGGGCGATTATGTTCTTCATCCAAGTGTAATGGACGGGGCGTTACAGGCGGCTGAATATTTGCAAAATGTCGTCAGAGCGGAACTTTCAGACACTGAAGACTTTAAGGCAGCACTGCCATTTGCCCTGGAGGAACTTGAGGTCTTTCGTCAGTGCGTTTCTGACATGTGGGTTTATGTTCAATTCAACTCGAAAAACAAACCAGGAGATTTGATACAGAAAGTCGATATTCACCTATGTGATGAGCATGGCATGATCTGCGTGCGGCTGAAAGGATTTTCGACGAGAGTGATGGAGGCAGATATACAAACCGAACCATCAAAAATCAACACTGAAACTTTATTGCTTCAGCCCGTTTGGCAAGAACAAAAGGCTGCTGACAGCTTAGCTGCAAAAAAATATGCAGAGCATCTCGTGTTCCTCTGTGAATATGACAATGAGACGAGAAAACAAATTGAAGCAGCCATCGAGGATGTCCATGTATACAGCCTGGAAGCAAGGCCTTCTTCAGTAGATGGGCGTTTCCATTCTTATGCAGAACAAGTGTTTAAAAAGGTACAAGAGATCATTCGTACGAAACCGGAAGACGGCATTCTCGTTCAGGTCGTAACCTCTACAGAAGGAGAACAGCAGTTGTTTTCAGGATTGACAGGACTGCTGAAAACTGCTGAGCAGGAGAATGCCAAACTAACCGGCCAAATGATTGAAGTCAGCAGTGAAGAAAGTGGAGAAAGCATTGCTGGCAAACTGTTAGAAAATCAAATGAGCGGCGATTCATATGTCAAATATCAAAACGGGACACGGTATATTGCTGATTGGCGTGAAATCAAACAGGCAAAAGGAGACGGCAGCAAACCGTGGAAAGACAATGGCGTTTATCTCATTACAGGAGGTGCCGGCGGACTAGGTCATATTTTTGCAAAGGAAATTGCGGAACAAACGAAAAATGCGACAGTCATTCTGGCGGGCCGCTCACCTCTTAGCGAAAGCAAAAGCAAAAAGCTGAAAGAGCTTCATAGCAAGGGGGCTGACATCACCTACCGGCAAACAGATGTTACCAATAAAATTGAAGTCTATCAGCTCATTGACGACATTCAAAAAAGATATGGCCGTCTGAACGGTATTCTTCATAGTGCCGGAATCATCAAGGACAGCTACCTGGTTAATAAACAGGCAAAAGATCTGCACGATGTACTGGCGCCTAAAGTAAAAGGGCTTGTTTATCTAGACGAAGCGAGTAAGGATTTGCCTTTAGACTTCTTTATTCTCTTTTCATCTCTTTCAGGAAGTTTAGGGAGCATTGGTCAGTCTGACTATGCGGCAGCCAATGTATTTATGGATATGTATGCAGGCTATCGAAATAGGCTTGCCGACCTCAGCCAGCGGCATGGGCAGACGCTTTCTGTAAACTGGCCTTTATGGAGAGATGGAGGCATGCAGGTCGATCAAGAAACTGAGAAAAGGCTTGTGCAACTTGCCGGTATTGTTCCTATGAGGGCGGAAAAAGGAATTCAGGCATTATATCAAGCACTTCATTCAGAGGCAAACCAAGTAATGGTGATCGAAGGCGATGTGCAGAAAATAAAACAAAACATGCTGGCCAAAAACGCCTCAGCACCTATGGAAAAGAAGGAAGCAGAACACATGACTGAACAAATAAATAGCATTGATGCAGACAGTTTGCTGGATAAAGTAAAGGCGATGTTAAAGCGAGAGATCGCCAAGCTGTTAAAGGTCAAGCTTGAAACGATTGATGATCATGCCGAGATGACGGTGTATGGTTTTGATTCTATCTCCATGACTGAATTCACCAACCATATCAATCGCGCCTATCAGTTAGAGCTGACGCCAACCGTATTTTTTGACCACCCGACGATTCATGCGTTTGGCAAGCATTTGTCAGAAGAATATCAATCGGTATTTGCGAAGACATTTGCTGTGCGCGCTGCATCGGCTCAGCTTCAGCCTGCTGCGAAACAGGAACAAGTCGTGCGTGCCAAAGCTAAAAGACGCAGAAAGCAGCAAGTCACGCTGCCAAACGCCATACAGAGCGATGCTGGGCCTGAGCCAATTGCCATTGTGGGCATAAGCGGGATTTTCCCTATGGCGAAAGACGTTGAGGCGTACTGGAACATCTTAAAAGAGGGCAAAGACTGCATGACGGAAATCCCGAAAGATCGCTGGGATTGGCGTGAATATGAAGGTGATCCGGCGAAGGAAGTCAATAAAACGAACGTGAAATGGGGCGGTTTTATTGACGGTATTGCAGATTTTGATCCATTATTCTTTGGCATTTCCCCGCGTGAAGCTGAACAAATGGAACCTCAGCAGCGCTTACTGCTGACTTACGCCTGGAAAGCGATCGAAGATGCAGGATATTCGGCGAAAAGGTTGTCAGGCACAAAGACCGGCGTCTTCATCGGAACGGGAAATACAGGATACAGCTCTCTTCTATTTAAAGCGAATTCGGCAATAGAAGGATCAGCGGCAGCCAATACGAGCCCATCGGTCGGTCCGAACCGGGTCAGTTATTTCCTTAATCTGCACGGGCCGAGCGAATCGATTGATACAGCGTGCTCAAGTTCACTGGTGGCGATCCACCATGCCATCTCTTCAATTGAGGAAGGCACTTGTGACATGGCATTAGCCGGCGGTGTAAATACGATTATCCTTCCTGAGGTGTATATCAGCTTTGATAAGGCGGGAGCACTGAGCAAAGAAGGAAAATGCAAGACGTTTTCAGATCAAGCCGATGGTTTTGCGCATGGGGAAGGTGCCGGCATACTGTTCCTGAAAAAATTAAAAGCGGCTGAAGAAGCGGGAGACCACATTTACGGAGTCATAAAAGGCAGTGCAATCAATCACGGCGGCCGTGCAGCCTCTTTAACGACTCCCAATCCGAAGGCGCAGGCAGATGTTATTCAATCGGCATATCAAAAAGCGGGAATCGATCCGAAAACCGTGACCTACATTGAAGCCCACGGAACCGGGACGGAGCTTGGAGACCCGGTTGAAATTAACGGTTTGAAATCAGCTTTTAAAGCATTGGGTGTAAATGAAGGAGACACATCAGCCAATCCTTACTGCGGATTAGGGTCTGTAAAGACAAACATCGGCCACTTATCGCTGGCAGCCGGTGCAGCAGGAGTTATTAAAATATTATTGCAGCTTAAGCATAAAACCTTAGTGAAAAGTCTGCATTGCGAAAACGTGAATCCATACATTCAGCTGAAAAACAGTCCGTTCTATATCGTACGGGAAACGGAAGAATGGAAAGCGCTGAAAAATGAACGGGGAGAAGAGCTTCCTCGACGGGCAGGTATCAGTTCATTTGGAATCGGCGGGGTAAACGCCCACGTGATTATCGAGGAATATATTCCGGAAGCATCCGATGAGAATATACCATCCATCACGCCGGAACATCCGGGTATCTTCGTTTTATCGGCTAAAAATGAAGCGCGGCTAAAAGAACATGCACAGCAGCTGGCAGATGCGCTTGATAAACAAACATATAGTGACGTAAATCTCGCCCGAATCGCTTATACACTGCAAGCCGGACGGGATGCGATGGAAGAACGTCTCGGGATTATTTCCGGTTCCATTGAGGATGTACAGCAAAAGTTAAAAGACTTTGCAGCAGGCAAAAGCGGTGTGGAGGATGTATTTAAAGGCAGGATTGATAAAGGCACACTCCAAATGCTGACAGAGGACGAAGAGATTCAAGAAGCCATCGAGAAATGGATGGAACGGGGAAAGTATGCAAAATTGCTTGAATTATGGGTAAAGGGGCTTGATGTAGACTGGACGAAATTGTATGGCGAGAATCTGCCAAAGCGCATCAGCTTGCCGACGTATCCTTTCGCAAAAGACCGTTATTGGATCTCTGATCATATTGAAAAAAGTAGCAGCATTGAAGCAAATCAAGCAGCCTCCCGCCTTGGCGGAGCCGTGCTGCATCCATTAATGCATCAAAACACATCGAATCTTTCGGAACAAAGGTTTAGCTCTATTTATACGGGAGAAGAGTTTTTCCTTGCTGATCATGTTGTGAAAGGCCAACGGATTTTGCCGGGAGTGGCTCATCTTGAATTGGCGCGGGCAGCTGTTGAGCAGGCCGCAGAGGTACAAGGTGTACCGCGCACCATAAAGCTAAAGAATGCGGTGTGGGTGCGGCCTATTGTTGTAGAGGATCAGCCGCAGCAAGTACACATTAGGCTTTTACCGGGAAAAAATGGTGAGATCTCTTATGAAATCTATGGTCATTCAGACGTTACTGGCGAACAGTCAATCGTCTACAGTCAAGGCAGCGCGGTATTGAATCCTGCTGGAAATCTGCCGGCGGTTGATTTGCAATCTCTGCGGGAGCAGTGTCAGGAAAGCCATTTCAGCGTAAACGAAGTATACGACACCTATCGAATGATTGGATTTGAATATGGTCCTGCTTATCGCGGAGTGAAAAAAATCTATACAGCTGAACAATTTGTTTTGGCAAAATTGTCATTGCATCCGTCAGCTGCAGATACGCTCAGCCAATACAAAATGCACCCTGGGCTGATGGATTCTGCTTTGCAAGCGTCAAGCATTTTGACAGGCGCCGGGGATAACCAGCTGACACTGCCTTTTGCGGTCCAGGAGCTTGAAGTCTTCGGAGCATGTTCGTCAGAAATGTGGGTCTACGCAAGATACAGCCAAGGCAGCAAGGCAACTGATAAGGTGCAAAAGCGCGATATTGATGTTTTAGATGAGAGCGGCAATGTTTGCGTACGGATGAAAGGATTATCTTTCAGAGCAGCGGAAGGCGGCTCTGGATCGGCGGAATCTGATCAAACGCTGGAAACCCTGATGTTTGAAGAAAAATGGGTGCCTAAGGATTTTAAAAAAGAAAGTCCTGAGCCTCATTACGAACGGCACATTGTCATGCTTTGCGACATGAATGGCCTCTCAAAAGATCGCATTGAATCAAGATTGACAGGAGCGGAATGCATCGTTTTGGAGTCATTCCGCGAAGGACTTGCAGAGAGGTTCCAAGATTATGCCGAACAAGCGCTTGAGACGGTCCAGGGTCTTCTCAAAAGCAGACCTCAGGGCAATGTTCTGATCCAGCTGCTTACCTCTGCACAAAGAAAGCAGTACTCATTCTCAGGGCTATCGGCGCTCCTTAAAACCGCCGGTATGGAGAATAAAAAACTAATCGGCCAGACGATTGAAATCGATTCACATGAAAATATTGAAAGTGTAATAGAAAAACTGAAAGAGAATAAAAGGCACACAGAAGATCAGCACATCAAATATGAAAAAGGCAAACGGTACATCAATGATCTGGATGAAATGCAAATAGATGATCGGGAAATAAGCATGCCGTGGAGAGATAAAGGTGTTTACCTCATCACGGGCGGCGCAGGAGGACTTGGGTTTATTTTTGCAAAAGAGATTGCTCGCCAAGCCGAACAGCCTGTGCTCATTCTGACAGGCAGATCCGCGTTGAATGCGGATCAGCAGGCGGAGCTTAACGAACTTCAGCAATTAGGGGCTCGCGCAGAATACAGGCAGGTTGACGTGACACAAACGGAAGCAGCCTCCAAGCTTATCACAAGCATTACGTCTGATTACGAAGACTTGAATGGTGTCATTCACAGCGCTGGGCTGATTAAAGATAACTATCTTATGAGCAAAACCAATGAAGAGCTGACACAAGTTCTCGCTCCTAAGGTGAAAGGGCTTGTGAATGTGGATGAGGCAACCGAGCATCTTGCGTTAGATTTCTTTATCCTCTTTTCTTCAATATCAAGTGTTGCCGGCAGCGCGGGACAGGCCGATTATGCAATGGCTAATGCATTTATGGACAGTTATGCTGCTTATCGAAATGCGCTTGTAACCGCCATGTACAGGCACGGACAAACGTTGTCAATCAATTGGCCGCTCTGGAAAGAAGGCGGCATGCGCGCGAATAAAGAAATTGAAAACATGACGTTGAAAAACACAGGTGTGACTCCAATGCGGACCGAGACCGGCATTCAAGCGCTGTATAAAGGTTTGGCATTTGGCAAAGATCAAGTCATCGTCATGGAAGGATTCAAAGACATGATGAGGGAAAAGCTGACTCAAAAGCCGTCTTCTGATGATGTACCAATGAAAACAGTGCAAGTACCGGTGACATCTGAAGCAAGAATGGATCAAGGGAATATGTTCGATCACATTCAAGAAGTTTTAAAGCAAACAATCTCTCAATTGCTCAAAATCAAACCTGAAGAGATTGACCCGGACATGGAGTTTAATCAATATGGATTTGATTCGATTACGTTAACTGAATTCGCAAATACACTGAATGAGAAGTACAAGCTGGATCTTACGCCTACGATCTTCTTTGAGCACGCAACTGTTTATGCATTTGCAGGGTATCTGTCAGAAGAATATCCAAATGCTTTTACAGCTCAAACGCCTGCCAAAGCTGGGGTGCTGATGCAGCCTGTCGAACAGAATATAAAAAATATGACGTTTTCGACTGAAAACCGCTTTGTAAAACCTTCGGTAACACCAATGCAAAAGGAAGCTGATCACAAGCCTGAGCCTATTGCGATTGTTGGGATGAGCGGCGTTTTCCCAAAGGCAAAAGACGTTGAGGAATATTGGAAGAACCTGTCATCGGGCGCAGATTGTATTACAGAGGTTCCAAAAGACCGCTGGGATTGGCAGGAGTATTACGGAGACCCTCTGAAAGAAGCGAATAAAACAAACGTCAAATGGGGCGGTTTTATTGATGAAGTAGCTGACTTTGATCCATTGTTCTTCGGCATATCTCCGCTGGAGGCTGAGCAGATGGAGCCTCAGCAGCGCCTGTTAATGACCTATGCGTGGAAGGCGGTAGAAGAAGCGGGACACTCAGCGAGAAGCCTGGCAGGAACCAAAACGGGCATCTTCATCGGGACAGGAAACACAGGGTATAGTTCACTTCTGTCAAATGTAGACATCGAAGGCTCAGTTGCTGCGAATATGAGTCCTTCTGCAGGACCGAATAGAGTCAGTTATTTCCTGAACATTCATGGACCGAGTGAACCGATCGACACTGCGTGCTCAAGCTCTTTGGTCGCCATTCATCATGCGGTTTGCGCCATTGAAAATGGAAACTGTGAAATGGCGATTGCGGGAGGGGTCAACACGGTCGTAACTCCGCAAGGCCATATCGCCTATGATAAGGCCGGGGCGCTGAGCAAAGAAGGAAGATGCAAAACATTTTCTGACAAAGCCGATGGATTCGCAGTCAGTGAAGGTGCCGGCATTCTCTTTCTGAAAAAGCTGACAGCGGCTGAACGAGACGGTGATCATATTTACGGTGTCATTAAAGGAAGTGCGGTAAACCACGGTGGCCGCGCAAATTCTCTAACGACTCCTAATCCGAAAGCTCAGGCGGATGTCGTAAAAACAGCATATGAAAAAGCGGGAATTGATCCAAGAACCGTAACTTATATTGAAGCGCATGGGACTGGAACCGAGCTGGGCGATCCAGTAGAAATCAACGGCTTAAAAGCGGCATTTAAAGAGCTGTATGAAAAAACGGGGGACCCGGCTGTTCATGGCAGCCATTGCGGACTTGGATCAGCGAAAACAAACATCGGTCACTTATCGCTGGCGGCCGGTGTGGCGGGTGTCATTAAAGTGTTATTGCAGCTCAAGCATAAAACGCTTGTCAAAAGTCTGTACAGTGAAACTGTTAATCCATATATCAGACTGGATGACAGCCCGTTTTATATTGTGCAGGAATCGAGAGAGTGGCAGGCGCTTCGGGATGAAGCCGGCCGAGAGCTGCCGCGCCGCGCAGGCATCAGTTCGTTCGGGATAGGCGGCGTCAATGCCCACGTGGTCATCGAGGAATATATTCCGAAAGAAACAACCCATCCTGCAACAGCACCAGCTGTGACAGCACAGCACCCGGGCATCTTTATTTTGTCGGCAAAGGATGAAGATCGTCTGAAAGACCAAGCCCGGCAATTAGCAGACTTTATCAGCAAGCGATCTATCACTGCTCGTGAACTCACTGATATTGCTTATACACTCCAAGAGGGGCGTGATGCAATGGAGGAGAGATTAGGGATCATCGCTGTCTCGACTGGGGACTTGCTGGAAAAACTGAACCTCTTTATAGAAGGGGGCACCAATGCGAAATACATGTACAGAGGCAGAGCGGAAAAAGGTATCGCACAAACATTGAGATCAGATGACGAAGTACAGAATACGCTCAACAATAGCTGGGAGCCTCACATATATGAAAGACTGCTTGATTTATGGGTAAAAGGCATGGAAATAGGCTGGAGTAAACTGTATGACGGCAAACAGCCGAAACGCATCAGCCTCCCTACCTATCCATTTGCGAAAGAACGATACTGGATAACGGATACGAAAGAGGAGGCAGCCGCCCATCAAACAGCTTTAAAAACAGTCGAATCAGCAGCTTTGCATCCATTGATACATGTCAACACATCTGATTTGTCAGAGCAGCGTTTCAGCTCGGCCTTTACAGGTGCTGAGTTCTTTTTCGCCGATCATAAGGTGAAGGGAAAACCGGTTATGCCGGGCGTGGCATATCTTGAGATGGTTCATGCTGCCGTTACAAGAGCAGTGAGAAGAACCGAAGATCAACAATCTGTTATTCACATCAAAAATGTTGTGTGGGTGCAGCCGATTGTGGCGGACGGCCAGCCTGTGCAAGTGGATATCAGTCTAAATCCCCAGCAGGACGGCGAGATTGCTTTTAACGTCTATACAGAGGCTGCACACAATGATCGAAAGATACATTGTCAAGGCAGTGCTTCAATCCGTGGGGCAGGAGACATTCCAGTCCAGGATATCAGCGTGCTTCAAGATCAATGCAGTTTAAGCACACTCTCACACGACCAGTGTTATGAATTGTTTAAGGCGATCGGCATTGACTACGGACCTGGTTTTCAAGGGATAGATCGGCTTTACATCGGCCGCAATCAAGCCTTGGCAGAGCTTTCTCTGCCTGCTGGTGTAACTCACACACTGAATGAATTCGTTCTTCATCCAAGTATGGCCGATTCTGCTTTACAAGCGTCGATCGGGCTAAAGCTGAATTCCGGTGACGAGCAGCTTTCTCTGCCTTTTGCGCTGCAAGAGCTAGAAATATTCAGCCCGTGTACAAATAAAATGTGGGTGTCTGTGACATCTCGTCCTAATGAGGACAAAATACAGAGACTGGATATTGATTTGTGTGATGAACAAGGCCGAGTGTGTGTAAGAATCAAGGGGATTACCTCAAGGCTGCTGGAAGAAGGCATACAACCGCCAGACGGGCCGACATCACTAGGAAACTCCAAAGCAACTCTTAACGGAGCGCTTCTTATGGCGCCGATATGGGATCGAGTGCAGCTGGAGAAGAGGATCATTTCGCCTGCTGATGAGCGTGTTGTCATCCTCGGAGGGGATGACAACAGCAGAAAAGCTGTTCAAAGGCAGATCCCGTTTGCCAAGGAGCTGTCCATTGAGCCGAACGCATCAATTCATAGAATTGCAGGCCAGCTTGAAGCACTCGGATCGTTTGACCACATCGTGTGGATGTCTCCTTCTCGTGTGACAGAGTGCGAAGTCGGCGATGAAATGATTGAAGCCCAAGATCAAGGCGTCATTCAAATGTATAGGCTCATTAAGGCAATGCTCTCTTTAGGCTATGGACAGAAGGAGATAAGCTGGACGGTCGTGACGGTGAATACACAATATGTTGATCAGCATGATATTGTCGACCCGGTCGATGCCGGGGTACACGGCCTGATCGGTTCAATGTCAAAAGAATATCCAAATTGGCAGACAAAGCTGATCGATGTTAAAAAATACGAAGATCTGCCGTTATCTCAACTCCTTTCCTTGCCTGCCGATCAAGAAGGGAATACGTGGGCCTATCGAGACAAGGTCTGGCATAAGCTTCGTCTAATTCCAGTACACAACAATCAACCGGTGCACACGAAGTATAAGCACGGAGGCGTTTATGTTGTCATAGGCGGAGCTGGAGGTATTGGTGAGGCGTGGAGTGAATATATGATCAGAACATATCAGGCGCAGATCGTTTGGATTGGCAGAAGGAAAAAGGATGCAGCCATTCAAAGCAAGCTGGACAGACTTGCACGTCTAGGGCCAGCCCCGTATTACATTCAAGCAGATGCGGCTAACCGAGAGGAATTTGAACGCGCGTATGAAACAATGAAACAAACGCATCGAGAAATCAACGGTGTCATTCATTCTGCGATTGTCTTACAAGACCGAAGCCTGATGAATATGAGTGAGGAATGTTTCAGAAACGTTCTTGCTGCAAAAGTTGATGTAAGCGTGCGAATGGCCCAAGTTTTCCGGCATGAACCACTGGATTTTGTTTTGTTTTTCTCTTCCGTACAATCGTTTGCAAGAGCTTCCGGACAAAGCAACTACGCTGCGGGCTGCAGTTTTAAGGATGCTTTTGCACAACGGCTTTCTCAAGTATGGCCTTGTACAGTAGCCGTGATGAATTGGAGTTATTGGGGAAGCATTGGTGTTGTTTCATCACCGGATTACCAGAAGAGAATGGCTCAGGCAGGCATAGGCTCAATTGAAGCCCCTGAAGCAATGGAAGCTTTGGAATTGCTGCTCGGGGGACCGCTGAAGCAGCTAGTGATGATGAAAATGGCAAACGAAACGAATGATGAAGCGGAACAGACAGAAGAAACGATTGAAGTGTACCCGGAAACTCACGGCTCAGCCATTCAAAAGCTGTGAAGCTATCACCCGGGTGACAGCACAAAGATTCAACAACTGTTATAGGAGGGGGAGCGCCAATGCTGAACACAGAAGACATTCTCTGTAAAATGCTTTTCGCACAATTACAGTCCATAGGGTTTTTCACAGAAAGTAAATCCCAGCCGGTATTGGAGAATTTCTATGGCAGATGGTTTGAAGAAAGCCAATCGATTTTAGAACGGCATCAATTTCTCAAGCGAACGGAGAACGGATATGTTCCAACACGTTCAATAGGCACCATGAGCGAGCTGTGGAAAGAATGGAATGAACAAAAATCTGACCTGCTTCAAGATCATAATATGAAAGCCATGGTGACATTGGTGGAGACAGCACTTAAAGCCTTGCCGGAGATTCTGACCGGCAAGGCGTCAGCCACCGATATCCTGTTTCCGAATTCATCTATGGATTTAGTAGAAGGGGTCTATAAAAACAATCAAGTCGCAGACTATTTTAATGATGTTCTTGCAGATACGTTAACAGCCTATCTGCAAGAACGCCTGAAGCAAGAGCCTGAGGCGAAGATTCGAATATTAGAAATCGGAGCTGGGACCGGCGGGACAAGCGCGGCTGTTTTTCAAAAATTGAAAGCATGGCAGACACATATAAAAGAATATTGTTATACAGATCTGTCTAAAGCTTTTTTAATGCATGCAGAAAATAAGTATGGTCCTGACAATCCATATTTGACATATAAACGATTTAATGTCGAGGAGCCGGCGTCTGAACAGCATATTGATGCGGGAGGCTACGACGCGGTCATCGCGGCAAATGTGCTTCATGCCACAAAAAATATCCGGCAGACATTGCGAAATGCAAAAGCAGTTTTGAAAAAAAACGGGCTGCTCCTTTTAAATGAAATAAGTGATCATAATATATATTCGCATTTGACGTTCGGCCTTTTAGAGGGCTGGTGGCTGTATGAGGATCCTGATCTCCGCATTCCGGGCTGCCCGGGCCTGTATCCGGATACTTGGAAAACGGTGCTTGAGAGTGAAGGATTTCGCTATGTTTCCTTTATGGCTGAACAATCGCATCAGCTCGGCCAGCAGATCATTGCCGCTGAAAGTAACGGAGTCGTCCGTCAAAAGAAGAGAACGGGGGCAGAAGAAGATCCAAGCCATATACAAATGAATGCTGAAATCGATCATTCACAGGAAAGCGATTCTCTCATCGAACAAACGGCACAATTTGTGAAGCATACGCTGGCAAAATCAATCAAACTATCACCAGAACGTATTCACGAAGATACGACATTTGAGAAGTATGGAATTGATTCGATTTTGCAGGTGAATTTCATTCGTGAATTAGAAAAAGTGACGGGAGAGCTTCCAAAAACCATTTTATTTGAACATAACAACACAAAAGAACTCGTCGAATATTTAGTAAAGGGGCATGAAAATAAGCTCCGGACAGCATTGTTAAAGGAAAAAACGAAGCCTGCAAAAAATGAAGCTCCACTTCAAACAGAGCGTACAGATCCTAATAAGCCATTTACTTTTCATACACGCCGCTTTGTTACAGAGCAGGAAGTCACTGAAACTCAGCTAGCAAATACCGAACCACCAAAAAAAGAAAAGACAAGTAATTTGCAAGGAACACATTTTAATGATTCTATTACAGAAGATATCGCAATAATCGGGGTAAGCGGGCGCTATCCGATGTCTAACAGTTTAGAAGAGCTTTGGGGGCATTTAATCGCCGGAGACAATTGTATTACAGAGGCACCGGAATCAAGATGGCGCACATCTTTATTGAAAACATTATCAAAAGATCCAAAAAAGCCGGCAAATAAGAAACGCTATGGCGGATTTTTACAAGATATAGAGGCATTTGACCATCAGCTTTTTGAGGTGGAGCAAAACCGGGTGATGGAAATGACACCGGAACTCCGTTTATGTTTAGAAACCGTCTGGGAAACGTTTGAGGACGGCGGCTATACGCGAACCCGGCTGGATAAATTGCGGGATGATGACGGAGTAGGTATTTTTATAGGGAATATGTATAACCAGTATTTTTGGAATATCCCATCTTTAGAGCAGGCAGTCCTCAGCTCAAATGGGGGAGACTGGCACATTGCAAATCGCGTTTCCCACTTTTTTAACCTGACCGGACCGAGTATCGCTGTCAGCTCAGCATGCTCTAGTTCATTAAACGCCATACATCTTGCGTGTGAAAGCCTGAAATTGAAAAACTGCTCAATGGCGATTGCTGGGGGTGTCAATTTAACACTCGATCTTTCTAAATATGATTCTTTGGAGCGTGCCAATCTGCTGGGAAGCGGCAATCAAAGCAAAAGTTTTGGCACAGGAAACGGGCTTATTCCCGGGGAAGGCATTGGAGCTGTCCTGTTAAAACCGCTTTCGAAGGCAATGGAAGATCAGGATCATATTTACGCTGTGATCAAAAGCAGTTTTGCCAACCATAGCGGCGGAAGACAGATGTATACAGCTCCGGACCCGAAACAGCAAGCAAAGTTAATTGTCAAGTCGATTCAGAAGTCGGGCATTGATCCAGAGACTATCGGCTATATTGAATCGGCGGCAAATGGTTCGGCGCTGGGCGATCCTATTGAAGTAATTGCCTTAACAAACGCGTTTCAACAATATACAAACAAGAAACAGTTTTGTGCGATAGGCTCTGTCAAATCCAATCTGGGGCATTTAGAGGCGGCTTCCGGTATTTCTCAGCTGACAAAAGTGCTGCTGCAGATGAAGAAAGGGACGCTGGTGCCGACAATTAATGCGATGCCTGTCAATCCAAATATTAAGCTGGAACACACGGCTTTCTATCTTCAGGAAGAAACAGAGCCATGGCATCGCTTGAATGATCCTGAAACTGGAAAACAATTGCCACGCAGAAGCATGATCAATTCCTTCGGAGCGGGGGGAGCCTATGCCAATCTTATTATAGAAGAATATATGGAGACGGCCCCTGAGAAAGAACATATCGCTCCCCGCCAGCAGGAATTCACTGCCGTTTTTTCAGCCAAAACAAAATGGAGCCTGCTTAGCTATCTAGAAAATATGCAATTGTTTTTAGAGAAGGAAGCTTCTCTGGATATTGAACCCGTTGTACAGGCTTTACACAGGAGAAACCATAATTTAGAGCATAGGGCTGCATTTACAGTGACATCGACTCAAGAGCTGTTCGAAAAACTAAAGGTGTTCCGAACATCAAGAGAAAGCTCACTCCAGCAAGGCATCTATACATCATTCGATTTACAGCCATGTGCGGAATCAGCATCTAGGGATAGAGAAATAAACGCAGCAGAGCAATGGGCACAAGGGGCATCGATTGCTTTTAAAGAAGCTGATATAGGGAACCGAACAGGCTGGGTTCATCTGCCTCACTATGCATTTGACCATAATACATCATTTCATTTCGATGTATCGTCTATCAATGAGAAATCGTCAGATGTTGAAGACAATATTAATCAGCCGGTCATTCAAGATCAATTCACTTATGATGAGCCTTACGTTCAAGGACACGTCTTCAACAATGAACGGGTGCTTGTCGGTGCCACATATGGCAGTCTGGCCATTGAAGCATTTTTTAACCTGTTCCCTGAGGAAAACAGCGGCCGTATCAGCAAATTAAGTTATATCAGTCCAATTGTCATCAAACAAGGCGAGACCATTGAACTTCAGGCAAAGCCGCTGCAAAAAGATCAAGTCATAGAACTGCAAATCATGTATCGCGAGCCGTCCTCTGGTTTGTGGAAGCCTGCCGCAATCGGACAATGCGGAATCGGTTCTTTTGAGCCAAAAAAAGTCAATATCGAGAACGTTAAGCATTCATTAACTAAGCTTCATCACATCGATCAGATGTATAAAACCGGAAACGGTCCTGAATGGGGAGAGTTATTTAAGACAATTACTCATCTCTACAGAGATCACAAGTCTATACTGGCAAAAATTCGCCTGCCCCAAAGCGGGCTGGCAAACGGGCACCATTACATTGTAAGCCCATTGATGACAAACAGCGCGTACTTGGCTATCCTCAGTTTCTTAGAGCAGTTTGACATGACAGGCGGCTTCCTGCCGTTTGGAATCAATGATATCCAGTTTACAAAGCAAACGATAAAAGGGGATTGCTGGCTTTTGATTACATTGGTTAAGAATACAGGTGACATGCTGCTGTTTGATGTAGATGTGATCAATGAGTCGTCAGAAACAGTGCTGCACTACTCGGGCTACTCGCTTAAACAGCTTCGTATTTCGAATCAAAGAGGAAATCAAAATAAGGCCATCAAAGCCAGCAATCTGAAAGATCGTATCAGAAGCTATGTAACAGATAAACTGGCAGTAAACATGGCCGATCCGTCAAAATTGTCTCTTGCAAAAGCGCATATCATGGATTTTGGAATCGATTCTTCTCAATTGGTTGCACTGACAAGGGAGATGGAAGCAGAGACAAAGATCGAATTAAATCCGACTCTGTTTTTTGAGTATCCGACTATTCAAGAGCTAATCGGCTTTTTTGCGGACAAACATGAAGCATCTTTTGCTCAGCTGTTTGGTGAAGATCATCAGCAGGAAGAACGCCCAGCTCAAATCGAAAACCAAATGAAACAGATTCCGGCATACGAGACGAACACGGATAAAACAATCGAACACGCGGCAGACGGCATAGCCATTATCGGCATGTCGGGACAGTTTCCGAAAGCAAACAGCGTAACGGAATTTTGGGATAACCTTATCCAAGGAAACAACTGTGTCTCTGAAGTGCCGAAAGACCGCTGGGACTGGCGCAAATATGCCGCAGCCGATAAGGAAGGGCAATCAAGCCTTCAATGGGGCGGTTTTATAGAAGGAATAGGTGAGTTTGATCCCCTGTTTTTTGGCATATCGCCTAAAGAAGCGGCGCATATGGACCCACAGGAGTTTCTGCTCTTGATACATGCATGGAAGGCGATGGAAGATGCAGGCTTAACAGGGCAGGTTGTATCCAGCCGCCCGACAGGAGTATTTGTCGCAGCCGGCAATACGGATACAGCTGTGGTTCCTTCCCTAATTCCAAACCGTATATCCTATGCACTTGATGTAAAAGGGCCAAGTGAATATTATGAAGCTGCCTGTTCCTCAGCTCTCGTGGCTTTGCACAGAGCTATACAATCCATTCGAAACGGCGAATGTGAGCAAGCCATTGTCGGGGCTGTGAATTTGCTGCTTTCACCAAAAGGCTTTATTGGCTTTGACTCAATGGGCTATTTGAGTGAGAAAGGACAGGCCAAATCCTTTCAAGCAGATGCAAATGGCTTTGTCAGAAGTGAAGGAGCAGGAGTTCTCATCATTAAACCATTGCAAAAAGCCATTGAAGATTCTGACCATATTTATTCGGTTATTAAAGGTTCAGGTGTATCGCATGGCGGCAGGGGAATGTCACTTCACGCGCCAAATCCGGCCGGCATGAAGGATGCAATGCTGAAGGCTTATCAAGGAGCGCAAATTGATCCCAAAACGGTGACCTATATAGAAGCACATGGGATCGCCTCTCCATTGGCAGACGCGATAGAAATAGAGGCGTTAAAGTCAGGCTGCAGTCAGCTCGAATTGGAACTTCCACAGGAAGTACGGGAGGAAGCGCCATGTTATATCAGCAGCTTAAAGCCGAGCATCGGACACGGTGAACTCGTATCAGGCATGGCTGCTCTTATGAAGGTCAGCATGGCGATGAAGCATCAAACAATACCAGGCATAACCGGATTTTCGTCTTTGAATGACCAGGTGTCATTAAAGGGCACCCGTTTCCGAGTGACTGCCAAGAATCAGCAATGGGGGGATTTAAGTGACGCTGCAGGCAAAAAAGTTCCGCGCAGAGCGAGTATCAACAGCTATAGCTTTGGAGGCGTAAATGCGCACGTCATTTTAGAAGAATATATTCCTTTACCAAAACCACCTGTTAGTATGAGTGAGAATGGTGCCCACATTGTGGTTCTTTCTGCAAAGAATCAAGACGGGCTAAAAGCAATTGTTCAACAGCAGCTTGACTATGTGAATAAACAACAAGCACTGTCATTACAAGATTATACTTATACACTCCAAACCGGCCGAGAGGAAATGGAAGATCGCCTGGCGCTCGTCGTCCGCAGTAAAGAAGAACTGGTAATCGGCTTGCAAGCCTGCTTAGCAGAAAAAGGCGATAAGCCGAAGAGTTCTGTACCTGTCTTTAGCGGAAATGCAGAAAATGGCTCGTCAGATATCGAAGCCTTGCTGGATGGTCCATTAAGAGAAATGGTGATCGAGACTTTGTTGTCTGAAAACAACCTTGAAAAGATCGCGTTTTGCTGGACAAAAGGGGTGCAAATCCCATGGGAAAAGCTTTATCAAGGAAAAGGTGCCCGCAGAATACCGTTGCCAACCTATCCATTTGAAAAGAGAAGCTGCTGGAACGGCTTTCAAGCAGTAGAGAATACGCCTTCTGTTTCACAGGATGAGCGTATCAACAACAGCAGCGATCATCACATATTAGCAAATGTACTAGGGATGGCTCCGGATGAACTGCAGCCTCATAAGCCATTGCAGGAGTATGGATTTGATTCAATTTCTTGCATACAGTTATTACAGCAATTGCAATCAAAGGTGGACCCTCTCATTGCCTTGACGGAGCTTCAAGCATGCCATACTGTTCAGGACATGATGGACTTGATCGCAAAGAAACAGGAGGATACATCCTTACAAAATGATCAAGCTCGCACGTTTCCGGAATTAATACCGTTAAATGACGGCAAGCGGGGGCGCCCTGTCTTTTGGTTCCATGGCGGAGTAGGAGGAGTTGAAATCTATCAGCAATTTGCACAAAAGAGCCAGCGCCCTTTTTACGGCATTCAAGCCAGAGGATTCATGACTGATTCTGCTCCTTTGCACGGAATTGAACAAATGGCTTCCTATTATATAGAGATCATTCGATCCATACAGCCTGAAGGTCCTTATGATGTAGGCGGATATTCCTTAGGCGGGATGATTGCATATGAAGTCACTCGTCAGCTGCAAAGCCAAGGCCTTGCTGTCAAAAGCATGATGATGATTGACTCCCCATATCGTTCTGAGACAAAAGAGAATGAGGCATCTATGAAAACGTCAATGCTGCAAACAATTAATACGATGCTGGCATCGATTGTGAAACGGGAAAAGCTTACGGATGTTCTCATCAGCCGTGAAGAGGTGGACATAAGCTTAGAGGATGAAGAATTCCTGTCTGAGTTGATTGACTTGGCAAAAGAACGAGGGCTAAACAAACCAAATAAGCAAATACGTGCGCAGGCTCAGCAAATGATGAAAACACAGCTCGCCTATGATTTGGAGTCGTACACTGTTAAGCCTCTCCCTGATCCTGAGACGGTAAAATGTTATTATTTCCGCAACAAAAGCAGGTCTTTCTTTGGTGATTTAGACACTTATTTCACTTTATCAAATGAAAAAGGACCGTTTGATCAAGCTGCTTATTGGGAGGAATGGGAGCGGCAAATTCCCCATTTCCACCTGGTGGATGTCGATTCTAGCAACCACTTCATGATATTAACCGAACCGAAAGCGTCAACAGCCATGTTAGAATTTTGTGAAAAGCTTTATTCAAACAGGGGAGTAGTGAATGCGAATTTCCTTAAGGCTTTCCGGAAGAAACATGAAGCGAGGGAAGAAAAAGAAACAGATGAATTGGTGAAGCGCTGAGAAAACACAAACGCCCCCTCTTTTAAAAGGGGGCGTTTTGAATGTTATTTTGAAAGTGAAACAGGGAGACTTTCTAATCCTCTTAAAAAGACATTTTTTCTCCATTGAATGTCTTCAGGTGCAACCGCAAGTTCAATATCAGGAAATCTCTTCAGAAGTGCGTTAAATGCAATGTGGCCTTCCAGCCTGGCAAGAGGCGCTCCTAAGCAGAAATGAATGCCAAAACCGAAAGAAATATGTCTGTTAGGCGACCGATTTATATTTAATATTTCGGGGTTCTCAAAAAAATTCGGGTCGCGATTGGCAGATCCAATGCCTATAAAAATCATGTCTCCTCGTTTGATCGAATGCCCCTTATATGTAAAGTCTTCGATGACCCACCGATTTGCCATCATAACGACAGGTGAGGTGTATCGCAGCAATTCTTCAACCGCTCTAGCGATCATTTCAGGATGCTGCTTGAGCTTCTCACATTCCTTCATGTGCTGCAGCAATGCGAGGGTGCCTGAGCCGAGTAAGTTAACAGTCGTCTCAAGGCCGGCTACAACGAGCAAGAACAGCATCGAATAGAGCTCTTTTTCGCTTAACTTGCTGCCGTTTTCCTCAGCATGCACAAGTTTGCTGATTAAATCGTCTTTTGGCTTTATCCTTCTGTCATGGATCAGCTTGGCGATATAATCTTTAAATTCACGAAGGGCCTGATTTGTCAGCTCTCTATTACCTTCAGAGGTATCAACCATCGCATTGGTCCAGATTTGAAACTGTGACCGATCTTCTTTTGGGATTCCCATCAATTCAGATATAACAATAAAAGGCAAAGGGGAAGCGAAGGATTTCATAATATCCGCTTTATTTTCTTTTTCCATTTCATCTAAAAGCTGTTCAGCAATTTGTTCAATGCTGCCGCGCAGATTTTCAATGGTTCGGGGAGTAAATGCTTGATGAACAAGTGATCTCAGGCGGGTATGGTCAGGTGTGTCTTTTGCCAGCATATGATCGGATACAAAATCGATATCTTCACTAACGTTGAGCATTTTGATTTGTTCTTGGTTCATCACATTTTTTACGTCTCTTGTAATTCGATTGTCTTTTAAAAAGGCCATACAATCATCGTATCGGGTAATTAACCAGGCCGGATATGTGGCTCCGAACCGTTTTAATTCAAATCGGTGAATGGGCTCTTTCTCTCTAAATCGCCCTAAAACTGAAAAAGGATTGTGATGAAACTCTTTACCATGCGGATGAAACATCAATTTTTCCATTTGCATTCTCCTCGCCTAATAGGGTAAATAGATGAATCAAATTGCTGAATTAGTTTACAAAAAACAGAATGATTTGAAATGTAATCCTGTCTCTAAAACTATATATCTATTTTAGGAGTCATTCAATAGGGTGAAGAACGAAAAAAGTGAAAAACGGCTCGATATAAAGCAGCGCCTTTGAACGAAAGCTCAAAGGCGCTACGCTGTATTATTTTGATGAAAGTGACTGTCAGCTGTGCTGGATATCAATTGTATATACTGCACGATCTGTTACGACCTTCAACCCTTCGTTTTCTTGGTGAATATGAATGTCACCTAATAAAGGAATCTCATAGGCATTTTGCGGAAGCGGTACGTTTCCGTCCTCAGTGAATGTTGTTCCTTCGCCTTCTAAAACCAGCTCTTCTTTCGCAACATAATCATCAGGATGATTCGTACTGCGTATAGCCACTTTTTGAAGGTGGAGAACAATCTGATCCAAGTCTGATATCTCTTCATCATGGGTCAATTCACCTTTTCTAATATCAAGCGTCTGGCCGACTTTTGATTCCAGCCATTGAGAAAGCTGTGTATTCGTGTGTGCCATCAATATTCCTCCTTTTGATTTACACGATACTATTCCCAATTGCTGCATCTTTTACACGGAAAAGAGCCGCCTCACTCTTTATGTATGAAACAATTCGCTGTTGAGAGCCTTGATATAGCGTACGGCAGAACGCTGGACCGCTTCACTGGCATTTTCTTTGACAACTTTAGAAAAAGCATTGTAAAGCCGGTTGAATTGAAGCGGTTTTACTTTGGCTGCTATTTCTTCAACTTTGGAGGCGGGAAGGGGAATGAGATTTGGGTAGCTGTACATAAAGCTGACCCAGTTTCGGTCCGCCGCAACCGTAATGATATCTCCGGTCAATAGACACCCTTTCCCTTCATTGCCCTTGCTCCAATGCAAAACAGCACCGCCTTTAAAATGTCCGCCTAGTCGGTAAAGGTCCAGTCCCGGCTTTACGTTGAGCGTTTCCCCTGACCAGAAGTGAATGTGATTGCTTGGCCTTGTCACCCATTCTTTATCATCCTCATGGATATAGATCGGCGCCTGAAACGCTTCAGCCCACTCAACCTGAGTAGAGTAATAATGCGGATGAGACAAGGCGATGGCTTGAATACCGCCTAATTCGTTGATTTGGTCAATTGTCTTTTGGTCAAGATATGTCATGCAATCCCACAGCACATTGAAGCCCTTATGCTGGATAAGATGGGCTGTTTGTCCAATCGCAAACTCTGGTTCAGTTTTGATGCTGTAAAGATGCTCTTCTTCCTTTTGGAGGATGTTTTGAAGGTTTCCTTTCTCACGCATGTCTTCAAGAGTTGTCCAAGTTTGTCCATCGGGATGAATATACTGCCTTTCATCCTCGCAAATCAGACACGAGTTGGGCGGATCTACAGTCTGTGCATGTTGCACACCGCATGTATTGCAGATATAATATGGCACTTTCTTCACTTCCTTCATCTATTTTCCATTATTTTACCTTATGATTATGAATATTCAAACGAAAAAACCGGCAGTTCTGCTGAGAGAGAATTGCCGGCTTTTTGGTGCTTTTTATTGGCCGGGGACGGAATTTTCTGCGTTGACAGCGCCCGCTCCGTAGATATTCGGATCTTCATCTTTCCATTTGTCCGTGCCGTTTTTCAAAAGCTCTTTTACTTCATCGGGGGTAAGATCCGGGTTTTGCTGAAGAATTAAAGCTGCGATTCCTGCGCAAATCGGTGTTGCCATCGAGGTTCCTGACATTGTAAAGTACTGAGACCCTACACGGCTTGACTTTTGGAGCTTATCAATATAAGAATTCGGAGAGCGAAGGGAAATAATATTAACACCCGGCGCTAAAATATCAGGCTTTTCTTTCCCATATACTGTCGGGCCGCGGCTTGAGAAGGAAGCGACAGTATCATCATTGCTGCTTGCAGTATTGTTATCGTCAAGCGCACCTACTGTAATCACCTTTTCGCTCACGCCCGGGCTTGCAATGGTCTGCGAATCAGGGCCTGAGTTTCCGGCAGCGACACAGACGACAATCCCTGCGTTCCACGCTTCTTCAACCGCTCTGACTAACGGATCTTCCTGTTCATGATCATATCTAAGGGCATCGCCCCCGAGCGACATGCTAATAATATCAATCGGTTCATCTGGGTTGTCCTCATTGTATTGAATACACCACTCAACACCCTCTATAATATCTGCTAACGTTCCTGAACCCTGTTTGTTTAATACCTTTACGCCGATGAGATTGGCTTCCGGTGCAGGTCCGCGGTATTGACCGGAAGAGGATGCACCGCTGCTTGCGACATCACCTGCACAGTGTGTGCCATGACCATTATCATCGTATGGCTCTGTTTTTTGATTGACCATGTCCGCGAATCCGATAATTCTGCCTTCTAGATCAGGATGCGGGTAGATTCCTGTATCGACAACAGCGACAGTAACACCTTTTCCTGTCAGGGTTTGCCCGTTTCTGACGACTTCCTTCGCATGGCTTGCTTCGGTTGCCGTGTCTAAAAGCGCTTTGACTTCGCGGTTTAAATACACTTTACGGATATTGCTGCATTCAGAGAGAAGGGAATGTAATGCTGAAGGAGTAACCTCCGCGCTGCAGCAGTTGATTTTGTTGAAGCGGCTTTTTAGCTTGCTGCGTTTTTCTTTTTGCAGCACCTCTCCAGCCATTTGAAAGCCGGTCTCGTGACAGCCTTCCTCAAATTCGATAATGACTGACATTTTTTTTCTGTTTTGCAATTTGGTTTCGAAAAATTTATGCAAGAAGCAAGGAGTCCATTTGAAGGGCTTGTAAAGCTGCAATACGGTTTCCCGTAACGGCCAATCTAGCTTGTGAGCATTTGCTCTCACCATTTGTACCATAGAGTACCCAAACATGTATTTTCCTCCTATTATAAGGTTCTCTGTATACTCTATGAACAGATGATAGGTTTGGTAAGTTTGTTTGTCTTCTATAAGAGACAGACAAGAGTTTGTTTTTCTGAATCTTTCGCATTAGATACAATAGATTCAGAAGTTGAGGAAATCATTGGGGATTGAAAAAGAACGTTTGTTCGTATTATAATGTGATCATATCAAACTGGGAAGGGGAGAGCAACCGTATGAATTTCTACTTGCACCGATCTTTGGAAAGCCAAATGCCAATCAGCATTATATATATGAAGAAAGACGGAACGATTAGTAAAAGAACGATTATTGTGAGACAGAAAAGCAAAACGAAAATCAAAGCATTTTGTTTTTCGAAACAACAGATCAGAACATTTTTATTGGACTCTATCCTCTCCTGTGATTTTGTGAGAACAAATAAGCAAAATCTCTATTCTGCAGGCCGGTAACAGCTGTCCGTCTCAGCAACCGGGCAGCCTGTTACTAAAACCCTCCTTAAACCTATATACATTTATTTGCCAAGTGAGGTTGTTCCTACCTTTTTTGTCTTTCCTCTCAACCTTTTTTCACTCTTATTTGAAATGAACCGCTAATAACCGTGACAATCAATTGATTTTTTGAAACCGGGAACTTTTTCACTGATGATATTGTGTATACAATGGTAAGATAAAACCTATTGGCTAAACCTCATATAATGAACCGCGCCATTCTTATGAAAGGAGTTAAACATGAGAAGATTTTTACTAAATGTCATATTAGTCTTAGCCATTGTCTTGTTCTTGAGATATGTTCATTACTCATTGGAACCTGAACCATCAAATCAGCCAGATACATATTCAAATTTCAGCAGCTTGGCAGAGAATGAGAGCCCAGCCGATTACGATATTTCATATAATGAGAAAAAAGGAAGCAAAGTCTTAATTATGTCTCCGCATGGCGGAAGAATTGAAGGCGGAGTAAGTGAGCTTGTTCGTTATTTCAATAATGAATACTCTACATACCTGTTTGAAGGGTTGAAGTCCCACGATAACCAAACGCTGCACATTACAAGCACCAACTTTGATGAGCCATTGGCAAAAAAGAAAATCAAGGAGCATCAATATGTGGTGGCTTTTCACGGATATAAAGGAGAGAACAAGAATACGCTTGTAGGGGGAACAGACCGAAAGCGGGCTAAAATGATTGTGAGAGCCCTTGAGCGGAGAGGGTTTTCCGCTGAGTTAGCGTCGTCTAAAAGCGGTCTTGCTGGATTGAATGCCGAAAACATTAATAATCAAGGGGAAACGGGGCTAAGTATCCAGCTGGAAATCAGCCGTGAGCAGAGAGAAGCATTTTTTGATGATTTTTATTATAAAAATAGAAAATACACAAAGAACAGTGAATTTTATGCTTATGTCAGTGCGATCAAAGGTGTCCTGGAAAAAGAGTATTCGTAACAAGCAGATCAGAAGACAAAATAAGAGAAGATCAGTAGACTGAAATAGGATAAAAAAGGAGGCAAAACAATGGCAGATCATCATTTTTATTTAAAAGCGAATTGGCCGGGTAACCGCAATGATGTCGGTACGATTGAAAGCGGAAACCTGATCACATCGATTTCCATTCCTAAAGAAATGGATGGCCCGGGAGAAGGGACCAACCCAGATGAAATGCTTCTCGGGGCGGCAGCGACCTGTTACATTATTACACTTGCAGCGATGATGGAGAGAAGCGGGCTGGAAAAAGAAGACTTACAGATGGAGTCAGAAGGCATTGTCGACGTCACAAAAGGAGTCTTTACATACAAAAAGATCATTCACCGTCCCTCTGTCGTGCTTAAACATGATGCTTCACAAGACGACGTCGCATTGGCGCACAAGCTTTGTAAAAAAGCGGAGTCGTCATGCATGATTTCGCGTGCAATTCAAGGAAATGTCGAGCTGCAGCTTGAAGCCTCTGTGAAACTGGGTGGAGAATAAAGAAAACAGACGGTCACTCACAGACCGTCTGTTTTTTATCTTCAGCGTGGGCTTTCGATTGATTTAGCACGACCACGCCTGCAATGACAAGCGTGAGACCAAATACACCTTTTAAACTGATGGTTTCGCCAAAAAGCAAAAACCCGACAATTGCTGTAAGCGCGGTACCGACGCCCGACCATGTTGCATACGCGCTTGATAAGTCAATTGTTTTTAAAGAAAAGCTTAGAAACGTAAAAGCAGAAAGAAATCCGACTATGACTCCGGCAATGGGCCAGGCTTGTGTAAATCCTTCTGAAAGCTTCAGCATCGTGCTCCCAAACACTTCAGATACAATGGCGAGAGCCAAATAAAGCAATCCTCTCATCTTCATCACTCCTTTACTGCCAATTAAGTAACACGACCCCTGATAGTAATAAAAGAATCCCGATAAGCCCTTTGGCATTCAGATCTTCCTTGAACCATTTTACTCCGATCACTGTCGTCAGCACCGTGCCCGCCCCGCTCCAAGTCGCATAGGAGAGGCTCAGGGGAATATGGTTTAAAGTCAGGGACAGCATATAAAAGGCGAGGGAATAGCCAATAACGACCAAAGCACTTGGCTTCCACTTTTTGAAGCCATCAGATACCTTCAGCATGGCTGCTCCTATCGATTCCGAACATATGGCAATCGTGAGGAATATATATCCTATCAACATCATGAATTCTCCTCACTATATTTTTAGATTAGAAAAAACTTCAGCTAGAAAAATATTAGTGTATGCCTATGTATGAGTCAAGAGATTCATTTTCACACACTTAAAAAGACCCCTTTTTAAGGGGTCTTTTGCGTTTAATAATAATAAGGGAACGGGGCATACGGATAATAGGGGTATCCGCCATACAAATAAGGATTAAATAAAGCGCTTCCTATAAGCCCGCCTGCAAGGCCGCCGATAAACGGTCCTCCAAAAAATCCGAATGGCCGGCCAAACCCAAATCCATAGCCAAATCCGGGTCTTCCAAACCCGTAACCGAATCCGAACGGTCTTCCAAACCCAAATGGTCTCCCGAATCCGAAAGGTCTTCCAAATATTCTTGTATCTTCAGGGCTGAAATGCTCTAACTCGTTCATGTTTTCTTTCCTCCTGTAATAAAGTGTAGATGATGCAGTGTATTCACCCTGCCCGGATTTGATTGGGCGAATCGAGGAAAAGGAGGATGTGAACACATTGGGCCTGTATCAGTCTGACTGGTCAAAAGCACCGCCCCACGCACATGCTTATCATGTCAAAACAACGAGAGAACAGGGCCATTATCATCTCATTGAAGGGTTTACTCAGCCGGCAAACGGATCAAATACCGATCAGCATACACATTACTATACAGGGATCACTTCATTTGAAAACGGCCATTTTCATCGGTATTACGGAATCTCAGGACCGGCGATTCCTTTAGCAGATGGCACACATTATCATGAAATCGAAGAAAAGACGTATCTGGCCTATAACGAGCCGATTGAGATCCAGTACGGAGGGGTTGTGTACGATCCCGGAGATGACAGAAGAAAAACGCATCGTCATACCCTGAAAGGAAAGACAAGGGAAATTGTCGGCAATGAGCCGCTCGGCTGGTAGAAGGATGTTTACCGATGCAAAAAAAGGGCAAAATGGATAGGTGGTTGTCCATGTTGAATGCTATAATGGGGGGAGATTTATAAAAGAGAGTGATACATATTGAATAATACGAAGCAGCCCGTTGTCATTTTAGTCGGACCGACGGCAGTGGGAAAAACCAATTTAAGTATTCAGCTAGCCAAATCCTTAAACGCGGAAATTATCAGCGGAGATTCGATGCAGATTTATAAAGGGATGGATATTGGAACAGCTAAAATTACCGAACAGGAGATGGAGGGAGTGCCCCATCATCTGATTGACATTTTAGATCCCCAAGACTCTTTCTCTACTGCCGATTATCAAAGCTTAGTAAGAAATAAAATCAGCGAGATTGCAAATAGAGGAAAGCTTCCGATGATTGTCGGCGGTACAGGGCTTTATATACAATCTGTGCTTTACGATTATACATTTACGGAAGAGGCAAATGATCCCGTGTTTCGAGAGAGCATGCAAATGGCCGCTGAGCGGGAAGGCGCTGACTTTCTTCATGCCAAACTTGCTGCAGCAGATCCCGAGGCAGCAGCTGCGATTCATCCGAATAATACAAGAAGAGTCATTCGCGCACTGGAAATTTTACATACGTCCGGAAAAACGATGTCCCAGCATTTGAAGGAACAAAAACGAGAACTTCTGTACAATGCAGTGTTAATTGGCCTAACAATGGATAGAGACACGCTTTACGAAAGAATTAATCAGCGGGTCGATTTGATGATGCAGTCAGGCCTTCTTTCCGAAGTGAAACGCTTATACGACAAGAACGTGAGAGACTGTCAATCAATACAGGCGATAGGCTATAAAGAGCTGTATGCATATTTTGACGGTTTTGTGACACTTTCCGATGCTGTCGAACAGCTAAAGCAGAACTCGAGGCGGTATGCGAAACGCCAGCTGACGTGGTTTCGCAACAAAATGCAGGTCACATGGTTCGATATGACACCGCCTGTTGATATGGAGCTGAAAAAAAAGGAAATTTTCACACATATAGCAGGAAAACTCGAACTTTAATCGAAACTGTATGATATAGAGAATCAAGGAGGACGAAACATGAAACCGATTAATATTCAGGATCAGTTTTTGAATCAAATCCGGAAAGAAAATACGTATGTCACTGTTTTTTTGCTGAACGGCTTTCAGTTGCGGGGCCAGGTGAAAGGCTTTGATAACTTTACCGTATTGTTGGAATCGGAAGGTAAGCAGCAGCTTATATATAAACATGCGATCTCAACGTTTGCGCCGCAAAAAAACGTCCAGCTTGAACTCGAATAGATCAAAAAATGCCATGTCAAGACATGAGGAAAGGCTGCCGGGGGTTCCCGGCGGCCATTTTTAACATGAATCCACTTTTGCTCCAAGCTTTTTGTGTAAGCTGACCATGCCAAGGCACGGTCTTTTTTTATGAGAACAACATACGGAAGTGAAAATGGTATATTATGTATAAAATGAATTTGGGAGTGATCGACCTTGTTTGAAAGTGAAGCAGAACTGAGACGAATCAGGATTGCACTTGTATGGATAGCTGTCTTTTTACTGTTCGGGGCGTGCGGGAATCAAGATACCATTATTGAAACAGACAGCGGCAATTCAGAATATGAAACGCCTCAGCCCACCTCGTTTCCACTTGAACATAACCATTTTGGCGTTATGGAGGACGGCTATATCAAAAATTTATGAGTATAATGAGTCCCGCAATGAGGTAAAGCTGAAGAAAGAATACGCGGATGATGAGCTTGAATAAAATTCACAAGCATTCGAATTTACAAAGCGGATTCCAGCCGCTAAACTAAATACAGACACAGATCAAACAGAGGGTGAAAACATGAAGCATAAAGTGATCGTGAATCATTGGGAAGAAATTTGCGAAGATGATTCTTGCTATGAATACGGAACAAGTATCATTGTGAACGGAAAAGAATTAATCAGAGAAGCGTCAATTATCACTGCTTTGAAGGCGGTTTTAGAAGAGATCGGCGCGGATGTTGAAATAGAAGAAACAGTAGAGAGCGAAAAATGCTGTGATAGCTTAAGAAAAAAAAATCTAGACTACTAAGCAGTTTTTTTTCATGTTATGATAAACATCGGCTAAAAAACGACACCCCGAGTAGGACGAGAGATGATTCTCGTTCTGCTCTCTTTTTTGGGCCCTAATGAGTCTGCCCATTTGCCTGATTTGATCAAAATATGAATTTTTCATAAAAACGAATCTATATATTGTGTTTTTGCTAGAGGGTAGTATACTATATATAGTGTTAGTGATGAGAGATTCATATTTTTTGATAGGTCGTGATAAAACGTGGTACAAATCATATTTGATTCGAAAACAGGGAATGTTCAGCGGTTTGTGAATAAAACAGGCTTTCAGCAGATACGCAAGGTGGACGAAATGGACCACGTGGACATTCCGTTTGTTTTGGTCACCTACACGACAAACTTCGGCCAGGTACCGGCATCAACACAATCATTTCTCGAAAAATACGCCCATCTCTTATTAGGAGTCGCTGCGAGCGGCAACAAAGTATGGGGCGATAACTTTGCAAAAAGCGCCGATACCATTTCAAGACAATATCAGGTGCCGATCTTGCACAAATTTGAACTCAGCGGCACATCTAAAGACGTTGAATTGTTTACTCAGGAGGTAGAAAGAGTTGTCACAAAATCAAGTGCCAAAATGGATCCAGTTAAATAACGAAATCATGATCCAAAAAGATGGAAAATTCCAGTTTGATAAGGATAAAGAGGCTGTACATAGCTATTTTGTAGATTATATCAATCAAAACACAGTCTTCTTTCACGATTTAAAAGAGAAGCTGGATTATTTGGTTGAAAACCAATACTACGAAGAGGAATTCTTAAGCCTTTATTCTTTTGAAGACATTAAAGAAGTGTTTAAGACAGCTTACGCTAAGAAGTTTCGTTTTCCTTCCTTCATGAGTGCGTTTAAATTCTATAATGACTATGCTTTGAAAACGAATGACAAGAAAAAAATCCTCGAGCGTTATGAGGACCGGATCTCAATTGTTGCGCTGTTCTTCGCTAACGGCGACACTGAGAAAGCAAAAGAATATGTAAACCTGATGATCAATCAAGAATATCAGCCGAGCACACCGACATTTTTGAACGCCGGCAGAAAACGCCGCGGTGAACTTGTGAGCTGCTTCTTGCTCGAAGTTAATGATTCTTTAAATGACATTTCAAGAGCGATCGATATCTCCATGCAGCTTTCTAAGCTTGGCGGCGGGGTTTCTCTTAACCTGTCCAAGCTTCGCGCGAAAGGTGAAGCCATTAAAGATGTTGAGAATGCGACAAAAGGCGTTGTAGGCGTCATGAAGCTTCTTGATAACGCGTTCCGTTACGCTGACCAAATGGGACAAAGACAAGGATCCGGCGCGGCGTATTTAAACATTTTCCACCGCGATATCAATGATTTTCTTGATACGAAAAAGATTTCTGCGGATGAAGATGTGCGTGTCAAAACGCTTTCGATCGGTGTTGTCATTCCGGATAAGTTCGTTGAGCTTGCACGCGAGGACAAAGCGGCTTATGTATTCTACCCGCACACGATTTATAAAGAGTACGGCCAGCACATGGATGAGATGGACATGAACGAAATGTACGACAAGTTTGTCGACAACCCTCGGGTGAAAAAGGAAAAAATCAACCCGCGGAAACTGCTTGAAAAATTGGCGATGCTTCGTTCTGAATCAGGCTATCCATACATCATGTTCCAAGATAACGTCAATAAAGTGCATGCGAATAACCATATTTCCAAGGTCAAATTTTCTAACCTTTGCTCTGAAGTGCTGCAGGCATCTCAAGTTTCTTCATACACAGACTATGATGAAGAAGATGAAATCGGTCTGGATATTTCCTGCAACCTGGGTTCGCTTAACATTCTCAATGTCATGGAGCATAAATCAATCGAAAAGACAGTCAAGCTTGCGACAGACTCTTTAACACACGTTTCTGAAACAACTGACATCCGTAATGCGCCTGCTGTAAGACGGGCAAACAAAGCGATGAAATCAATCGGCCTCGGTGCTATGAACCTTCACGGCTACCTTGCGCAAAACGGCATTGCGTATGAAAGTCCGGAAGCGCGTGACTTTGCAAACACGTTCTTTATGATGGTGAACTTCTACTCCATCCAGCGTTCTGCGGAAATCGCAAAAGAGAAGGGTGAAACGTTTGATCAATATGAAGGCTCAACCTATGCGACAGGTGAATACTTTGACAAATACGTTTCTACTGATTTCTCACCGAAATATGAAAAAATCGCCAACCTGTTTGAGGGTATGCATATCCCGACGACAGAGGACTGGAAAAAGCTAAAAGCATTTGTGGCTGAACACGGTATGTATCACAGCTACAGATTATGCATTGCGCCGACAGGCTCTATCTCATACGTCCAATCAAGTACGGCGTCTGTTATGCCGATTATGGAACGCATTGAAGAACGAACATACGGCAACTCAAAAACGTACTACCCAATGCCTGGGCTTGCATCTAATAACTGGTTCTTCTATAAAGAAGCCTACGATATGGACATGTTCAAGGTTGTGGATATGATCGCCACTATCCAGCAGCACATTGATCAGGGAATCAGCTTTACATTGTTCTTAAAAGACACAATGACGACCCGTGATTTAAACCGAATCGATCTGTATGCACATCATAGAGGAATTAAAACCATTTACTATGCAAGAACGAAAGATACTGGGCAAGACAGCTGCCTTTCTTGTGTTGTTTGATTAAAGGAGAGTTTATAGTGACAAAAATTTATGACGCAGCAAACTGGTCAAAGCATGAAGACGATTTTACCCAAATGTTCTATAACCAAAACGTGAAACAGTTCTGGCTTCCGGAAGAGATTGCTTTAAACGGCGATCTCCTCACATGGAAGTACCTCGGAAAAAATGAGCAGGACACTTATATGAAGGTACTGGCCGGACTTACGCTTCTTGATACAGAGCAGGGGAATACGGGGATGCCGATTGTGGCTGAACACGTAGACGGCCACCAGCGAAAAGCGGTGCTGAACTTTATGGCGATGATGGAGAACGCTGTCCATGCGAAGTCGTACTCTAATATTTTCATGACCCTTGCACCGACTGAAACGATTAATGAAGTATTTGAATGGGTTAAACAAAATAAATATTTGCAGAAAAAAGCGCAAATGATTGTCGGGCTTTACAAAGCCATTCAAAAAGATGATGAAATTTCACTGTTCAAAGCGATGGTTGCTTCCGTCTATCTGGAAAGCTTCCTTTTCTACAGCGGTTTCTATTATCCGTTATATTTCTACGGACAAGGAAAACTGATGCAAAGCGGTGAGATCATTAACCTGATCCTTCGTGACGAAGCGATTCACGGCGTGTATGTCGGTCTCCTTGCTCAGGAAATTTATAATAAACAGACAGAAGAGAAAAAAGCAGAGCTTCGTGAATTTGCGATCGACCTTCTGAATCAGTTATATGAAAATGAGCTTGAGTATACAGAGGACTTGTACGATCAAGTCGGACTCTCACACGATGTAAAGAAATTCATCCGCTATAATGCGAATAAAGCGCTGATGAATCTTGGATTTGATCCATACTTCGAAGAGGAAGATATTAATCCGATCGTATTAAACGGATTAAACACAAAAACAAAATCGCATGACTTCTTCTCTATGAAGGGGAATGGTTATAAAAAAGCGACAGTTGAGCCGCTCAAAGATGATGACTTTTATTTTGAAGATGAAAAAGAGCAGATATAATATCTGCTCTTTTCGGCTTGAAGGTTCAAATGAGGAGGACGCAGTACCCATGGGAAAAATGGACGAAATGATTTTAGTTGCCCCGCGCGATGATGTGTTTAAGAAAGAAAGCTTAACCTTCCAGGGCGTGTACAGTGAAGATAGCAGAGTAGCCGAAATCATGGCTCAGATTGAAGCGGCCTATCGTGAAATGAGAAGAGGGGACGCAGAAGAAGATCCGCGTTTCAAGCAGCCGATACCTTATGTCGTCATTAAGCGTGAAGATGAAGTTTTTCTTTACGAGCGGCTGGCTGGCGGCGGTGAATCACGACTGCACAACAAGCTTTCTCTCGGCTTTGGCGGTCATATGAACGCCATCGAAGGGGCAGCTTCATTTGCTGAAGTCTTAAAGCTGAACACAGACCGTGAGCTTGAGGAAGAACTGCAAATAAATGAAGAAGATAAACAGGCGATTGTCACACTGGGATTGATCAATGATGATGAAAACAGTGTTGGCAAAGTGCATATCGGTATTCTTTCTGCGCTTCAATTAAAGCCTGGCGCACAAGTGGAAGTGAAGGAGAAAGAACAAATTGCGGGTAAATGGATGAAAGTTTCTGAATTAAAACAGGATGACATCTACAACCGTCTGGAAACATGGTCACAGTTTGTTGTTGATATTCTTGAATAAAAAAACCCGGTTTCTCGCGATGAGGAGCCGGGTTTTTTTATGAGACGCTCGTCCCCGTCTCGGCTATGATTCTAGGATCACAATAGCGTCAAAGCCGGCATTTTTCGCTCTGGCAGCGAGGGTGTCTGCATTGTCTTTGGATGAAAATGCGCCAATCTGCACTTTGTATAATCCGTCCTTTAAAAGGACAATCGAGTCAAAACCTTTGGCTTCGGCTTTACTTGCGAGCGAGTCGACATTCGCTTTGACTTTAAATGCGCCGATTTGAACCTTATATAACCCTGAGCTGGAAGTCTTTTTAAGGTTAAAGGCTTGCTCCAGCCCGTTTGCATGTCCTCTCGCTAAGCTTTGAATAAAACTGCTCGTTTTCAGCTTATTTGCATCGGCAACGGTATCAATGAAGCCGTTCTCGGTCAAGAGGGCAGGCATTGCCGACTCCCTTAGGACGTGGAAGTTCGCCGTTTTTTTGCCGCGATCGGCAAAGTCGACAGCTTGTATCACTTCAGAGTGAATTGCCGATTGATAAGTCGTCGTCGGGGCTCCTACACCTGGATAAATATAGCTTTCAAAACCTGTGCCTCCCCCGGAATTAACGTGAATGGACAAAAAGAAATCTGCTCCCCAGTTATTTGCGGCATTTGTCCGGTCGTTTAAGCTGACAAATTGGTCGCTTGTCCGGCTCAGCAGCAAAGAAACGCCTTCATATTCATTAGTTAATATCGTACGTAAGGCTAAAGCGATTTGCAGGGTTAACGTTTTTTCCTGAAGGCCATTACCTGTTGCGCCTGGATCAGACCCGCCATGGCCAGGATCAATAAAAATTTTAACCATTTTTCATCACCTCATTACAGGATATGAAAAAACACGGCTTCTGCTTGTACGATTATCATTCAACTGAAAAATGAGGAAATAACCCTTTCACACCGGGAATTATTTCTCGGGAAAGCGCACAATTCAACATGAAGCGACAACAGATACGGCCCAAAATGAAATATGTGCATATGCCATATGTTTGTATGTACTATGGGTTCGGTTAACCTGCACTGATTCCTGCTGATTTTAAGCTTTACGTTCATAAGCATTTGAAACGTAAATTGATGAGAAAAGCTCCTTTCATTAAAGACACCACTTTATAAATCGAAAAAAAGGAAAACACTTCAGGTATCTTAGGGTGGGTAATACGCTTCGTACAAAAAATAGCCCGTTGTATGAAAAAAGGATTGGCGAATGGAGAAAATAATGAAAAAGAAGTTCACCATAATACTCTGACAAGATGATTAAAAACAAAATCTCATGGTTTGTCCACCCCATGTCCGTGAATACAATAAGAAATAAAGTATTTCTCGGGAAAGCGCAGGATTCCTTATTGTTCCCGAAAAAAGCAATTGTTTCGACACATGATAGGCGTTTGTCACAATCGGCATCCGCTTGAATATCATATAGAGAGAACAGAGAGGTGAAGATGTTGGAGCGCGCTGTGACTTATAAAAACAACGGACAGATCAACATTATTCTGAACGGGCAAAAGCAGGTTCTGACGAATGCTGAGGCAGAGGCGGAATATCAGGCTGCATTGCAAAAAAACGAAGCAAAGCACGGCATTTTGAAGGAAATCGAAAAAGAGATGAGCGCATTAGTTGGGATGGAGGAAATGAAACGCAACATCAAGGAAATATACGCCTGGATTTTTGTGAACCAAAAACGCGCGGAGCAAGGCTTGAAGGTTGGAAAGCAAGCGTTGCACATGATGTTTAAAGGAAATCCGGGAACGGGAAAAACGACGGTTGCACGGCTCATCGGCAAGCTGTTCTTTGAAATGAATGTCCTGTCAAAAGGCCACTTAATAGAAGCGGAGCGGGCTGACCTGGTCGGGGAGTATATCGGACACACCGCCCAAAAGACGAGAGACTTAATCAAAAAGTCATTAGGTGGCATTTTGTTTATAGACGAAGCCTACTCGCTGGCAAGAGGCGGCGAAAAGGACTTTGGGAAAGAAGCGATCGACACACTTGTCAAGAACAAGGTTTTAACTTTTATGCCACTTCTCAACTCGATATCCCTCAGCCTCAACGTCAGCATAAATACGTATGGCAGCAATATTTAGAGCAATTTAATGAGATCAAAAAAATGCACTTTGAAGAGCTTAAAACTGTAGGAGAGATTTCTAAGGAACTAAATATCTCAGATTGGATTATTTTAGATTTATTTAAATCACAAAATGTGGACAAGCTTTCATTTCAGGAATTGTCTAAGCGTAGACGAACTAAGGACTTTGCTTTTCTTTATGATCTGCATTTCAATAAGAAAATGAGCCTGAAGGAAATTAGTCGAGCTTTCGATTATTCTCCACCTTATATCCGTCAAGTTTTTAAGGATCAGGGAATTAAACACTTAACCTTTAAAAATCAGTATAAAAATTAAATTTGATTCTACATCTAGTTTTGGCTTTATCGGATATGTCTGTATATAATAATTAATTCTCGATAAAATTCCCATTTTATTCAAATCTGAAAGTGGCTTGATTGCATACCAAATATAAGGTACCCTGTATATGTATCATAGGGGTTTAACAGCCACTATAACTCCAGAGAGCTCCCTCACATAGCTCTCTGGTTTTTTTAATTTATAGGATGAAGAAAAATCTTATGGTAATTAATTAAAAGAACAGGAGACTATGAATGGAAATCTTAATTAGACAAGAACTCACACATGAATATAATACGACTGAAGAAATTGTTAAAAGAGCTTTTTTAAATGAAGAATATAGTGACAAAAAAGAGCATTTACTTGTAAATAGGATTAGAAAATCAGATGCATTCATTCCTGAACTTTCATTAGTCGCATTAAATCAAGATAAAGATATCGTAGGACATGTCCTTTTATCTAAAATAAAAATCATAGATGGCGATAACACTGTCGATTCTTTAGCACTTGCTCCAGTTTCTGTTGCGCCTGATTATCAGAAAAAAGGAATTGGCAGTAAATTAATTCGTACTGCGTTAAAAAACGCAATAGAGCTTGGTTATCGTTCAGTAATTGTTTTAGGACATAAAGATTATTATCCAAGGTTTGGTTTTAAGCCAGCTAGCTTATGGAATATAAAAGCCCCATTTGAGGTGCCTGATGAAGTGTTTATGGCTCTAGAATTAGCAGATAATTCTCTTGAAGATGTGCAAGGTATCGTTAATTATTCAAAAGCTTTTTTTGAGTAAAAATTAGATGATTGATTAGATATTTTAAAAAGAGGTTGTCCCGAGAATTTTTTAATCTGTGGATAGCCTCTTTTTGTGTAAAGAGCCCAAAAAAATAAAAAAGAAAGCCACAAAGGGCTTTCAATTAGCGTTCACATGCATAGTTGTCATGATCCCTGTCCATTTTAGATTGGTAAGCAGGGTGGGAGCTAGGCACTCCATTCGGATATTTCTTTCTTAACTCTGTGCAATTTTTAAATGTTTCTGTTTCTCCAGTTGTCTCTGAAGAAGCTTCTTTTTCAGTTGTAGTCGAAGTTTCACTTGATGCTTTTGGAGTAGTAGGCTGTTTAGCTGCCGGTTTAGATGTTGTTGCTTTTTTAACTGCAGTGGTTTTCTCTTTCACACAGCCATTAAATCCTCGGTCGGTCACATATCCATTCTTGCTCCAGATTGAAAGCTTCTCTGATTTTGCTTCCTGCTCGTCTTTCTTAAATTGGTCTATGTATTTGGTGTTTGGCTCATATACATATGCTACTCTGGCCAATCCTTCTTTTAGCAATGTTTCCTGAACAGATTTGCCATCCACATAAACATAAGCTAATAGTCTTCCGTATTTATCTCTGCGGTCACCTTTATCGAACTCCAGTTGCAGCTTACCACTGTTGACCAATTCCTTGTTTCGCTTAGACGCATCTTCACCATATGGTTGAACACAAGAATTTGGTTTCTTAGTTTCAGGTGTATCAACGAGCAAGTAGCGGACTGTATCTACATTTCCGTTGTAGGTAACTTTAATTGTGTCACCATCAACAGCTCTATCTAGAGTAACATCGACCAATTCCTTTTTGTCTTTTTCCTTAGACTTGTCAGCAGTTTTTTCTTTAGTAGATTCCTTTTGTTCTGTTTTCTTTTCTACATCTGTAGACGCTTGTGGTGTTTCTTTTTCTGTGCTTACTTTTTCAGAATCATTTGAGCTGCAGGCTGCCAATGATAAGCTCAAAGTGAATGCTGCAAAACCTAATAATACTTTCTTCAACTTCATTTCCCCTTTTAGAATGTTTGTTCTCTATTTATATCGGTAAACCATCAATAATTATAATCCTGTATCCAATTATTGCGAATTTAATTTTTCCTTAATATCATCTCATTTCTCTTTAAAACTTCCAGGCGCATGTTAAAATTTCACTGAATTCATAGTCAAAAGGGGAATGTTTTATGCTTGGAATCAACGTTAAAAAATTAAATGAAAACTTAATTATCAATTGGCAGCTATCCAGAATTGAAATTCCAATCAAAGAAATCAATGATGTTTTTCTTGATCCAAACTATGGGGGAGAGGAAAAAAGTGCAGTAAGGATTGGATTTCCTTATGGCTCTACGGATAGGGTAGTGATTAAAACAGCAAATAACACTTACATTTTGTTCACCACTAATGCTGCTACTATTATGAGTAAAATTGTTTCCTAATACCAATTAATGTCCTATTAGTAATGCTTTCCTTATAGCTGTATGACATGGTAAAATCTAGATAATTGTTGATAGGGGGATGGGATATGGAAGAAGGCAAACTTATTCATTTGACACTTGCTGGTATTAAAGAAGCTGTTTCTAAGTATGGCACTTTTCCAATGATTCAACCAGGTGGTTTCGTATTAGAAGATGCCACATTTGAATTTAATGAACCTGCAACAGAAGAAGAAATTAGAAAATTAGAATCACATTTCAATGTAAGTTTACCGAGGGATTATAAGGAGTTCTTAGCTCTACATAATGGATTGGAATTTCTTGATGGAATCGAAATACTCAGTATTGAAGATGTTATGAAATACAATGAAACAGAAGACCTTCCAGAAAAATGTTTTTTGATTGGGTATCATTTTGATGGAAGGTATATTATAGATTCAAATAGATATGAAAAAGGGAACTTAGATTACCTATTTTATTTGGATTCAATTGAACATTTTGATGAAGCGGTGGATTTAAAAGCCAATTTTGAAATTTGGTTTGATCGACTTTTAAGTTCGAACGGAAATAAGTACTGGGAAGTTGAAAGAGATGCTAAAGCTTACTATAAGAACATAAATTAAAGATGCATCCAAAGATTTTTTAGTTTCACATGTTAATCATTAAAGGCAGTCATATTTGGCTGTCTTTTTCTGTTATTGAAATAGTTGATTGTGGTAAAATTTACATAGAGTAAGAATGGAAGGAGAATGATATGAAGGTATTTGAAGCTGATTCATTACTCTCTGAAGCGGATAAAAGAACTAAAGAGTATAAGGAACTAAGGTCACAAATGATTAAGCTCAGGAAAGCATTTAAAGACGTTGCTGATCTAGATGACAGTGAGTTTTCCGGTAAGGGTGCAGACAACATTAAAGCATTTTATCATGATCATGTCGGCGTAACAGACCAATGGATTGATTTAATTGATATGAAGATTGCTTTCTTAAGCAGCGTTTCTGCAAAACTTGAAGATGCTAAGATGTCTGATGCTTACATAGAAGAATCTTTTTTAGAACATGAGCTGGCTAACGCCTATAAAAAATCAAAATCCATTATGTCTGAACAGAAAAAAGCAATGAAAGACATATTAAACGACATCAATGACATTCTTCCTCTTGAAATATTCTCAACAGAAGACTTCAAAGACATACTTTCTTCTGCAGATGACAAACGTGAAAAAACAATTGATAAGCTGAACAAACTTGATGAGGATTTAAAAACAGAATACGCTGAGACTGAGCCTAACGAACAATTCATTCAGCAAGATTTTAAAAAGCTGCAGGAGTCAACAGGCAAAGGAAAGAACGCTACACCAATTCACTACAACGCCAAAGCGTACAGAGAAAGTGACATACATAAGAAAAAAGGCGATATTGAGAAGCATTCTGATGCTTACTTAAACGTGAAGAAAGAAGAAGCAAAAGAACGTGAAATCAAAGAATTAAAGAAAAAACTTAATGAAGGTGTATCTGATCCAGATGAGTATTTAGAGATTGCTAAGAAAGTAGGCTACGAGAATCTGGAGCCAGCTCAAGTGCAGCTTGCTGTGCAAATCGAACAGGCCAAACAGATGGAAGAAGCAGGAGAAATCACATGGGATATCGTAAAAGGTGTAGGAGTAGGTTTATATGATGTCGGAAAAGACACTGTAACCGGCATATGGGATTTTATCACCGATCCAGGGGAAACACTCTCAGCGCTGGGAAATGCAGTTCTTCATCCAGTAAAAACATATGATGCTGTTTCAGCAGCAATAGAAGAGTCATACCAAAAAGATATGGTGAATGGGGATGCCTACTCTAGATCAAGATGGGTGACCTACGCTGTTGGTTCAGTGGCTGTAGCTGTTTTTGGAACCAAAGGTGCAGGAGCCATTAATAAAGCAGATGCAGCAGGCAAGGTAATAAATAAAGCTAGTCAAGCAGGGAAGAAAATTAAGGACGTCAAGATTCCAGATTTGCTGCCTTATAACCCTAAGTACGATCTTGCTATGGCAGGAGGCGTGCCATACAATGTAGTAAACGGAGAAAGTTTAAAAAATAGGTTATTACAATTAGCTGCTTCAGCAAACCCACGTTCAGTATTGCCAAGGACTAGAGGGAAATGGATCGGTAAACCAGGTGATGGGCAATGGTATTCTGATATACCTGAAGTAAACACCGCGACAAAAGGCGAACCGATTACTTTTAAAGATGGGCGTCCTGATTTTACTCCATGGACTGTTGCCAACATTAAATTTAAACCTGGAGAGTTAAACGGAACTAAAAAGGATTTTAGGCTTGTATATAAGAAAATTAAAGAGATCAAAGGTTTTAAGTCTCAAGCACAGGCGAAAAAATGGCTCTCGCAACAGGGGCTTACCCCACACCATTTGGATAGTACCACAATTCAACTAGTACCTAGTGTAATTAATAACAAAATACCTCATATTGGAGGAGCATCTGACCTAAGAGGAGGATATTAAAATGAGCTTCACTAAGATCGAACAAAAGTTGAAAGAGTTTACGATAGATGCTGAAACAGATCCCAGCATTAATACAAACGAACAACTCAAAGAGCTTGAAAAAAATATGGGTAAACCATTACCTTCAGATTATAGGGACTTTTTGAAGAAATATGGAGGATGTTATCTAGGAAGTAAAAAAACAACAGATGAGATTGAGTATGACGTTTGCTATAAACCTATAGAGAAAGACCCTTGGATGGGTAAGGATGATGATACACAATTGTTAGAGGGTTTTTATGGTTTGGCGAACGATCACAACAATCTTCAGAAAGCGATCGATACATATTCTGATCGCTTTCCTAAAAATATTGTCCCGATTGCAAGCTCTGCAGGTGGTAATGAAATATGTATGGACATCGATGATGAAAAGATATTGTTTTGGGATCATGAATCAAGTCATCCTGAGAAAGACTTTTTCCTGATTGCTAATTCGTTTGAGGAGTTTATCCTAAGTTTAGTTGATGAACCAATTGAAACTGATGATAATGTTAGCGATGTTGAAATTGAGATTTTGGACAATGATTTTGGAAAGATGCTCTTTGGGAAAGACAACTAGTCTTTTTTAAAACGCTCCTCTAAGCAAAAGTATTGCAATTGTATGAGATGTTGCAGAAATAAGCATCTCCAATCTAAATAAAATAATGGTTTTATCCATAAAGCAATAGTATTGCAAATACCATTTTTATATGGTTATAATTAGGATGAAGATTATACGTTTTTACGTATAAAATGCATTTGTTTAATTGGATTGCATAAAATAAAAAAGACCAGGGTGCTACCAACACCCCGGCTCTGTACAAAAAGCTGCCCATCAAAGGGCTTGCTCGATGTGGTTTCTTGATAGACCTATCCCTTCAGGTTCTGACGCTCAAGGGAGGTCTATTTTTTATTTATATACGTCAACAGGGCAATTATAAACGACCCGAATGCAAGCATCAGCATTAATGCCTGAAATGTTGACATAGCCTCACCCCCTTTCATTAGGGGATGAGCAAGACTCCCTTGAGTGAGCAAACTAAATGTACAGGAAATATTATACTATACATAAATGCCCTTGTCGTTGAAAATTCACAATAAATTACCAATTTGAATCATATGTTTTAAGATTAGATAGAATGTATCTCACCAATTGATTTTAGAACCTCCTTTGCATCCTCTACAAAGAAAGGGTCATGAACTAAATTTAACTTACCTGGATTTTCACTAAAGTATTTAGCCAATTCAACTAATGTTTGGTCGCGCATTTCTTTTGTAATCAATTTTTCTGTATCGTAAAATTCAATCTCTCCATACCTTGCTTTATAAAAACCCACTCTATTTATGTCTAATAGGGGAGGAGCTCCTGTTGCAGCGTGAACTTCTTGAGCGAGTTCATTTAATATAAAATAGCCGATCAACTGAAGGTTATCATTTTTATCCAAAGAGTTCTTTTTCGTTGTTTTAAAATCATACAGCGTCCCATCTATCCAAATATCTGCGTCTGCACCGCCTACTAATGGAGAGCTGACGCCAAAAGAAGGATTAAAAACAACTTTGCTGTTTTTTGTTAATATGCCACTGTTTATGAACTTATTTTCGAAAACCTCTAGCAGGCTCATTAGGTCATTGACTATTTCATCAGAAGAATCTATGCAAGTATAAAAATCAACATTTGTCTCTCCAATTGTTGGAGATCTGTATAACTGTTCTAGTTTGGCTAGCTTTAATGCTTTTTGACATATATCTGGAGAAATTTTCGACTCACTTCTGATAAAGTCCAAAATGTCGTTTATTAAGGGTATATAGAAAGTATTCGTTAGCGAATAGTTCTTAGTTTTGTTACTTAACTTCCTCAGTCCCTCATAGGCAGTTAAATGATCTCTTGCCTCCTCTTTATTCGTAAACTGTCCAATTCTAAACCTTGCTAAGTAATCAAAAGCAACACCGACTAAACTTGAATCGTATTGATTTTCAAGCGCATAGGGAACATATGTTGAATATTCTTTTGAAAAAGGAAGTTTACCACTCAGGGTATAGTAGTCTTCTTTTAATGGCTCTATAGAAGCAAGGATATTTTTAAATTCCTTGTCTTTTTGTTTTTTGCTTGTTAGCTTGCTAACCAATGACATTACTTCATCTCCTCAATTAACTTATCCATTTGTTAATAAGTGTATCACGTTTAAATTGTCAAAGTATCGATTTATTACCAACATTTACATCGAACTTTTGTTCTGGTTTATCTTGAATAAAGAACGTTTGTTCTGTTAATATTAGATCAATAAAGGAGTGAGTCGATATGCTTAGGGATCGAGGAACAATCAAATGGACATCAATGATGCTTCCAGAACATTTAACACAACTTAAACAAGATTTGATTGATGTATCAAAAATTGAAAAACCATCCTTAGATGACCAACAAATTGAGGAGATGGATATTCTCGTCTCTGAGGCTTTGGAATTTAATAAAGAATTGAAATTCAAGCTTTTTAATAACGGATTCGTTGAAAATGTTATAGGCAGAGTACATTACATTAATTTTGAACAACAAAAGCTTCACGTAAAAGACCAGAACGACAATACAGTTTATATCAACATGAATAACATCATAGGAGTTACATACAATGATTGATTACTCACAATTTCCAAGAAAGAGTATACTTTGTGTCGATATGAAATCCTTCTATGCATCTGTATCGGCTGTAACAATGGGGCTTAATCCTTTAACATGTTATCTTGCCGTTGTAGGGAATATGGAGAGACAGGGAAGTGTAGTATTAGCTGCATCTCCTGCACTTAAAAAAGATTTTGGAATCAAAACAGGATCGAGACTATTTGAGATACCTGAAGATCCAAGAATACACATTGTAAATCCGCAAATGAAGCTTTTCATCAGAGTTTCAACTGAGATTACAAAGCTGTTTTACAGATTTGTGCCAGAAAAATGTGTTCATACGTATTCAATTGATGAATCTTTTTTAGATGCAGGAAAAGAAGATCCTGAAGAAATGGCCAAAGCAATTCAAAGCAGTATGTGGAGAGAGTTCGGTTTGTTGTGTACTGTAGGCATTGGAGACAATATGCTGCTAAGTAAGCTTGCGCTTGACCTGGAAAGTAAGAAAACGAAGAGTGGTATTGCACGTTGGAGATATGAAGATGTGCCAAATAAACTCTGGAATGTTCATCCGTTGTCAAAAATGTGGGGGATAGGAGGGAGGATGGAAAGAAATCTGAACCGAATGGGGATATCGACTGTAGGCCAGTTAGCCAAGTTTCCCTTAGAATTGCTTGAAAAGAAGTTCGGAATAATGGGAAACCAGTTGTATTATCATGCACATGGAATTGATTTATCTGAAATAGGAACTCCGTTAATGCAGGGGCAGATTAGTTTTGGTAAGAGTCAGATTTTACTGAGGGATTACACAATGAGAGAAGAGATTAAGGCTGTTCTTCTGGAGATTTGCGAAGAAGTCGCAAGAAGGGCACGTGCACATAATAAAGTTGGTCGAACAATCAGCTTGGGAATTGGCTACAGTAAAGATGAGCTTGGCGGTGGATTTCACCGATCTAAAACAATTGACCTTCCCACAAATATCACAATGGACATTTATAAATGTAGCCTAGTACTTTTTAATAAGTTTTACTCGGATAAGACTGTGAGAAGTATCTCAGTCACGTTGTCAAATATTGAGAATGATGTGAATCAGCAGTTGAGTTTATTTGAAGTGGATAATGAAAAGAGAAGAAAGCTTGGTTTCGTTATGGACGAGATTAGAAACAAATACGGATCAAAAGCGATTCTTAGAGCAGTTTCTTATACATCTGCTGGTACTACGCTTCACAGAGCAGGGTTGACTGGTGGGCATAAATCATAAAAATAACCCCCTTCAAAATTTGGAGGGGGGAACAAGAAAAGCATATTAAGAAGTATGACCTCTACTTGCAATTTCATATGAATGACCATCAGTAAAACTAATACTGGCTGTATGTCCTCTACGTGCTTCTTGGACATCTTTTTGAGTGTTAGTTAAATAAATGCTTGTAAATCCAATTAAAACAATGGCTAAAATAAAGATAGATGCATGCTTAAGTTTCATAAAGACAATCCCCTCTCTGAATTTGTTTACGGGCATAAAGCACTTTCTCATAATAAGCAACAGCCACTTTATGGTCTTCTTTTTCATTGTAATACTTCGCTGCATCTGATGCTAAATCCTCCACGTCTGAAAGCATTGACTTTAATTCTAAATAATTTAGAATTGAATTTAATTTTTCATTGTCATTATCTACATACAAGGCATGTATGAACTCAAACATTTTTGCCATAATCTCATCGTTTAAATTTTTGGACAAAGACAGACCGTGTGCGCACCAAGAAATTCCCTCGGAGTGATTTCTCATTTTAAAGGTGGTTTTTGTCAACATAAGTAAGATGTCTAATACACGATTTGAATGCTCATACCCATTATCCTGGTATACTCTAATGCCCTCCTTGAAGTACTCAGATGCCTTTTCATAAGCTTCCTCAGCAAATGAACATAAGCCAAGATTGTAAAGAGATGATCCGATTAATCGTGACATATCGATTTCTCTTGCTTTGTCTAGAGCATCTTTAAAATGAGGGATCGCTTTTTCAGGGTAGTCCATATCCAAATAGTTCAGACCGATAACAAATGAGCATTGAATAACTCTTACAGTGTAGTTTTCATGTGCTTTATAACTATCGATTGCTTGAACAATGTGGTGCATCGACATATGTGTTTGCTTCATATGATAATAAATTTCTGCAACTTTATAGTGGAATTCAGCTCTTTCAATTTCATCTGCAACAAGTGATAATTTTCTCTCGGCTTGCTTATAGAAGCTTATGGCATTAAGATATTCGTATTGTTCAAATTCATACATTCCCCGGAAAAAGTTAAAATAATATTCAAGAATCCCTTTCAAATCAGTTTGACTACTTTCGATCTTTTCTAATAAGTCTGAAATTTTAGGTCGTTCTTCGTTTAATGTTTTTGGTTCAAGGTAGTCCAGCATCAGCTGATGGCGAAAACACATGAGAGAATAGTACAGCAATAAATCTTGATCTTCTTTCATATGCCTTATTTCTTCCTCGACCTCAGCTTTCAATATTTCCGAATCTGGGACACTAAATAATCTTATGTATTTATACCACTCATTTATTTTCACTCCAACTTTAGAAGAAGAGATCATCTGCTCCAACACAAGCCCTCCTATATTAAATATCTAAATATGTAATATTTTATCATATTTAAATGAATAAGGAAGATTAATGTTATCTTAAATAACGAAAAAAATACCCTCCTCGATTAAGAGAAGGGTAGGGGTTTTATCTCGGTGAATCATAATCCATTGCTTGTTCACTATCAGAAATACCTTGAGTTGTTGGGTCAACAATGATACCCATTGCAGTTAAAAATGTTAGAAGTGCATTAAATTTCTCAGTCAAATCGTCACCAAATACAGTCAAGTCATATCCGAAAGCAGAGGCAATTGCTTGTACGAATAACAGCGATGCAGAGAAAATTGCGACAAGAAATGTTTTCTTTTTCAGTCTTACTTTCCAGTTGATTTTAGTCATTTAATCGTCTCCTGTTAATTTTATTTGAGGCCAAAATGTATGAGTAACCATGCACCGATAATAGTGGTAATTACACTTGGCAGCACCTTGTATACGAGGTCTTTCGTAAATTGTGAAGGATCAATTTTGCGAGTAGAATCAGAGCGTTCTAATATTTCAACTCGATTGTCCAGTTTTTCATACGATTTACTTAGATTTTTTAAACTGTTGCTCATTTCGTTAAGAGTACTGAATTGTTCTCTTGATTGTGCTTGAGAATCTTTATTAATTTCGACTTGCTGCTCAACAAGCGTAGCAATACGACCAATAACATTTGTTCTTTCTTCAAGAGAGTCAATCTTGTTATTGGTGTGTTTTGCTTTTTCTTCTAGTGCACTTAATCTTGAAATGGTGCTTTGCTCAAAGTTATCCATTTGTCACCAACCTTTAATGAATATAGGAAGGTGACTTTACATCACCTCCTAAATTAAGAGGATATTCGCTGATATGAATAGAGCAGCAAAAATCCTCCGAGATTATTGAATATAATTAAATCTTTGAACCGAATTGCCCTGAGATGTATCCACGTTTACCGTTATAAATAACTTCCCAGTAACCTTTTGAATTGTTTTTACCTTTAACTGAACCAGAAATTGAAATAGTGCTTCCAAGCTTAACTGTGCCAATATTTTTAGAACTATTTCGATCAGGTTTGTCCATTACGATTGCTGCACTTGAAACACCATTAATTTTGATTTTTCCTACTGATTTAATAGATGAGGAGCTTGAAGAAGTTGATGTTGTTTTTGGGGCAGAGGAAGAGGTTTTAACTGATCCTGTAACATCAACATATTTGTCAGAAGCAGTGATGTAGTATGTAGCGCCCTTTGAGTTCTTAACTTTGTATTGATAGGCAGATCCAACTTTAACTTTCTCTACAACTGTAGGGAATCCGATGCCTTTATTTACTGTGCCGACAACATCTTTATCTTCCCAAGATGGTTTTGAATAGAAGCGAAGTCCGTCAACTTTTGATTTTAGTGAACCACTTACTGCTGATGAAGAGGAAGGGGAGGAGGTTGTTGGTTTAGTTGGAGTAGTTGATTTACCACCGAGAGCTTTTAATTCAGTAGCAATTGCAGTTTTAACTTCATCCCAACGACCTTCATCTAAAACACGGTGAGGGCAATATTTACCTGACCACTCTTGATGTTTCTTAACTCGCTCAACTCCCCAGCCACGTTCTTTGAGTAGTTGTGCAATAAACTTGATTGCAAGAGCTTCTGCTTTTCTGTAGCGTTCCCCACCTGATTTAGAGTAACAAACTTCCACACCAATTGATTTGCGGTTTCCTGTACCGTGGTCTCCATCACCGCAGTGCCATGCATTCCGGTTTGTAGGAAGTCCTTGAACAACTTCTTTATCATCTACAGCGAAATGATATGATACTGTTGCGTTATTATTTCTCATATAGCTAATTTCATTATTTGCTGATGCATCATTGGCTGTATTATGGAATGTGATATATTCAGCTGTCATTGCATAAGGACATTTAATTGTATATTTACTTGATGGTACCAGCATTTGTCTCGCTTGAATTGTCATAAAAACATCTCTCCTAATAATTAAATTTGAGCACAAAAAAGAGAGAAGGGGACTAAACCCAATCTCTCTTTATCTCACGTATGCTCTTGTTATCTCTGTCTTTCAAGTATGTATTTTGAATAAAATCTATATTTTATCTAGAACATAACCACCTCCTAAAAGAAATACATAAAATTTATTATGCTTTCTTAAGAGCGGCTATTTCTTTTGCTTGCTCTTCAACTTTTGCTGAAAGCTCTTGTACAGCCTTGATTAGAGGAGCAATAAATTCTGTATAACCAATTGACATTACATCTTCGCCACCAGAAAGTTCATGGTGTTGGAAACCACCAAAATCGATACCTTCAGCTTCAATTACCTTTTGAATTTCTTGGGCGATAACACCGTGATGATATCTATTTTTCTTTTTAGAACCGTCTCGCTCATGGGTGATTACTGTACCATCTTCTTTAATTTCAACATACTCATCACGTATGTCCCATTTATAATCAACAGGTCTGACTTTATTTATGAAATCTAGGCCTAGAACTGTGTCTCGAATATCAGCTTTATCACGGAGGTCAGATCTATTTTGCAGTGCATTAAATGAGTATGGAGTAGAATTTCCATCACCAAGTTGAATCTGATTGCTTCCAGAAACCCTTGAATTGAAACCAACGCCGGTAGAGTTGCTTATATCTTTCATTTCATCTCCACCAGTTGTAAATCTTAATGCACCATATCCTAATGCAGTGTTTTGATTTCCTGTAGTGTTATTTTTAAGAGCCATGTAGCCAAGTGCAGTGTTATAATCGCCTTTGTTGTTTTCGAGTGAAAGACCACCGATAGCAGTGTTAAAACTACCTTTTTTCATTTTCCATGCAGCCTTTACACCAATAGCTGTATTATCATAATTAACTGCCATTGGTGTAGTGTCGGAGTACTCTGTGATTTTTACTGCGCCTGATTCATCTCCGATAATATCTGTAGAGACAGTGAAACCAGAGGATGTCGAATTAGCGACAGTAAAGTAAATAGCTTCCCGTCCACCTACTGACATTAAAACTTTATATCCATTTTGGAAAGGATGATTCCCCATGGAGACTTGAATATTATTGTCTTTCCATACGTAAGTTCCAGTAGTCGTGTAATACTCTGACACTTGAGCCATACCAGAGATTTCATTCTGGGCGATCTGTGTAGTGCTTACTGTGAAGGTATCCACAGTGATGCTCTTAACCGTAGTAGAAAACTTCTCTCCACCATCTAATGCTAAAGACAAGTTCTGGCCAACAATAAAGGTGTGACCAATATGAGTAAGGGTGATGTCTTGACCTATCCAAGTGTATCCTGCTTGAATACTAGGGAAGAATCTTTGCTTTCCTTCGAATGAGACATCAGAATCGAGTTGACTCATAGCATAGTAACCCATTGCAACGTTCCGCTGACTATTTTTAATTTCCCGTCCAGCGTTTACTCCCACTCCCACATTGCCAATTCCATTTGACCAATAAAGGGAGTTAGTTCCGACTGCAACTTGGTATCCGGCAGTTTGAGGGGAATTATTTATAATTGTTTTACTGTCCAGGTTTAATGGGGCATACCCAGACATAGCAGCAGCACCTAAAGCAGTGTTCCAAAGACTCTTTTCATTTGTCTGTAAAGCGTTTCTACCCATAGCGACGTTAGAATACCCGTCTTTGTTAAAGCGCATAGAATTATCGCCCACAGATGTATTCCGAGTCCCTTTGAAAGCATCTCCTTGTACACCGGTAACATAATATTGACTTTGTAAACCAATGGCCAAGTTATAAACGCCATATTTATTATTAAATAGTGCTCCGGCTCCTATTGCTGTAGTGTTTTTAGTGTATTCACTTGCATTTGAAAGTGCATTTTCACCGATAGCAATAATATTATGACCTGCAATACCTTTATATTGATCTCCTGGTCGGAAGTTTTTAGCAGCATTGTTCCCGATGATGATATTTGAATTTCCTGTTTGAAACGATGATACATATCCAGAGAAATATTTATTTCCGTCAATGATAAAGTAACCGTTCAAGTATTTATTTTTATTCGGAAAGCTATTAACGACATATGTTTTACCTGCCAAATCAAACACATTATCTTGGTAAGTCGATTCTATGGAAGAAAACACACTAGAGTCATCAGTTGTTCCATCGCCTTTGGCTCCTAACCAGGAAATATTGATTCCTCTATAATTAAATTCACTAATAATCTTTTCAGACAGTGTGTTTCCTGTGGCTTTAATAGCGTCTATATCGCCAATTTTATTAAATTTCTGACTGATGTCATCTGCAGTAAACCTATTATTCTCTGATTTTAAAGCTACAGCGTCAATAGGTACCCATTGTTTGGTTTCTTCATCATAATAGCCCATTGTATTTACTGGAATTAGATTGTCACTCAATAATGTTCCTCCTTATCCTTTCCTTATCCAAACCATGCTACCGTCAGGTGCATCTTTAGAAGGTTTTACTCTTTTTTTGCTAGGCGGGCTATTTGTCCTCAGCCACACTGTTCGAATATTGTAAGGTTCAATATAACTTGAAACAACGTTATAACCATCGAATTGGTCTGAAATGCTAATATTAATCCAGTCAAAACCATCCCAGCGATATTCAATACCTGTATCTCGAACAGTAACAACCCACCCAATTTGAGGATTTGGGTAAGTATCCATTAAATCTTGATATGTATAAACCATCGGCAAATATATTTTTCTAGTGTTCTCAACTACATACTCGTAATCAGAAGTTGCTTGTCTACACCAGTTTGTTATTTCGATGCATCGTTTTGTTACTCGTTCACATTCAGCAATTCGCTCATTCATCCGAATTATTGTGTCTTCAGCATCATCGATAAGTCCTTGTAGAGTCTCAATAACCATATTGCCTTGGCGTTTAATCCAAATTCGAGAGGCAGGGAAGAAGGAAGCTCCTTCACCACTATAATTAAAGGTTAGCGATTTCCCTTCATTTGAAGCATTAAAAAAGACAACTCCCATAAGGTAGTCAACCTTAAAATAATTGTCTTCTAGTTCACCATCTTCAATTTCTCGCCATTCCTTCTTATCTCCAATAACTTCTACACGAAACTCTCTGTTAGGAATCTCAGTTAGGAGTGCTCTTCCGTTGTATACAGTTAATGTCTCGCTATAAGTTAGATACGGGTCTTCAACAGAACCTATTCTCTTTTTACTTAAAATTGGGTCATTATATAATTCAGCAAAATCAGCCAGTTTAATCACCTCCGTTAATTTTGTTGGTAAGCTTCCCAGATATATTTAACGTTTAATTTATTTCCTCTGCAGTTACTATCTGAGCCTGTGATAAAAAGGTTGTTTCCCAAAGCACCATAGCTTAAATCTCCTCCAATAAGGGAAAGTCCGGTTGAAGTAACTTGATAGGCATAGCCCCCCAATTGACTTTCAATTACTAGTTGACTGTCTTCAGGTGAAATCGGGGTTATTCTAACTAAATCGGGGGTAAAGGCAAGCGGAATTTGTTTACTTAAAGTGCCGTCTCCTGTGTAAACACCTTTAGCAAACTTGGGAGGAACGGGGATATTTTCAGTTAATGCATAGTCAGAAGCTGCTCGTCCACCTAACATCTCTGCATTTCCATCTATTGAGCCACTAATGACCCCTGATTGATCACGTACTGGTATAGAGTTTGGTGAGGTGGTTAATGAAGCTGTAAAACCATTCAGAGAGTCTGCTGAACCAGCAGATGAAACAATCCATTCCTCTCCGTTAAACAGTTCCTGTTTATTAGTCTTTGGGTCAATCCAAATTGTTCCTGTCTCTGGATCTTCTGGCTTAGATTCCGTGGAAATTGTATAAAGACCATTAACTTTTCCACTAAGGCTTCCTTTTACTTCAATTGAAGGAGTAGGGAGGTAGGGGTTTTCAGAAGGATGATTTGACTTAACTATATCCGAAAGAAGAATTTGATTAATATCGATATCCGCATCTACTCTTCGATATGCTTGAACACCAATTGTATAGTACATATTTGAAGGCAATCCGGTAAAAGTAGCTGTTCGCCTGTCATATTTAACATTTTGTAAATTTTCACTAGCTTGCACAGAGCCAAATGTGTACTCCTCATTGTCATCACTACCGTGTAAGTAAACCTCAAACCCATCAATGTTGTATTTGTCTTCATTGGAATCAACATAGTTCCACTGAATGGTAATATCAACTGACCCGTTATCATTTACCTTATGGGTAATTGCCGTGCCGTCAGAAGCAATAACAGGGGGTGCTGGCTGCACTGAGATTCTGTCATTTCGAATATTGAAGTTTTCAGTTACTTTGTCCCATTCAATCTTTCTTTTGTTTAATTCAGTACTTATTTTGTTTGTTCTGTAAACGGTCTTAATGACTTTCTCAAAATCAGATTGAACTCTTTTTCCATTTGTAACTGTGACACTAATATTTGATTGTTCAAAATCAATTGTTATTGCTGAAAGAATGGCTTTAATATCGGTATTTAAATCACTCTGTTGAACTCCTACTATGTCTCCCAAACTGAACCTATCCCAGTTATGTTTTTCACTAATACAGTTAAAAAAGTTTACAATATCGAGTGTTACATTCACTGGCGGTGTATTACGACTTTCGAGTTCTTCGTTGGCATCATCATAAAGTTCATTCTCATCATAGATGCTGTCATTTGACCACTCAGTTGTCGAAATGAAACGTGAGAGCAGTTTTTGCTGATTTTCACTAAAATTGTTCTCAAAAGAAAGCTTTTCTTTAAGCTTAGAAATTGAAGCAGATATTTGAGAAATTGTTGATTCAATCGTAGCAATTTGGTTTTTCTTTTCTGCAACTGCTTTCTGCTTTACGGCAAGTTGAGCTTTTAGTTGACTTGTGTCATCTCCAGCTTTCTTCGCAACTTCAATTCGATCTAATAACTTTTGGACTTCTAGATCAAGTGTGTAAAGCTCATTATTCAATTCGGTTAAACCAGTTTCAGCTTCGTTCTTTTGGGTGAGAAGTTTATTAAACGCATTTCCTTCGCTATTAACAAGATCATTATAATCAAGAATTGCATGACAAAGTTCATCTGGCATATAGGCACTGTGGGAAATTACATTTCGTTGTTCGTCACGTTGAAAGGGGAAGAGGAAATAAGAGAAATCATCAATGTACGATTGACCAGTCGGGTTCACTGAATTAATACTTATGCCATCTTTTCCAGTAGCATACAGTCTTGTTACCAATTCGTCTGCATCATCAGAATCGTCCATGCTAATCATATATTGCCGAGGGTTCAGTTTGAGGCCTTTGTATTTCGAAATGTCTGATTCTTTATAAAAGCTTACAGTTTCTTTTAATGTATCAAAGACTGGAACTGCATCGAACTTCTCGCAGATTGAATATAAAAAATCAAGCTTGTTAGTTGATGATACATCAAACTGTCTTCGTTTTACGTTAAAGAGAGTATCTATGTATCCAACCGTCCAACTGGTATTCTTTAAACAGTCTGTAACTACTTCCTGCAGATTTTTAGATGTCTCCTCATATTTAAGAACGCTTATTCTGCTCAATTCATGTTGAAGAGATCTACACTCAACTTGTACAGTATCCATTTCACTGCTGAAAGACTTGGTTCTTTTTGTGATAATAAACCAAATCGCAAGCCCATAGAACTCAGTTTTAATTAGGTACCAGGGTTTTAGTAAATCTACAACATGATTCCTTTTAATGACCCCATCATAGGTGGCCTTAAGCGGAATAGAGAAGGAGAGTTCGTGAACGCTGCTTCCATGATTTAAAGTTACAGTTGGATTCAGAACTTCATCAATGTTGGCTATTTTAGTCTTATCTGGCTTAGCAAGGGATAAGCGTATGTTTTTTATCTCTGTATCCTTGCGAATAGTTATCAATTTTTCACCTTCTTACCGATACTTAAATCTGAAAGTGAATCTCAGTTTGCATTTTCCGGTCACTTTTAATCGATTTTTTCCGTAATCCAATCTAATATAATTGTCATTGAAATCATCATATCTTTCATTCCCATATAAAGACGACTCGATTATTTCTTTTTCACCATTCACTTTAACAATTTCTCTGTCTTTTAGATTGCTGAATATAAAGGGATCAGTATAATCACTCAGGTTCTCGATTTTTACATCGCCGTCGCCAATTTTAAGAATTTCAACAGTAGGGTAAATCGCAACATCGCCTTTGTTATGGAGTTCAATGGTTTTCATTCCTGATGATATATCAAAGGAATGAGTACTTGTGTTTCGACTATATGCATAAGGGGAGTTGCATTTCATTGTCAAACGAACATATCCATGTCTAGCCGCATTATGGACTAGATCACTGGTATCTACGGGCATTGCATAATACACAATGTCTAAATTTTCACTGAAAGCTAAGGGCTTGTAATCATCAACATCTAGCCAGCGCTTAATTGCTCTTATTTTTTTCTCATCATAATTTTCACCAACATAAAAGTTTAAAGGAAATTGTTTTGCTTCTCTTTTGACACCTTCAGTGTACGGCTCTGATCTTCCTTTTACATAAGTTTCATTAACTGATCGTGAACCCAAAAAAGATTCCTCAACTAACCCAGACTCTGTATTAACGTTTTCCACTCCGTAGTCAATGGACTTTTCGTTGTCAAACAGGAAATATTGGCTCTGTCTAATCAATTTTTCACCCCCAATATAAAAAGAGCCGGCTTTAGCCGACTCATGTTATGTTGAAATTCAGTCCAGTATTTTTAAGACCATTTGCTAATTGTTTGTACACTAAGCTTGCAGTTTCTTTAGCATTACTAGCTTCTGTTACATTAATTGTGAATGAGTTCTGATTGTTTGATGTATTTCCTTGAGGTGTAGAAGGGGTTACAGTAGGTGTCGAGAAGTTCTTAAGAGTTGGAATTAAGCCTTTAGTTAGACTTGTTTGACTAGCAACTGCAGCGTTCATTGCTGGTGTAACAAGAGAAATACTCTTACTTAAAACATCTGAAATTTTACCAGGTTGACCCCATTTAGAGGTAGTCTTTACTGAATTATCAGTGGACGTTTGACGAACTTGTTTCACAGCTTCCAGCATGTTTTCAGTATCTGTCTTGTTTAAAATAAGTTCCTTGTCATGTAAGAATGCAAGCTTTCCTGCTCCAAGTCCTGTGCCTGTATATCCACCAGAAGCAAATGATGACACCTTTTTACCTGTTGTATTTCCAGTTGTAACGGTATTTAATGCACTGGCAGCGTCCTTAAGCTTATCAATCAAGTTATTGGAAATACTTTTCCCAATCGACTTCATATTCTCGTTAATGAACTTGGTGAATTCATTAAGCTGTTTAGCGATATCAGTGATTTTACCATCCATAAGCTTATCTTCAAGCTTTTTGAATGCTCGTTCATCATTTACCAGGTCATCGTACTTGTTGTTAATTGATTCTTCATCTTTATCAAGCTGATCTTGAAGGGCTTCTTTCCGTTTTGTGTTGCTACGATCTTTTACATACTCATCCAAAGCTTCCTGTTGTTCTTGAAGTTGTTTCTCTAGGTCTTTGACTTGTGATTTAGCCTCAGAGGAGTCGTCCATGGAAAGTTTACTGATCTTATCTTTTGTTTCCTGTATTGCTTGGTTTTTCTCCTTCAATTCCTTTTGATATTTAGCTTCTTCGTCTTCTTTGTCGATCTCATCAATCTTATCTTGTGTCGCTTTCTGATGGGCTTTTAACTCAATATCCCGCATTTTTTCGTACATCTCTTTGTAGATGGATACAACTTCATCAGCCAATGATTTATAGATATCCTTGATCGACTTCTTGGTGTTATATAGCTCAAGGTTAAAATCTTTCTGTTTATCTTTCCAGTTTTCGATTTCTTCAGTGATCTGTTCCTGGATGTCAGGGAAACCTCTCGCAGCTTTCTTTTGCTCTTCAAGCTGTTTGATATATTTTTTGGCTTCCTTTTGTTGTTGCTGAATGAGCTTTATCTGCTTGCTATAGTACTTAACCTTGTCCTCATCTTCTTCAGTCATTGAAATTTTATTATCAACATCTTTAATTTTCCCTTGGGTTTTAGAAGATGACTTTTCAATTGACTTAAGCGTCTCATCAACTTTAGATTGGACAAGTTGCTTCTGTAGCTCACGAACCTGATCTTGAACAGAAATTAAATCTAGTTTGGCTTGTTTAAGCTCTTCTTGAAGCTGGGCACGTTGAGCGGAGTTCAATGCTTTATTTGTTTTTATTTCTTTTTGAATCCAATTAACTTTTTGTTGTTGGATTTTAGCTTGTTCTGCAACAACTTTTTTCTGATCAGAGGTGTATTTGCGGAATTCCTTGCTGTCAGAAGTGTATCGGTTAGCCATTGATTCATCTTTAGCTATCCGAACATCAAAATCCCCAATTCTTTTATCAAACTCATCGAGTTTGGATTGAACTAGTTCATACTGAAGTTCTTGAATCTGATCATTGACTGAATCTATATCTCCTTGAAGGGAGAGAAGATCAGATTTAGCCTGGGCTATCCCTTGTTGCCGTTCTGCCTCAGCTTGTGACGCATCTGAAATAGAAGTTCCAATACCTTGCATGTACTTTTCAGGATCGATTGTTTTTCCATTTTGTTCGATCTGTAAATGAAGGTGATTTCCAGTTGAGTTCCCTGTGCTACCAACTTTACCAATAGTTTGACCGGCTTTAACTGATTGACCTGTTTTAACAGAAGGAGTGTTAAGCATGTGCATGTACTTGGCAACTGTTCCATCATCTTGTTTAATAACAACCCAGTTACCTGCAGTTTTACTGTAGCCAGCAATTTGAACTTTACCACTTTGAAGAGATTTAATTGCTGTACCTGCTTTTGCAGCAAAATCAGTTCCTTTATGTGGGGAGGAGCGGAGACCAGATTCCTGTTGTCCATATTTGGAGCTTACCCTAAAAGCGCTATTATTTGTATAATAGCTGGCGATTGAAGAAGTGGCAGAGGAGAGGGATTTGCTGTAGTTGGCCATGATCTTCTTGACGTAATTCTGTGTTTCTTTAAAAGGAGGGATACCACCATATTTAATTACGTTACCAGGCCCAGCATTATATGCAGCCAATGCTTTTTCAACATTACCGCCAAACTTTTCAAGCTGTTGGGCGAGGTACTTTGTTCCACCCATAACATTTTGATAAGGATCGTAAGCGTTATTTACTCCTAAGCTTTTCGCTGTTGCTGGCATCAGTTGCATTAATCCCATGGCACCTACACCAGATCGTGCTTTAGCATTAAACCCTGATTCTTGCTGAATTACAGCTGCAATAAGGGCAGGGTCAACATTGTATTTACTAGCTGCTGAATTTATGTAGCTTGAATACTTGCCTGAATATGAGCCACCAGTTGAAGTAGAGGTTCCCCCAGATGAAGATGTAGTGGTTACAATACCGTATTGAGCAATGTTACCGGATTTAATTTGATCTTTAAGTAGCTTAGCTTGTTCCTGCATAAGCTTTTTCTTTTGCTGGAGTGCTTTAATTTCCTTCTTAATTGCATCTCGATATTTCTGAGAGTATTTCGGATAATCATTGACCTGCTTGTTGTACTTGTCAATCTCAGCATTAACTTTTTCTAATGCTTCCTTGTATTTATCAACAACATACATAGAAGTTTTGGTTTCTTCATTGGCTTTTTCTTGTTGATCTGTCCAATTCTCCAAAGATGTTCCAGCTTCAACAAGTGCCTGTTTATTCATTTCTTGCGTGCTGGCGGCTTCTTCAGATGCTGAAATATAAGATTCTAAAGCTGATTTAACGCTTTGCATTGCTTCAATTTGACTATTGGAGTACCCACCAGGTTGAAGCATTTTCTCTTCAAGCTTTTTAAGTTCTTTTTTTGCATCTGCAACATTATTAATTGACTTAACTTCTAGGTCTGAAAGTTCAGCCTCAGACATATCAAGCTTACGTTCTTTTCGTAGCTTTCTTAGGCTGTCAATCCGTAAAGTATCAGCGTTTAAGGTTTTGATAGCGTTGTTAACTTCTGTTTTCATCAATTTATTGCTATAGGTAACCATGTCGTTATAAGCATCAAGTTTAACTTTTCTTTGTTTGATAACTTCATCACGGTTAATTTTCACAACGCCATTTTCGATGCTAATAGCCTTGGCAAGTTCCTTATCTTTTTGAATAAGGGTATTAGCTTCATTTGCAGAAATGCTTTTACCTTCAGCCATTTTTTCTAGAAGATCATTGAGAGGAGCCACTTGATCTTTGGTGTTATTAAAAATATCCCCATTTAAGGCATCTTGAACGGAATCAAACTGCATAGCATCTGCCATTTCTTTAATAGCTACCTTAATATCATCGACACTATTTGCATCCAGAGCTTCTTTTAACTTCTTACCAAAATCTTCTGCCTCGTTACCTGCTTCTGCCAGCGTCTCACCCAAATCGCCAACTTCAGATTTAACGGAAGATAAGCTCTTATCTCCATCTTTTATGTTCTTCTGTGCTTTGTCGAAGCTCATTTTAAAAACATCAATAGAGGAATCGGATTTAGAGTATGTTTCTAAGAGACTTTGAAGATCTTTTTTTGCGTTATCGAAAGCTTTTTCATCGCCTGAATCTAAAGCTTTTTGCATTTTTTCTTGAAGCTTTCCTAAAGAGGAGGAAAATTTTTCTAATTCTTCAGGATCTAAATCATCTTTTAAGTTAAGTTTGTTGACAACATCACTAATACTCGTCTTTAAAGTATTACTGATATCAATTGAACTATAAGCATTTGCAATTGAAAGGACGCTATCTTTAACTTTAGCATTTCCACTCTCAATGTCAGATTGAGCTTTGAGCATGCTTTGTTTAGCTTTATCAGCAGCAATCTTATAGTCATCGTCATCGGCAATGAGATCCCATTTAGGTCTACCTTTATCATTGTAGTCCGCTATTTGCTTGTACTGCTTTAATTCATCCTTAGACTTTTTAATTTCCTTAGAAGCGTCTTCGAATGTTTTCTTTGCACTGTCTCTTGTTTCTTGTTTCTTTAAAGCCAAATACTCTTTAGTATTCTCAATCGCTTTTTCAAGCTCTTTATTTGTCTTAAGAATTGCATTTCCTTGAGAATCATAGCCTTTAACTAATGCAGGGAAAGTTTGTGCTAATTGCTGAGTGACTTGAAGGTATTCTTGCTCTTCATCTGAAGTTAGAGATCTGGACTCTTTAACCTTTTGAAGCTCTTTATATTGTTGTATTAGTTTATCAGTGGAATCCTTATTAGTTGTAATTGCTTCGACATTGGTTTGCTGGCTCTGCTCAAAATCATCTTTAGCTTTTTTAGCCTCTGCAAAAGATGAAATTAATGATTCAAGTGCCCATCCTAAAACAGCGAATGCACCGCCAACTAATGTTGACACAAACAACCCTCGAAGAGCAGTTTTTAGAACTCTTGAGGCGACAGCTGCACGAGTCATACCAGCTTCTAAACCAGCAGTCGCTAAAGTTTCTTGCCCCATTGCACGTGTACCCCAAATTAAGGCGGTGGCTAATGCCCGGGTATTCTTACTAAGCAAAAGGGTTGCAGTGCTTACCGCAGCTAAAAGGGGAGGTAGGAACCCAACCGATTTGATTACTCCTGTTGAAGCATTAAGCAAAGAACCAGCAGCCTGAGTAAATTCAATTAATCCATCGCTAATAAAAGCATCTGAAGCTGCAATAGCAAATTCAGTAAAGTTATTTTGAAGCTTATTTATCCTAGCTTGTAGACTATCAGCATACTTTTGCTGCTCACTCCATGCGCTTCCTGTCGAATTAGCTGCAGTTTTAGCCGCATTCTGAGCAATAGAGAAGTTGTTCATCATTGCATTAAAACGGGATAATTGATAAATGCCAGCTACTCCAATTGAAGTATTTTGTTTTTGAGCATCAGAAAGCGTATCCCACTTACCAGCAACTTCACTAATTAAATCACTTGCTGATTTAGCTTCACCGCCAGCTGTTTTAACTGAGATACCAATCTGTTCTAACGCTTTAATTGAACTTTGATTATTCCCAATCCGCGCGAAAATTGTCTTTAAGGAGTTCCCGACTATATTACCAGACTCACGGGTTGTACTAGCAATTGCTGTTGTATAACCAATAAGATCATTTAGCTCTACCCCGAATGTAGAAGCAGTTGAACCAGCTTTACGGATAGAATTGGCCAGATCTAGAGTTGTAACAGCATAGTTATTATCAACCTCATTTAATTTATCTGCAATTGATATTGAATCATTAGCTGCAATATTAAAGTTGAGCATTGCTGCCGTAAGAGTATTAACTGTATCATCGGGATTTAAATCGGAGACATTTTGAAGAACTTGAGCAGTTTTCGTTAACGTGGAGAGTTCACTTTCATCGAAGCCCATTCTTCCAAAATCACCTGTCATTTGGAGAATATCTGTGATTTTATTTGATAGTGTATCACCTAAGTCAATAGATTCTTGGAGAAGTTCATTATATTTATAGTCCGGCTCATTCATAACACGGCGAATATTTGTCATGAGAGTATCAATTTCAACTGCCTGGGATACCATTTCTTTAAGTCCAGAGATAGCTCCATAGAATAAGGAACCGGAGATTAAATAGGTGGACATGCTTTTGAAGGTTTGGGTTAGTTCTGCTCCATAAGAAGAGGCTTGGTTAGCAGCTGCTTGAGCGCTGGAGGCTAATTCTCTAAATTGCATATTCAAGCTTTGAATTTGTGATCTGATATTATTGCTTCCAGTGCTTACATTAAGACTATTTACTGCATTCAAATAATCTTGAACAGCTTGTCTATTACTAGAGCCCATAGAACTGCCATACCGTGTATTTAGGTTTTGAACATTTACTTGTGCCTGTCGCTGATATAATTCAATGGTTTTCTTTAATTCGTTGTTCTTCGCAACTGCCGCAGATTTATCATCTAACATCCTTATCCTATTTTGCAGTGCTTCAATTTGTTGAGCGGATTGAGCTGTGTTTATTTTTCGGCCAAGAGATGAGATGGTCGTATCAGTAACAATACCTTGCTGTCTAAGCTTCTCTAAATCTTGCTTAAGCTGCTCAATTGCTCTCCTTTGTTGGTCATAATTAGTTGTAGTTTTTGAAGAGGTCGAATTAGTTTTCGGATCAGTTGTATAAACAATATCATCGAACCCGTGGCGATTTTTCTGCACAACCTTTGTTGGTTGTCCTTGCAGATTTCTCTGCTCGGTCTTTTTTTGAACCTGTCCTAGTTTCTCAGTGGCCTGTGTAAGCTTGTTAACCTCTTGGGTTTCTTGCTTTAATGCTGAATTACGATTGTTGATTATTTTTGTTTCACGTTGGAGTATCTCACCATTTTTCTTATATTGCTGGGTGAGCTTTTCAACTGATCCGTCAGCATTCTTAATTACTGTTGAGGTTTCTTTAACTGTTTGATTATAGGATTTTAGTTTTTTCTGATATGTATCGACAGCAGAGGAGAATTCTTGCAGAGCTTTTAAGGTGGTAGAATCAATATTCGTATTGAGCTTGAGGGAGTTGAGTTTCTTTTCCAGAGATTTAATTTGCTGATTTAACTGTTCAACAGTTTTGGATGAGGTATCAGCTTGTGGGGTTAGTATGATTTTGAGGTTTTGACTCAAGTAAGAATCACTTCCTTTCAGTAGGGGAGAGGGCAAAATAAAAAGTCACCCAATTATTGAGCGACTTTACTTGCTTTACGAATAGCTAATTCAAAAACACTTTGCCAATATTCAACTTCCTTAATAGCGTTTATACAAACAGGATCAGAATTTAAAAATCCTTTTTCATTAAAAGGCAAGAAATTTATATAGTAATTTGGACAATTAAAATCGTCATTAATTATTTTAAGTACTACTTTTTTGATATACTTATGATTTACTGTATTGGCTGATGACCCACCTATTATCGCACCTATTCCACCAGCAACTACTCCACCGATTAGAGCTCCGGCTATCTGGTTACCTCGTTCAGCCTTAGCTATAGTTTGATCATCGATAATAACTGTTGATTCAATTACATTAGAGAATGGTATACATGTCTCACTAATATTTTCGCCATTTTTGGAATAAAGCTTGAAAAGTTGTTTGTCTTTATTAAAAGAGATTTTAGTATTATTTTCTGGTGAAATATAGTAACGATCAGCTTGAAACTCAATATCATGCTTCTGTAAATTATATTTCGAATATTGATGTGCCGTTTTATTTTCTTTCTGCTTTATTGAAGATGTAATTGCCCAAATAATTGAGATTGGCAATACAATACATAATAAGAATAAGATAAACCAATACATTGGATCCATAATAGCCACCACCGGTATCATTTTCCTACATTATACCACTGTTTCCAGTCATGGAGAACTGTATAAATGGAAGGAGAGATCATTTCTTTTCCATCTCGGATTTTACCTGTTCTAAGTAGCTTCTGTATTTAGCTGCTCCTGAACGATGTGTTCTACCTTTATTCATGCCCCAAGTCATCCCCCAAAAAATTAATGCGGAAAAAATAAGTCCAACACTAACCGAAGTAAGAGTAGGGTTGCCCTTATTTTCATATGCTAAGTAATATATAAGTTGGGTTGCGAAAAAAGTGCTTACTGTAGTTAAACCAGGTATAATCTTAGAATTATCAGAGGATTCCTCGATTTCTATCATTCTTCCGATTCCCAATATTATTATGTCCAAATCTAATCCTCTTATTCTTTGCAATTCAGCTATTTTATTTCTTTTCGTCCAATAGCCAAAGTACTCTGTGATATATGTAATTAATTCATCATCAGACCATTTAAGCAAGACTTCCTCTAGATTTTTTGCTTGTCTGTTGTAAATATTCTTTTTCCAGATTGGCCACCATTCTCTAATCTGAACTTCAATAAGATTATTGGCGAGCTTGGTTCTATTAGCGCTTTGGTTCACTTTATCTACCTTAGCTTGTTCGAGCAGTGTTTTAAAGTAGGTCGCTGTGGTCATAATTCTTATATCCAAAAGGACGGCTGATAACAGTATCAAGATGCAAAACATCGTATATATAAAATAAAATTCACTTTCAAGAGGTTGTTTATAATCACTAAATAGAATTTTATACGTACCAAGTAGTAAACTTAATATGAGAATAATAACCCCTGCGAACTTGGAATAAACAAAACCCGATTCAATTCGTGCCATACTTGCAATTCCAAAAGAGAGTTCATCATCATTTAGCTGTTTAAGAGATTCGTATTTCTTCATATCCTGTTCCGAATGAGGCATCCCTTTTGATGGGAACTCAGTTCGTATGAATTTTGTTAATCTTCTGGGCTTTAATGTTTCAAGCTTATACTTTACAATTTCATTAAAATCCACTATGATTCACCTCGACTATATTATCGGGTAAATATGGAAATTTATAAAGAGTTTCATGCATAAGATTTTATACGGCAGTTAAAATGACTAGTGAGTAGATACTAAATTGCAAATGATTTTTATACATAAGCAAAATCCCTCAAAAGAGGAATCTTGATTCTGAATAAAAGAGGGATTTTAACTAAACAAATATTTGATTCTTTTCTTCTTCAAAATCCCGTAAATCATAGTGCTTGATTGTTGTTGAGACATCTTCATGATGAGCTACATATTTGCTTATCAATTCAATTTTGATTTTCTTAACTTCTAGGAGATAAGTGATGCACGAAGCTTTAAAGAGGTGGGGGTTTATACGTCGACCAAGGATGTCTGATAACACATCAGAGCAAAAATAATCAGCCCAAGACTCTGACATCTGTTTAGGCTCTCCGCCATACTGAGTAGTGAAGAGGTATTCATGATCATAGCCACGTTTTTCATGCCATAAACGAAGATACTCCAGTGCTTCTGTGTTAATCATGTACTCAAGAGGTTTTCCTTCACCTTTACCTTTTCCAAATACCTTATGACTCATCACGTATGACTGACCCTCTGGAACAGGGTAATCTAATATTTCTGTTTTTAACTGTATGAGTTCTGCTCTTCGCCCGCCAACATTAAAGGCAGTAGCAAGCCATGCCATCCCCAAATAATTTTCGTCCTCTTTTAGGGCGTCCATCATCAGTTTATAATCATCATATGTAACTTTAACTTTTTCATAGGTAGTGGTTTTAGGAATAGCTGGAAGCCCGCGGGTGAAATTTCTGAATTTCTCATAATTATGATCATCTTCTGCAACAACATTTTCGATATAATTATTTAACGATGATACACCGGCTTTTTTTAAAGCAATCCCACTTGAAGACATCCCACGATTCTTTAAGAAACTTTGATACCTAATGAAATCACGCTTTGAGATCTTATAAAGTTTTTTCCCGTTAAGAGAGGTATGTACCCACCAAAAGAATTGGCGAAGGGAGGAGTAATACTGCTTTCGTGTTTTATCTCTAAATGAATGAGCATCTAAAAACTCTTGAACCAAGTTTCTGTGCTCTTCATCTACTTGCTCCCACATTGATTCCGTGACCTCGGGGAGTTTTATTGCTCGAGATCTGAGCATATTCTTTTCAATTGATTTGGCCATTAATTCACCGCCATTAGTCTGTTTTAATTCCATCTGCCTTTAAATCTTTTTTTAGCGCTGCAGTTAATCGTCCATCTTTTAGTGTCTCAGAGGTTTTCTTCATAAAAGGACGAGGTTTACCGTAGCCATATCCATATGAATCAGGGTATGTATACCCCTGTCCGGTTTCAATGACTGTAGCAACATCTTTCCCATCATCTTCTCTAATATTGTCCAAGGATACCCCGTTACTCTCGTTGGTGGTTATAAAAGCGTCTTTAAGCTTTCCTGTACGTTCATAAAGTAGGGGGCTATAGGTGCCGTAAACATCTTCTTCAACATGATCTTGACCTGTTTTCGTCATGACTTGCTTAACGTTAGAGGAAGATTTATGTATAGACTGAATTGCAGCTTGTTCAACCATTGCTTTGATTTCTTTTATGTTTTTCACCATTACAGTGGATCAGCGCTGCTTTCAATCTCTTCGACCTTTTGAAGAATAAGATTATTTGCTTCTTCCTGAGATTTTTTTGATAACTCATCTATGTTTTGTTGCAGCATAACAGTGGCTTTACCCAGTTTTTCTAAACTCTCTTTAGGGAAGCTGTTGATAATCAAAGGGAAGAACTCTGAATCTACAAGTTTAAGATACCATTTGACTTTATTTTTAATGTCATTTGGAATGCCCAAGTCCGTAAATTCTTTAACTAGTGAAAAGAATGCCCATTGAACTTGATTTATATCCTTAAATGATTTAATCCCTGCTTTTTTTGCTTCTTCTTGATCAGAAATCAATCCGGATAACATTTTTGTCAATCGAGAAGGAGAGAAGTATGGATAAATAAATACATGTACGTCATCAGTTAATTGGACTTTTTCCTTCTTGTCATATTTACTGACGCTCTCCTCAATTAAACCTAAATTCAACTTCTTTGATGTCATCTTATTTCCTCCTTTAATATCCTCCATATAATATTTCTTAAGCAGCTACATAGTCTTCATTAGTAATCTTTTTATATTCATCTGGAGTGATATCTCCAAGTTCTACAGCCTTTTTTAGATCATCTTTAGTTGCCCATTCATACCGGTATGCCATTTCCCAAAATTCAAAATCAGTCATTTTATAACACTCCTAATTTTATAGAAACAACAGTTTTTCCAAGATTGGAAAGCTTGTTCTCTAATTGTGTATTTTTTAGTTTTTCCGATACCAATTGCTTACCTAACGCATCATTCAGGGTTTTTAAATCTTCAATGGTTAACACTGGCTCAGGATGTGTTTCCGTAGTTGGTGGGATGACTTTATCAGCAATTAACTCTTCAGTGGTTTTAGCAACTACCTGACCATTTACAATCTTATAAAAGCCTTCCTCTAAATTTTCTCCGGTTGCAAAAAAGTGTTTTGATAAATCATATTCATTACTATCAAAGTAGGAAGAGAGTTCTTTATTGCTGTCATCAGGCAAGCCAATGTTTCTTTTTATAATTTTTTTCGTTATTTTATCGATAATAAAAACGTTTATAGCAAACCCTCCTTTCAATATTTCAAACCAATAATGTATCTTAAGGCATCATCTGCTTGTGTAATGCTTATTGAAGTATTTGAAGTAATGCTGGCAGAGAATTTCCCCCTAGAAGTAGATACATTAATTGTGTCGGTCAGAGGCCTGAAGGTGTACGTGTAGAAACATCTAACTAATGACGTTCTAACATCCCCAGTTGAAACTCCTCCAGTTACAACAAGAAGTTTCTTGTACTTTGTTATGTCATCTTTTAAAGTGACTTCACCTGTAGTAACACTTAATAAATCAGTTAAATAAACCTCATTCTGTAATTCGGTTATCTTATCATTAAGTAATTTTGCGCCTTCTCCGTTTAATACTTTGGAAGTATCCCCACTGGTAACAGAGGAAGTGATATCGCTCTTTAAAAGCCATGAATTTCTTTCAGTAGCGGTAACATGTTTAGTTGTATCGCCAGCGTGCAAATCAAATTCACTTTTTGTAGCCTGCTTATCGTTAGTTAGATTTCCTAGTCCGATTTGTGAGGCAGTAACACCATGTGGATTAGATTTATTGCTGGCATGGGTATCAGTGTAAGCTTTTGCATTAGCAAGTGCTTGATCAGCTTTTGATTGAGATCCTGCTGTTGTTTCTTTGGCGTTCCATGAATTTCTTTCAGTGGTTGTAATATGCACAATAGTATCTGCGGTATGGGAGTCAAAATCTGATTTAGCTGCCTGCTCAATGTTTAATACTTTTCCTAGGCCTAACTGATCCTTAGTAACTTGGTGAGGGTTATTTTTATTTTCTGTATGACTCTTCAATTCATAATTTTGTTTCTCTATGAATTCATCAACTATTTCAGTGAGCTTTTGTTCGTGAACAACCATATGCTTTTCGGCTTGTGTAGTGATTTCCTTTAGGTTGTTTATTTGTTCATTGTTTTGTTTTAATTGACCAACAAATTTACTGCTACTCATTAGCTCACCGCATTTCCTTTAACAGATACATCACCATTAACTGCGGAAACTTCAAACATTACTTTAAACAGTCCAGCAATATCAAAGTCCCAATATTCATTTGTGTTCAATGTACTGCTGGCGAGTTGAAAATCAGTTTTGTTGGTGCCACTTAAAGCAGTCTTTTCACCGTTTTCATCGACTGCATAGAATTTAACTTCCCGGGAAGTAGAGGAACCAGAGATCTTAACAGTAAGTTCCCGAAAATGACTCACTACAAATTCTTCACCTTCTGATGGGGAAGTTGTTGCTTCATGAAATGTAAATGAAGTCTTGTCTGGAATCGTAACTACGACATTTTCAGTCGTTTCTGTCAACAACTCCACCTCCTTAATTTGAATAAAAACTGTCTTTTATCTAGAAAAACAAGAGGGGAGGACTTATTCAAAAAGCCCATCCTCTTGTAGCTTATTCCATATACCTTCCCAAGCTGGGGTAGAAGAAGGGGATGACTGAAGCGAACTTAAAGGTTCGTATTCATTGAAGTCGCCTTCAAACCGTTGCTTGAAATCATCAACACTGATATAGGATCCATCTGATAGCAATAGGAATTTTTGTTCCAAACCATCAAATTGTTTGAACAGACCACACACTTCATCAAATGTCATTATTCCATCCCCCAAACAACGATTTTTAACCCAGTTAGATCAACTGTACCGGCTGCTTTAACTGTCAGATGTATTTTTGGAGCAGTGAAAGTTAATTGTTTTTGTAAAGGGTAATTCTGAACAAAAGCAATGCTGTTGAATAGAACAGAATTATCATTACCTGATGTAGTTGCAGAATAAAATGGGATGTTTTTCGGTACGGAATAAATACTTGCTAAAACTTTGCTGTTTGAGCTGTCTGTTTGAGTTGTGTACATAGCAACACCGTAAGTTCTGAAAACACCAAGTGAATCGATTAGATCAACTGTATAAGACTTAGTTGCACCTGTAGCTACGGTATCAGCATCAGTAACAACAAATTCAGAATAGGATTTTTGAACTTGGGTTTTAATTGCTGCAGTGTTTTTAACCAAAACAGGGACAGAAGCCGTATTAGTTATATTTACATCAAGTGCAGTGTTGGCCACATTAACATTAAGAGGCTGGTCATTATTGAGACCAACCTCCAAGGGGACAGTGGAACGTTCAATTGATACAGCTGTTATGGGATTACCTGTCCCATCATCTTTTGCAGAGGTGTATTTATCACCGTCCTGGTTTAAAAAAGCAATAATAAACGCCTCCTTAATTATTCAGTTGTTCCGCCAAGATCTGAACTTTGAGATGAGCCAGTTCCTTCATCACTAGTGACAACGCCCTTTGTCCCATCAGCTTTACGTTTCACACGAGCAAAGTTACCGATTTTTCCGTTATTATCAGCAAGGGCTCGATAGCCGATTTCCGGAGTATATGCATTTCCTGCTTCAAACGACATATCTGCTTCACCAGAGAAGTTTACTTTAGGGAGCTGAATATAAAGGTCACTGTAGATTTTTGAAGTTTTAGGATCGTATTCAATTGTGTGAATTTCAAAGTAGTAATTCTCAGAGAATTTTTCACCGTTAATTTCAACAGTCTCGGCTTCAACTTCAATTTGATAATGAACTGCTAAAGCTTCACCCTTGGTTGCAAAGGTATCAGGCACAGTAACTATTTTAGATGCAGCGTCAACTTCAATTTGATCTCCATCTTCGTTAGTTAATGAAACTTTAGACAATGGGAGATAAGAAAGAGTAACCGTACCGGTATCACTAACTGTTAAGCTTTCATCTTCCCACACAGAAATTGTTTCGTTTTCAATTTTTACGCCTTGCTGCATTGCCATGAAATCAAGATCAAAGAAAGCATTTCGGACATTACCCGATACTTCTTTACTTGAATTAATAACATACAGGTCTCGGTTACCCCATCCGCCTTTTAAAAAGTCTTGTTGAACTTGTTGGGAAAACTGAGTCATTTGTGTAACACCTGAAGCAATAACCTTATTATCGCTCAGACGTTTAGCTGTAATTTTTCCAACTTCATGGATTACTGTTTGTTTTGCCAAATTGTTTCCTCCTAAATAAAAATAAAAAGAGACTAAAGTTAATTAGCCTCCAAATAATTGCTCGATATTTTTAGCATCTCTAGTGCTCAGGTGATAAGACTCTTCCTTGTAAAGATTAATGTGACTGCTCCAATCACTTACTTTGACATCAGGAGAGACAGTAGCAAAAAGTGTGGTTGTGTTATAATTCATTACTTCAGCCATCCTGTAGAACGACAAATATAGTTGATACATTGTCATTTCAGATATTTCTTCATATGTGTATCCGTTAAATGCAGCAACACAGCTTACTATATCCTTTAAATCACTTTGAGAATCTTGTTGCTTGAGTGATTTACTTATATCGTGGAACTCCTGAAGTTCATCATTGTCAACGACCTTGTCTTCAGTGATACAATGCATGTCTAGTATTAGTTTTCTGAGATGCGGAAAATTATGTTTTCCAATCAATGATAGGGAATCCTTGTTTATCAATACTTTTGAAAAAACTTTGAAATAAGCCTCGTGAAAATCAGGGAGTACCGAATGTACAATTTCATAAAGATCTCTCTTTTTCATTTCAATAATAAATGGGTCAAGCGAGCCATCCTCATTAAACCTTGAATATTCTTTAATGAGACTTTTCTTATTCATCCTCAACATGCTTAGTTCTTTGGTGTAGAGAGGATAATCTTTTAAGCGGATGAAATCAATCTCACCTATTTCAGTCTGGATCGGTTTTCCCAAGAAAAAGAAATCCTTTAACTCATTCATTTGCTTGCTCCAAAAGTAAAGATCATCTTGTAGCCCAGGTATCCGTCAGGAGGATTACTTATAAGCAAACGTCTATAATCTACTGTGACACCAAAACCAGCAATATTTTTATTGAAAAACAATTTTGAAACCCTGTCGATGATTTTCAAACTTCGATACTCAGATATCTCAAATGTATTAATGTGTGTGTATACATCGATCATCAAATCTTGATTTAATAACATAAAGCTTTGATTTGTCGGCTTAGGCAATGCGTTCCCTAAATAAACACACATCCTACATAATGGTGAATCCGATAGATCATCTGTTTTAGGTGCTCGCTTGAATATGGTATTGATTATAGCGGGAGAGTCATTTGTGGAGTCATAATAATTTTCGAGTGATTGAACATCAGGATGAGAAGGGGAGAGAGGATCAGTTTTGTAATACAAGAGCCGATTCAGTTCAACATCATCCATAACTAATCTGAAGACTTTTGTCATCTGTTCAACAGTCATGCTCATGTCTTTTCACCAACTTTCTTTTTGGCAACCAATTTTATTGTTCCGTGGTCTCCATAAACTTTAGAATAGTCTATATCATCGACTTGATAATCTTCGCCAAAGAAGGTGAGGGTAAGTCCGATTTTCAATTTTTCATGAACAAGATAAGGAATTGTAATGTTTGCTTGACCATCTGGAAGATTTACCGCCAATTCAGTGCCTTTTATTGAAGTTGTCCTTTCGAATATGCAGGGGACTTCAGTTTTTTCGCCAGGTACTTTTTCATAAATTGGCTTACCAGTGATTTCGTTAATTTTGCCAGTATCGATTAGCTTGTCTTCTGAAGTAAGAAAAAATGATGTTCCACATATTTTTATCTCAGCCTTTTTGTAAATCTTATTACTGAGAGGGTGGGAGGTGATGAGCCATGTTTCATCATTAAATTTAACAACTCCGCCACGATAAATGTCAGCAATTTCACCTAATATATATCTTGCAGAACCATCGCCACTAGAGTACTTAGAAGTGATCATTACTGTTTTTTCGATTCCATCAATTGTGACTTTTTCAGATTCAAACCCCTTAAGGCCTTGTTGGAAAATAAGCTTACCATCATGAAGAAGTTTATTATTAATGTTAACCTTGTGGTAATTACTGTAGTCCTTCATTCGAATCACCGTCTGTTACTAAGTTATCCCTAAGTCTGCTTAATTCACCACTTACTGTTAAAATAGTGTCCCTGATTTCTGTGAGTTCAGGATCACTTAGCAGCTTTTTATTAAGGTATTTCTCCAATTTGAAGAGGACTGAATTGTTTTTCTTACACAGTTTATTGCAAACAACATCTAAGTCCTCAAGCTTTATTTGTCCATCTTTATGTGCTGATTTAACTTTAATTGTACTCATAGATAATCCACCGCAGCGTTCAATATCAAGCGCTCAATTTCGTCTTTCTGATCTATTACACTTTGTTTAAGTGAATTGAGTTGCGTACTAAAGTTCTTGATCCCCACGTCATTAGTGAAGGGCTGCCACGTATTCTCAAATAAGGTCTTTTTATTTAACAAAAAGATGTATCTCAAGAAGTGTGCAAGAATAAGAAGATCATCCTCAGATAATTCCCGATTAACAGTTTCAGTTGAATTATCAGCTTTTAAATTGTCTCTAAGCCGGTTATTGAAATGAAGGATTGCATTTCGAATTGATTTATAAATGTCCTCTTCTTCTTGAGGAACATCAAAATCGGACGTCTCGCAGTTGTTTAAAAAGGTTTCCCATATTTGATCATAAGATGTCATAAAAATCCCTCCTCTTAGTCAAAGAGAAGGGAAGGATCAGCGACTCCCATCCAATCAGCCAAAACTTTTAATTTGCCTGCAGCAATGTCATCACTAAATTCTGAAGCAACGTCAATAATAAATTGCTTCTCAGAATCCACTGTGATTTTATCGAGCTTATTTTTTAGTTGAGCAATATTTCCCGATTTAATCATCTTTTCAATTTCTTCTTTGGTATGAATGTTATTTTCATAAGCCTCCGACTCAACAATAGAATCTTTAATCTCTTTGGTTGTCTCGTTATCTTCAACAATAACTAATTCACCTTTATCGAAACAAACGCTGTTCATTGTGAGCCATTCAACAACTTCTTTTGGAACTTCTTTAATATCAGCCTTACCATTTTTACTACCAGCCCAAGTGTATTGTTTATGTCCACCATCGCCGGTATACCCAACAAAATAAGATGTACTTCTGTATCGTGCTAACTTAATTTTTTCAGTCAAATTTATATCCTCCTAAAAAATCCTCATATTTTGATTTAGATAGATACTGCAGCTTGTTCTTCAATAATTCCGATTGCTTCTCCAAAAAGAAGGTTAACAGAAGCATCTTGAACAATTTTCATTTTGATTCTTTCATCTTCGATATCTTGTTCTGTCAATTGACGCAGTCCGCCATACTCAACAACAGAAAATGGTTTTTGAGAAACGCCGCCGGCAAACATATAACCTTTGTTGACAGGAAGTTCGACTTTACTATTTGTATCATCTGTAAATGGGTTAGTGAGGTTAACAGCAGTTGTTCTGCCGATAGTTGTTGGATTTAGAGCAGTAAGGAGCTCGCCTTTTACTTCTTCTGTTAAGAAGTTCTTATACGTAGAGTCTGTTCCTTGTTGGAATGCGAAGTAGTCAATGAGAAGAGTGTCAGCGACGAAGATTGGTTTTCCACCATAACGTTGAAGTACGGAAGCAACTTTGTTGTATTGTTGAAGAGTAAGGTTTGAGCCTGTTTGAACATTTTTTGCAGGGATTTTACCAGCTGTAATTGCGCTTGCAGTTAATTGATGAATTTTATCGAGGTACAAGCGGACTTTAGCATCTGCAATATCATTCACCAATTTATTGAAGTAAACAATTGAATCTGTTACGAGATCTAGGGGTTCATAATAGAAACCTGTTGACATAGTTTTAGGAACAGCAGGAACTGTTTCTTGTCCTTCAACACGAACTAAATCAACACCAGAGCCTGTAGCAGACCAAATGACTTTTGCTTTATTCTTTTTTGGAATTTTAATTTCTTTAATATTGCCTCGTTTTTCTTGTTGGACATTGGCCAGAAGGGAGAGGAGCTGTGTTACTTTTGGTTTCGCAATTTCATCAGCTTGTTCAACGACAAGGTTATTAAATTGATGGAGCATGGAAGGGTCAGGTGTAGTACCGCCATCACCAAACACTTTCTTAATGTAAGTTTGGATATCAGCTTGGTCTGTACCGTCCATTTTGTTATTTAATACACGGCTAAACAAGCCTTTAATTTTCACAGTATCTAATTTCATTTATAATACTCCTTTTATTGAAATTTATTTGTTATGTATTAGGCCTCGATTACTTCAAGGCGAACAAGCTTTTGTCCCATTGTGTAAACAAGGTCATCTTCATTATTTACAACTAGGAACTTAGCAGAAGAATCAGCATAATCCTCATGAGGTGAAGCAGGATCACTAAGAATATACTTTTGAGTAGCAATATCAAAGTGAGCTACCTGACCTTGTTTAACCTCAGTCACTCCTGTATTAAATGAAAATGCAGAAACATCAAAACGGGTATAAGCTGGCTCAAGGATAACAATTCGAGCATGTTCTCCTACACCGTTATAAAAATCTCTCATTGATTCACCAAGGTAGCGTGCTTCAGGAGATGCAATTAAATATGCTTTTTTTGTTTTATCTGATAGTTTCGAAGCTGTACGGTTCCCCTCAGCATCAAAACCAAGTTCAACAAGCATAAAGTTATCAATGTCTGAACCAGTCACTTTTGCACCGTGAGCAACTGTTTTGATTTTTAAAGAATTCAAGTTTCCAGTAGTATGATTACCTACTTCAGTAAGGGCTTTTTGTAATCTTGTAGCCATATTTTATTCCTCCAAGTTTAAAATTTATTGTGAAAAGCGTGATTCAAAAGAGTCATCGTTAGGGATTAAATTTTCCCGTTTACTTGAAAATTCTCTAATGGTTGTATTTGTTTCAGTAGGAACACTAACTAAATCAACTAACATTGTGTTAAGTTGTAATACAGCTTTTTCTCCTTCTTCATCTTGTTTAACCGAAGCATGGATAAGGTTTTGTACTTCTTCTGTACTGAATTTTTCCTCAGCATTTAAAGCTTCAAATTTCGCTTTATAGAATTCATTTTTCTCATTTAGTTTTTGCTCTAATAAAGTTTTCTCGTGTTTTTCTTTGTAAGGCTTCAATTGTTCCACTTCAGAATTTAATTGCACAAGCTTTTCACTAGCAGTGTTGAATTGCTGTTCAATATCTGCCTTATTCTTATTGATTTGATTTACTTGATTCGTTAAATCTTTAATCTGTTCATTTTTTTGGTTAAGTTGTGTTTGAATAGGTTCAGGAAGAACTTCCTCCCAGTTACGTGTCATGAATACCTCGACTTTACTATCAAAATCAATTGAAACAGTATCGCCTGTTCTTGTGTAATTGAACTTAAAATATTTGTCGTAGCTATTTTCATCTGACCAGCTATACACGTTTACGATGAAATATGTATCATATACATCTGCAATATAAGATGCTGACTCCTTGTCAAGGGTTGGATCTAATTGGTTATAAAGAAGTGTCCGAACGTCAGAATGAGACAATTCAAATACTTTTCTAAACTTATTCATTTTTTCACCTTCCTCATTATTTTGTCTTGTAGCTGCTTGAGCAACTAATCTTTCAAATTGTTGAATTTCATTAAAGCTAAGAAGTTTGGAAGAATCATAAGCGGGGAGGACAATGTCATGCTCTCCACGTTTCTCAGAATTTAAAATTGCATGACCTTCGAAATAGATAGGGGACTGTAGGTGTTCAATGCCATCTTGCATACTGTAATTTGAATAAAGGATCTCACAACTTGTATTAATGTTAATACCCCGACCATACCATTCAAGTAAAAGTTCACATGCATCTTTAAATCGGGAGCACCAAAGTATTGCATCTGCTGCCAATACTTCTTTTTTACCTTCTGGGGTTTCAATTTCAGTTATGTATCCCTCAGATGTAAAGACTCCAATTGGAGCAGTATCTCTTTTTACTTCAAGTTCTCCGTGCTTGTCCGTGTCTAGATAAGCTTCATGAGTTCCCAATGCATCTGTAGAAGTATTTAATTCATCAACCTCGTAATATTTTGCAACAATCGGTTTATTAATAATTGTTGAAGCAGCTTCAAGAGCAACATCCTTAGAAATTACTGCGTTATTGTGAGAGACATCGAAATCAAAAATGACAAAGCTACATGACAACTTTGTTGGATCATCTGATGTTTTAATCTCATTTAATTGAAGTTGACATAGTTTTTTCTTTTGCTTCTTTGTCAAATAATTTCACCTCCCTTCAAAAGTGAAGTTTTAGATAGGATTGTCATTACCGTTGGAGGTAGCTGACTTCACTGTGTTGTCGTTGTTTTTATTTCCTTCATTTGGGCGACCTGATTTATTCCCAGTGAAGGTATATGAAGTTTGATAAGGTCTAATTTTTTCTTGGAGTTTCAGCTCCTCAGTTTCATATAGAGTTTGTTCAAGGTAACTTTCCCAAGACACTCCTGCCAAATTATCAACTACGTGCTTAATAGACCATCCCTTATCATTTAATTTAATTAAGATATCCATTTTTTCTTTGAGAGTGAGCGGCTTGTCTTTATCGTAATTCATATAGTAATTGTCTTTTTGGGCAGCTGGCAAAACAAGGTTGAATAACTTTTGATAAACCTCTTGTTCAATATCCTCCATTAAAACGCCAATACGCTTATAAAATGTATCCAAGTTTAATGATGAAGTAGCGTAGTTACCTCCATCACCATTTAAAAGGGAGCCGGATAAGCCGTAAGCAGACTGAATGTCGCTATTGATATGATCAAATTTTGCACCATCTAATCCATCTGCTTTAACATCTGGAAAATTGATGTCAGCAAAGTCAGGGATTGATACTACAGTTACTCCATCTTTTTGGTTTTTTTCCAAAGCTGTTTTAACGCCACCATGAATTTTTTGTTTAACTGCTTTAGGCAGCTTCATGTTTGTGTATTCGCCATTACCTTTATCTGTTCCAATCGTTAGAACTGCAACAGCGTTAATAATTTTATTTGCAATCGATCTTTCAACATCTTTAAGTTTCTTTTTATGGAGAACGTCATATAGACCTGGGGTAACCCAAGATGTTCCCAATCCTTGATTTCTTTTTAGCGTCCCTGTGCGTAGTGGAAAAGTTCTTTCTTGTGGCAATTCCTTAAATCGATATTTCTCTCGATCTTTCATGAAGTTTTCATAATCGCTTTGTTTAATATAAGGGGAGAGGCTTTTTAACAATTCATTTCTGTGATCATCTTTATACTTAGTGAACAGCTCCATGTCAACAACACATACCCAGTCCCCATTTCTTCTAAATGAGGGGAATACATATTTAATCTCATCAAAAATAAACGGATAGGGGTTCTTAGCATCCCCAAGCCATATACCAACAAGAGTGCCAGCTGTAGCTACCTGTTTTAACAGATCCCTAGTAAGTCTTTTATGTTTGACCTTATGTAAGGATTTATTCAAAAGAGAAATGTGCTTATCTGAAGACTTAACTTTATTAAAGGAGTCAATTTTATAGTTGAGGGTAGGGAGGGCTTCAATCAATTCGAACAATTGGTGTATCTCTGCAGTCGAAATATAAAAATACTCCGCAAGATCTTCAATTTCTTCTTGAAATTCATCGGGGCTAGAAAAATAATTCTTTAATTGTTCGGCCTCAATTTCCGTAACAATTCCATTGGAAAACATATTTGAGATAAAGCCGGAAGCAAATGTAGAAGTATAAGTTGAATAGTCATTCAGCATTTGCTTATACTCTTCAGACTCAATGTCAACTTTATTTAAGGTTACCATGTTTCACCTCATTTCTTTTAAAAATAGACAAGTTCATCATCTATGTCGTACTCTGACTTTTGAAGGTTTTCACCTTCTAAAACCTTTGCGAGATAGTTGCCATAAGCTAAGGAAGAATACCTATCCTTTCTTTTCCCTGACTTTTCTTTAATTCTGATATAACCGCCCACAATATCATGTTCAAGATTAACTAATTCGTTAACCAGTAACGTAGTTTGGATGTAGGGTGTTTTCATTCGGACTTTATCTTCAATGCTTGCATTTTGATACCCTGATTTATCCGATAAAAAGTCACTGCCTTCAATTTCACTAATCAGTAATTCGATATTAGAACTTTGAAGGTTTACACGTAGAGTTGAAGCGATTTCGTGGTTCAGTTTACCGTTGGCCTTAATTGAAAATACAACAGGAAGTGGATTAGGAGTTTTGGCTCTTTGTCTCATTTCCTCATCGTTAAACGAACACCATGCATCGTATTCTACATCTCGTTCTTCATCGTAGTTAACTTTAGCCAAGGCATCATAAATCGACATACCGTTGCCATGAGTATCAAGTGCCACATAGCTAGCTTGAAAATCCTCAAATAACTGTTTAATTCTAATTGCTTGATCGTCTGTATGATTACCTTCGATTGTCTCTATGTATGGAACTTTACGTTGATACTTGTCTCCATTGGGTAGGAGTCTAATGCAAGTAATAACGGTATTATCGTTTGCTTCTCCCCCCATAAGTGCAACGTCAACGCTTAAGATTCGCACTTCGCCGTCTTTTAGCTTTTCTTTGCGCTTATTTTTATGAATAGAGTAATCAATATTCTTTATAGGATAGAAGGGTTTTTTTAGAGTTCTATTTTTAGTAATATCGTTCAACTTAAATAGAGCGTTGGAATTTTGCCCATACATTAGGTTTTCATATTCCATCATAAAAGATACTTCATCAAAATCAGAGCTTTCACGTTCTTTATTGATCCGTTCTTTAGAAAGAAGACCGTGATAAATAGAGGTTAGATAGTCCAATGAAAATATCATTGTATCTCTACCTTTAAGCATTGCATCCCTTGCTGCTTTCATTGACTTCCACATCCAATGAGACGTGTACCAAGCAGAAGAAATGTATACTTCAATATTCTCTTCGGTTAGATGGCGGTATTGTTCTTTCTTTAGGTAAGGAGGTTGTCTGTAAACGTTTAGGAAGGGTTTCAAAACAGTTTTTAAGATGTTTTCATCGATCATGCGGAATTCTTCGAGGATTAGGATATTGCCGCGATAGCCACGTGAATTTTCGCTTGAAGTAACAGCTTCAATTGTTGATCCGTTATGAAAAACAACCATTGCTTCATTTGAGGAAGACCTTATTTGTTTAATTTCACGGGCAAAATTAGGATACTGCATTAGTTCTTTCTCAATTTTCTCAGTGATTATCAATTTTGCCTGTTTCTTAACTCCAGATGCAATAACTACTTTTGTGTTTGGATATAAAACACATCTTGCACAAGCAAAAATGGCAATCATAAAAGATTTAGATAAACCCCGAGCAGCGACTAGCATAAAAAATGTATTCAGATTCATGAAGAAAATAAGAATCTTTTGAAAGAAGAAAAGGTCAATTTCAAAATAATGCTCAACAAAGCGATGCATATTTAACCTATAAAAGGTTGTCCATTTTTTCATCTGATTTCTCAAGCGATCATTTGAGCTTTGCTTTTCTTTAACTTTTGATACATTCTTGGTTTGTTCTAGATGGTTTTGCCCCTTAGAGGCTTTATTTCTTTTGATTTGAAAGTGTCCCATTAATCATTCACATCGAAATCTTTAGAGATATTAAAAATATTTTTAAAAGGTCGAACAAACCATCTTTGAATATATGTGTTGAACTTATCATAATCCTCATATTCTTTTTTATGCTCGAATGCTTCACATGGTTCAGTTTGCTCAATAGTCTTAATCCATAATCCATAAGAAGACAAGCCTTTATCATCATTTGCTCCTGTGGATTGTATCGGCTTAATGTTGCCGTCATTGTGCAACTTAGACGACAACTCTAAAAGATCTTTGTACTGCTTAATACTGCCGTTAGCTAATTCCTTATCTGCCTGCAAATGAACTTTTGCGATATTTCTATATAGGTTAACTTGCACTGGAGTGTCAGTTGCATAATTTTCGCTGTAAGAGCGATAAAAATTGTTTAGATAGTCTAAATCTTGTTTAGAGAATCCATTGCCCCAAATTTTATCTTCATTGACGTCTTTAGGTTCTGTTGTATCAGTTTCCTGACTCGGATCATTAAATTCACTGTCTGCCCAAGTTTTTGACTTGTAATCTTTCATTCCGATATTTTTCATATATGTACCTAACACATTTCCAGCTGACTTTTTCTTGGACTCTGATTCATTAACAGCGGAGACCCACAAGTCGTAAACAAATGGACGATCAATCATTCTCAAGATGTTTTGTACATTCTTTAAGTTATCTTTGTCTTTTTGGAATTCATTTTGGAGACAGCTCTTACATACTGACAGTTTGCCAGTTGCAGAATTGAAAGGAGATTCTGAGATATAATATTGATTGGCATTCTGTTCTTTGCCGCAGCTTGAGCATTTTATTTTTTCAGCAGACATATTTCACCTCCATAAAGTTAGTTGATGTAAACACGTTTTATAAAACGCCCAGCAATAGAGCGGAAGGGGAGTACCGCAATCATCACTGGACGTTCTAAAAAAGTATTTTATTTATAAGTTAAGGCACCATTTTCGGACAAAACAACCTTGGTTCCTTTTAAGGTATCAGCAAGAGCATCAAGCAAACCTTTTCCAATACCGTTTGCATCAATTATTAATTTACTCGGTCGTTTGTCTATAATTACGGCTTTTATTTGACTAGCCTGATGTTTAAACGTTCCATATTCCACTTTCTTTGAGATGTCCTCAATACGGGAATTGTATAAATCAATAATTAAAAAGGTTGTTTCTTCTCCTCCAGGATTAATTACAGCAATTCTTTCAGGATTATAGCCCGAGCTCAATGTGTAGCTATTTCCGTTTAAGGGTTTAGTAGAGAATTTGACATCTTGGTTCAATTGTTCACTTTTAGTGTTTTTCTCAAATCCCATGCTTTTATGCAGACTTGTTAGGGCGTCTTTTAATTCCCTGTTACACAGATAACCACTATCATTAATTTCTTTTAGTAGCTTTACATATTCCCAAAGAACTTTAGTTTCTTCTTTCAATCTTCCTCATCCTCATCTTTATAAAATTAAAGTTTTATATCAATTAACAATTAAATTTACTAGAGCGTTCTTGCTTTCACGGGACAGGTTGTCCCACTGTTCTGCTAATATTCCTATAAATTCATTGGCAGACATAGACTCATCCCTTTACTTTTAATTTTTAAAACGAATTATGTAAGTAGCCTCAATCCCGTCATCATCAAAGACCATAAACTTTTGAGACGGTTTCGTACCAAAGCGACCCTGTATCGCATAATCATCAGCGCCAACAAGCGCTCCGTTTACCACAACTGTTGTGCTGCCATATTCTTTTTCATAGTTGTGATGAATATGACCACCAAATATGTAAGAAGGGATATAGCCAAGTAATTGAGGAAGGCGGGTTACGCATTGATCAACACGATCATAGTGACCGTGGACAAACACGACTTCTTGATTGTTGATTTTAGCGGGGATAAAACCATCTTGTTCCGGTTCGATGGAAATGTTTTTAATATCTCTTAATCTAGCTTCGAGATACCAATTAATGAGGTATTCAAAGTTTTCTTTTATTCCCACATCATTCTTAGAAGGGGAAAGACGACCGTGATTACCAGCTACATTGTAAAACTTAATTTCTTGAAACTCGCTGGCCAACATAGCTAACACCTCAGCAAGCGTTTCTGACACATATTTAATTTGCTCTACAGCATCTTCATTAGCCTGAACTCTTGTTGAAACATGTATAAGACCTCCAATTAAATCGCCAAGATTTGCAACGTGTAATGTGGAGACATGATTCTTCTTTCCATGCTCAATTACTTTGTTTGTGAGATGCTCAACTCGTTCATCGAATATTTCTTTATTGAACTTATTGATGCGGTTATCAATTTTCATTCCGAAGTGCCAGTCACTGAATAAAGCAAGCCCATGCTTTTCAGCAGTAGCTGGGAGGGGGAAAGTGAAACGAAGAGGTCTTTTTGATTCTAAATTAGCAATAGCTTGGACTACATCATCCTTGATTTTTTCAAAGCGAGCTTGATTCGCTATACTTTTTCTATATTCTCTTTTTTGATCACGAGTTCTAATCTTTTCCTTTTCAGATTGAAGTCGCACTTCTTCGTATTTCCTTAGAATTTCTTCATCCAAACTCTTGGACATTATGTAATCATTCCATCGTTCATATTGCTTATAATCCTTGCGCCATTTACTCTCATCATAATTTGTACCTTGATCTTTGTTTAAGAGTGCGGCAATGGTTTTAGTATCAATGTGATAAGTATCTTTATTTTTAAAAAGTCGGATGTGATAGTCAGTAAAGGATTCTTCCTTTTCACGGTGCAACACAGGGTTTAAAATAGCTGACATTCAGTCACCACCTACTCATTGATTTGTGGAAGTTCGTCTTCTTCGGTAATAGAAATTTTCACTTTCCGACCATCAAATGATTTTAAAATTGAATTCAGATCATAACGCTCAATGTCTGTTTTTGTTTCTTCTTCAATAATTCCATCAATGTAAGTATAGTTACCTTTTAAATTTACTGTATGAACTTTCTTAGCCAAATTAAATTCCTCCAATATGTGTTTTATTTACGTACAATAAGCTCCTTCGGAAGCCCGATGATCCGAAGCATCGGTAACATCCGAAAAGGGGATATAAAGGAGATGAAAAGATAAGTCGGATAGGCGTTGGGGAAACGCCCGAAGGAGATTACTGGAAAATCAGAATAAGACTTCTCTTCTCGCACTTCATAGTAATAAAGTGAAGTTTTTGATTTCATTGAAGGCAATTTATCATTGTTATTAATCTAATAGCCTTAAGAAGATGGAAGTAAAGTTACTCAAGCATTATATTTCGGAATGAATATTCAAAAAACAAAAGGAATCCGAAGGAAAATGTCGAATTATGTAAATGAGTGAATGTTTTAACAGACTTCTAAGAGCAACAATGATGGATTAAGTAGAGATATTGAAGTTATACAATACTCTTTATTTTTAATGTTAAGCAGTGTTCCTATAGCAAGAGATTTTTTGTTAGACATTAAAAGTTCGACGCCATAACACCCAATAAAAAGTCTGTTAGTGAAAATTTTTATTTTCATTTCATTCCTCCAATAAATAAAAAGGGGTCAAATATATGAAAAAAAGTAGCAACGAAATACTCTCGGATTTGAAATTGTTTTATCCATATCTAAGAAAAGGACTTGTTATGCAAAAACTTGAGTTCATGAATAAATTTGCAGAATTTAATAAGTTCTATGGTGATGTCTTGGCACAGAAAGATGACGAAGACAGGGCCATAAAAGTGGCAAAAACACTAGTCAAAGGAATAGAGGAAGGTTTAATAACAGAAGTAGACCTTGACGAATTACTCTTTCTTCTGATAGAAGATACATTATTTAACTCGTATCTTTACAAATTACAGGTCGAAAATATTTTATGCAATAACGAAACAGAATTAAAGGACTTGCTTAGAAAATGGAATGTTCCTTCTGACAATAAAATACTTTCAAACGTAAACAATGATTCAGAAAAAGATTTTGTTATCTGTGGGTACAGAAGGTACGATTTTGATAATTTAAGGTTGCTTTTATTAGATAAGAAACCAGTTAAAATATACAGTCAAGATAGTGACAATCTTTATGCAGCATATCCTACAATAATTGACATAGATTTTCGAAGAAAGTTATTGCATATAAGAATAAAGGACGTTGATCTAATAGAAAGCAGTTCTAAAGAAATTCGCACCTTTAAAGGTCGTATTGAAAACACTTTAAATTTTCTATACGGATTCGAGCCCAAGATCCATTGCAAGGAAATTGAGAATGTTAGAAAATCACTTTTTTTAATTGAAGAAAATTTGTTGAAAAGCCAACGTGAAAAAGCTCAGCAAAAATCAGCTGATTTCCAACCTAAAATCGATGAATTTGTAGACAAGGTTAATCAAGAATTCGGCACAATAAAAGAAGAGGGGATAACCTCTAAAGAACATATTACAACAGCAGTTCTATGCATAATTTCGAAAAGTCTCGATCCTAATGAACAAGGCGATATTGTCGGAATAAAATTCCGAAATAAGCATGGAGAAGGAAAAGAAAACTATGCAGAGGTATCCATTATTGAGAAAGATTATAAATGTATCTCCACAGATGAGCTCTATTGGATAAACTTATCTGTTTTATTAAACCAGCAAGAAATTGAGTTTTTAAAAATAGGAAAATTGTTCGATGCTGGTTTTGTCATTTTTAACTTGTCTGCTTCATTAAATACAATAAACATTAGACTAATGCAAAGATCTTCTCATCCAGATAATGAACTAGAAAGACAACCAAATGATCAAAAATATGATGAAGTAATTGAGTTTGTAAACAAGTTTTTGGCAGAACATTAACAGGTTTTATACTGAGAGGAATGTCGATGAAATTTATGACATTCCTCTTCAATTAGTTAAGCTTTAACTGCATCCTTGAGAGCCTTTGCCGCCTTAAAGGCAGGTGCTTTTGTTGCTGGAATATCAATTTCCTCGCCTGATTGCGGATTTCTCCCTTTACGTGCTGCACGTTCGCGAACTTCAAATGTACCAACTCCAGGAATCTTGATTGATTCACCTTTTGCTAGTGTTTCAACGATGACATTAAATACTGCTTCTACTTTAGGAATAGCTTCTTTCTTAGTAACACCTAATTTTTCTGCAACTGCTCCAACAAATTCTGTTTTGTTCATGTTTTAATTCCTCCTAGTGATTTCGCTTATTTTTGTGTTAAAGTATAATTACGGTAACGTTTATGATTTTTTTGAAAAAACGGGAGACTTACTCACCCTTTTATGTGGAAATTAGCTTTCTTTCTCCCTTATGGCGATTATCTCAAAAGGGGCTCCCAGCCCAGTCGTATCAAGGGTTCAAGATGCTTTTTTTGTTAAACTTTTTCCGGTAAAATCGCTGTACCCCTTGGGGGAGTAAGGCTCATGGCACTTTCTATTTTTCTTCTTTCCTCCATTTATCCCTTTTCCACTTGTTTTTTTGCTTTTGTGCTATTTTCTTTGCACAGGTTGGACAATATTTCGCCTTGTTCGATGCTGATTTGAACATCTTACCGCAACTACAGCATCCTCTATAAGTCTTTAAGTTATGTCTTAGATTCTCTAATAGAGTCTGGCCAAAGCACTCCCATAATGTTGATTTAAATTTGCTTTTCTTTTTATATAAATGCTTAACCAAAACATCAGAAACATATTGCTCGTCGTTGTGAACCTTCATCAATCTGTCTTTTATAACCTTATAAACATAAAGTTTTTGTCCAGGCTTAATGTCTTCATCATTCATCAGCCATTTCTTGTTCTGGTCTAATCGTTTGTATTCACTAATAATTGCATCGTCCACTTTAATCTCCTTGTTCTTAAGCAGGAAACGATAATCGAACTTTCCTGCAACAGCTGCGAAATTAATTCGGTCAGAAGGGATAATGGAGTCTAACTTATTTACTGTGCTTTCATTAATTAACTCAACGCTATGTTCTTCTTTATCCTTTGCATTGATGAAGAAGTGGGGCACTTTATTTTTTATGTAATCTTTGATTTTCTCATCAACGTGATCAGGGCGGGTGGGCATGAATAAGGTTTTTGCAAAATCGATAGTAAAGTTATTCTCCATGCATAACCATTTGATCACGTCCAGGTTTATATTGTCACTGTTCCATATCTTAGTGATGTTGTTACTGTACTCCCCGATATTGATCCCATAAGCAAGAGTTAGTGCTTCATAGATGTTTCTGCTATTAATCTCTTGTTTCTGGGCTACAGACATTTCATAATACAAAGGAACGATGTTCTCCATATTACGCTTGGCAATATTGACGATTAGCTCATCAGAAATAATTAAGGCCTTATCCCCGTCATTGTCAAACTGCAGCAGCTTGGATATCGGGTCATGAATGCTGGTATAAACACCTGGGGTAATGAACCACTTTTCATATTCCTTATCTTTTTTGTTCCACCTAACTCCATGCTCTCTGAATAGATGAGGGGAGCGAAGGATATCAATATACCCTTCATCATATAAAGAACAATGGACATCGCTTCCTGAAAGCAGTCCTTTCGGATTCTCAATCCCAAGAAACAATCTTTCACAAAAAGCATATAGATCAGGACATAAATATGTATACCTAGCATCACTGACAAGTAATTTTCCTGATTTGGCGTCCTTAATCATACTCTTCTTCTTATTCTTAATGATTTCTTTGGTGTGATCATCATTTAGCAGCTCAGGATATATTAGAAGAGCTTCTTGAAGGCTTGTTTTATGTTTATTTTTCTCGGTAGCCCCTAAAACTTTCATCATTGTTTCTTTATCAGTGCCTAATTGAGTAATCTCACTAACAGTCTTTGAGCTGATTTGTTTCAATTCCTCATCTGTGATATCAGTGAGTGTTTGTAGCATCTGGTAAGTCAGTTTTCCCTCAACAGATGGATCTTCTTCATTTAATTTAGCTCCTAAACATCCATACTTTTTAAATTTATAGCGATAATCATCCCAAGAATCATAGTACTTCCACATCTTAAACTGGCTTTTCGTAAAAATTATTTGGATATCATCTTTAATAATATCCCATTCTTTACCGTAGACGTCCTTAACTATAAATGAACTGTGTTTTTCAGCAAACTTTCTAAAGTCAAATGGAACAAGTAGACCCTTAACCCAAGGTAATCTGACCATAAAGCTTTTCTGGCTCAAACTAGGAAGCATCATTCCACAACCATCTGTATGTTCTATAGGAATATCCATAATCTTACGAGTGATTTCATATGTATCACGGTCAATATAATCAACCAGGCTGGAAACGTTTGTTTCTAAGTCATTCACGACAATTGCTTTATCAATATCGATTTCCCATGGACTGCTGGCGCTATTAGATAAGGCCATGTAGCTATTCCATTTGTTTATGCTGCTTCCACCTTGAGCATTGATTTGCTCCACACTAAGGCCACAAGTTAAAGCATTTTGATACTTATCTAAGGTGCTTTGCTTGATAAAACAAGATTTTTTGGTTCGTATTTGACCGGCACTGCTAGTGAAATAAACGTATTTCTCATTGTTATGTATGAATCCTTTATCAATAATGTCCCTTAAAATTTGAAAGTGATAAGTTTGGACAACCATGATCTCTTCAGAGAGAGAGTTTTCTTTGATTCCCAGCGTTCGAGTTAAGACTGAATCAAATAATGAAATCACATTATTATCTTTCAGAGAATCTGTTCTAAGTGTTCTTATTTGAATATGATCGTTAAAGGCGTTATAAAGCTTTTCTTTTAAGGAAATAATCCTTTGCGTTATGTACTTCTTATGTTTTTTATCAACATGTTCAAGTTTTTTGAGATGATCTCTGTACCTGTATGATTTTAAAATCTTGTTATGTAATTTGTTTTCTTGATCATTATAAAAAGCAGAAGTATCAATACTGTAAATATGTACTTGCTTATTTAGACCGTATTTTTTTCCTTTCAATAAATTCTCCCCTTATTACTTTTATACATATTTTTTGATTTAATAATCGCTTTTTAGATACTTATATACAAGTTTTTTGAATGCATAGCTCTTTTTATCGATTGTTCCAAATAGTTTATAGTCCTCATAAAGAGTGTTTTCTTCTTGTGAAGCAGTTCCATCGATAATAGTAGTCTCCAAAAATTCAATTAAATCCCTAGACATGTACGTTACTTTCTCTGAATCCTTTTGCATTATCTCACCTCCTCGCTTATGGATTTATTATATACATATTATTTGTATTTGTCTATTGTTTTTTCACTAGTGTGTTAACAGATCCAGGTAATTGAGGTGTATTCTGAGGCATATGGAGATGGAGTGATTATCGTAATCTAAAAACATGCCTATCGTAAAAATATTTAAAGAGCTTAAAAATCCAGTAAACATAAGGGTATTTGCATTATCGAATGGTAATTAGGGGATAAGCGATCGTAAAACATAAGTGAGAGTAGGGGGAAGTGGTTGTTTTAAGGAGATATTGATGAAAAAGGGAAAATTTTAAGAAGGAAAAACGTTGATACTAAAGGCTTTTACGATAGCAAATACGATGTGAAAAAGGGTGATTTTGAGGTGGAATTAGGAAAATGAAAATTTGGATAGGGTGTGGAAATGGAAGTGCTATGGGTACATCCGTTCCCTTAATTTTACCATTAGATGTAAATATACCCCCATATATTGGTATTGTAATACGTGTATAAGGAACATTATACATGCATTTGATGACTTGGGGAGGTCTGCACCAGTGCTAACATAATTCCAGGCCAAACACAAGAATTAATTTTAAAAAATTAAATTGATTAGTAATTTGAAAATGAATACCTATTCATTAAAAATAATCGTATTTATAACGAATCCGAGGGAATCGAAGACATATTTATTTTAACCTTATCCTCATCACTATACATATCCATATCTTATTCCAATCATCATCCAACCTAATCACACTCAACGCTTTCAGAAACAATATAATACCTCTCTAAGCATCCTTAATCAATTCCCAATCAATTACATTCTTGTTCATTCAAACAGCACACAAAGCATCTTAATACCATCCATCAACACACAAATATCTCACTACAAATATAAAAAATATGTATATAAAAATCATGAATTATGTTATAATAGAGTCATAGGAAAGGAGGTGTACATAGTGCTTGAGAAAGTGGGTATCGTAGTTGCTTTCCTCATATCTTTAACGGTTCTTACAATCAACAGTCTAACAATAGTTGAGAAGGTAAGAAACCTAAAGAATGGGACAAGCAAAAAGAAAAAGCGTATACGCAAGCGGCTCCGACCAAAGAGACAACGCCAACGTATACGCCGATGAGAGCTAAGCTAAAGGGGAATGAACTTCTCCTTTAGTTCCTACCCATATTATAACATGATCAAGCACATTGTAAACATGAAACGATTCTCACTATGGTTTACCCATATTACATTCATTGGCTTATTCTTAATGTTTCAACTCATCAAAGATTACTTCAGCAGCGAAGGAAAGGCACTAATCAACACAATATTTGTAGTCACATGTATCATTGCCATACTGTTATGGATCATCTATTTTGTATTCCTTAAACTAAGAAACAAGTCACACTAATCATATAGGCCTCATGGTATAATTAAATCATTGAGGTGAGATGAGTGGAGAAAAAATTCCTGGATGCTATTCGGCAGCTGACAAAGGAATTGGAAATGCTCAAGAAAGATATTGACTCCATCAAAGAAGCAACTGTCAGAATTGATAAAGACCTTTTAGAGTACAGAGAAGAGATAAGCAAAGTAAAACAAGGTGATTCAGTATTAATCATGCAGCAACATAAGGATAATTAAATATGCGTTATAAATAAGGGAGCGGTAAGGCAATTATCGTTCCTTATTTTTCAATACAAAATTAAAATATAAGGAGAATATATGGAAAGAGTTAAAGTGATCGATTCTATTATGGGTAGCGGTAAAACATCTGCAGCAATTGACATGATAAATAATTCAGGGACAGACGAAAATTTTATTTTCATTACACCGTACTTGGATGAAGTGGATCGCATTAAGAAGAGCATAAGCAGTAAACAAATTTATGAACCTAAAGTAAAGAAGAAAGGTGACAAAACACAATATAAGTTTGAGTCATTTCATGAACTTTTATCTCAGAACAAAAATATTGTTGCTACACATAATCTATTCAAAAATGCTAATGACGAAACAAAGGAGCTGATCCTTTCAGGCAACTATACATTGATATTAGATGAAGTTATGGAAGTAGTTGAACAGTTACGCGTTAAGAAGCATGATCTTACTACACTATTTGAATCAAAGTTAATATATGTTGAAGACGGATTTGTCAAATGGAACGAAGAAAAAAAGGACTATGAAACACGTTATGATGATATTCGCGATATGGCTTTAAACAATAATCTGATGTACTTTAAAGACAATATATTGATTTGGAATTTTCCTGCAGATATATTCAAGTTGTTTAAAGAAGTTTATATACTCACTTACATGTTTGATGCTCAAATACAAAGATATTATTATGATATAAACAATATCAAGTATCAAAAATACGTTTCTGAATTTATAAATGGGCAATACAGGTTTACTAAACATAATACTGAATATGAGAGTATTCTAAAGGCTCAATTAAGAAATAAAATAAAAATATATGAAGGTAACTTAAATACAGTTGGCCAATTGGATTATTCATTATCATCTAATTGGTATAAAAATAAATCACCATATACGATCAAGAAGGTAAAGAACAATGTATTCAATTACTTTAACAACATTGTTAAGTCATCAAGTGATGAAGCTATGTGGACGACTTACTCAGAACATAAAAACAAAATAAAGGGGAATGGATATACAAAAGGGTTTGTATCATGTAATGCTAGAGCTACCAATGATTTTAAGCACAAAAAACACTTGGTGTATACAATAAACAGATACGTTAACACTGTTCTATATAATTATTTTAAAGAGAAATATCAAATATCAATTGATCAAGATGCATTTGCATTATCCGAATTAGTACAATGGATTTGGAGATCTGCAATTAGAGATGGTGAAGAAATAACATTATACATACCCTCATTAAGGATGAGGGAGCTGCTAATTGAATGGTTAAATGGGTAGTTAAAGAGAATAAACCTCTTAAACTCTTAAAAAAGCTCAATAATACCAAGGGTTTTTCCGTCTAAGTCTTTAAGAGAGACAAAAATAAATTAAATAATAAAATAAGAGAATGGGGGTGCTGTTAATTGTTCAAAACGGTTCGTTCCTCACCTGAACAATTTTTGCTCACACCACCCCCAAACCCCCTCATGAGCAATTAATATTAATGCTATATCAAATACAAAAAATATGCATTTAATTATTGATTATTATAGATTATCAAATTATAATATAATTAACAAATACAAAAAATATAGAAAAAGGGGATATTAAAATGAAAACACAAACAGCAGCTAAAACAACGGAAGTAGTTTCATTGAGACACCCACAGTTCCCAGCACATCGTACATATGAATATCATCTAAACGGATCGGAAGTGGTTAGTGTTATTGACATCGACCTTCTTGATGGAGAACGCCGTGAAATGCCTCACAGGAAAGGGAAGAGGAATGTTTTTGAGGACAACAAAGGGAAGTACATTATGCTGGAAAATTACAAGCACTATTTGAAAGGGGAATAAATATTAAAGCGTCCTGTCCTTGTGGCAGGCGCTGTTTTGTATCATTCAAATCAAAATAAAATGCATATTTTAAACAGAATGGAGACATTAAAATGAGTACATATCAAGTAGATTTTAATCAATTCAGAGGAAGTATGGAAACAACATGCGACCTATATAATTTAGATAACAATACAACGCTTCAAACCAGCCTTTACCGTAATACTAATAGCCTTTGCATTGAATATAAGGTAATTCAGCGTGATGATAATTCAAATAGTTTTGCGGAGTACGATACACTTGCCCGTGGTTACATTGAAGTACCTTTGACTTACAATCAATTTAAGAAGCCTGTAAAAAAAGTTTATCTAAATAAAATAATTAACGCACTAGATTCTATTATTAATCAATATCTTATTATAGAAGATACTTCTCAAGAAATTAACGAACGAGTTCAAATGAAAGTGAGTGCAACTAAAATAAATGAGGAAGATCAATCTGACTTTACGAATGAAACCTCTAATTCACCAATTGATCAAATTAGGATGGAAAGATGGGACAGGGAATATGACGAGGGAGTTAAATATTTCTTTGATAATTACGGGAATAAACGTATAGGGGATATTATTTATATTGATACACAGCAAGAGCTTGAGCATTTAGAACACATAGACTGTGATAATGTGATAAGGATTTTTGTAGACAAAGAGCATGAAAATAAAATTAAAGCTATTGTACTTAAAGATATAAACAAACATTATCAAAGAAGTGGATAAAACAACAATTTTATCTCAATTTAGTAGAGAGTTCCCTAAAATATGCTAAAATACCTTAAGGGTAAAAATTGGA